>JAUJOF010000001.1:10063-29781 GCA_030447785.1 Solirubrobacteraceae bacterium
TGGTGGCTGGCCGAGCGGGTGGGCGCGCGCGTGGCCGGCGATGGACCGGTGGGCGCGCTGTCCGGCGACCTGAAGGGGCTGTGCGCGGACGGCGCCCAGCGCGTGATCGCGGCGACCGGGCTGACCCCCGGCACGCCGCTGCCCCCGCCCGAGGCGGTGGAGCGCGAAGCCTGGGTGACCGCCAATCTGCGCAGCATGGCCGTGCTGGCCGACCCGCTGGTGGCCCGCATCGGTCGCGAGGCAGGCTCCCTGGGCGCGGTGGGCCGCGGCGCCGGCGGGACCATGCTCGCCGTGGAGGCCGGCGCGCTGACCGGGCTGCTGGGCCAGCGCGTGCTCGGCCAGTACGAGCTGGTGCTCATCGACGCAAAGACGCGTCCCCGCCTGCTCTTCGTGCGCCCCAACCTGGTGGAGGCCGCGCGGCGCCTGGACGTGGACGCGGCCCAGTTCCTGGCCTGGGTGGCCTTCCACGAGATCACCCACGCCGTCCAGTTCGCCGCCGCGCCGTGGCTGCAGGGCCACCTGGGTGGTCTGCTGAGGGACCTGCTGGCCTCCCTCGACGTGCAGTCGGGGGGTTCCCCGGGCGGCCTACGCCTGCCGGCGCGTAGCGACCTGCGCACGCTGGTCGAGCGGGTGCGCGAAGGCGGCCTCATGCTGGCCGCGGCCGGCCCCGAGCGCAGCGCCATCCTCGAGCGGGTGCAGGCGGCGATGGCCCTCGTCGAGGGCCACGCCGAGCACGTCATGGATCTCGTGGGCGCCGACGCGCTGCCCGACCTGGAGAAGCTTCGCCGGGCGCTGGATCGCCGCCGCCGGGAGCGCCCCGTGCTCATGGCCCTGCTGGAGAAGCTGCTGGGCCTGGACCTCAAGATGCGCCAGTACCGCGACGGTCGCGCCTTCTGCGACGCCGTCGCCGCCGCGGGCGGCCAGGAGGCCCTGCGCCACGCCTTCTCCGGGCCCGATGCGGTCCCCACCATGGCCGAGCTGGCCGATCCGCAGGCGTGGCTGCGCCGCTCCGGCGCCCCGCGCCTGGCCGCCCGCGCGGGCTGAGCGCGGAATCTCGATCGGGCTCCACCTGTAACCCGACGGCCGGAGCGGTTTACAAACGTGTGTTCGCTGGTATCATTCCCGCGAACTTCCTTAGCGCTAACGATCTGGACAGGGACTAGGCACGATGGCCCAGAACAGCACCACCCGAAGCAACCGATCCACGAGGACCGCGAGAAGCAGCACGCCGGCGAACCGCTCGAGCAACGGCGGCCCCGCGGCCAACCGTTCGGCGACCCCGCCGGCCGCGCGTTCGGCTGGCCGGCAGGCCGCTGCGACCAAGCGCAGCACCACGGCCAAGAAGGCCGCCCAGACCCGCGCCCAGCGCGAGGGTGCCCAGGCCCGCAGCCGCGCGACCACCAAGGCCAAGCGCGACACCGCCCGCAAGACCAACCATGCGCGTAAGACCACCCGGCGCACGGCCCAGCGTGCGCAGACCGAGGTCCGCGGGCCTGTCCGCCAGGTGACCGACGTCGCCGAGAAGGCGGTCCTCGTGCCGGTCGGCGCCGCGCTGGTGGCGCGTGACAACGTCGTCTCCACGGTGTCCGACCTGCGCACGACCTACACCTCGAGGGCCAAGGTCGCCACCGAGCTGCGCCGCTTCGAGCGTCGGGGCAACACCGCCCGCAACCGCGTCGAGCGCGAGGTCAAGAAGACCCGTACCCGCGTGGAGCGCGAGCTGCGCCAGCGCCGCAAGCGCCTGGAGCGCGACCTGCGCCGCAACCGCAACCGCGTCCAGCGCGAGGTCACGTCGCTGCGCCGCGACGTCGAGAAGGAGGTCCGTTCCTTCCGCCGCGACGTCGAGCGCCAGGGCGATACGGTCACCAAGAACATGGAGCTCGTGACCGCTCGCGTCGAGAACGTGCTGCAGACCGGGCTGCTGCGCGGCACCCAGGCGGCGACCAAGGTCTCCCAGAGGGCCGCCGAGGTCGCCTAGTGGGGGTGCCGGAGGCGGCCATGTGGCCGCCGGAGGCGGGTCCCCAGGTCGCGATAGCGACACACGCTCCTAGGGCCGCGTTTGACGCTCTTCCCCCAGAGATCACATCTCTCCTCCCCAAGCTTGCGGGGCGCCCGAAAGGGCGCCCCGTTCGCTTTGGGGGGCCAAGGTGGTTCGACGTGGCCCCTGAGGCGGGCCACCAGGCGTTTTTCCTAGGATGGGACGCATGGGTACCCGCGACGACGTCATGAAGGCCCTCGAGGTCGTCATCGATCCCGAACTGCACCAGAACATCGTCGAGCTGGGCATGGTGCGCTCGATCGAGCTCCACGCCGATGGGGTGGCCGACATCATGGTGTCGCTGACCACCGCAGGCTGCCCGATTCGCAACCACTTCCAGACCTCCGTGGCCCAGGAGGCGCGCAAGGTGGAGGGGGTGACGCACGTCAACGTCTCCTTCGACGTGCTCTCCGACCAGGAGAAGGGCGCCCTGCAGCACAAGCTCGGGCGCTCCAACGGCCTGCCCACCGGCGCCCTGGCGCAGGTCGCCAACGTGATCTGTGTCGGCTCGGGCAAGGGCGGAGTGGGGAAGTCCACGCTGACGGCCAACCTGGCCGCCGCGTTGGCCGCCGAGGGCAGGCGCGTGGGAGTTCTCGACGCCGACGTGTGGGGTTACTCCATCCCGCGCATGTTCGGGCTGGGCTCCGATCGCCCGCCCGTCTCCCCGCAGCGAAAGATCCTCCCGATGGAGGCCGGGGGCGTGAAGATCATGTCGATCGGCTTCTTCGTGGCGGAGGACTCCGCCGTAGTCTGGCGCGGGCCCATGCTGCACAAGGCGCTGACCCAGTTCCTCGAGGACGTGGACTGGGGAACGCTGGACTTCCTGCTCATCGACCTGCCGCCGGGCACCGGCGACGTCTCCATGACGCTCGCCCAGCTGCTGCCCCAGGCCAAGTTCCTCATCGTGACCACCCCGCAGCCCACCGCGCAGAAGGTGGCGCGCCGCTCGGCGGAGATGGCCCACAAGGTCTCGCTGGAGATCGCCGCGGTGGTGGAGAACATGAGCGGCTTCACCACTCCCGACGGCGAGCGCTACCCGATCTTCGGCGAGGGCGGCGGCCAGGAGCTGGCCGACGAGCTCGACGTGCCCCTGTTGGGCAAGGTGCCCCTCACGATCGCCCTGCGCGAGCAGGCCGACGCGGGCATCCCCTGGTCGCGGTGGGCCCCGACGATCCGGCGGCTCAGGCCACGCGCCAGGTCGCTCGCGGCCTCCTCGCGCTGACGCCCATGGATCTGCCCGTGGTGGCGGTGGAGCACGCCGAACCGCCCGCGCAGCCCGCACCGACGGGCATGAGCCTGCCGATGGCCAGCTGAGCCGGCCGGCGGCAGGCTCAACTCAGGCCGAGTTGGCGAAGTACTCCGCGTTGATCCCGGTGAAGCGCTCCCATTCCTCGGGGAGCTGGTCCTCGGCGAAGCACGCGTCCACGGGGCAGGCCTCGACGCACGCGTCGCAGTCGATGCACTCCTCTGGATCGATGTAGAGCTGCTCGACCTTGTCGTAGTCGGGCTCGTCGGGGTGGGGTGGATGCAGTCGACCGGGCAGACCTCGACGCACGAGTTGTCCTTCTGGCCGATGCAGGGCTCCGCGATGACGTAGGCCATGGGCTCGGTTCCTCGTTCTTCTGGGTCGGTATAGGGGCGCCACGGGGACGCCGGGCGTGCATGGTAGACGGGGGCGGCCCTGGCCCCATCTTCCCCCGGCTGACGGGCGGTGGATGGGCGACATGCTGAGCGGCCCCAGGGGTGCCGGAGCGGCCCGCGGGTGGCGAAGCGGCCAGATGGCCGCGGAGCCGGGTCCCGCGCGAGGTTGACCCGCCGGAGGTGGGCCCCCAGGTCGCGAAAGCGACACATGCTCCCATGACGCACAGTGCACCGTTTGGGGCGTTCATGCTGAACTGTCGGAGCCGCGACGGCGCCTCCCCACAAAGAGCCGTCGTTGGCACCGCCGCCGGCGTTCCTCGTCCCCTGCAGGGCGCCGGCGGCGGCCCCTTCCCCTCACGGCCTGCGGGTAGGGTCCGGGCCGTGCTGCTGCTCACCGGCGCCACCGGGACCGTCGGAGCTGCCCTGCTGCGCCGGCTGACCGCGACCGGGCGGCCCGTGCGCTGCCTGGTGCGCGAACCGCGCCGGCTGGGGGCCGAGCGCGTCCGCGTGCAGATCGCGCTGGGTGATCTGGCCGACCCGCCGTCCTTTCGCAACGCGCTGCGCGCGGGGTGGACACCGTGGTGCACCTCGCGGCCTCGATCCGCGACCAGCGTGCGGGCTCGATCGAGGAGCTCAACGGCATCGCCACCTGGCGCATGGTCCGCGCGGCCGAGCACGCGGGAGTGGGCCACTTCGTGTTCGCCTCGGCCCTCGGCGCCTCGACCTCCGACCGCACGCGCTTCATGCGCGCCAAGGCGCTGGCCGAACAGGCCGTGCTGGCCTCGACCCTGCGCCACGCGGTCGTGGCGCCCTCGGTGGTCTACGCACCGGGCGACCGCTACCTGACCCTGCTGGCCCGCCTGGCCCTGCTGCCCGCGGTGCCGGCGCCGGGCCGCGGGCGCGCGACCGCCCAGCCGATCTGGGCCGACGACGTGGCCGACCGCCTCGTGGCCCTGCTCGACGGGCGCGGCGACGGCCGGGTGCGCCACGAGCTCGCGGGCCCCGACACGCTCTCCCACCGCGCCATCGTCGAGCTTGCGCTGCGTGCCGCGGGGCGCCCGCGACCCGTCGTGCGCGTCCCCGGCCGCGCCGCGCGCGCGCCTGCTGCGCGCGAGCGAGTGGGTCCTGGGATCTCGCGCGCCCGCCACCTGGGACGAGGCCGAGTTGCTGGAGGTCCCGATGACCACCACGCGTGGCACGGCCGACGCGCAGGCACTGGGCGTCATCCCGCGCTCGATGGCCACCGTGCTCGGCGCGACGGGATCCTGAGCAGCCCGATCAGCCTGCGAGCGCCGGCCGTCGGGCCGCCCACGGGTGAGCGGCCTCCAGCTGGGCGGCCAGGGCCAGCAGCGGACCCTCGCCGGCGGGTCGGCCGATGAGCTGGACGCCCAGGGGCACGCCCACCGCTCCCTGCGCTCGCGCGTGCTCGTAGAGCGGCAGCGAGACGGCGGGCGAGCCGCTGACGTTGGAGATCGCGGTGTAGGGCGTGAAGCGCCCCGAGCGGGCGAAGTCGCGCATGGGCTCGTCGGGGTGGGCCGAGAGGGTGCCGATGGGCAGCGGCGCTTCGGCCAGGGCGGGGGTGAGCACCGCGTCGTAGCGGTCGCACCACGTCACGACCGCGCGGGCCAGTCCCTGCAGCTGGAAGATGGCGAGCTGGGCGCTCACGCAGTCCAGTCCCTTGGCCGCCTGCCAGATCTCCCACGACAGCGGCTCCATGTCCTCGGCCGTGGGCTCACGACCGGCCACGGAGGCCAGGACCGCGATCTGCGTGGCCACCGCGGGGCCGAACGCGGCGGTGAACAGATGCAGCAGGCCCGGCTGGTCCCACGGCGGATCGTCCTCGACGACCTCGTGGCCCAGCGACTCGAGTAGGGCCGCGGCGTCGCTCACCGCCCGCGCGCAAGCGGGGTCGAGGTCGGTGTCGGGCAGCGGGGAGGTGGTGGTCAGCGCGATGCGCAGGGGGCGCGCGAGGTCGGGACCGCGCGCGGCCTGGACGGCGAAGGGCTCGGTCGGCGGCGGAGCCCAGGAGGCATCGCCCAGTTCCGGGCCGGCCAGCAGGTCCAGCAGCGCGGCAGTCTCGGCCACCGTGCGGGTGAGGACCCCGTCGGTCACCAGGAACTGCTCGCCGATCTCGGGCGCCGGCGAGATCCGCCCGCGCTGGGGCTTTAGGCCCACCAGTCCGCAGCACGCCGCGGGAATGCGCAGGGAGCCCCCACCGTCGTTGCCGTGGGCGACGGGCACCATGCCGGCGGCCACGGCGGCCGCCGACCCGCCCGAGGAGCCGCCCGGCGTGAGCCCGAGGTCCCACGGGTTGCGCGTGGGGCCCAGGCGTACGGCCTCGCTGACCGGCAGGATGCCCCATTCGGGCAGCGCCGTCGTGCCCACGATCACGAAGCCCGCCGCGCGCAGGCGGCGCGTGACGTTGTGATCGTGGGGGGCGGTGAAGTCGCCGGCGAAGCGCGCGCCGAAGGTCAGCGGCAGACCCTCCACCGGTCGGTTGTTCTTGATGGCCACGGGAACGCCGGCGAAGGGCCGTGGGTCCCCGGGGCCGATGGCACCGGCTGCCGAGCGCGCGCCCTCGGCGTCGACGTCCACGAACGCGTTGACCGCGCCGTCCAGTGCGTCGATGCGCTCCAGCGAGACCTCGAGGAGTTCGCGCGCGGACACCTCGCCGTCGCGCACCAGCGCGGCCAGTTCGTGGACGGGACGGAAGAGGAGGTCGGCCCCGGCCACGCGGTGGCGAGCCTACACACCGCTGGTGGCGGCCAGCGGGGCAGCGCCACGCCTGCGGGGCGCCGGGCCCCAAGCCGCGGGCCAGGGGTGTCGGAGGCGGCCCGCGGGTGGCGAAGCGGCCAGATGGCCGCGGAGCCGGGTCCCGCGCGAGGTCACCCGCAGGAGGTGGGCCCCCAGATCGCGACAGCGACAGAAGCTCCTAGACTCGAGGGGTGTCCACCCCGAGCCCGTCGTCGTCCCGCTCGCGCGCGGTGGCGGCGCGCGCGCCGGCACCGCGGTACCGGTGGGTGGTGCTGGGCGTGGGCGCGGCGGGCGCCGGCGCCTTCTCGGTGCTGCGCATGGGGCTGCCCGCGCTGGGCCCCGCGCTGCGCGACGCCTACGGGCTGAGCCTGGCGCAGGTGGGCCTCGCCTTCACCGCCGTGGCTCTCGGGACCATGGTCACCCTCGTGCCCTGGGGCATCCTCACCGACCGCGTCGGCGAGCGGCCGGTCTTGTCGGGCGGCCTCGCGGGCACCGCCGTGGTCCTGGCGGGTGCCGCCCTGGCCCCCGGCTACCTCACGCTGGTGGGCGGACTGTTCCTGGCCGGGGCGCTCGGGGCGAGCGCCACATGCGCCAGCGGGCGGGCCGTCGTGGGGTGGTTCGCGCGCGGCGAGCGCGGCCTCGCGCTCGGGGTGCGCCAGATGGCGCTGCCGCTCGGCGGCGTGACGGGGTCGATAGCCCTCCCCCTGCTGGCGGGCGCCGGCGGCCTGCGGGCGGCGCTGCTGGCGCTGGCCGGCCTGATCCTCACCGCGGGCGCCGCCTCGGCGGTGTGGATGCGCGACGCGCCCGCGCCCCAACCCGGTGCGCCCGCCTCGAGCCGCCCCGCGCCCGGGCGCGACCGGCGCCTGTGGCGCCTGGGCGCGGGTGGTGCCCTGCTCATCGTCGCCCAGTCGGTCGTGCTGGGCTTCCTGGTGCTCTTCCTGCACGGGGAGCGCGGACTGAGCACGGCCGGCGCCTCGGCCGTGCTGGCCGGCGTGCTGCTGGGCGGCGCGCTGGGACGGGTGACCGCGGGGCGCAACTCCGACCGCGAGGAGCGGCGCATCGCGCCCATCCGCCGCCGCGCGCTGGTCAGTGCAGCCCTGCTGGTCGCCACGGCTCTGGGCGCCGCCGCGCCGCTGTGGCTGCTCATCCCGCTCGTGCTGGCCACCGGGGTCTCGACGATGACCTGGAACGGCCTGGCCTTCACCGCCGCCGCCGAGCTCGCGGGGCGCTCGCGCGCGGGCACCGCCATGAGCATGCAGAACACGATGGTCTCCGCCGGCGGCGCGCTCGCGCCCGCATTCTTCGGTGCGCTGGTCGGCGCAACGGCCTGGCCGGTCGGCTTCGCGCTCGCGGCGCTGGCGCCGCTGTCCGCGTGGCTGGTGCTGCGCCCGCTGGTGGTCGAGGAGCAGCGCCGGGCGGACGCGCGCGCGGCCCGCCCGGCCGCATGTGCGAGGCTTGAGGCCCCAGGGCCGCCGGCCGCCACCGCAGTGAAGGGAGCCGTTTGAGCATCGCCATCGCGGAAGTCCAGTCCGGTCTCGAGGGCGTCGTCGCCTTCGCGAGCGAGATCGCCGAGCCCGACAGGGACGGCGGGGCGCTGCGCTACCGGGGCGTGGACATCGAGGACCTGGTGGGCTCGGTGGCCTTCGAGCACGTGTGGGGCCTGCTCGTGGACGGCACCTTCCGGCCGGGCCTGCCGCCGGCCGAGCCGCGGCCGCTGACGGTGCGCAGCGGCGATCCGCGCGTGGACGTGCAGTCCGCGCTGGCCATGCTCGCACCCGCGTGGAACCTGAGTCAGATCATCGACATCACCGACGAGCAGGCCCGTGAGGACCTCGCGCGCGCCTCGGTGATGGCGCTCAGCTTCGTGGCGCAGTCCGCTCGGGGCATGGACCGCCCACCCGTGCCCCAGACCGAGATCGACAAGGCGACCTCGATCTCCGAGCGCTTCCTGATCCGCTGGCGCGGCGAGGCCGACCCCGACCACGTGCGCGCCCTCGACGCCTACTGGATCTCCGCCGCCGAGCACGGGATGAACGCCTCGACCTTCACCGCGCGCGTGGTCGCCTCCACGGGTGCGGACTGCGCAGCAGCGCTGAGCTCCGCGGTGGGCGCCCTGAGCGGGCCATTGCACGGCGGTGCGCCCTCCCGGGTGCTCAGGATGCTCGACGCCGTGGAGGCCGAGGGCGACGCACAGCGCTGGGTGCGCCGGGCGCTGGACTGCGGGGAGCGGCTGATGGGCTTCGGCCACCGCGTGTACCGAGCGGAGGACCCGCGCGCCCGAGTGCTGCGGCGAACCGCGCGCGAGCTGGGCTCGCGGCGCGCCGACGTCGCCGAGGCGCTGGAGGAGGCTGCCCTGGCCGAGCTGCGGGCGCGCAAGCCCGACCGCGTGCTGGCCACCAACGTCGAGTTCTGGTCGGCCGTGGTGCTCGACTTCGCCGACATCCCGCCCGCCTTGTTCACGCCCATGTTCACCTGCGGGCGCGTGGCCGGCTGGTCGGCGCACATCCTCGAGCAGAAGCGCGAGGCCCGCCTCATCCGTCCCAGCGCGAAGTACGTGGGCCCCGGGCCGCGGGCGCTGGACGCCGTCGAGGCGTGACCCGCGGCTGGGGGCCTTCGCCGGCGAGAGGTCGCACGGCGGAGGTGTTGAGAACCCACCCGGGCGGGAAGCACGGCATGGATGTCGGTTCGCCAGCGGACGCGGGTGCGCGAGACCTATCCTGCCGACCCGGCCAGCGTGACCCGGGCCCGCCTGGTCGCCATGGAGGTCGCGCGCGAGTCGGGCCTGGGCCGGGCGGCCTGCGCCGACGTCGCGCTCGCCGTCTCCGAGGCATGCACCAACGTCGTCCTGCACGCCTACCGAGACGACGGCCACGAGTTCCCCGAGCTCACCCTGGAGGCCTGGGCCGTGGACCACGGCGTGCGGGTGGTCGTAGCCGACCGGGGCAACGGCATGCGCCCCAACCCCGACAGCCCCGGGCTCGGACTCGGCCTCGCGGTCATCATCAGCGTCACGGACAGCTGCGAGGTGCGCCGCGCGCACCCCACCGGCACGCAGCTGTGCATGACCTTCAGGGCCTAGGCCGCGTGGCGGCGCTACTCGTCGGGCCAGCGTCCGGTGCGCGCGAAGTGCTCGCGCGCGGCCTCCTCGTCCTCACGGTCCCCGTGGCCGCTCAGCGCCACCACGGCCAGCGACAGGACCGCGGCCGAGGCGACCACCAGCAGGAGGATCGCGTGCAGGCTCACACCGTGAGGGTAGGGCGCGGCCGACCCGGGCGTCCTCGTTTCTCACCCGCAAAGGTGGGCCCCCAGTGGGGGGCCACGTGCAGCGGCACTGCGCAACGCACGAGGGCCCGGCATGCGCCGGGCCCTCGCTGATCGATCAGCCTTCGCGAAACGTGTTTCGTGCTCGGCCGCCGCAAGCGGCGGCCTTCGCACGATGTCACGGCTACATCATCCCGCCCATGTCGGGCATGCCCCCGCCGCCGGCGCCCGCGCCGTCCTTCTCGGGCGGCTCGGCCACGATGGCCTCGGTGGTGAGGATGTTCTTGGCGATCGAGGCCGCGTTCTGCAGCGCCGAGCGCGTCACCATGGCCGGGTCGATGACGCCGGCCTCCACGAGATCGACGATCTCACCGGTCGACGCGTCCAGGCCCTCGCCCTTCTTGGCCTTGCGCACGTCGTTGACCACCACGGAGCCCTCCAGGCCCGAGTTGTTGGCGATCTGGCGCAGGGGCTCCTCCAGCGCGCGGAGCACGATCTTCGCCCCGGTGCGCTCGTCGTCCTCGTATGCGTCGGGGTCGACCGCCTCGGCCGCGCGCATCAGCGCGACGCCGCCGCCGGGGACGATCCTCGAGCGCCGCACGGGTCGCCTGGAGGGCGTCCTCGACGCGGTGCTTCTTCTCCTTCATCTCCGTCTCGGTGGCCGCGCCGACCTTGACGACGGCCACGCCGCCGGACAGCTTGGCCAGGCGCTCCTGGAGCTTCTCGCGATCGAAGTCCGAGTCGGTGTTCTCGATCTCGTTCTTGATCTGGGTGATGCGGCCCTTGATGGCCTCCGCGTCCCCCGAGCCGTCGATGATCGTGGTCTCGTCCTTGCCGATGACCACGCGGCGGCCCGGCCCAGCTGCGAGAGCTGGGTGTTCTCCAGCTTGAGGCCCATCTCCTCGGTGATCACCTCGGCGCCCGTGAGAATCGCGATGTCCTCGAGCATGCGCTTGCGGCGGTCGCCGAAGCCGGGGCCTTGACGGCCACGCCGGTGAAGGTGCCGCGCAGCTTGTTGACCACCAGGGTGGCCAGCGACTCGCCCTCGACGTCCTCGGCCAGGATCAGCAGCGGCTTGCCCGACTGGATAACCGCCTCGAGCACCGGCAGTACGTCGCGCACGGAGCCGATCTTGGAGTTGGCGATGAGGATGTAGGGATCCTCGAGCACGGCCTCCATGCGGTCCTGGTCGGTGACCATGTAGGGCGAGATGTAGCCCTTGTCGAACTGCATGCCCTCGGTGAACTCGAGGTCCATGCCGAACGTCTGGCCCTCCTCGACGTTGACCACGCCGTCCTTGCCGACCTTCTCGATGGCGTCGGCGATCACGTCGCCGATCTCCTCGTCGCCGGCCGAGATCATGGCGACGCGGGCGATCTGGTCCTTGCCCGCCACGTCCTTGCTCTGCTGGGCGATGTTCTCGACGACCGCGTCGACGGCCCTCTCGATGCCGCGCTTGAGGCCGAGCGGGTTGGCGCCGGCCGTGACGTTCTTCAGGCCGTCATGCACGATCTGCTGGGCCAGGACGGTCGCCGTGGTGGTGCCGTCCCCCGCGACGTCGTTGGTCGCGGTGGCCACCTCGCGCACGAGCTGGGCGCCCTGGTTCTGGAAGACGTCCTCGACATCGATCTCACGAGCGATGGTGACGCCGTCGTTGGTGATGGTCGGGGCGCCGAACTTCTTGTCGAGCACCACGTAGCGGCCGCGCGGACCGAGCGTGACCTTCACCGCGTTGGCGACCACATCGACGCCGGCCTCCAGGGACCGCCGCGCGTCGCTGTTGTACTTGAGTTCCTTGTGAGCCATATCTGCCTAGTTACCTCCGGGGGACACCACGTCCCGCGTCTTGATGTTGTCGACTCCGTCCGGTCGTCGTTGACCGGAAGGCTGCGCCGGCCTCTCGTCGGTCAGGAGGCGACCTTGGCGAGCACGTCCGACTCGCGCAGGACCAGAAGGTCCTCGCCGTCGACCTTGATCTCGGTGCCGCCGTACTTGGAGTACAGGACCTCGTCGCCCTCCTCCACGTCGACGGGGATCCGCTTCTCGCCCTCGTCGTCGAACCGGCCCTCGCCGACGGCGAGAACCTTGCCCTTCTGGGGCTTCTCCTTGGCCGTGTCGGGGAGGACGATGCCGCTTGCGGTCGTCTCCTCCTCTTCGATGGCCTGCACGATCAACCGATCGCCCAAGGGCTTGAGCTTCATCTGCTGAACCTCCGGTCGTTTGTGTTGGCACTCTGTGAACGAGAGTGCCAACCCGTCGCGGGGAGTATACGACGGTCGCTCAGTCGTGTGGGTCCGACTCCACGACGAACACCTCTACGGCCATGTCGGGGTCGACGTGGAACTGGCCGTCCGCACCTGTCGTCTCCAGCGGGTGCCCGTCAGAAAACCGACTCCCAGGGCGCCGGGCGCCCGCCCCGGGGTGATTTTCGGGCACGTCTCGGGTACGGTCGCATCAGGAGGGCAGGTCGCGGTGTCGGCACCATCCGCGCCGGCGGCACGCCTCAACAAGCCTCACGAAGCGGACGCGTAAGGTCACTGCCCTCGGGCGAGGCTGTGCGACGGACCTTCGGCCAGCTGTGCCTCCCAACCAGCCGAGGTCTTCATTGTCTGCCGCCACGACCCCCCGTTCGTCCCCGACCGCCGTGCGCCACCTGCTGTTGCGCTATCGACGCCAAGGCGACTCCGCCGCGCGCGACGAGGCCGTCGAGCGGCTGATGCCGCTCGTGCGCCGCGTGGCCAAGACGTATCCCTACCGCGAGCACGCCGAGGACCTCCAGCAGGTCGCCTGCATGGGCCTGGTCAAGGCGATCGACCGGTGGGATCCCAGTCGCGACCGCGGCAGCTTCACCGCCTACGCCGTGCCCACCATGCTGGGCGAGGTACGCCGCTTCGTGCGCGACCACACCTGGACCGTGCGCCCGCCGCGCGGCCTGCAGGAGCGGGTGCTCGCCACCTCGCGCGCGACCGAGCGCCTGACCACCTTGAAGGGCCGGGCGCCCACCGCCGACGAGCTGGCCGAGGAGCTCGACCAGTCCGTCGAGGAGGTCCTCGAGGCGCTGCGAGCCGGCCAGGCTCACGGGGGCGTCTCGCTCGACGCGCCCGCGCGCGACGACGGCGAGGAGCGGCGCAAGCTGGGCGACACCTTCGGCGAGGTCGACGAGCGCCTGGCGCTCACCGAGGAACTCGCCTCGCTCGGTCCGCTGATGAGCGGCCTGACCCTGCAGGAGCGCCGCGTGATCGCGCTGCGCTTCGGCGAGGATCTCGTGCAGAGCGAGATCGCCAGGCGCATCGGCGTCTCCCAGATGCAGGTCTCGCGTCTGCTGCGCGGCGCTCTGGAGAAGCTGCGCGAGCGCGCCGACCAGGCGCTGGAGCTGGCCGGGGCCGCCTGAGGCGGAACCCAGGTCGCGATAGCGACGAACGTTCCTAGTTCTGCGCGCCGCCGAAGCCGCGCATGCGCTCGGTCATGGAGGGCCGGTCGATGATCTGGCTAAAGCGCACGACCGTCACCGTGTCCTCCACGTCCACCTTGCGCCCGTAGATCTGCTCGAGGAAGTGCATCATCTCCTCGAGGCGGCGGAACTCGGGGTTGTCGTGCTCGATGTCGCGCGGACTGAGTTCCTTGACCCGCTTGACCTCGACCTGGTCGATCACCGCTTCGAAGATCTTCTCGCGCGGTGAGTGCTGGTAGCCGATGGTCACCAGCACCGCCTGGTTCTTCCGATACTTGTGCGACTTGTCGCCCAGGCGGATGGTGGCCGTCTTGCGTCCCCGCTTGAGCTGGTCGGCGAAGATCGTCGAGTAGAAGTTGAGGACCTGCACGCGCGGCAGCCTACCGGCGGGCCAGCGCTCGCGCGGCCATGTCACGCTCGCCCTTGTAGGTCAGCGCCCGCGCGGCGTCGGCGAGGTCCATCCAGCGGGCCTCCTCGACCTCGTGGTCATGATCCTCGGGAACGCCGGCCACATAGCGGAAGAGGAAGAACGAGACCACTTTGGGGATGCGCCGCCCGGCGCGCTGGTACCAGTAGCGCACGTCACCCAGCTTCTCGACCAGCTCTGCCTCGACGCCCGCCTCCTCGCGGATCTCACGCTGCGCCGCCCGGGCGGCGCTCTCGTCCCCGTCGGGGTGCCCCTTGGGCAGCGTCAGCGTCTTGGAGCCGTCGGCCGCGCGGCGGGTGGGCACGATGACGATCGTGCGCCCGGCATCGTCGACCACCACGCCGCCGGCGGAGAACTCGGGGCTCAATAGACGTACCTGGTCAGCGCCTCCGTGTCGTGCACGACGAGGCGGCCGCGGCCCTGGCTGATGACCCCGGCACGCTCGAGCACGGCGAGGAAGCGGCTGGCCGACTCGCGGCTCGAGCCCGCGAGCTGGGCGATGTCGGCCTGGGTGACCGTGATGAGCACCTCGCCATCCTGCGCTCCCTCGCTGCGCGCCTGGTCGACCAGGCCCCTGAGCACGGAGGCCACGCGGCTCTGCACCGTCTGAAAGGACTGACGGGCGATGCGCTCGTTGGCGGCACGCAGGCGGCGCCCCATGGAGATCACCAGCTTGACCGCGATCTCGGCGTGGCGGTTGAGCAGCGGGCGCATGTCGGCGCCCAGCACCGCCAGCGCGCTCACTTCGTCGAGGGTCTCCACCGTCGCCGAACGCCGCTCGTCGGTGAACATCGCAAGCTCCCCGAAGATGTCTCCGGGGCCAAAGTGCGCCAGTGCGATGGTGCGTCCGTCGGAGTGCTCGCGCAAGGCGCGCGCGTGGCCCGAGCGCATGATGTAGCACGTGTTGCTCTGATCGCCCTCGCGAAAGATCACGTGCCCCGGCTCGAAGCGGCGCAGCACCGCCACCTGGGCCACATGGCCAAGATCCTCCCGGGCCAGCGTCTCGAACACCGGCACGGTGGCCAGCAACTCGAGGGCGGCCACCTCCTCCGGAGCGTGAAGACCCATCGCCGGCCCATGGTACCTGTCCCGGTGAGGGCGACTACACGGCGTCGAGCGCGCGCTCGCGGGCGCGCCGGCGCCCCGCGGCGACGGTCAGCGCGGTGAGCGCCGTCACCAGCGCGAGCGGCAGCGCGGCCGCCACGGCGACGATGGCGATCCCCAGGGCGACGCGCAGGACCGCCAGGCCGTCGCGCAGCGCGTCACCGGGCGTCCAGGCGCGGTCCTGCTCGGTCGGAGGTGGGCCGCCGGTGCCCTGGACGGTCACCGCCAGCGTGGCCAGGCTCGTGCGCTCGCGCAGCTCGGCGCGCTCACCGCCCAGCGTGCGCACGCGCCGGCGGGCCTGCTCCAGGCGCTCGCGCAGGTCGGTGACCTCACGGGCGGAGTCGGCCTCGGCCAGCGCCTCCCGCAGCCCGTCGCGCAGGGCGCGGGCGTCGTCCAGGCGCTCCTGCACGGAGTCGACCTGCTCGGTGAGGTCGACCGTCTCCTGGGTACGCGAGCGCACATCGCCCAGCCGCGAGAGGGCGGTCAGGGCGTCGTTGGCACGCTCGGGCGGGACGCGCAGCGTGAGGTCCGCCACCGCGCGACCGTCGCCGACGTCGACGCTCGAGCGCTCGGTGAAGCCCTCGAGGCGGTCGGCCACCGCGATGGCCTCGTTGGCCGTGCGCTGTACGTCGCGGTCGGGGACGGAGAGGGTGAGCGAGGTGGTGGACTCGACGTCGCGGCCCGGCGCGGGGGAGGGAGTGGGGGAGAGCAGCTCGCGGGACTGCTGGGCGGAGGACTGGGCACCAGCCAAGTCGCGGGCGGCTCCTCCACTCGCCGTCGCGCCGTTCCCGGGCCTCGCCGTCTCCGTCGCGGTCGTCCGCGGGCCCTGCTCTCCGCCGTCCAGCACGCTCACCGCGACGACGAGCGCCACGAGGGCCGAGAGCATGATGCCCAACGCGGGCGCCCAGCGGCGCACGCGGCGCTCCGGCCGGGATCGTGGGAAGTTCGAGGGCCAGGCCTCACTTGGGCTCCGCGGCGGGCGAGGCCTCGCCAGCACGCGTTCATTCCGCGCGAATCCCTCCGCCACCCGCTGCTCCAGCGCAATCGCGAAGGCCTCGTCCATCTCCGGGCGCACGGCGCGGACATCGCCCTCGAGCTGTTCATCGCTGGGCATCGCAGGCCTCCCTCAGCTTCGTCATGGCTCGGTGCACCCGGGTGCCGACGTTCGTCTCGCTCGTGCCCAGCAGGCGGCCCACCTCCGCGTTGCCCAGCCCCGCGTGGAAGCGCAGGGCGATGAGCTCGCGCTCGCGTGGTGGGAGCCCCGCGAGCGCCCGGGCGACCGTCGCCCGGCGCTCGGCGGCCCCAGGATCCTCGTCGGTCGCGGGCAGGTCGTCGGCCAGCTCGCCGGCCAGCCCGGCCGTGCGCCGGCGCCGGCGCAACTCGTCCAGCGCGGCGTTGCGCGCGATGGCGAACAGCCATCCCCGCGCGCTTCCCCGCTGCGGGTCGAAGCGCCGACGGCGGCGGTGCGCGCGCTCGAAGGCCACCGCGGTGACCTCCTCGGCGGCCGCGTCGTCGCCCAGCAGCGTGCGCGCGTAGGCGTGGACGTCGCCCGCCGACTCGCGGAAGAGGGCCTCGAGGTCGAGCTCTCCGGCCGGAGGGGTGGGACGAAGCGTCAGCGAGACGGCGCTCACACCCCTGCTACGTCACTCCCGGCGATCCATCACACGGAGGAGGGAGATCGGTGCGGGGCCCGCCTCCGCGGTCACCTGACCGCTTCGGCACCCGCGGGGCGCGGGGCCCGCCTCCGCGGTCACGTGACCGCCCCGGGACCCGCGACGCCGAACAGCCGCGGGTCGTTGGTGATGACCCCCGTGACGCCCAGTCCCTCCAGCCACGCGATGCGCCGCGCGTCGTCCACTGTCCACACGAACAGCTCGCCGCCGGCGCCGCGCACCGCTTCGGCCAGCCGCGGCGTGACCAGGTGGTGGTTGGCCATCACCGCGTCCACCGCTCCGGCCTCGATGGCGCGCCGCGCCTGGCCGGGCAGCGTGCGGCGCAACACCTGCAGGCCGAGGTAGGCCGGCACGGCGGTGTGCGCGCGCTCGAAGGGATTGCGCCTGATGCGCGGCACCGACCACCCCAGGCGCACCTCCGGATGGCGCTCGCGCAGCAGGCGCAGCGACGGGCGCTCCATGGACGAGATGAGCGCGCGGCGGTCGAGTCCGAAGCGGCGCAGCGCCTCGACTACGCGCTCCTCGTAGCCGGGCAGCTTGAGGTCGAGGTCGAGGTCGATGGCGCCGTAGGCCTCGCCACAGAAGTGCTGGAGCCCCTCCTCCAGCGTGTGCGGCGTGCGCCGCGCGGCGTCGGCGTAGTCGTGGGCCAGCAGCAGTTCACCGTCCCCGTCGGGACGCTCGGGCAGCACGTCGAACTCGATCATGTCCACGCCCGCCTCGAGTGCCGCCTCGAAGGAGGCGAAGGTGTTGCCCGGCGCGATGAGATCGGCACCCTTGTGGCCCACGCGCCTCATCGCTGACACCCGGCGCACCAGAAGGTCGGGCGGTTGTCATCCCATTGCCCGCGCTGGCGGATCCGCGCTCCACAGCGCGGGCACGGGCGCCCGGCGCGGCCGTAGATCGTCTTGTGGCGCGTCTGGTGGCCGTCGCGCGCGGACTGCTGCATGCGCGGGCGCGCCGCCCGCACCGCGCTCAACGCCTCGTCGTCGCCGATCTCTCGCGTCGGGCGCCACGGGTCGATGCCCGCCTCAAAGCAGGCCTCGCACTTCCACAGGTTGCCGATGCCCGCCACGGTGCGCTGGTCCAGCAGCGCGTCGCCGAAGGGGCGCGTCGGATCGTCGGCGCGCAGGCGGCGAAGAAAGTCCGCCTCGTCGAAGGCCTCGCCGGCCACGATGTCGGGCCCCAGGCCGGCCATGCGCTGGTCGGCCCGCGCGCGAGCGGCGGTGAGCAGCTCGAGCACCGGCCCGTCGAACTGCACGACCTCAGCGTCCCGCGCGCGCAGCACCAGCCACGCGCGCCGCGCGGAGCGCCCCCAGCGCTGGCCGGCGCGGTAGGTGCCCCAGTGCCCGGTCATGCGCAGGTGCGAGTGCAGCACGCGGTCGCCCTCGAAGCGGATGAGCAGGTGCTTGCCGCGCGCGTCGACGGAGGTCACCGCACGATTGCCCAGGCGCTCGGCCCACCGCTCGCGCCCGAAGCGCGGATGCGGGGTGTCGACCTGTGGGACTGCGCCCACCAGGACGGGGCGCATCCGGTTGGCGGCGTGGTGGACCGTGTCGCCCTCGGGCACGGGGAGAGGGTAGAACCAGGCGATGCGCGAACTGGCGGCCATCGTCGGCCCCGAGCACGTCGAGGAGGCGGTGCGCGTGGGGGACACCGCGCGCACCGGCCGGGCCCGCGCGCGGGTGCGTCCGGCCGACGCCGACGAGGTCGCGGCGGTCGTGAGCTGGTGTTACGAGCACGACCTCGCCGTCGTGCCGGTGGGCGGGGGCAGCGGATACGCCGGCGGGGCCGCGCCGCTTGACGCCGAGGCGGTGGCGCTCTCGCTCGATCGCCTGAGCGCCATGCGCAGCTTCGATCCCGGGCTGTGGCGCATGGAGGCCGAGGCGGGGATGACCACCGAGACCGTGGCACGGCGCGCGCGCGAGAGCGGCCTGCTGTTTCCGCCCGATCCGGGCGCGGCCGAGCAGTCCCAGCTGGGGGGCACCATCGCCACCAACGCCGGCGGTCCGCACGCCTTCAAGTACGGCGTGACCGGCGACTGGGTGACTGGCCTCGAGGCCGTGCTCGCTCCCGGCGAGATCGTCCGTGTCGGCGGTCCGGTGCGCAAGGACGTCGCGGGCTACGACCTGCGCGCGCTGCTGACCGGCAGCGAGGGCACGCTGGGCGTCGTCACCGCGGCCTGGCTGCGCCTGGTGCCCGCGCCCGAGGCGCAGCTGCCGATCGCCGCCGCCTTCGAGGACGTCGGTGCGGGGTGCGCGGCCATTGAGCGCGTGCTGGCCAGTGGCGAGGTCCCCGCCGCCATCGAGTACCTCGACGAGGCCACCATGGAGGCGGCCGGGGGCTCCCTGCCCGAGGAGCCGGCCCGGGCGCTGGGCATGAGGATGGCGTCCGGATCGGGAGGGGCCTCCTCGTACGCGAACGGCCGCGCGCCCTTCGTCCTGCTCCTCGAGGCCGACGGGGCCCGCGAGGAGGCTCTTCGCGTGCGCGACGCGCTGCTGGACGCCCTCCACGAGGGAGAGGGCCTGCTCGGTCTGACCGCCCCCGAGGCGCCCGGCGACGTGCGCGCCCTGTGGCGCTGGCGCGCCGGGGTCTCTCACGCGGTCACCGCCAGGCGCGGAGCCAAGCTCTCCGAGGACGTCGCCGTGCCACTCGACCGTCTGCGGGAGGCCATCGAGGGCACCCTTCGCATCGGCGAGCGCCACGGCCTGCCCGCCTGCTCGTGGGGGCACGCGGGAGATGGCAACCTGCACTCCACGTTCCTGCTGGCCGCCGACCACCCGGGCGAGCGAGAGCGCGCTGACGCGGCCGCGCACGATCTCTTCGCCCTCGCCCTCGAGTTGGGCGGCACGGTGACGGGCGAGCATGGCATCGGTGTGCTCAAGGCCCGCCAGCTGCGCCACCAGTGGACGCCCGCCGCCGTTGCCGCCCACCGCGCGATCAAGGACGCCCTGGACCCCAAGGGACTGCTCAACCCGGGGAAGAAGCTTCCCTGACCAGCGCCCGGTCGTGGGAGTAGGACACCAGGCGCTGGGCCTCGTCGGGCGACAGCCAGCGCACCTCGTCGACCTCGTCGCCGGGCGTGAACCCCAGGTCCTCGGCGACCTCCATGCGCCAGTAGCGCACCTCCTTGGCCCGGCCCCGGCGATCGGTGTAGTGGGCGGACTGCAGGGGCTCGCCCAGGGTGCAGCGAAGGCCCGTCTCCTCCTCGACCTCGCGCAGCGCGCCCTGCTCCCAGGTCTCACCCGGGTCGAGCTTGCCCTTGGGCAGCGACCAGTCGTCGTAGCGAGGGCGGTGCACCACCGCCAGGCGGCCGTCGCGGACCACCACGCCGCCCCCGGCGCGCACCTGCGGCTCGCTCATGCCCGCACC
>JAUJOF010000001.1:29881-41300 GCA_030447785.1 Solirubrobacteraceae bacterium
CGCACCTGCGGCTCGCTCATGCCCGCACCCTTCAGGCGCTCAGGGTGAGCTTGCGGGGGCCCGAGCGGAAGCCGAGCTCGACGAGCACCGACTCCAGCGGCGAGCCGACCACCGGATCGCCGTCGATGCGCTCGAGGGCCAGGCGCCGGCCCGCGCCGCCGGTGACGAAGGTGGCCAGCGCCTCGAGCGAGGGGCGCAGACGGGGGTCATCGGGATCGACCAGGATCAGCAGGCCCTTGCCGCCACGCTCCACGAACAGCACCGGTTCGCCGCCGGCCAGCACGACGTGGGCGCCGGCGCTGCGACCGGGACGCCGGCCCGCCCCGGTCTCCCCGGCGCGGCCTGCGGCCGCGCCGTGACGCGCGGGCCAGCGCAGCGCGGCACCGTAGGGCTGGGCGGGGTCGGTGGCCGCCAGCACGGTGGGGGCGCTCTCCTCGGGCGCGCGCTGGGAGCGCAGGCGCTCCACCGCGCCGGGCAGCGCGAACTGGGCGCCGCCCAGACCCTCGACGAAATAGCCGCGCCGGCAGACGCCGAGCGTCTCGAGTTGGCTGAGCGCGTCGTACAGCGCGCTGAAGCCGCCGGTGATGCCCTCGGCCAGCACCTGCTCGCGGGTGACGACGCCGTAGCGCTCCAGCAGCAGCTCGGCCAGCGTGCGCCGCTGCTCGCCGGGCGCCGGAGCGCCGGCGAAGAGGGTGGAGGTCAACGACCAGCGGCCGGGCGGGTGGGCCGAATACGGCTGACCCGCCGCGCGGCGCGCGCCGAAGCGCCGCGGCCGCGTTCGGGTGGCCTGCTGTCGGCGCGTCGCGCGGGCGAGCGTCATCCGCGGCGCGCGCAGCGGCGCCCACGCGTCGTTGGTCACCTCGCCCGCCCACACGAGGTCCCACAGCGCCTCCTGCACGGCCTCGGGCGCGAGCTGAAGCTCGGCCAGCAGATCGGTGAAGAAGCAGGGCGACCGGGCCAGGCGGGCACGCAGCGCCTGGTGCTCGGCTTCCCCGGGTGGCTCCAAGCCGCGGGAGGAGAGCGCAGGTGGACCTATGGCTCCTGCGTCCTCTCGGAGGTACAACGCCACGCGGCCACCGTGGCGCCCCAGCGCGCCCGCGCCGACCCACACCACCTCACCGCTGGCGCACAGCTCATCCAGCCAGGTGCTCGACCAGGCACCGATGCGCCGGGGCAGCACGTCGCGTTCCCACGCCTCGACGGGCAGCACCAGGCCCTGCAGCGGCACGAGCGCCTCGCGCAGGCGCTCGGCACCCGCCCCGGAGCCCGTCCCACCCGCCCAGCGGTCCACCCCCTGCCAGCGGGCCAGGAAGGCGGCGAAGGCGCGCTGGTCGGCGGGCTCGATCTCCTTGCGCAGGGCGGCCAGCGAGGCGCGGCGCAGCCGGCGCAGCACCTCGGGGTCGCACCACTCGCGTTGCGTGCCCCCCGGCCGCAGCTCGCCGCGGACGAGCTCCCCGTCGTTCTCCAGCGCGCGCAGCGCGGACTCGAACCCGCCCGTCCCCACCCCGTAGCGGGCGCGCAGCTGCGCGGTGGTGAAGGGCCCGTGGGTGCGCGCGTAGCGGGTTGTGAGCTTCACCAGCGCGTCGGGGACGTCGGCGGCGAAGGCGGCGGGCAGCCCACCGGGGGGCACGGCGCCCAGCGCGTCGCGGTAGAGGCCCGCGTCGTCGGCGGCCACCCAGCGCTCCTCGCCGCCGACGCGCAGGCGGATGGCGCGCCGCTCGCTTTCCAGTGCGCTCAGCAGCGCCTCGGCGTCCACGCCGGCCACCACCCGCTCGACCGCCTCGACCGGCGTGAGGTCTCCGACGCGTCGCAGCACGTCGGCCAGGCCGTCGGCGCTCTGCGCCCGGGCGCGCTCCGAGCGGTGCTGCAGGTCGGCCTCCACCTGCTCCAGGGCGCCCGGATCGATCAGCTCGCGCAGCTCCTCCTGGCCCAACAGCTCGCGCAGGAGGTCGCGGTCGAGAGCCAGCGCGGCCGCGCGGCGTTCGGCGTTGGGCGTGTCGCCCTCGTACATGTACGTGGCGACGTAGTCGAACAGCAGTGAGGAGGCGAAGGGCGACGCCGTGGGCGTCTCGACCTCCACCAGCGAGAGCTCGCGGCGGTGCAGCCTGGCGAGCAGATCCTGCAGGCCCGGGAGGTCGAACACGTCGCGCAGGCACTCGCGGTAGGTCTCGAGGATCACCGGGAAGTCGCCGTAACGCCTGGCCACCTCCAGCAGCGTCTGAGCCTTCAGGCGCTGCTGCCAGAGGGGGGTGCGCTTGCCCGGGTACGCGCGCGGGATGAGCAGCGCGCGGGCGGCGTTCTCGCGGAAGCGCGCGCCGAACAGGGCGCTCGAGCTCAGCTCGCCCACCACGCGCTCCTCCAGCTCGTCGGGCTCCAAGAGCACCAGGTCCGCGCCCGGGGGCTCGTCGGCGTCGGGCAGGTGGACGATGATCCCGTCGTCGCTCCAGATCGCGTCGGACTCCAGGCCCACCTCGTCGCGGATCTTCGCGCTGAGGGCGAGCGCCCACGCGCTGTGCACGCGCCCGCCGTAGGGGCTGAGGACGCACAGGCGCCAGTCGCCGATCTCGTCGCGGAAGCGCTCGACGACCACCGTGCGGTCGGAGGGCACCACGCCGGTGGCGGCCTGCTGCTCGCGCAGGAAGTCGCTGAGGTTGCGCGCCGCCCGCTCGTCGAGGTCGTGGGAGGCGGCCAGCGCCTCGGGCGGCTGGTCCACCGCCCAGCGGCTGAAGGCGCCGACCGCCTCCCCCAGCGCCTTGGGCCGCCCGACGGAGTCCCCGCGCCAGAAGGGCACCGCCCCGGGCGCGCCCGGGGCCGGGGTGACGATCACGCGGTCGCGGCCGATCTCCTCGATGCGCCACGCCGAGGCGCCCAGCAGAAAGGTCTGGCCCGCGCGTGCTTCGTAGACCATCTCCTCGTCCAGCTCGCCCACGCGCCGCCCGTCGGGGAGGGTGACCGAGAACAGCCCGCGGTCGGGGATCGTTCCCGCGTTGGTGACCGCGAGTTGGCGCGCGCCCCTGCGCGGGCGGATGGTGCCGCCCAAGCGGTCCCACACGATGCGCGGGCGCAGCTCGCCGAACTCCGCGGACGGATAGCGCCCGTCGAGCATGTCGAGTACGTTCTCCAGCAGCGGGCGGCCCAGCTCGGCGTAGGAGTACGTGCGCGTGACCAGCGCGTGGAGGTCGTCCACCGCCACCGGCTCGGGCGCGGCCGCCGCGATGGCCACCACCTGCTGAGCGAGCACGTCGAGCGCGTTGCGCGGCACGACGGTGGGCTCGATGTCGCCGGCGCGCATGAGCTTCGCGACCACGGCGCACTCCAGCAGATCGGCGCGGAACTTGGGGAAGATGCGCCCCTTGGAGACGTCGCCCACGTTGTGGCCGGCGCGGCCGATGCGCTGCAGCCCGCGGGCGACGGACTTGGGCGACTCGACCTGCAGCACGAGGTCGACGGCGCCCATGTCGATGCCCAGCTCGAGCGAGGAGGTGGCCACCAGGCAGGGCAGCTCGCCGGCCTTGAGCTGCTCTTCGACCACCGTGCGCTCCTCGCGGGCCAGCGAGCCGTGGTGGGCGCGCGCGATCTCGCCACGGGTGGCGGAGGCGGCCACCGAGGTCGTTTCCGCAAGCTCGTTCAGGCGCAGCGCCAGACGCTCGGCCATGCGCCGGTTGTTGACGAAGACGATCGTCGAGCGGTGCTCGCGCACCTGCGCGAGGATCTCGGGGTAGATGGCCGGCCAGATGGAGCGCCGGGTGGCCTCGCCACCATCGTTGCCGCCCGCCTCCAGCGGGTCCCTGGCGGCCGGCGCCGTCGCCTCCGGCTCCCCGGGGCCGCCTGCGGCGGCGCCGGGGCTGGCCACCATCGACTCCACCGGCACGTGGATGCGCACATCCAGCGGCTTGGTCACCCCGGCGTCGACCACACGGCAGGCGCGCCGCGGGCCGACGAGGTAGCGCCCCACCTCCTCGAGCGGGTTCTGCGTCGCGCTCAGCCCGATGCGCTGGGGATCCCCGGCGCGGCCTCCGGCCGCGCCGGAACGAGCATGCTCTGCGTTCGCGGCCAGGCGCTCCAGCGTGAGGGCGAGGTGCGATCCGCGCTTGGTGCCCGCGACCGCGTGCACCTCGTCGACGATCACCGCCTCGACGCCGGTGAGGGTCGTCTGCGCGCGCGAGGTGAGCATGAGGTACAGCGACTCGGGTGTGGTGATGAGGATGTCGGGCGGGTCCCGGCGCATCCCCTCGCGCTCGCGCGCGGGCGTGTCGCCCGTGCGGATGCCCACCGTCACCTCGGCACCGATCCCGCGCAGGGGCGCGCGCAGGTTGCGCTCCACGTCATAGGCCAGCGCCTTGAGAGGGGAGACGTAGACCAGGCGCGTTGGAAGCGGAACCCCGGTCCGTCTCCCGGTCGGCTGGTGCGAGAGGCGGTCCAGTCCCCACAGGAAGGCCGCCAGCGTCTTGCCCGACCCGGTCGGCGCGGAGATGAGCACGTGCTCCCCGGTGGCGATCGCCGGCCAGGCCTGCTCCTGAGCCGGGGTGGGAGCCGCGAAGGCGCGCGTGAACCACTCGCGCACCGTGGGGGTGAAGGCGGCCAGCGGATCCACCCTCCGAGGATAGTCCCGCTCGTCAGGCCTCGGAGCCCTGGCCCAGCGCCTCGGGGAGCTCCTCGCGCCCGCTCACGCCGAGCTTGGGGTAGGCGTTGCCCAGGTGCCACTGCACCGCCTTGATGGTCACGAACAGGGCCTGGGCGATCTCGCGGTTGGTCATCCCCGACGCGGCCATGGAGGCCACCCGCCGCTCGGTGGGCGTGAGCGCATCGGGGCCCGAGAGGCGGGCACGGCGCGGGCGGGCACCCGCCGAGGCCAGCTCCCCGCGGGCGCGGGCGGCCAGCGAGCCCGCGCCGGCGCGATCGGCGCGGTCCAGGCCCTCGCGCAACGGGGTCCGCGCGTCGGCGCGCCTGCCCGAGCGGCGCAGCGCCGCCCCGAGGTCGACCTGGGCAAGGGCGCGCTCGATCTCTGCCGGCGAGTCCTTCAGCGTTCCCACCGCCTCCTCCAGGCGCGTGAGCCCCGGCTCGCCGCTCTCGACCAGGCCCAGCACCCGCAGGGCGCCGCCCAGCGCCCGCGGGGCGCCGAAGGCGCGTGCCAGCTCCACCGCCTCGCTGGCCCGTGCGCGTGCCGCCTCGACGTCATCCAGGGCCATGGACGCGAGGGCCGCACCGTTGCGCCAGGCGCTCAGCGAGGGGTTGGGCGCGTCCATCTCCTCCACCAGGAGCTTCCCGGCGGCCTCGAAGTCCTCGAGCGCCCTACGCGCGTCCCCGCGCGCTAGCGCCAGCCCCCCACGCGCCTCGCGAAAGAGGGCATAGGCCGTGCTGAGCGGCCAGCGGTCCTCGGCGCGGCGTTCCAGGGCCAGCGCGTCGGCCGCCGCCGACTGGTCCCCGCGCTGCAGGTGACAGTCGCACAGCAGGCCGAAGGCGTCCGCCAACTGCACGTCCCGGCCCTCGTGGCGCGCCTCGATCACCCGCTCGAGGTCGGCGATCGCGTCGTCGAGGCGACCGAGGTGACGGAACAGCCACGCGCGCCGGTAGGTCATGGTCGCGAAGGCGTGCGCGGCTCCCCGGGCGCGCGCGTCAGCCAGCGCGGCCTCGATGACCTCCTCGACCTCGGCGAAGGCGTCGGAGTGCGCCAGCGTCCCGGTGAGCCCGAAGACCGCCATCTCCGCGTCGCCACCGGCGCGCAGGATCGCGCCGTGGTCCCACGCTCGCAGCGCCAGGGCCACCACGTGCTCGCGGTCGTGACCCTTGAGGAAGCGGTCGCCCGCCACGTGGGCCAGCGCCAGGCGCTCGGCGGTGGTCGCCGCCACCCGGTGGCCCGCCAGCAGGGGCGTCAGGCGCCGCAGCGCCCGCGGGCGCAGCTGGGGATGCCAGGAGGCAGCCTGGGCGAAGTCGGCGGCCAGCTCGAGGCTCAGGTCGCCGTCCCCGGTGGCGGCGCTCAGCGCCTGCTCGAAGGCGTCGGCGGCCTCCTCGTCGCGGCCGAGGTAGAAGAGGGTGCGCCCCAGCGAGCGCAGCGCGTCGGCCTGGGCCGGTGGATCGTCGAGCAAGGCAACCGCCTCGCGCAGGCGCTCGGCGGCCTCGGGCAGGCCTGCGGCGGCCTCGGCCTGCCCGAGTTCCAGCACGAGCCCGGCGCGTGCGTCGAGAGGCGGAGGCTCCTCGATCGCGCGGCGTAGGAAGCCGACCGCGGTGGCCGGGGCGCCACGGCCCTTGACCACGCGCGCGGCCGCCACCAGGGCCTCGACGGCCCACGGATCGCCGGCGGGCCGGCTCGCGCGCAGATGCGCGGCAACGCGCTCGGGAGGCATCCCCGCGTCAGCGACGATGCGCGCCGCCCGGTGGTGGGCCAGGCTGCGCTCGCCCGGATCGAGCTCCTCGTGCACCGCCTGGCGCAGGACGGGATGGGCGAAGGCCGCGTGCGGACCGCGCGCCAGGACCCCGGCGCGCGACAGCTCACCCGCCGCGCCCACCGCCTCGTCGAGCCCCACCCGGGCCAGCGCGGCCACCTGGGCGTACTCCGCGCCCTCTCCCAGCACCGCGACCGCGCGCGCGACCGCGGTGGCCACCGGACCCAAGCGTGCCAACGTCAGCGCCAGGGAGCGCGAGACCGGCGCGGGGCCGACCTCGCGCACCCGCTGCGCGGTCGCCGCGGTGGGAGCCACGCCCTCCTCGTGCAGCGCGCTGACCAGCTCGCGCAACAGCAGCGGATTGCCGCCGGTCACCTCGACGCAGGCCTGCGCGAAGGCGGGGTCGGGCTGGGCCCCCAGCCACTCGGCCAGCAGCGCCACGACGGCACCCCCGCTCAGAGGCTGGGGACGCAGGACGCGCGCGCCGGGCACCGCGCTCAGGCGATCGAGCAGCTCCCCCTCCCCGCCGGGTTCGGCCGGCCGGCCGGCCACCACCAGCAGCACCCCGTGACCACCCAGACGCTGGGCGAGGTAGTTGAGCAGGCGCAGCGACGGTGCGTCGGCCCAGTGGGCGTCGTCGACCAGCAGGGCCAGCGGTCCGCGGTCGGCCAGGTTGACCGTGAGCCAGTAGAGGGCGTGGATCAGCGCGTGCTCCTCTTGCGGACGGTCCGCCGGGCGGGTGGCCACCGCGGGCGCGACCAGGTCGGCGGCGGGCGCCGCCGCGCCGCCCAGCAACTCGGCGCGCTCGGCCTCCGATGCCCCCCGCAGCTCGCCCTCGAAGAGCTGCAGGGCGATCCCGAAGGGGAAGTCGTGCTCGAGATCGTCGCCGCGCGCGCGCAGGACGCGCATGCCCGCCCGCCACGCCCGCTGGCGCCCTTCCACGACCAGGCGCGACTTGCCCAGGCCTCCCTCGGCCAGCGCGATCAGCAGCGCGCCCTCGCCGCCTCGGGCCTCGGTCAGGGCGGCCTCCAGCGCCGCGAGCTCGGCGGTGCGTTCGAGCAGCTCCTCGACCGCCTCTCCTGTTTGACTGGAGACCTCCCCCAACGTCCCCGCCGTACGTGTGACCATTGGTGGCGCGACAATACCCCCTCCAGGATTCGCCATGGCGGAAACCCTGGGCCGGCACCCTAGGGCGAGCGCCGCCCTGGAGGCGTACCTTGGAGGCAGTGTCCGACGGCTTTCCCCCCGACCGCCCCTTCCGCGCACCGCCGGCGCCCGCGCCCGCCCGTCCCGACGGCGCCGAAGGCCGCCCCGCCGCGCCAGTCACCACGCGGCCGGCGCCCGGGCGCGGGCCCGCAGCTCCACCGCCCGCGCCAGCACCGAGTCGGCCATCGCCGGGGTGAGGCGCCCGGTGAAGGTGTTCTGCTGGGAGGGGTGAAAGCAGCCCAGCAGCGCCCACGGGACCCCGTGCAGCTCAGCGCCGTGACCGAAGCGCGGGCGCGGGCGGGGCACCGGCGTGCCCGCCAGCGCGCGCAGGCGCAGTGCCGCGTCCCACGCGAAGGCCCCCAGGCAGACCACCACCGCGGCCCCGGGCAGCTGCGCGAGCTCTCGAGCCGCGTAGGGCAGGCACGCGTCGCGCTCGGCGGGCAGCGGACGGTTGGCCGGCGGGGCGCAGCGCACCGTCGCGGTGATGAAGGCGTCGCGCAGGGTCAGGCCGTCGCCCGGGGCGCGCGAGACCGGCCGGTCGGCCAGGCCCGCGCGGTGCAGCGCCGCGAACAGGAAGTCCCCCGAGCGGTCGCCCGTGAAGATCCGTCCGGTGCGGTTGGCGCCGTGCGCGGCGGGCGCCAGGCCCAGCAGCACGATGCCCGCCGCGGGGTCGCCGAAGCCGGGGATGGGGCGAGCCCAGTAGCGCTCGTCGCGAAACGCGGCACGCTTCTCGCGGCCCATCTGCTCCCGCCAGGCCACCAGGCGCGGGCAGCGCCGGCAGCCGACGACCTCGGCCTCGATGGCCGCGAGGGAGTCCGTCGCGCCGAGGTCTGCCCGAGGCGGGCCACCGGGTCGCGAGGGCGACACCTCCTCGTCTACCGCCCGGACTGGGAGACGACCCCCAGGACGAGGCGGTCGATCACCGGCTCGAGGTCACGGACCTGCGGCGGGTGGCTGTGGCGGATGTGGCGCGAGGCCAGCTCATAGATGGCGCCCACGCAGGCGTAGGCGTCGTCCTTGGAGTGAAAGCGCGGTGAGCCGCCGCGCTTGGCCGCCTGCTCGGTGTCCTGGTACATCCCCTCCGCGATGGCGTCGAACATCGCGTCGCGGTGCTCCAGCGCGCGCGGACCGGCGCCGACCACCTCCACCAGCGTGACGCGGGCCAGGTCGGGGTTGGCCGCGGCGTAGTTGAGGAAGGCGCGCACGCCCGCCATGTGGCGCTCCTGCCAATCGGTGGGAATTCGAGCCGCCTCGAGCATGCAGCCGAGGACGTCCTCGCCCGCGTGGGAGACGAGGGCCAGCATGCACTCCTCCTTGTTGGCGAAGTGCTCGTAGAAGGTCGCCTTGGACATGCCGGCCTCGCGGCTGATGGCCTCCGCCGAGGCCTCGGCGTAACCCAGGCGGGCGAAGACCGCCGTGGCAGCCTCGAACAGCCGGCGGCGCTGCACCTCCAGGCGCACCTCGAGCGGGGGCGCGTGGCGACCGCGAGGAACGGAGGCAGGCGGGGCCATGGCCCTTGCGAGTGTAGATTGGCCAGGCCATGCAAGCCCGCGCGGCCCTCCTCCCCGCCCTGGTGGCCGCCCTGCTGATCGCCGGCTGCGGTCCCGCTGCGGGCGGCGATACCACCGGCGACTTCACCGGGCCCGCGCGTGAGGTGGCGGCCACCGTGGAGGCTCTGCAGGAGGCCGCCGCCGCCCGCGACGCCCAGCGCATCTGCGGGCGGCTGCTCGCACGCGAGGTGCTGGACCGCATGCGCGCGGCGGGCACGTCGTGCGCCCCCGCGGTGGAGGACGCGTTGCTGAGCGCCGACGTGACCGAGCTCACCGTGCGCGAGGGCCAGGTGCGAGTCCAGGGCCCGGACGCCACCGCGCGCGTGGCCGTGGGCACGGGCGAGAACCAGACCGTCACGACCTTCCGGCTCGTGCGCGCCCGCGACGGCTGGCGCATCGCGGGCTTCGACGGTGCGTGAGGTCAGCTGAGCGCGCGCCCGCCCTTGATCTGCGTTCCGTACTGGCGCCGGTAGTACTCCCGGTAGTCGCCCGAGCGGATGGGCTCCCACCAGGCGCGGTGATCGCGGTACCACCGGACCGTCTGCTGGAGGCCGTCGAGGAAGCGGACCTGGGCCTCCCAGCCCAGGGCGCGGACCTTCTCGGATCCCAGCGAATAGCGGCGGTCGTGACCGGGGCGGTCGGTGACGTACTCGATGAGCGAGTCGTCGTTGCCGGTCAGCTGGATGATGCGCTGGACGACCTCGAGGTTGGGGCACTCGTCAGGGCCGCCGACGTTGTAGGTCTCGCCGGGCGTGCCGTGGGCCAGCACGGTGCCGATGCCGCGGGCGAAGTCGTCGACGTAGAGCCAGTTGCGCACCTGCATCCCGTCGCCGTAGACGGGCAGGCGGTCGCCGTGCAGGGCGTTGAGGATCATCAGGGGGATGAGCTTCTCGGGGTACTGGCGGGGCCCGTAGTTGTTCGAGCCGCGGCAGATGAGGGTCGGCAGGGCGTAGGTGTGGTGGTAGGAGGCCACGAGCAGGTCGGCGCCGGCCTTGGTGGCCGAGTAGGGGGAGGAGGGCTGCAGGGGCGACGACTCGGTGAACGAGCCGTCCTCGATGGAGCCGTAGACCTCGTCGGTGGAGATCTGCACGTAGCGCACCCCGCGGCGGCGGGCCTCTTCGAGCAGCACCCAGGTGCCGACCGCGTGGGTGGTCACGAAGGCGTCGGGGGCGGTGATGGAGCGATCGACGTGGGTCTCGGCGGCGAAGTTGACCACCGCGTCGATCCCCTCCATGGCCGAGGCCACCGCGTGTGGGTCCTCGATCCCGGCCTCGATGAGGCGCACATCGAGGCCCTCGAGGTTCTCGCGCCGCCCCGCGTAGGTCAGCTTGTCGAGGACCACGACCTCGTCGCCGTGGTCGGCCTGGCGCAGGCGAACGAAGGCCGAGCCGATGAACCCCGCGCCGCCGCAGACCAGCAGCCTCACGCTGCGACCGCTCGGGCCGCCAGGTGGCCCGCCAGTCCTTCGCGCCAAGCGGGCAGCCGCGGACTCTCGACGCGCTCGGTACCCAGCACGCTGTAGGCGGGCCGGGGGGCGGGGCGCACGAAGCGCGCGCTGGTCGTCTCCTCCACCCGGGTGGAGAGGCCCGCGTGACGGTAGGCGGCCACGCACAGCTCGTGCCACGAGCAGCTTCCTCCGCCGGCGAGGTGGAAGATCCCCGTCGCGCCGGCGGCGGCCAGCTCGACCAGGGCGGGGGCGAGGTGGCCCGTCCAGGTGGGCGAGCCCACCTGGTCGCTGACCACCGCGACCTCCTCGCGCTTGGCGCCCAGGTCCAGCATCGTGTCCACGAAGTTGCGTCCGCCCGCGCCGAACAGCCATGCCGTGCGCACGATCGCGTGATCGGCGCACGCCGCCGCGACCGCGCGCTCCCCGGCCAGCTTCGTGCGCCCGTAGGCCCCCAGCGGCGCGACCGGGTCGTCCTCCACCCACGGCGAGCGCTTGGAGCCGTCAAAGACGTAGTCGGTCGACACGTGGACCACCCGCGCGCCGAGCGCGCACGCTGCGGCGGCCAGCTCGCCTGCCCCCGTGGCGTTGACCGCGAGCGCACCCTCCTCGTGCTCCTCGGCGCCGTCCACGTCGGTCCACGCCGCGCAGTTGATCACCGCGTCGGGGCGGTGCTCGCCCACGGCGCGGCGCACTGAGGGCGCGCTGGCCAGGTCGCACTCGGCCCGCCCCAGCGCCGCCACCTCGTAGCCGCCCGCGCGCGCCGCCTCGACCACCCGGCGGCCCAGCATGCCGTGTGCGCCGGTGATCAGGAAACGAAGGTTTCGCCCTCCGGA
>JAUJOF010000001.1:41400-79680 GCA_030447785.1 Solirubrobacteraceae bacterium
CGTCGCAAGCGACGTCGATGGAAGGTTTCGCCCTCCGGACGTCGCAAGCGACGTCGATGGAAGGTTTCGCCCTCCGGACGTCGCAAGCGACGTCCTACGGTCGACGTTACCGGTCACAGGATCGAGATCTCCGAGTTGTCGCCGACCATGAAGCGATACGCGCGCGGCTGGCGCTCGCCGCGCCCGATCGACACGTTGCGCCCCAGCAGCGAGCTCTCCATCCGCCCCTCCAGACCCGACACCGACGATCCCGCCAGCAGGATCGAGTGCTCGACCTCCGCGCGCTCGATCAGGCAGTCCTCCCCGATCGCCGTGTACGGGCCCACGTAGGCGTCGACCAGCCGCGTGCCCGCTCCGATCACCGCCGGACCGCGCACGGTCGAGCGCTCCAGCCGCGCTCCGGCCTCGACCACCACCCGCCCGTCGCAGCTCGAAGCCACCAGCTCTCCCTCCAGGCGCCCCTCCAGGCGATCGAGCACCAGCCGGTTGGCCTCCAGCATGTCTTCCAGGCGACCCGTGTCCTTCCACCAGCCCTGCACCACATGGGGCTCCACACGCCGCCCGGCGTCCACCAGGTACTGGATCGCATCGGTGATCTCCAGCTCGCCCCGGGCGCTGGGCTCGATCGCGCGGGCCGCCTCGTGGATGGCCGGGGTGAACATGTAGACACCGACGAGCGCCAGGTTGGTCGCGGGCTCGGGGGGCTTCTCGGCCAGGCGCACCACCCGCCCGTCGCGCAGCTCGGCCACCCCGTAGTTGTGGGGATCGGACACCGGCGTGAGCAGGATGAGCGCGTCGGGACCGTGCTCGCGAAAGGCCCCGACCAGATCCGTGATCCCGCCCTGCAGCAGGTTGTCGCCCAGGTACATCACGAACGAGTCCCCGCCCAGGAAGGGCTCCGCGGTCAGCGCCGCGTGCGCCAGGCCCGCAGGCTCGTCCTGCACCACATAGGTGACGCGCACCCCGAAACGCCCGCCATCACCCACCGCCGCACGGATCTCATCGCCCGTCTGAGGGGCGATTATGATGCCCACCTCCTCGATCCCCGCCCGCGCCATCGCCTCGATGCCATAGAACAACACCGGCTTGTTGGCCACCGGCACGAGCTGCTTGGCCGACGTGTGCGTGATCGGCCGCAGGCGCGTCCCGCGCCCACCCGACAGGATCAGCCCCTTCATCAGGGAACGGCGCTCGCGAGCTCGTCGGTCATCCTGATCTGGTCCCGGCGGGCCACGGCGGCGGTGACGATATCGTCGCCTGGTGTCCCGCCGTCCCGCGCCGAGCACCGTCCTGACCGGCGCCGGCGCCGTTCTCGTCCTCTTGGTGGTCCTCCTCGTCGTGCTGGCCACCGGCGGCCGCGAGCGCGAGGAGACCGGCGCCCTGGATCCACGCGAGCTCCCGCCGGCCTCGGATCCCACGCTGCCACCGCCCGACGGGTCGCTGCCCGCCGGGGCCCAGGAGCTCGCCGCCCAACTCACGCGGGTGACGCGCCGGCTGAAGGCGGAGATCGAGGAGTACACGGATTCGGGCGCGCAGGTGCGCGAGGGCCTCCCCGAGGAGATCCAGCTGCTCGCGCTGCGCCAGCAGCGCATCTACTTCCGCATCTCGCCGCGGGCGGAGCTCGGCGACCAAACCGTTGCCCTGCTTCCCGACGACCTGCGCGCCGAGGCGCGCAACATCCTGGGCGCACGGCGGGCGCTGCGCGTCATCCCCGAGACCCCTCCCGACCCCGACGACCCGCCGCCGCGGATTCGCGTGGGCGAGCCTCGGCCGCCTGGTCAGCTGCGGCGCTTCTACACCCAGGCCGAGCGGCGCTTCGGTGTGCAATGGGAGCTTCTGGCGGCGGTCAACTTCGTGGAGTCCACCTTCGGACGCCTGCGCAACGCGAGCTCGGCCGGCGCCCAGGGACCGATGCAGTTCATCCCCTCGACGTGGGAGAGCTACGGGATGGGAGGCGACATAGAGGATCCGCGCGACGCGATCCTGGGCGCTGCGAACTACTTGACCGCTTCGGGCGCGCCCGCGGATCCGCGGGGGGCGCTGTTCGCCTACAACCGCTCGACGGCCTACGGCACCGCGGTCCTGCGCCACGCGCGCGCGATCGAGCTCGATCCGCGCAACTTCTACGCCCTCTTCGGCTGGCAGGTCTTCGTGGCCGACGAAGACGGCGACGTGCGCCGCCTCACCGGCCCTGGGCGTTAGCTCTAGGGGGTGCCTCTGACCACCGATGTGGCGGTCAGAGGCGGGCCCCCAGCGACTCTCCCCGCACGCGCTCCACCGCGGCCAGCACCGCGTCGCGCGCGTCGGCCGGCGCGAGCACGGCGGCGTCGCCGGCCTCGGCCAGCACCTCGCGCACCAGCCAGTCGGTGCCCGCGAAGCTCAGCTTCACGATGACCGCGCCGTCCTCGAGCTCCTGGTGCACCCGGCGCTCCTCGCGCGCCCAGCGTGCGCGCTCGGGGGAGATCCACACGCGCGCGGTGCGCGAGGCCTCGACCTCGCCGGTGCGCAGCCAGCCGTCCACCGCGGCGGCGGGGTCGACCTCGGCGCGCGGCTGGAAGGTCCGCTCGGTCACCGCGGCGCGGCGCACGCGGTCCAAGCGGAAGTGGCGCACTGCCTCCTTGTCGAGGTCGAAGGAGGCGACGTACCACCCCTCGCGCCCGTTGGTGAGCGCGTAGGGCTCGATGGTGCGCGTGGAGAACTCGTCCTCGTTGGCCTTGTAGTAGTCGAGCTCGAGCACGCGCCGCTCGCCGATCGCCCTGGAGACCACCGCGGCCAGATCGGAGTCGTCGGCACCACCCGAGGCGACCACCAGGCCGTGGTCGGTGGGATCGTGGCCCAGCGCGTCGACGAGCTTGTCGCGCGCGGAGATCAACCCCGGATGCAGGTGCAGGCCCAGCAGGTCGATGGCGAAGACCAGCGCCTTGGCCTCCACGGGCAGCAGCCGGGCGGGGCGGGCGAAGTTGTCCGCATAGGGCTCGGGGTCGACCTCGATGCGCCCGTCGTCGGTGAGCTCCGCGTAGAGCACGTACGTGCCGCCACCGAAGGAGACGACGTTGAGGACGTTGACGTCCTCGCGCAGCTCGGCATCGGAGATCTGCAGGCGTTCGCGCACGTCGCCGGCGTCCAGCAGCGCGCCGCGCCGGCCGGCCTCGATGAGGATGGAGGCCAGCGTCACCAGGCGCGCGAAGCGCTCGGGGCGGATGACCGCGTCGGCGGGCGCACCTCCGCGCCGCGTGCGCCCGACGTCGCCCTCGTCGGCCGCGGGCTCGGCCGGCGCGGCCACCGACGCCGCGACCTCGAGCTCTCCGGCGTGGCGACGGTGCAGCAGCTCGGTGCGCTGCGCCACCTCGCGCTCCAGCTCGGGCGGGCCGAGCACCCGCACGTGCTCGCCCATGCGCAGCACCCAGGCGGCCAGCAGGCGTAGATCGGCGTAGGGGGTGGAGAAGACGATCGCGCCCTCGTCCTCGGGGTCGCCCTCCACCGCGCCGAAGGTGTCGAAGTGGCGCTCGACCTGCCAGGCGATGCGCTGGGAGACGTGGATGCGCGCGGTGTCGACCGGCCTGCCGAACTGCCACTCGGCGCGATGGGCGTACTCGCGCGGATCGAGCCCGGCGGGGCGGCGGAAGTCGTGCTCGGCCTTGGTCGCGTAGGCGACCTTGCCCTGGATGCGCGAGAGGCGGAAGACCCGCAGCGCACGGCGCTCGTGGCTGTGGCCCAGGAGATAGAACTGACCGCCGCGGAAGAGCAGGAAGTAGGGGTCGACCCGGCGAGGCCCGGTCTCGTCGCGGGCCATCGTGTAGTAGTCGAAGGTGATGGTCTTGTGGCGGAAGATCGCCGTCTCGACCTTGGCCAGGCGCTGGGAGAGCTCATGGCCGCCCGCCGAGGCGGTGATGCCCAGGGCCACCGCGCGCTGGTCGGGCGCCTGCAGCGGGCTGGGCCGGCCCCACGAGATCTGCTGCAGGGCCAGGCGCAGCGGCTCGGCGTAGGCGAACTCGCCGTCCAGGAGCGTCAGCGCGGTCTGCAGCGCCGCCAACTCCGTATCGGTGAAGGCGATGGCCGGCAGGTGGAACGCCTCGGGACGCAGCGAGTAGTTCTCCTGCTCGGCCGCGTCGTTGGAGTTGTTGACCGTCAGCTGGATGCCCAGCGACTCGAGCTCCGAGCGATCGGCGTAGAAGCGCCGCGCGAAGGCGTCCTCGTTCATGCCGCTGTAGCCCTCGACGTCGCGGCGGATCTCCAGGGCGGTGACAGGCCGCCGCTCGGCCATCAGGTAGGAGATCAGCGACAGCTGGCGGATGAGCTTCTCGGAGTCCTTCGCCATGGGCAGGACACCATAGTCCCGCCCTCGCGACCGAGACCGCGCTGCACGCCTTTCTCACCCCTGTTTGCGCCTTTCGGGTGAGCTGCTCCCCTTTCTGCGCCGGTCCGAGCAGGAGCGCCAGCCCGGACCGCTCGCGTCTGACCTACTCGCTGCCCGAGGGCTCCGGAGTATTCTGGCTAGGCGCAGCGTCATGGCTCATGGGGTCGTCCTGGGTCTCCTTGACGCTCGGGATGGCCGGCATGTCGGTCTTCGGGTCGCGGTGCCCATAGCCGCCTATGCCCGGTTCCGTTTCTTCGCCGGGACCCTTCTCCGCGAGGGAGGCGTCGCTCATGGTGTTGTGGTCTGGCTCTTCTGCCCCGGCGGCCGGCCTCGGCTCTTTGGTGCGGATCTGGTCGACCACCGCTTCGCTCTTGTTCTCGGCGGCCTGGGACTCGGAAGCCTCCTCCTCGACTATCTCTTTGCTCTGGTTCTCGGGAGGCCGTGGCTCGGAAGACTCGTTCATCGGTCGACTCCTTTGTGGTGGATTGCCGCCAGAGGACGGCGTGGGCACGGGGCATTGCACCGTGTGCCCGATCCTTCTACCCAGCACTGGCGCTCCATGACCACCTGCGGTGCCGGGTGTTCTGGCGGGCTGGGGACTGGCGGTGGAGCTGCCGCCCACTCGCGGGGCTAGGCCGCGCGCGCCGTTTCGTGCGCGCCCGCCCGCGTCTCGCGTCCGCGCGCGAAGAAGGCCCCGCCGCCCAGGGCGCGGTCGAAGCCCGACCAGCGCTCACCGTCGCCCAGCGCCTTCTGCAGGCGGTCGAAGGAGCCAAGCCTGCCGCCCAGGTTGTCGAGGAAGTGCACGAGCGTGGCCTCGCGCGTGCAGGGCACCACCGGACTGCCGTGCTCGAGCGAGCCGTGGTGGCTGAGGATGATGTGCAGCACGGCCTGGGCGAGCTCGGACGGGAAGCCGTCGATGGTCTCGATCGCGCTGCGCACCCGGAAGTAGCCCAGTGGGATCTCGCCCTCCAGCCGCCCCGCGTCGGTGAGGTCGATGGTCTCGTGGTCGGCCGGGGTGTAGGCCTCGAGCTTGCCGATGTCGTGCAACAGCGCGCCGGTGACCGCCACCTCGCGGTCGATGCCCGGGAAGGTGGCGCTGACCGCGTTGACCCCCTGGGCCACGGTGAGCGAGTGCTCGAGCAAGCCGTGGCGGTAGGCCTGGTGGTAGCGCTTGGCCGCCGGGGCGGCGCGATAGCGCTCCCAGGTGGGGCTGCCCACGCCCAGCAGGCGCTCCAGCAGGGCGGCCAGGTGCGGCTCGCGGATCGTCGCCAGCAGCGCGCGCAGGTCGGCCTCCATCCGCGCCGCCGGCTGGGGCGGGCCGTCGTGCAGGTCGGCGTCGGCATAGGACCCCGGCTCGGGTTCGCCCAGGGCGCGCACGACGATCTGCGCGCCGTAGCGGGGATGCACGCCGTAGCGCCCGGCCACCCGTACGACGCACCCCGCCGAACACAGCGCCCGCGCGCGGTCGAGGCCGTCCCACACCATGGCCGCGACCTGCCCGGAGCGGTCGCCCAGCACCGCGCGCAGGTACTCCGCGCCGTCGCGCCGCGTGCGTACCTCGGCCTCGCGCACGAGCAGCACGAGGTCGACGTCGCTGCCGTCGGTCAGGTCGCGCAGGAGCACGCTGCACACAGTAGAAACGCTCACGGACGGCTCGCCCGCGCCGTGCTCAGGCCGCGGTCGAAGTACCGGCGAGCGTTGTCGCCTCGCCCGGGCCGCTCAGGGCGCCGCGCAGGCGGGGCAGGTGCCCCGCAGGACCACGTCATGGGAGTCGACCGACCAGCTCAGGCGGTCGGCGAGCGCGTGGATGGCGTGCTCCAGGCGCTCGTCCTCGTAGGAAGCCACGCGCCCGCAGCCGTCGCAGAGGATGTGGTGATGGTGCTCGCCGGTGGGCATGGCCGGCTCGTAGCGCACGACGCCCTCGCCGGCGTCCAGTCGGTGCACGAGCCGCAGCTCGCCCAGCAGGTCCAGCGCGCGGTAGATCGAGGCGATGCCGACCTCCTCGCCCTCCTCGCGAAGGGTGTCGGCCAGCTCGCGCGCGGTGACACAGCAGTGCTGGCGGCCCAGCGTGCGCACCACGGTGGCGCGCGCGGCGCCGCTGCGGTAACCGGCGGCGTCGAGGGTGCGCAGGGCGTGCTCGGTCCAGGCGATCATCGCCCCAACTCTAGGCGTGCCCGTGCCATGTGGGGGTAGCGAAGCGAGCCGTGCGGCGGGCCCAGGTCGCGAGAGCACCCAAGCTCCTAGAGCGACACCGCGTCAGGACGGTCAGGCAGCTCCCACCGTTGTCCGCGCGATACGGATGGGTAGGCGCCGAGGATGACCGAGCGACTGCTGGTCGTCGGCGGCGACGCCGCGGGGATGAGCGCCGCGACGGCGGCACGCCGGCGCGAGGACGGCCTCGAGGTGCTCGTGCTCGAGCGCGGCCCCTACACCTCCTACTCCGCCTGCGGGATCCCCTACTACCTGGGCGGGACCGTCGAGGACAGCGACCGGCTCATCGCCCGCAGCCCCGAGGAGTTCCGCTCCGCGGGCATCGACGTTCGTACGCGCTGCGAGGCGGTCGGGCTCGACCTGGCCGCCCGCACCGTGACGGTGCGCGACCACGCCGCCCGCCGCGAGTCGTCCGAGGGCTTCGACCGCCTCGTGGTGGCCACGGGGGCCGAGGCGGTCGCGCCGCCCGTCCCCGGCGCCGACGCGGTGGAGGCGGTGCGCACGATCGATGCGGCGGAGCGCTTCGCCTCACGCCTGGAGCGCGAAAGCGCTGGCGCGGCGGTGGTCATCGGTGCCAGCTACCTCGGCCTGGAGATGGCCGAGGCCCTCGTGCAGCGCGGACTCGACGTGACGCTGGTCGACCAGGCCGACCAGGTGATGGGCACGCTCGACGCCGACATGGCCCACCACGTCCAGCAGGCGGCCGAGGGCGTCGGCGTGAAGGTCCTCCTGTCGTGCGAGGTCCAGGAGATCCGCGTCGACCCTCGGAGCGCGGGCGGGAGCGTGCTGACCTCCGAGGGGGAACTGCCCGCCGACGAGGTCGTCCTGTCCACCGGTGTGCGCCCGGCGGTCGCGGTGATGGCCGCGGCGGGGCTCGAGGTGGGCGAGAGCGGCGCCCTGGCCGTCGACGACCACCAGCGCTGTCCCGGCCACGACGGCGTGTTCGCCGCCGGCGACTGCGCCGAGAGTCGCCACCGCCTGCTCGACCGCCAGGTCAACATCCAGTTGGGCACCCACGCCAACAAGCAGGGGCGCATCGCGGGGGTCAACGTCACGGGCGGCGACCTGACCTTCCCGGGCGTGATCGGCACCGCGGCGTCGAAGATCTGCCGCTACGAGATCGCGCGCACGGGGCTGAGCGAGACCGAGGCCCAGATGGCCGGGATCGACGTCGTCGCCGCGGGGATCCGGGACCGCACCCGTGCCGGCTACTTCCCAGGCGCCGGTCCGATCTGGGTCAAGCTCGTGGCCCACGCGCGCGACGGCCGGCTGCTGGGCGGTCAGATCGTCGGGGTCGAGGGCGCCGCCAAGCGCATCGACGTGCTGGCCACCGCGATCTGGGCGGAGATGAACGTGCAGGAGCTCGAGCTGCTCGACCTCTCCTACGCCCCGCCGTTTTCGGGCGTCTACGACCCGCTGCTCATCGCCGCGCGCCAGACGGCGAAGGCTGTATCTCGGTAGGCCGGCCGTCCCGGGTGGATCGCGTAGCGATCTGCCCGGGACTCGCCGCCGGAACGGCGAAGCGATCTTCTCTCGAAGGATCGACATGGATGTCGATGCCGTCTACTGCTTCCAAGGACTGCCCGTACCGTCCATCGAGCGCCGCGAAGCGTGGGGGACGCTGCTGTCAGGCGGACGGCTCCTCGCCTGCGCGCTCGCGGCGCTCGTCGACGAAGAACGCGCCCAGCGCGCCGGCGACGGTGGCGAAGACCGCTACCCCCCACGCGAACCCCGCGAGCATCGCGACGTGCGCGCCGAGACTGCTGGGCACGGGGTCGCCCTGGCCGACGACGACCACCGCGACGGCCCACAGCACCGCGTCCGCGAAAGAGCCGAACGCGGGGTCGGCCGCGTCGCGCTCGAACAGGTAGGCCAGCTCGGCCAGCGCCACCATGACGACCGCGCTCAGCGCGCCGATGTAGCCCAGCCGCGAGCGCAGCAACCTCCGGGCGGTGCCGGCCACCCGGTAGGAGGACGTGACGACGCGCGCGGCGGGAAGCGCCCGCCCCAGACGCAGCAGCCGCGCGAAGCGCAGCACGCGCAGCGCCGGCACCAGCACTCCGACGACCTGGACCGGGTGTCGGCGTAGGTAGCGCAGCCGCCGCGGGGCGACATAGACGTGTGCGATCAGCTCCGCGAGGAAGACCGCCCAGACCAGCCACCCGACCACCGCCAGCACGCGTTGGACGCCCGGTGAGAGCTCCACCGCCAGCTCGTAGCCGACGACCAGCGCCCAGACGACGCCCAGCCAGGCCATCGCGGGATCCGTGAGCTCCAGCGCCTCGGAGAGCCACGACTCGAACTCGCCTTCCTCCGTGTGACGGCGCCGCACGGCCGGGGACTACCCGCGGCCCCGCGGACCGGCTCAGCGCGAGCGGGTGCCCCGGGGGAACACGACCCGCTCGCCGGTGGAGCGTCCCGGTGCGCTCTACCCCGCGATGGGCGGGTAGCCGGGGCGGTCGTGGCCCTGCCAATCTCCACCGAGGAGCTCCAGCCCCGCGCCGGGGAGGCCGGCCGGCCCTTCGTGGCGGACCTCCCGGGCGACCACGCCCGCCTGTGGGCGGTGGGCGACAGCGCCGACGGCAGCCGCCGCGCGCGACGCCTGGCCGGCGCCATTCCCGACGCTCGCGAGCTGGAGGCCTTCCTGTACCTGGGTGACGTCTACTCGGACGGCAGCGCCCGCGACTTCCTGCGCAACTACGAGCCCCTGTACGGCCGCCTCCAGGAGGTGACCGCTCCCACCCCGGGCAACCACGAATGGGACAACCGCGCACTGGGCTACGTCCCCTACTGGTCGCGTGTCCGGGGCGTCCCCGCGCCCGCCTGGTATGCCTTTCGCGCCGCCGGCTGGCTCGTCCTGAGCCTGAACTCCGAGGTGCCCTGCCAGCCCGGCTCAGCTCAGCACGACTGGTTGAGCGAGCGCCTGCGCGCCTGCGACGAGCCCTGCCTGGCCTTCTGGCACCGGCCACGCTTCAGCGCCGGCAAGCACGGCGACAACCCCGACGTCGCCCCGCTGTGGGACGCCGTGCGCCGGCGCGCTCCACTCGTCCTCTCCGCCCACGACCACAACCTCCAGCGCCTGAAGCCCATCGAGGGCACGGTCCAGATCGTCGCCGGAGCCGGCGGACGCAGCCGCTACGAGCTCACCCGCTCCTGGCGGCGCTTCCTTCCCTGGCCCCGCCCCCGACCCCTCGCCCGCGCCCATCGCACCTTCGAGGACCCCCGCCTGGCCTTCGGCAACGACACCGACGACGGCGTCCTGCGTCTCGACCTGCGCCCCGGGCGTATCGACCTCGCCTTCGTGGCAACCGACGGGCGGGTGCTCGACGAGGCGTCGGTGACCGGCTGAGGCTAGAGCCGCAGCCCATCCCTCATTCCGCCACGAACGCGTCGACGAGGAAGCTCAGCAGGCGGCGGTGGTCGCCGTCGTCGCCGGCGGCCTCCCGCTGGCGCTGAGCGCCCGGGGCGTCGAGGACTACGCGCACACGCCCCAGCTCCTCGCTGCAGCTCAGCGCGGAGGCGTGCGGCTCGCAGGCGGTGAGCACCTCATCGACGAGGATCTCCACCGCCACGCGACGGTCGCGGTCGGGGTCGACCAGGCGCGCGCGGGTGCCGTCGCGGGCCGCCAGGAAGCGGTTCTCCTCGAGGACCTCGCGGGCGTGCAGCAGGCGCCAGGGCGCGTTGCCCTCCACCACCTCGAGGCGCACGAGGCACTGCACGAGCGCGGTGAGCGCGGCGGTGTCCGCCACGGAGGTCTGGGCGTCCATGACGCGCACCTCCACCGTCCCCAGGTTGGGGTTGAGGCGCACGTCCCACCACAGGTGCGTGTGATCGGGGAAGGCCTCGCTGCGCACGAGCAGGTCGACAGCGTGCACCCAGTCGGCGTAGCTGGCGAACGCACGCGGGATGCCCACGCGCGGGAAGGCCTGCCAGAGCGGGGTGCGCGCGCTGGCCAGTTCCGTGTCGCGTCCCTGCCAGAACGGGGAGTTGCCCGACAGGGCCAGCAGCAGGGGAAGATGGACCCGCAGCTGGTTGAGCGCGCCGATGGCGCCGGCGGGCGTGGGGACCCCCACGTGCACGTGCAGAGCAAAGGTCGGCTCGCGGCGGGCCAGCGCGCGCATGGATCCCTCGATCTCGCGGTGACGCTCCCCGGACGACACGGCGATCTCGTGCCAGACCGCGGTGGGGTGGGTGCCGGCGCCGGCGGCGCGCAGCTCCAGGGCATCCAGCGCCCCGGCGAGGCCTCGGCGCAGGTCGCGCAGCTCGGCGACCGCATCGCCGACGGTGCCGTGGACCCCGGTGGCCAGCTCCAGCGCCGACGTGTGCGTCTCGGAGGTGGCGTGCTCGCGCAGGGAGGGCGGCAGCCTGGGTAGCACGTCGTCGATCGCGGAGGCCAGCGAGAGGTCCTCGGCGTCGAGGAGCATGACCTCCTCCTCGACGCCCAAGGTCCAGGGGCGGCGATCGTGAGCGGGCCAGCGCGCCCAGGCGGGATTGGTCATGCAGGGTCGACCCGCCGGCAACAGGCCCTGCGCGTGCCGGGGAGCATCGCCTCGTCGTGGTGATGTGCGCTGGCCACCGCTCTGCACCTACCCGCTCGGCCGCGATGGCTACGAGACGGCGGACGCAAGGGCGTGCCCCCGCGCTAGCCGCCGGCGCGTGCCCGGGAGAACAGCGCATCGATCTCCGCTCCAGGCATGGGCCGCGCGAAGAAATAGCCCTGGGCCAGCTCGCAGCCGAGCTCGCGCAGCGCCGTGGCCTGGGCGGCCGTCTCGACGCCCTCGGCCACCGTGGCCGCCTCCAGGGCGTGGGCGAGGCTGATCCCGGCCGCCACGATCGCCCGGTCCCCGGACGTGGTGCACACTCCGTCGACGAAGGACTTGTCGAGCTTCACGGCGTCGACCCACGGCAGCTCCTTGAGCCGCCTGAGCGAGGAGAAGCCGATGCCGAAGTCGTCGATCGCGATCCCCACCCCGATTGCCTTCAGCTCGGTCAGTGGCTCGGCCCCCGACATCCGCTCGTCCATGACGACGGACTCGGTGATCTCCAGCCACAGGTCCTCGGGCCGGGTCCCGGTGGCGGCGAGCGTGTCGCTGACCAGCTCGGCCAGCCCGGGCTCGGCGAGCTGGCGGGGGGAGAGGTTCACGGAGATCTTGAGCGAGCCCCACGAGGGACGGTGCTCGCGCCAGCGCTGGGCCTCGCGGCAGGCCTCCTGCAGGACCCACCGGCCGAGCGGCACGATGAGGCCCGTCTCCTCGGCCAGCGCGATGAACTCGCCGGGGAAGACCATCCCGCGCTCGGGGTGGCGCCACCGCACGAGCGCCTCGAAGCCGACGATCGCGTTGGTGGCCAGGGAAACCTGCGGTTGGTAGAAGAGGCACAGCTCGCCGCGTTCGACGGCCCGCCGCAGCGAGCTCTCGAGCTCGAGGCGCTTCAGCGTGCTGTCGAGCATCGCCTGGCTGAACACCGCGTGCCCATTGCCGCCGCCGCCCTTGGCGCGGTACATCGCGGCGTCGGCATCGCGTACGAGCAGCTCGGCGCTGTCCTGGGGCCCACCGCTCGCCGCGATGCCGATGCTGGCGCTCAGGAAGACGTCCCGCCCCTGGACGGTGAAGGGCACGGCCAGGGCATCGACGATCCGCTGAGCGACGCCGATCGCGTCCACCTGCGCGGCGCCCTCGCAGAGGACCGTGAACTCGTCGCCGCCCAGGCGGGCCACGGTGTCGCCGGGCCTGAGGACGAACTCGATCCGCTTGGCCGTCTCGACCAGGATCTCGTCGCCGGCCTTGTGCCCGAGGCTGTCGTTGACCACCTTGAAGCGATCGAGATCGATGAACATGACGGCAGGTCTCACCGCGGCGTCTCGTCGCGTGCGGATGAGCGCGTGGCCGAGCCGATCCAGGAACAGCACGCGGTTGGGCAGGCCCGTGAGCGGGTCGTGGAGCGCCTGATGGGCCAGCTGGCCCTCCGCCTCCTTGCGCTCGGTGATGTCCTGCACCTGGGCGACGCCGTAGAGCGGGTGCCCGCCTTCGTCGCGAAGGAGGGTGCGATGGACGATGCCCCAGGCGACGCGCCCGTCCGCTCGGGGATACCTAGCCTCGAGCACGGAGGTCGACACATGTCCGTCCAGGAGGGTGGTGGTGGCGGCGAGGTCGGCGTCGCGGTCCTCGACGTGCGAGAGGCGGTGGAGCTCCTGGCCGATCAGCTCCTCCTCGGAGCGCGCGAGGAAGTCACAGAGCGCCGCGTTGGCCTGCAGCAGACGCCCGCGGCCGTCACCTGAGGTCCCGAAGAGGGCCATTCCGACGGGGGCGTTCTCGAAGGCCGTGCGAAACAGCTCGACGCGGCCCAGCGCGTCCTCTGCCCGCGTTCGCTCGATGAAGTTCCCGATCTGCGCTCCGAGCGCGGAGAGCAGCTCGAGGAGCCGATCGTCGCGTGGTCGCGCCTCACGGCTGTGGAACTCCAGCACGCCCAGCACGCCGGCGACCTCCTCGCCGGTCGAGATCGCAGCGCACGCGGCCGCCTGCCGCCCGGGCTCGGTCGCATCGGCGCCGCTGGCACTCGCCGCCCGTCCGGGCCCGTCCTCCCAGGCCGCCTGGCCCGTCTCCCACACCCCTCCCGGCAGGCCCTCCCCCGGCGTGAGGGTGCGCTGCGCCCTGCGGGTCTCGAGCTCGCGCAGCCGCTCGGCCGAGGCCGCGCGTTCCCAGACCGCCCCACAGCGCAGGAGGCCGGCTTCGCGATCGACCAGCCATGCCCTCGCCCCATCCCAGCCCAGGGTCTGCCCGAGCGCGCCGAGCAGCTTCGCCATGGCCTCCCGGACGGTGCTCGAGGCGGCGAGGACGCTGGTGACGGCCAGCTGGGCTTCGCGGTGTCGCTCGGCGGAGCGTCGTTCGTCGCATCGCGCGCCGAGTACACGGCGCCGACGACCTTGCCGTGCGCGTCGTGGACCACCGCGCAGGAGACGCTCACCTCCAGCGGCTGGGCGCCGGCTCGCTCGATCTGCGAGTCGACGGCCTCGAGCGTTCCTCGTCGGGCGCGGCGAAAGAGCTCCGCCGCGGTGGCCGGGATCTCCGGGCCGAAGATGTCCCGGGGGGTCAGGCCGAGCAGAGCGGAGAGCTCGAGGCCGGTCATGCCGACCGCCGCCCGGTTGGCGCGCGAGATCCGCCCGCGCGCGTCCACGAGCAGGACAGCGTCGGACATGCCCGAGAAGACGCGCTCGAACAGCGCGTCGCTGTCCTGCCGGCGCAGGCGCTCGCTGTCCAGTTGCAGCTGGACCTCCGCGAGCTGGGCCATCGTCTGGGTCAGACGCCGATCGGTCAGGTACGAGCTCGTCACGGTGGGCGTCTGAGCGCTCGGGCAGGGCGCCTGATCGGTCGAGTGAAAGGTCGACGCCAGCCTTCCCTTGTCCTCACGGCGCAGGTCGGCCGGCTGCTCTATTCCTGCCCGCAAGCGCATGTGGTGGCGTCGCGAACGAGGGTGCCGGCGCCGGAGTGCATGTGCACCGTGCAGGGAAGGCACGGGTCGAAGGAGCGGATCGCGCGGAGGATGTCGATCCCGGAGAACTCGCCCGAGCGGTGGGTCTCCTCCAGGAGGGGCGTGTTCATGACCGCCTCCTCGTAGGGGCCGGGCGCCGCCCAGGGGTCGCGGGGCGATGCCATCCACGTCGAGGGCGTGACGATCTGATAGTTCGCCAGGCGGCCGTCTTCGACCTTGCAGTGGTGGGTCAGGATTCCCCGACCTCCTTCCCAGAAGCCGACCCCGACGCCGTCGCCGACCTCGAAGGGCGCCGACATGGCCGTCTCGCCCTCCCTCAGGTAGTCGAGCGCCTGCAGCAGCGACGAGTAGGCCGTCGCCAGGCTGTAGGCGACCTGCACCGCGCGCGCCCGGTTGCGCTCCAACGCATTGGCCACCTCCGGCACCCGCCACTCGATGATCGTCTCGGGCAGGTGGCCCGCGGGGATGAGGATCTCCAGCGCCCCGTCGCCCGATCGGACGAATTCTGTGTCGACCAGCCCGGCGACGGCCGTAACCCACTGGCGCGCGAGTGGGCCCGACTCCATCGGCTGACGGTCCCAGCGCGGGGCGGTCGACCACGAGTAGCGCTCCTTCCAACTGCGGCTCTCGGGGCGGGGAACGGTCTCCTTGTTCCACGGGTGATAGGGACTGAGGGGGGATCCGTCCGGGGCGGATGCGGGAAGGAAGGACCCGCCGGTCCAGTCCTCGTAGAAGGAATGATCGACGAACTCCTCGATGCCGAGGTCCACCTGGTTGAGCGAGACGGTGCGAAGCTCCCCGTCGACCACGGCGCCGGGCGTCGACAGCCGCCGTCGCCCCCAGCGATCGGCGTTGAGATAGTCGGCGTCATAGGCCTCCGGGTCGTCCCACATGCCGGTCGTGAGGAGGTTCGCCCGGCGGGCGCCCACCTCGCGGTAGCGGGGACTGGCCTCGTAGAAGAACTCGACGAGGTCCTCCCAGATCGCCACCACGCGCTTGACGTAGTCGCGCAGCGCGACGATGCGCGCGAGGACCTGGTTGAGCAGGGCCTGATCGAGGGCCACCCCCAGGCCTGCCGGCAGGATCGTCGAGGGATGGGGGTACTTTCCCAGGATCAGCGACACGATCTCCCGGCCGGAGCGCGTCGCGCCCAGGGCCTCGCGGTAGAGCGCTCCCGAGAGCGGATTGAGGCCCTTCATGATGTCGGCGATCGCCTGCAGCCCATGCACGGCGCCGCGCGCCGCGGCCGTGCGCTGTGCGCGCTCCCACAACGACGGCTCCGTCTGGCGCACCATCGCCTCGGAGTAGTCCGGGCCGGCCAGCAGGAAGAGGTGCAGGCAGTGGTCGTAGACGAACTCCGCGCTCGCGGCGAGGTTGCGCGCGGCGATGGCCAGCGGAGGCGGCGCGACCCCCGAGGTCATCTCGAGGGCCATCGCGGCGCACGTGGAGTGGACCCCCCCGCAGACGCCACACGCTCGCGAGGAGATGTCGATCGCGTCGAGAGGGTTTCGGCCCTTGAGGATCAGCTCGTAGCCACGGAACTGGACGGCGTGCGAGTGGGCTTCGGTGACCACGCCGCGCTCGTCGTCGAGGCGGGTGTGGAAGGCGAGCGCCCCGGCGACCCGGGTGACCGGATCGATGTTGAACTCGCGCGTGCGGCCGTTCGTCGAAGGGCCGGCGCCGTTGGCCGCCGGCGGCGCGACGGCGAAGGATCCGGCCTCCTCCAGGCGAGCCTTGCCCGTCTCGTCGAAGGCGATCGGAAGGTTCTCCAGGCACATGGCTAGCCGGCCGCGATGATCGACAGCGGACCGTCGGGAAAGTCGGGCCGGGTGCAGCCGTTGCAGCCACCCCCGACGCGGACGCATCCCCCCACGCGATTGATCCAGCCGCGCTCGGGAACGGGGCACGAGGCGTGCTGCGACTGGCCGAGGGCGGGCTCCGTCTCTGCCCGGCGCACCGTTCGCAGCGCCGTCGGCTCGGAGTAGAGCCACCGCGGCCGACCGAGCTCGTCCAGGTCGAGCGGGACGAGCCCGCCCAGCGCCAGGAACACGTGGGAGAGGGCCTCGATGAACGCGTCACCGTTGGGAGCGCAGCCGGGGACGTTCACGATCGGCAGGCCGGCCAGGGAGCGGAACTCCTGCCCGAGGAGGGCGCCGAGCCCCATCGCGCCGGTCACATTACCTGCGCCGCCGGTATGCCCCCCGAGGTGGCGCAGGTGCCGATGGCGATCACGGCCTGCGCGCGGGGTGCGAGGCGGCTCACCCACTCCTCGGCGGGAATGGGCTGGCCGTGGCGCTCGCCGAGCCCGGAGAAGCTTCCCTCGCCGGCCCGGCGGCGGTCGAAGAGCGAGCCCTCGACGACGAGCAGGAACCCGTCGCCCTCCCCGCGCGCCGCCGCCTCGAGGGAGGCGAGATACCGGGTCCCGCTCTCGAGGCTCATGACCGGGTGGACCAGCTCGATGTTCGGGATGTCGGTCAGATCACCGCTCAGCAGGTCCTCGATCGCCGGCGAAGCGGCCCCGAGCACCGACATCGTGCAGCCGTCGCAGCCGCCGGAGGCGATCCAGATCACCGAGGCATGGGCGGCCGCCGGAACCGCGCGCGGCGGCCCGGCGGCGGACCCAGCCGCAGGCTGCGGCCGACTAGAGCATCCATCCGTGGCAGGTCTCATCCGCGAGGTGCATCGGCCTGCGGTGACGCCTCCTTGAGCGCCGGGGGGGCCTCCGCCGGGGAGGCTGCTCGAAGCCGCTACTCGAGGATCGCCGCGAGCGCTGCCCGATCCACCGTCAGCGGTATCGCCGGAGCGCCCTCCACCGACCCGACCGGCAGCATCAGCGCACGTCCGATGAACCCCGTCGTCCGGTCGAGCGCTTCGCGGTAGCTGCGCTCCACCAGTCCCTCGTCGCGCAGCCTCCACAGGACCTCGGCGTGTGTCCAGGCCGCCTCCCTGGCCTGGATCACGTTCCACAGGACGATCGCGTCGTCGACGGGTCCGAAGCGGCGGTCCAGTTCCATGAGCGCGTCGCTGAGCAGCCAGACCTTGATCTCGCGCTCCGTCGCCTCGATGAGCCCGTTGACCGCGATGTAGTCCTCGTACTCCGGAGAGCCGCGTTCCGGGCGCCGGCCGATCTCGGCGCACACCTGCTGCACGCCGAGGGCGAGATCGTGGTTGATGTGCGCGTTCATCCCCGCGAGGGCGAACTGCAGCGGCGCGACGTCGCGCCGGTGCCGCCGCTCGAAGAGCGGCTTCCAGGCATGGAACGCATACTCGCGAGGAAGGTCCGGCCCGGCTGGTGTCGCCGCATCGAGCGCTTCGAAGTAGTTGTTCGCGAAGACGACGTCCAGTCGCTCCAGAAACCCCTCCGACGCCTGGGCGTTGTCCTCGAGCCACCTGGCGACCCCTCGGGTGACGGCCAGGTACAGCCGGTTGAACCAGCGCACGCCGTCGTCTGGGGGCAACTGGGTCTCGAGGTCGGTGAGGCGCTCGATCACCTCGGCGATCGTCGACGACGATCCCTGCGGACGCGGGCCGATTGGATCTGGGCTCACCGTGGTCTCCTCTGCGTGGGGGCGGGCAAGGTAGTGACGAGCCAGCTTTCTCAGGGAGTGAGCCGGTAGAAGCGATAGAAGTCGTTGGTGATCGGCAGGACCTCGAAGCCGCCGAATCCCGCCTCCTCGGCGTACCGGCGCACGGTCCCGGCGCGCATCACCGTGCCGGTCCCCGCGGCGCCTTCGCCGATCATGCCGACGGGCAGGCAGTGGAGGATGCTGAAGCCGTAGTAGAAGCGTTCGATCTCGTCCCCCGGAGGCGCGAACTCGTCGGGCACGCGTTCGTCGCCGACGATCACCGAGCCTCCGTCGCCCAGCAGCTTGCGGCAAGCCTCGAGGACCCGGACCGGGTAGGACATGTCGTGCAGGGCCTCGTGGATGTAGACGAGGTCGTAGCGGCGGGCCAGCTCCTCGTCGGCGGCGTCGCGCTCGTGAAAGGCGACCCTGTCCTCGACCCCGCTGTCGGCCAGGTGCCGCTGCGCCGCTTCGATCGAGGCCGCGTCCATGTCGATCCCGTCGACATGGACTTTCGGATATCCGCGCGCCATCGCCAGGCTCGAGTGTCCCTCGCCGCAGGCGACATCGGCGACGCGCGCCGGAGGGTCGGCCAGCAGCCGCTCGTGGATCTCTGGGACCGCGCTGAGCCACTCGCTGGTCAGCAGCTTGTCGAACATCGGGCGGGTGAACCGGGCCTGGCCCTCGTGCAGGTCGGCGCCGTAGTCTGCGTACGGGACGCCGTCACCGCTGCGAAAGGCCTCCAGCACCGCGTCGATGGGCTTCGCGCACGCGGCCACCAGCTGGCCGATCGGCGCGATGCAGTTGAGGCTGGTGTCGTCGACCAGCGCCTCGTCGTGGCCGGGCGGCAGCGTGTACCTGCGCGCACCGACATCAACGCTCGCGTCCTCGACCTCGAGGATGCCGCTCGATGCCTGCTGCTCGAGCCATTCGCGCACGTAGCGCTCGCTCAGCCCTGCCGCGTCGGCGAGCTCTCCCGAGGTGGTCGGGCCCCGCTCAGCCAGGACCCGATAGAGCCCCAGCCGGTCTCCGACGTAGACGGCGAGCACATCCCAGCTTCCCACCGTCGCCAGGAACAGCCGCTCGACCAGCGCATCGCGTCGAGCAGCGGCAGCGTCGGGCGCGGAAGCGAAATCGCTCATGTCCCGATGCTCTCACGGCCGAGCCGGCCACGCCAGCCGCCGCGGCGGTCTGACCCGCCTGACTTGACTGGCTGCTGCGACGCGCTGATGCGCGCCAACGAGATACGGAAACTACGCACCTAGCTCAACGCGATCTCGAGGGCGGGCGCGCGTCGATCCGAAGGCTGATACTCGACCCGCCGCAGTACATCCAGACGGCGAAGGTCGTCGACCTGCTGCTCTCGATTCCAACCTACGGGCGCGTGAAGGTCCACGAGCTCCTCCAGCGCTGCGGGATTTCTCCGACCAAGACGATCGGCGGGCTCTCGCAGCACCAGCGGAACGTGCTGACGGCGGCCGTGGGCCTTTCCCCATAGGCCCTATCCCCACTGCGGGCGCTGATCTTCCCATGGGCGGTTGACCGAGCCGGTCAGGCCATCGGCATCGGGTCTTTCGACTGTCCGGCTCGCCGCTCGAGCGGGGTCTGCGCGGTGGTGCCTGTTCGTTACTTGATGCCGACGACCATCGAGTCGGGGCCGACCAGGTGCTCGACGTAGGTCTCTTGGAAGCCGACCTGACCCATCCAGCCACGGCAGTCCGCGCCCGTGAAATCAAAGCCGCCCGGCGTCTCGATCAGCATGTTCAGGCTCATCAGCAGGCCGAAGGGGTTATGGCGTCGCTCGTCGTCGATGATCGACTCGTACACGATCAGCGCGCCACCGTCGGGCAGGGCATCGTGGGCTTTGCGCAGCAGAAGCAGCTTCTCGTCCATGTTCCAGTCGTGAAGGATGTGTCCCATGACGAGCACGTCCGCGGCTGGGAGCGGATCGACGAAGAAGTCACCGGCGTGGAAACGCAGGCGGTCCCCGAGGGCGAAGGATCCGACGTAGTTGTCGAACATGGGCTCGAGCGCCGGAAGGTCGAAGCCGCCGCCGCTGAGGTGGTCGTGGACGAGCGCGATCTGGACCGGCACAGCACCTTCTGCGCAGCCGACGTCGATGACCGTCTGGTAGCGCTCCCACGGGAACTTCTCCGCCAGCGCCCGCGCTACGCCTGCGCTGATACCCGTCATCGCCTTGGCGAACTGGCGCAGGCGCGCGGGATCGGCGTACAGCGCGGCGAAGAAGTCACCGCCGCTCTTCGCCTCGTTCTGCGGCTCTCCCGTGCGCAGACCCTCGGTCAGAGAGCCCCAGAACGGGTAGAGGCGCGCATTGGCCATCTCCAGGAGTCCGCCGACGTACGCGGGCTTGGCACGATCCAGGAACAGGTCCGTCTCCGACGTGTTCGCATAGCGACCATTCTCGCCTTCCAGCATGCCAAGCGCCACGAGAGCATCGAGGAAGTCCCGCCACGAGCGTTCGTGAAGACCGAGTCGCTGACGCAGCGCCTCACCATCGGTCGGGCCGACGGCCGCGAGCTCCGAGAAGACGCCAAGCTCGACCGCGCTCAGCAGCGTCTTCGACGCCCAAAAACCCATACCGAGCTGCAAGATCCCCTCCGGCGTCGGTCCTGCGCCGGCCTCGTTCGCTCTCGCCGCTCCCGTGGCGTTCGGATCAGCCATTCTTCCTCCCTGAAGTCATCGCCGGACCTCCAAGCCGGCCGCGGCATTCTGGGACAACCTAGCCCCGGGTCGTCGACCCAGTCAACCCGCGCGGTCCCTCCGTCGTCATCGGACCGCGCCGCCGCAAAACCGCGAGTCTGGATTGCAAAACCGTGTTCGGGGGATCCGGGTGCCTGCGCAAGGCGCGGTGTCTTGCACCGCTGTTCACGCCCCCGACTGCTCCGGCGCACCGGCCCTTCGCGCGCAGAAAGCCTCGCAAGGACAGGGCTTACCACCCATGGCGAGACCCGGACTCGAACCGGGGACACCACGATTTTCAGTCGTGTGCTCTACCAACTGAGCTATCTCGCCGCAGGCGAGCGATCGTAGCGGCTGGGCGGGGCCACTCGGCTACGCGCGGCGGCCCTGTTCCCATGCGCGCAGGATCGGCCCAGGGTCGATCGGTTGGCTTCCGGGCGTGCGCCAGCCGGGGGTCCAGATCTCGAAGTGCAGGTGAGGCCCGGAGGAGCGTCCGGTGGAGCCGACCCCGCAGAGGCGGGCGGCGCGCGCTACGCGCTGGCCGGCCTGTACGGCGGTCGACCCCCGCACGCAGTGGGCGAAGAAGTAGGAGCGCCCGTCGCTGCCGTCGAGCACGACGTACTCACCGGCGCCGGCCTCCTGGTAGGCGGTCTGGCGCACGGTGCCGGCGATCGGGGCGACGACGGGCGTGCCCTCGGCGGCGCCGAGGTCCTGGCCCTGGTGGCTGTAGGTGCCCCGGTCGGCGCCGAAGCCCCCGCCCGGGCCGGCGAAGGTGTAGGCGCCGGCGATCGGAAGGCGTAGGGTCCGCGGCCCGGGAGGGCGCGGGCGCCCGCGGCTCGCCCGGGCGGGGGCGCGCACCACCAGCGTGGTCTTGCCCGAGCGCGCGGCGCGTGCGGCGCAGCACGCGCCCGCGCGGATCCTTGACGTGCAGACGCACGGTGTAGATGCCCGGCGCCAGCTCGGTGGCCCGGGGGAGGCGGCGGATCACGCGCTCGCCGGTGCGCACCCGGCCGAGGTTCACCCGCGCTGCAGCGTCGTCGTCGCTCCCACGCTCGAGGATCACCAGGCGGGCGCTCACGGCGGACGCGCTGGCGTGGTCGACGCGCATGTGCACGCGCGGGAGGGTGGGCGCGGTGACGCGACCAGGCGTGGCGCGCAGTTCGCGCGCCACGGGGCGCCCGCGTAGGTGGTCGGGCGAGGCGCCGCCGGTGCGCACCTGCGCGGCCTGCGAGCGGGAGGGCTCGCACCGCCGGTCTCGGCGGCCCAGGCGGCGGCGGGCGCGGTCAGCGCGGCCGTCGTCGCCGCGGCCGCGAGCACTCGAAGGACGTGCACGGGCGAATGATCGGCGCAAGACGTGAAGGAGATGACGCCTGCAACGCGAATCCCACCTAGTTGTTGCGGGTCAGCATGCGTTCGAGCACCTCTCGCGCGCCCGCCTTGTGCAAGGGCTCGTTGAGGTTGCCGCACTTGGGCGACTGGACGCAGGAGGGGCACCCGCTCGCGCACGGGCACTCGGCGATGAGCCGGCGCGCGTCGGCCACGAGCGTCTCGAAGGCGCGAAAGCCGATGCGGGTGATGCCCACGCCGCCGGGGTGGCCGTCGTAGATGAAGATCGTCGGGCCCAGCGTCTGGCCGTGGGCGTTGGTGGACAGCCCGCCGATGTCCCAGCGGTCGCACATGGCGATCAGGGGCAGCACCGCGATCTGGGTACTCCATGGCGTGCAGGGCGCCCAGCAGGGCCCTCGCGGGGAGGTCGGCCACCAGCTCGCCGGGCTCGAACCACAGCGCCTGGGTGGTGAACACGGTGGGCGGCAGGTCGAGCGCCTGCAGGTCGAGCACCTCGTGGTCGGGCAGGCGCTTGCGCTGGAAGGCCAGCACCTGCTCCCCGGTCACCTCGACGCGCCCGAAGGAGAGCTGCACGCCCATGGTCGAGCGGCGGTCCAAGAGGCGCTCGACCCACGTCCCGGTCTCCTGCTTGGGCTGGGTGTACCAGTCGCCGGCGAAGCCCTCGACCAGCGCGCGGCCGCCCTCGAGGTCGAGTTCGCGCACCTGGTAGGCGCGCCCCAGGTGCAGATAGGCGGCGCCGTCGTGCACGGTCGAGCAGGCGCGGGCGGCCTCCACGGTGCCCAGCATCTCGCCCGAGCCGACGTCCACCACCACCACGCGGTCGGCCGAGGCCGAGCGCAGCGACACGCGCGCGGCCGGGTAGTCCTCGGGCCGGCGCAGCACGAAGCGCCCGCGCGTCTCGCGCAGGTGGCCCGCCGCCACCAGGGCCTCGGCGTGCGCGCGCCAGCGCGGGCGAGGAACTCGGCGTCGGCCTCCTCCAGCGGGCCCTCGTGCGCGGCGCACACCAGGTGGCCGAGGTGGATCGGCTCGTTCTCGGGGTCGAGGATCGCCGCCTCCACCGGGCGGTCGAGGAACTCGTCGGGATGGCGGCAGAAGAACTGGTCCAGCGCGTCCTCGCCGGCGACGTAGACGGCCAGGCCGCGCCCGCGCCGCCCCGCGCGCCCCCACATCTGGCGCAGCGAGGCCACCGTGCCCGGGAAGGTCACGCACACCGCGGCATCCAGCGCACCGACGTCGATGCCCAGCTCCAGCGCGTCGGTGGTGACCACCGCGCGCAGCTGGCCTGAGGTCAGCCGGGCCTCGATGTCGCGCCGCTGCTGGGGCGTGTAGCCCGCGCGATAGGGCGCGACGGCGTCGGCCAGCTCGGGCTCGCTGTCCTCCAGCGCCATGGACACCATGCGCGCCACCAGCTCCACCCCGCGGCGCGACTTCATGAAGCAGATGGTGCGCGCGCCGCGGCGCACCAGCTCGGTCACCAGGCCGGCGGCCTCCCCCAGCGGCGAGGCGCGCCGCCCCAGCGCCTCGTCGACCAGGGGCGGGTTCCACATGGCGATGTGGCGCCCGGCGCGCGGGGCGCCGTCGCGCTCGATCAGCGCCACGTCGTCCACGCCGGTCAGGCGCTGCGCGAGCTCCACGGGATTGGCCACCGTCGCGCTGGCCAGCAGCACCCGCGGCTCGGTGCCATACGCGGCGGCGATGCGCCGCAGGCGGCGCAGGACGTTGGCCACGTGGGAGCCGAACACGCCGCGGTAGACGTGCGCCTCGTCGACGACCACCACCGCGAGGTTGGCGAACAGGTCGCCCCACGCGGCGTGGTGGGGCAGGATGCCGACGTGCAGCATGTCCGGGTTGGTCAGCACCACGTTGGCCTTGCGCCGGATCGCCGTGCGCTGGTCGCGCGGCGTGTCGCCGTCGTAGATGGCCGGGCGGATCTGGCGGGCCAGCCCGAGCGCGTTGATGGCCCGTGCCTGGTCCTGGGCCAGCGCCTTGGTGGGGTACAGGTACAGCGCGCGCGCGCGCGGGTCGCGCAGCAGCGTGTCCAGCGTGGGCAGGTTGAAGCACAGCGACTTGCCGCTCGCCGTGCCGGTGGTCACCACGAACGGTCCCTCCGCGGCGCGTTCGTAGGCCTCGGCCTGGTGGGCGTAGAGCGTGTGCACGCCGCTGTGGCCCAGCGCGGCGGCCAGGTCGGGGTGCAGATCCGCGGGGAGGTCGGCCCGCCGCGCGTCACGCGCGCCCTCGAAGGCCTCGCGCACCAGCCGCTCGTCCGCACGGCCGGCCTCCAGCAGGCCGCTCCAGGGCTCGAGCTCGCGGGTGATCGCCATCGCCGGCCCACGGTAGGGATCGCCCGCGAGCCTGTGCTGCCCCGACGTCCCATCTAGCGTGCGCGGCGCGATGCCCCCGCCTCTGCGCGCCCTCTACGTCGACCTCGACGCCACGCTGCTGGGCGCGGGCGCCTCGCTGGTCCACGACGGGGACGGCGCGCCCAGCACGCAGGGCGTGCGCGCGATCGAGGCGTGCCTGCGCGCCGGGGTGGAGGTCGTGCCGGTCACCGGACGCCGCCGGGCCGAGGCTCGGGAGGCCGCCCGACTGCTGGGCGTGCGCGCCTACGTCTTCGAGGCGGGCGCGGCGGTGGTGCTCGACGGCGAGGAGCACTGGCTCACCGGTCCCTTCCTCCCGGGCGAGCGCACCGTCCACGAGCAGATCGCCGCCACCGGCGCGCTGGGGCTGCTGCTCGACCGCTACGCGGGCCGGCTGGAGGAGCACGAACCCTGGCACCGCGGCCGCGAGGTCTCTCACGTGCTGCGCGGTCTGGTCGACACCGCCGAGGCCGCCCAGCTGCTGGCCGAGCACGGCCATGGCACGGTCCGCCTGCTGGACAACGGGCCGGCCTCGCGCTGGTCGCCCGACCTCGACGGCCTGGAGCGCGTGCGCGTCTACCACCTGCTTCCCGCGGGGGCCTCCAAGGCGCAGGGGGTGGCCTTCCACCGCCGCGCCCGCGCGCTGGCCCGCGAGGAGGCCATCGCGGTGGGCGACTCACCCGAGGACCTGGCCTGCGCGGGCCAGGTCGCCACGCAGTGGATCGTCGCCAACGGACCCGAGCGCGACCCGCGGATGCGCGAGCTGATCCCCGCGCAGCCCAACGTGCGCGTGACGGGGGCCGGCCACGGCCCCGGGGTGTACGAGGCGGTCGTGACCGAGCTGGCCGAGCGGCGGGGCGGCGGATGAGCGTCGACACCGGCCGGCTTGAGACAGGCTCTCAGGCCGGAGGGAGCGCTTCCCGGGGCCGCCGGCTGAAGCGCGCGCGCTGCCACGCGCGCACGCGCGCCCAGTAGCCCCGACGCACGGGGCGGCGCCATCGCGCCGGCGGGGGGACGGTGGTGCGCACCAGCGCCACCCACTCCGCCAGGGGCAGCTCCCCGGAGATGAGCCGGGCCAGGCCGCCGGTGACCGGCGCAGCGACGCCCTCGCGCTCCAGCGCGCGGGCCAGCAGGCCGACGGACTGCAGCGCCTCGACGGCCTGGCCGATGCGCTGGGGGATCCGCGCGGCGGGCACGCCGGCGGCCAGCAGCTCGCCGGCCCGGCGGTTGCGGCTCTGGGGCGCCAGCGCGGTGGCCACCAGGTCGCCGGTGCCGGCCAGCCCCAGCAGGGACTCCGGCCGCGCGCCACGCGCCTCGGCGTAGCGCCACACCTCGGCGAAGATGTGGCCCGCCGCGGCGCCCGCGGCGTTCATGCCCTGGCCCTCGGTGGCGCCCGCGGCCAGCGCTGCCGCGTTCTTGGCCGCCCCCGCCAGCTCGACGCCCACGGGGTCGTTGGAGCGCTCGCACACCACACCCGCGCGGGTGAAGACCGCGGCGAGGGTGGCGGCGAGGTCCTCGTTGGTGGAGGCCGCCACCAGCCCGGCACCCTCGACCACCATCTCCCGGGCGTGGGCCGGGCCGCCCACGCAGGCGACCCGGCCCTCCCCGAGCGCCTCGCGCAGGAGCGCGGTGGGGGCGCGCCCGTCGGGAGGCGTCAGACCCTTGGCCAGCGAGACCACCGGCGTACGCCCCGACAAGCCCCGCCTGCGCAGGGAGGCGATGACCTCGTCCAGCCCCTGCGAGGGAACGCCCAGGAAGACGAGGTCCGCTCGGCCCAGCCCGTCGGCCACGCTGCCGACGCGCAGATCGGGGGGCAGGTCCACCTCGGGCAGGTACTCGCGGTTCTCGCGGTCGGCGCGCAGGCGGTCGGCCTGCTCGGTGGTGCGCGCCTGCAGGGTGGTGCGCAGTCCGCCGCGGGCCAGCAGCACGGCGACCGCGGTGCCGAAGGATCCCGCGCCCACGACCACGGCCCGGCGGCCCGCCAGCGGGAGGTGGAGACTCGGACGCGCGCGGGGAGCGGGCATATCGGGCCCGCGAGCCTATCCGCCGCGCCTCAACCCCGGGGCGTAGGGTCGCAGCGCGCCGTGCGCGGTGACTGAGGCCACGCCGACAGTCGTCCGTGCCGTGGCACCCAGGACTGCAGGGGAGGTCGTCTCAGAGGTAGGCGGCAAGCTGCTCTCCCGCACGCTCGAGGTCCTCGAGGGTGCCGGCCTCCAGCACGGCCTGCAGGTCGAGGATGCGCGCGTCGAAGCGGTCGAGGCGGTTGCGGCCCACGACGGCGTGGCAGGGTACGCCACCCTGCCGGGCGCGGGTGGCGATCTCCCCCGCGGCCTTGCCCTGCAGGGAGGTGCGGTCGAGGCAGCCCTCACCGACCACGACCGCGCGGGCGGCGCGCAGGCGGTCGTCGAAGCCCAGCGCCTCGAGCACGAAGGCGGCGCCCGGCTCGAGCACCGCGCCGTAGGTGGCCCACAGCCCCCCGGCCAGGCCGCCGGCCGGCGCGGTCATGGCCACGCCCCGCGGGTCGCGGGGCAGGTCCGCGGCGAAGGCGTCCAGCCGGCGGGCCAGGCGGCGCACGGTGGCGGGGTCGGCGCCCTTCTGGGGCGCGAACACCTCAGCCGCTTGCTCGTAGGCCAGGCGCACGTCGCACAGCACCACCAGCCGCGCGCCGCGCAGGCCCCCGGCCGCCTCGATGGCCTCGATGGCGCCCGCACCGCCGTCGCTGGTGGCGCTGCCCCCCGCGGCCAGCACCACCACCGCCGCGCCCGTCGCCACCGCCGCGGCCACCAGCTCTCCGGTGCCGAACGTGGAGGCGGCCTCGGGGTCGCGCTCGGCCTCGGCGACCAGCCCCAGGCCGCTGGCCTGGGCCAGCTCCACGATCGCCGTCCCGCCGTCCTCGACCAGGCCGATCGCGGCGCGCACCGTACGCCCCAGCGGGTCGTGCACCTCCACGCCGTGCACCTCGCCGCCCAGCGCCGGCAGCAGCACCTCCAGCGTGCCCTCGCCGCCGTCGGCCATCGGGCACAGATCGGGCGGCGGGCACCCCGCCCGCTCCAGCCCGCGCCCCACGGCGCCCGCCACCTCGGGGGCCCGCAGCGTGCCTTTGAAGGCATCCGGGGCCACGAGGACCGACCGCTCGGGCAGACTCTGCACGGACATGGCCGCCAAGGACTACACGACCGTCGAGGCCGCCGGACGCCAGGTGCGTATCTCCAGCCCCGCGCGCGAGTATTTTCCCGCCCACGACGGTCGCCCGGCGATCACCAAGCTCGATCTCGTCGAGTACCACGTGACCGTCGCCGACGCCCTGGTCAACCACCTGTGCGAGCGCCCGACCGTGCTCAAGCGCTGGAAGGACGGCATCACCGGTGACTTCTTCTTCCAGAAGCGCGTGCCCGAGAAGCGCCCGGAGTGGCTGCAGACGGGCACGGTGACCTTCCCCTCGGGGCGCAGCGCCACCGAGCTGGTGCCCAACGACGCCGCCCACCTGGTGTGGGCCACGAACCTGGGCAACATCGACTGGAACCCGTGGCCGTGCCGGCGCGCCGACCTCGACCACCCCGACGAGCTGCGCATCGATCTCGACCCCACCCCGGGCATCCCGTGGGACGAGGTCCGCCACGTCGCCCTCGCCGTGCGCGAACTGCTCGACGAGCACGAGCTGGTCGGCTTTCCCAAGACGTCGGGGTCGCGCGGCATCCACGTCAACGTGCGCATCGCGCCCGAATGGGACTTCCTGGGCGTGCGCCGCGCCGCGCTGGCCCTCGCGCGCGAGATCGAGCGGCGCATGCCCGGGCGGGCCACCTCCAAGTGGTGGAAGGAGGAGCGCGTCGGCGTGTTCCTGGACTACAACCAGAACGCGCGCGACCGCACGGTGGCCAGCGCCTACTCCGTGCGTCCGGTTCCCGATGCGCGGGTGTCCACGCCGCTGCGCTGGGACGAGGTGGCCGATGTGGAGCCGGGCGACCTGCGCCTGGACACGGTGCCCGCCCGGCTGCGCGAGGTCGGCGACCCCTCCGCGGACATCGACGCGCGCGCCTGCCGGCTGGACGGGCTGCTGGAGCTGGCGCGCCGCGACGAGGAGGAGGGGCTGGGCGACGCGCCGTGGCCGCCGCACTTCGCCAAGCAGGCCGGGGAGGGCAGGCGCGTGGCGCCCTCGCGGGCACGCGGGGGCCCTTGAGCGCAGGATCACCCCTGGTCCCGTCGCGCAGATGCACGGGGCGGGGCAGGCCCGACCCTACTGCTCCAGCTGGTCCCAGAGGCACTCCGCCGGTGCCTTGTCGGTGCGCCAGCGCTGCACCTTGGCCCCGTGGCGGATGCGCCCGTCGGAGACGTGGTCGAAGGTGACCTCCACCACCAGCTCGGGGCGCAGCATCACCCACTCCAGGTCGCGTCCGGCCGTCCAGCGGCTGGGCTCGCCGCTGCCGCGCTCGCCCGTCTCGTAGGGGCGCAGCTGCTCCACCAGCGCGCGCTTCTGCGCGGCGGTGAAGCCCGAGGAGTGGCCGACCTCACGAAGGCGCCCCCCCGGCTCGTAGAGGCCGAGGATGAGCGAGCCCACCGTGCCCTCCTCCTTGCCCGGGCGGTAGCCGGCCACCACCGCGTCGATGGTGCGCACCCGCTTGACCTTGACCATCGCGGTGCGCTCTCCCGGGCGATAGGGCGCGTCCGCCTCCTTGGCGATGACCCCCTCGGCCCCGTGCAGCCACGGCTCGGCCTCGGCGGCGCTGTGCACGACGGGGGTCAACGCGACGGGCGCGGCCACCAGCTCCTCGAGCGCAGTCCGGCGCTCGGTCCATGGGCGGTCGAGCAGCGTCTGGTCCTCGTGGGCGAGCAGATCGAAGGCCATGAAGGTGGCGGGGGTCTCCTCGGCCAGCCTGGCGATCCGCGAGGCGGCGGGATGGATGCGCTGGCCCAACAGATCGAACTCCTGGCGGAAGACACGACCTGGGGACCCTCTTCCGGAGGCGACATCCGCCGCCTCCGGCATCCTTCGGATGTCCCCCTCCTGCTCGGGCGCCGCGATCACGATCTCGCCGTCGAGCACGTAGCGCCCGGGCGCGAAGCGCAGCTCGGGGAAGTAGCGCAGCAGGGGCTTGCCGTTGCGCGACTGCAGGAACAGCTCGTCGCCCTCCACGAAGGCCAGCGCGCGGAATCCGTCCCACTTGGGCTCGTAGGCCCAGCCCTCCCCCTCGGGCAGCCTCGAGCGCGAGCGAGCGAGCTGCGGGGCGAGGGGCGGAACGAGGGGCAGGGTCACCTGCGGGACGGTACCGAGCCCGCCGCGGCTCGCATCTTCTCGCCAGGGCTAAACTCTCTCGATGGCCGCCGAGCACGCCACCGTAGCCGAGGAGGAGTACCTCCAGACGCTGTTCTGGCTCTACGAGGCCCAGCTTCCCATGACGGGGGCCAACGTGGCGCGGGCCATGCAGCTCTCGGCACCCACGGTGCACGAGATGGTCGGCCGGCTGGAGCGTGACGGCTACATCACGCGCGACGCGGGCAAGCAGATCTCCTTCACCGACTCCGGGCGCGAGCACGCCGAGGGTGTGGTGCGGCGCCACCGGCTCATCGAGCGCTTTCTCACCGACGTGCTGGGGATACCCTGGGACGAGGTCCACGAGGAGGCCGAGCGCCTGGAGCACGCGATGTCCCCGGTGCTCGAGGAGCGCATGCTCGCCGCCATCGGCAGCGCACGCACCTGCCCCCACGGCCATCCGATCGCCGCCGGCCAGCGTTTCGAGGGCGTGCCGCTGGCCGACGTCGACCTCGGCGCCCAGGTCACCGTGCTGCGCTTCGAGAACGAGGCCGAGGACCTGCTGCACTACCTGAAGGCGTCCGGCCTGGAGCCCGGGCTGCGGGGGGAGGTGGTCGCCGCCCAGGAAGACGACGAGGTCGCCGTGGCCACCGAGGAGGGCACGTGCGCGGTCACCCGCTCCGTGGCCGAGACCGTCTCCGTGCTCGCCGACCCCTCCCCGCCCCACCGTACGGCTCTGCCCGAGCAGCTCGTGCTAGGAAAGGATCGATACGGTCGGTAGATGGCCGACACGATCTCCTTCGCCCGAGGGGCGCCCTCGCTCGACATCGTCGACGTCGACGGGTTGAGGGCCGCCGCGCAGCGGGCCTTCGAGCGCGACCCCGGGGGACTGACCGCCTACGGGACCTCCGTGGGCTACGTACCGCTGCGCGAGTGGATCGCCGAGCGTCAGGGTGTCGAGGTCTCCCGGGTGCTCGTGACCAACGGCTCGATGCAGGCCGACGCGTTCCTGTTCGACACGCTCGTCGACCCCGACGACCAGGTCGTGGTGGAACGCCCGACCTACGACCGCACCCTGCTGGGCCTGCGCGAGCGCGGCGCGGACATCCACGCCATCGAGCTGCAGGCCGACGGCATCGACGTCGGCGCGCTGCGCTCCCGGCTGCAGGACGGGCTGCGCCCGGTGCTCGCCCACGTCATCCCCAACTTCCACAACCCCGCCGGTTACACGCTGTCGCACGCCAAGCGCGAGGCCCTGCTGGAGCTGGCGGCCACCCACGACTTCGTGGTCTTCGAGGACGACCCCTACGTGGAGCTGCGCTTTCGCGGCGAGACGCTGCCCACCATGCTCTCCATGGACTCGGGCGGCGAGCGCGTCGTCTACGCATCCTCGTTCTCCAAGACCGTGTGCCCGGGCATCCGCGTCGGCTACCTGGTCGGCCCCGCCGACCTCATCGCCCGCGTGCAGCTGCTGGCCACCAACACCTACATCTCGCCCAACATGGTCGCCCAGGGCATCGTGCACGAGTTCTGCGCCAGCGGCCGGGTGCGCCACTCGGTCGAGACGGTCAAGACGGCGCTTTGCAAGCGCGTCGACGCCCTGGGCGAGGCGCTGGGCCGCCACCTGCCCGAGGCCCGTTACGTGGCTCCCGAGGGCGGCTACTTCATGTGGATCGAGCTGCCCGAGGGCACCGACGTGGACGCGATGTTCCACGCGGCCAACGAGCGCGACGTGACCTTCGTGCGTGGCACCGACTTCCTGCTCGACGGCGGGCAGAACACCCTGCGCCTGGCCTACTCCGGCGTGCCGGAGCATCGCATCGACGAGGGCGTGCGCCGCCTGGGCGAGGCCTACCGCGCGACCACAGGAGGCTGAACCGATGGACTACGAGGTGGAGCTCGACGACCAGCCCGGGCGGGGCCAGCACGAGGAGTCGCTGACCGTCCGCTATCCCGATGGACGCTCGGAGACCATGAGGCTGCACGAGTACGACCGTGTGTACGCGATCCCCGGCCTCTACGAGGAGGTTGTGCACAACCGCCTGAAGTGCGATTCGCCACGCGTGCTGGCCGACACCCTGGTCGCTGCCTGCGAGCGTGCCGGCGACGATCCCGCCCGGCTGCGGGCCTTCGACCTCGGTGCCGGCAACGGCGTCATGGGCGAGGAGGTCGCCGGACGCGGGGTCAAGGTCGTCGTGGGCTCGGACGACAGCGCTCCGGCCCGTGACGCGGCACAGCGCGACCGGCCGGGCCTGTACGAGGAGTACCTCGTCGGCGACGTCGACGACCTGGACGATCTGGAGGGGCTCGTGCGCGAGCGCCGACTCAACACCATCATCTGCGCCGCGTCGCTGGGCATGGGGCACATCACCGCCGAGAGCTTCGAGCGCCTGTGGGCGCCCTTCCCGGCCGGCTCTTGGTTCGCCGTGACGCTCGCCGACGCGAACGCCGAGCCCGGCGGCAGCGACTTCGGCGACTACCTGGCCCGTCTGCGCGGCGGAGGAGACGACACCGAGATCCTCGCCGACGAGCCCTTCCGCCACCGCCTGACCATGGCCGGCGAGCCGATCGGCTACCGCGCGGTCGTCGCGCGCAAGGGCCTCCCGAAGCTTGCGAGGTAAAGGGAAGGGTGAGGAGGTCGTCGCTGGTCAGGTTGCGAGGATCTCGAGGGCGATCTCGGCGACCTGGGTGGGGGTGCGCCCGACGCGCACGCCGTTGCCCTCCAGGGCCTCGATCTTGGCCGCGGCGCTGCCGCTCGAGCCCGAGACGATGGCGCCGGCGTGGCCCATGGTCTTGCCGGGCGGGGCGGTGACCCCGGCGATGTAGCCGACGACGGGCTTGGTCACGTGCTGCTCGATGTGCTCGGCGGCCTCCTCCTCGGCCGAGCCGCCGATCTCGCCGCTCATGACGATCAGCTCGGTCTCGGGATCGGCCTCGAACAGCGCGATGACGTCGACGAAGCTCGAGCCGGGGACGGGGTCGCCGCCGATGCCCACGATGGAGGAGTTGCCCAGGCCGCGCTGGGCCAGCTCGTTGCCGATCTGGTAGGTCAGCGTGCCCGAGCGCGAGACCACGCCGACGTTGCCCTCCGAGAAGAAGGCGGCGGGGATGATCCCCACGTTGGCCTTGCCGGGGAGAGCACCCCGGGGCAGTTGGGCCCGATCAGGCGCACCCCGTCCAGGCGCTGCAGGTGGCTGAACACGCGCAGCTCGTCGTGGGCGGGGATGCCCTCGGTGATCGCGATGATCGTGCGGATGCCCGCGTCGGCCGCCTCCAGGATCGAATCGGCGGCGAAGCGCGGGGGCACGAAGACCATCGCGGTGTTGGCGCCCGTCTGCTCGACGGCCTCGTGGAAGGTGTTGTGCACCGGGACGCCCTCGACGTCCTGACCGCCCTTGCCCGGCGTCACGCCGGCCACGACGTGGGTGCCGTAGCGCCGGTTGTTCATGGCGTGGAAGGTCCCCTCGCGCCCGGTGATGCCCGACACGCACAGCCGCGTGTCGTCGTCGACCAGGACGCTCATCCGGGGCGGCCCCCATGGGCCAGCTCCACGACCCTCTGCGCCGCGCCCAGCATCGTCGCCTCGCTGTGCACGCCGGGTAGGCCCGCTTCGTCCAGGAGACGACGGCCCTCCTGGTCGTTCGTGCCGTCCAGGCGCACCACGAAGGGCACCTGGGGCCTGACCTGCTCGAAGGCCTCGATCAGGCCCCTGGCCACCTCGTCGCAACGGGTGATGCCGCCGAAGATGTTGAACAGCACAGCCTTGACCTTGGGGTCGGAGAGGATGACCTCCACCGCGGCCACGATCGCGTCGGCCTTGGACCCGCCGCCCGCGTCGAGGAAGTTGGCCGGCGAGCCGCCCGCCTGGGCGACCACGTCGAGCGTGCTCATCACCAGGCCGGCGCCGTTGCCCACGATGCCCACGTCGCCGTCGAGCTTGACGTAGGTCAGCCCGCGCTCCTGGGCCATGCGCTCCTGCTCGTCCTCGGAGGACAGGTCGCGCAGGTTGGCGTTGTCGGGATGGCGAAACAGCGCGTTGTCGTCGAGGGTCACCTTCGCGTCCAGCGCTGCGACCTCACGGCTCTCGGTGACGATCAGCGGGTTGACCTCCACCAGCATCGCCTCCTCCTTGACGAACGCGTCGTAGAGGCTGGCGAGCATGGTGCCGATCGGACGCACGAGGTCGGGCGCCACGCCGGCCTCGAAGGTCAGCCGGCGGGCGTGAAAGTCCTGGAAGCCCAGGAGCGGGTCGACGTGCAGGCGGGCGATGGCGCCGGGGTCGCGCTCGGCGACCTGCTCGATGTCCATCCCGCCCTGGGTGGAGAGCATGAACAGCGGCGCCTTGGCCGAGCGGTCGAAGACGATCGAGGCGTACAGCTCCTCGGCGATGTCGCTGGCTTCCTCGATCCACAGCTCGTGGACGGTGAAGCCGCGGATGTCCATGCCCAGGATGGCCTCGGCGTGCTCGCGGGCCTCCTCGCGCGACTGAGCGACCTTGATGCCCCCCGCCTTGCCCCGGCCGCCGATCTTGACCTGCGCCTTGACCACACACGGGTAGCCGACCTCGTCGGCGGCCGCCACCGCCTCGTCCACGCTGCGCGCCGGCCGTCCCTCGGGGACGGCGACCCCGTGGCGAGCGAACAGCTGTTTGCCCTGGTACTCGAGCAGGTCCACGATCGGCCGAGGACCCTAACCAAACGTCGCGGGATAGGATGCCCGGCCGCATGGCGCTCCCCAGCAAGGTCACCTTCGTCAGCTTCGACGTCTACGGGACGCTCATCGACTCGGAGTCGGGCATCGGTGACGCCTTCGAGCGCGAGGCCCAGCGCGAGGGCTTCTCCTTCGACGACCGCGACGACCTGCTGCGTCGCTTCCACGAGATCTCCCGCGAGATCGAGGGGGGCTCCTACGAGCTCTACGCGGAGGTCCTGCGGCGCACCGCGGTGCGGATCGCCAAGGACGTGGGCTGGGACCTCGAGCCCTCGCGCTCGGGCTTCCTGCCCGACTCGGTGCCACGCTGGCTGCCCTTCCGGGAGACCAACCCGCAGCTCAAGAAGTTCACCTCGAAGTTCGAGACGGGCCTGATCTCCAACATCGACGACAAGCTGCTGGGCCAGACGCGCCGGCACATCCCTTATGACTTCGACCTCGTGGTCACCGCACAACAGGTGCGCTCCTACAAGCCCGACCCGGCGCACTTCAAGGAGTGCGAGCGGCGCATGGGCACCAAGAAGGGCTGGGTCCACGTGGCCGCCAGCTACTACCACGACGTCGAGCCGTGCGTGAAGGCCAAGGTGCCCGTGGTCTGGGTCAACCGCCACAAGGAGGAGCTCGAGAGCGGCCAGGCGAAGCCGACCGCCGAGGTCAAGACCCTCCTCGAGGCGGCCAGGCTGCTCGGCGTCTGACCGATGCACGTTCGCGCCCTGCACGCCGACGTGGTGGTGGCCACCAGCGCGGTGTGGCAGACCACCTGCACGCTCGTGCGCGGTGGCGAGGAGGGCTTCGTGATCGACTCGCCCGTGTACCCCAGCGAGCTGGAGGCGCTGCCCGCGCTGGCCACCCAGGCCCGCTTCCCGGTCAGCGGCCTGCTGGCCACGCACGGCGACTGGGACCACCTGCTGGGGCGCCTGGCCTTCGGGCAGGCCGCCCTGGGCTGCGCGGAGACCACCGCGGCGCGGCTGACCGCGCGACCGGGGCAGGCCCAGCGCGAGCTGCGCGCCTTCGACGAGGAGCACTACGTCGAGCGCTCCGCGCCGCTGGCCCTCGGGCAGGTCCAGGCGCTGCCGGTGCCCGGGCGGCTGGAGGGCGGTGCCCACGAACTCGAGCTGCACTCCGCCGACGGCCACACCGAGGACGGCATGGCGGTGTGGGCGCCCTGGGCGCGCGTGCTCGTGTGCGGCGACTACCTGTCGCCCGCCGAGCTGCCGGTCCTGGCCGGCGGCGGCTCGCGCTCGGCCTACGTGGCGACGCTGCGCCGCCTCGAGCCGCTGGTCGAGCAGGCCGACCACGTGGTTCCCGGTCACGGCTGCGTGCTCGACGCCACGCGCGCCGCGGCCATCCTGCGCGAGGACCTCGCCTACCTCGACGCGCTCCCCGGCGCCGCGCTGCCTCTCGCGCGGCGCACGGCTGCCCAGCGGCGCGTGCACGAGGCCAACGTGGCGGCGGTGGCCGGCCGATGATCCAGCACGTCTCCGTGGAGCTGCGCGAGGCCGACGCCGAGGCGGAGGTCGCCTTCTGGGCGCTGCTGGGCTTCGCCGAGGTGCGCCCGCCGGACGCGCTGGCGCGTCGGTCGCGCTGGGTGCAGCGCGACGCCACGCAGGTCCACCTCATGTGGGCCGATGACCCTGTCGTGCCGCCGGCCGCGCACGTCGCCGTCGTGTGCCCCGCCTATGATGCGACCCTGGAGCGACTGCGCGGCGCCGGCCTGGACCCCGAGCCGCGCACCGAGCACTGGGGCTCCCCGCGCGCCTTCGTGCGCTCCCCCGCCGGCCACCGGGTGGAGGTCATGGCCCGGCCCCCGGGCTGATCCCCGCGCTCGGGGTAGCCCGCTGGAAGGGAACCCGATCAACGGAGGAACAGGGAATGGCCGAGCAGCTCCAGGAGGTCGCAACCGGCGTCCATCGCTACGCCGACGGCCTGGTCAACTGGTACGTCATCGAGGAGGGCGGCCAGCTCACGCTGGTCGATGCGGGCTGGCCGCGCAGCTGGCCGCGCATCGCGGCAGCGCTGCAGGGCATCGGGCGCTCCCCGCGCGACGTGGCGGCCATCGTGCTCACCCACGGGCACCCCGACCACCTGGGCGGCGCCGAGAAGGCGCGCCAGGCCACCGGTGCGCCGGTGTGGGTGCACGAGAGAGAGGCGCCGCGCGCCAAGGGCCAGGCCAAGGGCGCATCGCCCTTCGCGCTGGTGCCCTCGCTGCTGCCCCACCTCTACAAACCCCAGGCGCTGGGCTTCGTGGCGCATGCCACCGCCAACGGCTTCATGACGCCCACGTGGGTCGGCGAGCTGCGCACCTACACCGACGGGCAGCAGCTCGACGTCCCCGGCAACCTGCGGGTGATCCCCACGCCCGGGCACACCGAGGGCCATGCGTCGCTGCTGTCGGCCGGCCAGGGGGTCCTGTTCGCCGGCGACGCCATGGCCACCCTCGACCCGCTCACGCGCGAGAGGGGGCCACGGGTCATCTCCGACGCGCTCAACGCCAATCCCCAGCGCACACGCCAGTCGCTCGCCGCGCTGGGCGCCGTGGACGCCGGCACGGTGCTGCCCGGCCACGGGGAGCCGTGGACGCAGGGCGCCGCCGCGGCGGTCGAGCAGGCGAGCACCTGAGCGCGACCCTCGGCCACGACCCAGGCCCGGGGCGTGGCGGGAGCGTCGTCCACGCGCCACAACGCTATCCTCGCCACAGAACGGACGCTTGATGAGCAGGTGCAGACCGGATCGCGACCCCAGCGTGGTCCCCACCGAGACGCCCGAGCGCCCGCCGCTCACGCGCCAGCGCTCGGTCGTGATCGTCAACACGGGGCACGGCAAGGGCAAGTCCACGGCGGCCTTCGGCACCGTGATGCGCGGCGTGGCGCGCGGATGGCGGGTGGCCGTCCTCCAGTTCGTCAAGTCGGGCCGCTGGAAGGTGGGCGAGGAGGAGATCGCGACGCGCCTGGGGGTGGACTGGGCCAAGACGGGCGACGGCTTCACCTGGCTGACCGACGACCTCGAGCGCAGCCGGGCGCTGGCCGGCGCGGCCTGGGAGCAGGCGCAGGTCACCATCGCGGCGGGCGAGCACAAGCTCGTGGTCCTCGATGAGCTGACCTACCCGGTCAACTGGGGCTGGATCGACGCGGGCGAGGTCGCGCAGGTGCTGCGCTCCCGCCCCGAGGAGGTCAACGTGGTCGTCACCGGGCGCGACGCCCCCGAGGCGATCGTCGAGGTGGCCGACACGGTGACCGAGATGCGCAAGGTCAAGCATGCCTATGACCGCGGCGTGCGCGCCAAGCGGGGACTGGACTTCTGATGGCCGCGGGCCTGCGGGGGCACCCCCGGTGCCGCTGACACTCCTGCTCGGGGGCACGCGCAGCGGGAAATCGTCGCTGGCCGTGCGCCGTGCGCAGGCGAGCGGCCGCGCAGTGGTGTTCGTGGCCACCGGCGAGGCGGGCGACGAGGAGATGGCCGCGCGGATCGCCCGCCACCGGGCCGAGCGGCCGGCAGACTGGAGCACGGTGGAGGCCCCGGTGGCGCTCGAGGATGCGCTGGCCGGCGTCGACGGCGAGGTGTGCGTGGTCGTCGACTGCCTGTCGCTGTGGGTGGCCAACCTGATGGGACGCGGCGACGGGGAGGAGGCAGTCGTGACCGCTGCGCAGCGGGCCGCCTCGGCCTGCGCCGCGCGCTGCGCGCCGACGCTGGCGGTGAGCAACGAGGTCGGGATGGGTGTCGTCCCCGACACGCCTCTGGGCCGGCACTTCCGCGACCTGCTCGGGCGCGTCAACGCGGTGTGGGCGGCGCGCGCGGACGAGGCGTTGCTCGTGGTGGCGGGGCGGGCGCTGGCGTTGGATGCGCTCTGAGCGGTCGGTCGGGCTGGTCCTGGGCTTCGTGGGTGACCGTGTGCTGGGAGATCCGGTGCGCTGGCACCCCGTGGCGGGGTTCGGCGCGGTGGCGGATGCGCTCGAGCGGGCGGTGTGGCGCCCGTCGCGGGTGACCGGGGCGGGGTACGTGACGGTGCTGGTGGGAGCGGTGCTCGTGGGGGTGGCTGCGCTGGGGCAGCGAGGGCGAGGAGGCGCGGGGCGCTCGGTCGCCTCTCCCGCGCGCGTCTTCTTCGCTGCCGGGGTGGTGTGGGCGGTGCTCGGGGGCCGGTCGCTCGAGCGCGAGGCCCCGCACGGGGCCCCGCCGGGGGCGACCGGGCCCCCCAGACCCCCCCCCCCGCCGCCTGCCCCCCCCGGGGGGCCCCCGCCCCACCGGGAGGGCGCCCAACCCCAGTGACCCGCGAAAAGAACATCACACAACATAAATCACAAC
>JAUJOF010000001.1:79690-141646 GCA_030447785.1 Solirubrobacteraceae bacterium
AACAATTCTCGCACCCCTGTTGCCCTCCCCGCCGTTGTTCGGAGTGGGGGCGGTGGGTCGCCTCTCCCGGGGGGGTTTTGTCCGGGGCGGGGGTGGTGTGGGGGGGGCTGGGGGGCGGGGGGCTCGCGGGCGGGGCCGGGCTGGTCGCCGGTGTGGTCGAGAGGGGCCACCTCTGCCGCGCGCGCGAGCGGCTTCCCCGCCTGGTGGGCCGCGATCCCTCGGGGATGGGCTCCGACGAGCTGTGCCGCGCCGCGATCGAGTCGGTGGCCGAGAACACCGCGGACGCGGTGGTGGGCCCGCTCCTCTGGGGCGCGGTCGGCGGGCCTGGGACGGTGGCCGCCTACCGCGCGGCGAACACGCTGGACGCCATGGTGGGCCACCGCTCGCCGCGCCACGAGCGCTTCGGCTGGGCCGCGGCGCACCTGGACGACCTGCTCGGTTGGCCAGGCGCGCGGCTCGGCGCGCTGCTCGCGGTGGTGCTGGCCCCGCTGGTGGGCGGCGACCGGCGCCGGGCATGGGTCACGCTGCGCCGCGACGGTGGCGCACATCCGAGCCCCAACGCGGGGCGACTCGAGGCGGCTTTCGCCGGCGCGCTGGATGTCCGCCTGGGCGGCACCAATCGCTATCCCTCGCACACCGAGCAGCGCCCCACCCTCGGCGACGGCGATCCCCCGACCCCCGCCGACGTCCACCGCGCCACGCGCCTCTCGAGCGCCATCGGCGCGGCGAGCGCGGCGCTCGCCGCGTGGACCGTGCTGTGTGCCCTGAGGACGCCCGGCGTGGTGATAGGACGTCCGCCGGGCTGGGGCCTGGGCAGGTTCTGGTCGGTATGCGACGGAAAGGCGCCCAGGTCGGCGAGAGGACGCCCGCCGGGACGGCCGCTGGGCGGGTTCTGGTCGGTAGGCGAAGGAAAGGCGCCCAGCGTCGGCTGGGCGCGCGCATGAGCGATCCGCTGCGCACGCACGGCGACGTCTTCGTCCGGCCCGGCACCCTCGACTTCGCGGTCAACGTCTGGCCCACTCCTCCCTCGCCGGCGCTGCGCGCCGCGCTGGAGCGCGCGCTGGCCGACAGCGCGCCCTACCCCGACGAGCGGCCCGCGCGCGAGGCGGTCGCTGGCCGCCATGGCCGTCCGCCCGGCGAGGTGCTCCTGCTCAATGGCGCGTGCGAGGCCTTCTGGCTCATCGCCCACGCATTGCGCCCGCGCCATGCGGTCTGCGTCCACCCCGCCTTCACCGAGCCGGAGGCCGCGCTGCGCGCCACCGGCGCGCCGGTCACCCGCGTGCAGCGCCCCGCCGACGACTGGCGCCTGGTGCCCGAGGACGTCCCCGCCGAGGCCGACCTGGTCGTGCTGGGCAACCCCAACAACCCGACGGGCAACCTCGACCCGGCCGACACCATCGCCGCGCTCGCGGCCCCGCACCGCGTCCTCGTCGTCGACGAGTCGTTCCTCGAGTTGACCGAGCACCCCCACCACAGCCTCGCCGCGCGGCGCGACCTCCCCGGCCTGGTCGTGGTGCGTAGCCTCACCAAGCTGTGGGGCCTGGCCGGGCTACGCGCGGGCCATCTGCTCGCGCCGGCCGAGCTGGTGGCCGCCCTGGAGGCTCAGCGCCAGCCGTGGAGCGTCAACGCCGCGGCGCTGGCCGCGATCGAGCACTGCGCGGGGGACACGACCACGCCGCTGCGCATCGCGCGCGCCGTGACGGGCGCACGGACCGACCTCCTGGCCCGTCTCGGCGCGCTCTCCCACATCACCACCTGGCCGGCCACCGCCAACTTCGCGCTGCTCGAGGTGCCCAATGGCGACGCAACCATCGATCGCCTGGCCGACCAGGGCATCGCGGTGCGCCCGGCGAGCACCTTCCCCGGCCTGAGCGGCGATCACCTCCGGGTCGCGGTGCGTGGCCCGGAGGATCATGCTCGGCTGGTCGCCGCGCTGGACCCTTAGCGCCGCCGGTACACCAAGGCCCGCGCCTCGCCGCGCCCGCGGGGCACCACGGCCACCCGGCGCAGCCGCGGATGAGCGTCCAGCCGGCGCTGCCACTGCGCCGAGCGCTCGCGCACGAGCCGCGCCCACGGCGCGTCGCGTTCTTGGTAGCGCTCGACGGGCTGCACGAGCGCGAGCTCGTCGCCGGGCGCCAGAGAGGCGGCCGCCCGCTCGGTTCCCGCGCGGGGGTCGGCCGCGCGCAGGCGCTCGGGCGCGTCGCGCCAGTCGAAGATCAGTGGCTCGCGCTCGGGACCGATCGTCGTCGCGTAGCGCATCTCCGCGCCGAGGTAGCGGCGCATCACGGCGACGTGCTCGGGCAAGGCGGCGACCACGAGGTCGCCGGCGCCCACCCCGCTCGCCCGTACGCCCTCGGCCACCGCCCGGGCGTTGCCCTTGCCCGGGACGCCCTGGGTCACGGGGACGGTCGCCACCGCCCCCAGCACCACCACCACGCCCGCCCCCCAGCGCCCGGCGGGCGTCAGGAGGACGGCCGCCGGCAGCACGCCCGCCCCGACCGCCACGGCCACGTAGCGGCTCGCCCACGAGGGCGAAACCTGGGAGACCAGCCAGGCCATGAGGAGGGTGGCCACGGGCAGGAGGACGAGCACCGCGAGGGCCAGCCGCCGCGACCCGCCGGCCGTCCCGCCGGCGGCGGGAGCGCCCGTGCCGGCGCGCGCCGCGCCGCGCCCGGGTGCCCTCGCGCTCCCCGCCTGCGACCCTTCGGCCAGGGTCTCCTCCCGCCACGGCCACCGCCCGCAGACCACGCGGCTGGTCAGTACGCCGACCACGACGGCCCCCAGCGCGATCGCGGTGGTGACGACCAGGTCCTCCGGGCCCGGCGCGGTCGACCACGGGGCGCCCGTCTGCGCGGCCTGGCCCAGCAGCGTCGGAACCCACGGTGCGTAGAGGAGGGCCAGCGCGCCGTAGGCCACCACCGCGTCGCGCGCCAGCCCTCGGCGGGCCGCCGGGCGGCGTGCCCACACCAGGGCCAGGGCCGCCACGGAGCCCCCGACCAGGAACACCCCCCAGTTGTGGGTGTACAGCAGCGCGGCGCTGGCGAGCACGAAGCCCACCAGCCACCGCCGGCGCCCCAGGGCGAAGGCGCCGGCAAAGCCCGCGGCGGCGAGCATGGACAGCAGGACGACGAGCGCGTACATGCGCGTCTCCTGCGCGTAGAAGGTCAGATACGGGTGCAGGGCGGCCAGCAGCGCGGCCATCAACCCCGCGCGCGGGCCGAACAGCGATCGCCCGGCCCACCAGGCGACCGGCACGGCCGCCAGCGCGATGAGCAGGCTGAGCGCGTGGGTGGCCACCTCGCCCGTGCCCACCATGTTCACCCAGCCCGACAGCGCCAGGAAGTACAGCGGCGGGGAGCCGTCCTGGGCGAGCGCGGCGGGGATGTCCCACGGCGGGAGGGAGGCGAATCCCAGCGCGAGGCCCTCGTCGGTCCAGTAGCCGGCCTCGATCCCGCGGGTGCGCAAGAAGGCCGACACGCCCACGAGGGCCACCACGCAGCTCGTGGTGACCGAGGCCGCGGCGGAGCGCACCGGGCCGACTGTATCGCCGGACGCAGCCGCGCCCACCGTGGCGCATCCCCCGCTTGGCCTCCGGCTGGGGAGACAAGCCGGGTGGCATCTTGGTCACGCAGCACCCGGGAGCGACTGCCCGCCGCTGGGCGGGGGTCGTCGCCATCGCCGGGGCGCTCGCGCTGGCGACCGGCTGTGGCCAGTCGCCGGATCCCCCGCGGGAGCAGCCCCCGAGACCGCCCGAGGGCGCGCAGCGTCCACCGACCGACGGGTAACCCGGCCCTGAGGAGACCGTTCGCCTCTTCTACCGCCGCCTGCAGGCCGGTGACATCGCGGCGGCCTACGAGCTCGTCGGCGAGGACTTCCGCGCGCGTGCCTCACTGGACGACTACCGCGAGCGCCGTGGTGACCTTCAGCGCGTGGAGGTCGTCGAGGCGGACCTCGGTCTCTGGGAGGGCGAGAGCGCCGGCGTGAACATCGACGTGCGCCTCGGGGGCTCGCAGCCCACCGACCCCGGGCGCCTGGACCTCACGCGCCGCGAGGGCGGCTGGCGCATGGATCCGGGCAGCGTCGCCTGCCGCCCGGCGGACTGACGGGACTCTCAGCCTTCGTCGTCGCCGGTGTCGGCGATCACCGCGATGGTGTCGCCGGGAGAGACGGAGCCGCCCTCCTCGATGGGCAGCTCGGCGATGGTGCCCGCCTTGTGGGCGGTGATCTCGTTCTCCATCTTCATGGCCTCGATGATGGTCACGAGCTGGCCCTCCTCCACGGTCTGGCCCTGCTCGACGACCACCTTCCACACGTTGCCCTGCAACGGGGAGGCCAGGGTGTCGCCGCCGCCGGCGCCGTCACCGCCAGCTCGCGCCGAGCGCTTGGGCGCCGTGCGACCGCCCGCGGCGCCCGACCCGTTGGCGGGGGCCGCGGCGCCCGCCGCCATGGGTGGGCCGATCACCTTGACGTCGAAGCGCCGCCCGCTGACCTCCACGGTGTAGGCCTGCTCGACGGTCTCCTCCTCGTCGTCGTCGGCCGGCGCGGCCGGCTTGTCGAAGGCCAGCGTCTCGAGCCAGTCCTTGTCCTCGAGCAGGTCGCGGCAGGTCTCCCCGCGCGCCCACTGATCGGTGGCCAGCAGCGCCTTGTGGAAGGGGATCAGCGTCTTCAGGCCCTCGATCTCATACTCGCCCAGCGCGCGCAGCATCCGCCGGGTGGCCTGCTCGCGATCGACGTCCCACACGATGAGCTTGGCCACCATCGGGTCGTACATGGGCGACACCTCGCCGCCGGCCTCCAGCCCAGCGTCGACGCGCACGCCCGGCCCCGCGGGCTCCTTGTAGGACCCGACCTTGCCCGGGGCGGGGGCGAAGTTCTTCGAGGCGTCCTCGGCGTTGATGCGGCACTCGATGGCGTGGCCGCGCAGCGAGACCTCCTCCTGGGAGACGCTGAGCTCCTCGCCGGCCGCGGCGCGGATGCCCTCCTTGACGATGTCTATCCCCGTGGTCATCTCGGTCACGCTGTGCTCGACCTGCACCCGGGTGTTCATCTCCAGGAAGAAGTACTCGCCGCCATCGGAGGACAGCAGTCCCTCGACCGTCCCGGCGCCCACGTAGTCCACCGCGCGCGCGGCCTCCACGCCGATCTGGCCGATGCGCTCGCGCAGCTCGGGCGTGACGATCCACTCGGGCGCGGGCGACTCCTCGATGACCTTCTGGTGGCGGCGCTGGATGGAGCAGTCGCGCTCGTAGAGGTGGATCACGTTGCCGTGGCGGTCGGCCAGCACCTGCACCTCGACGTGGCGCGGGTCGGACAGGTAGCGCTCGAGGTAGACCGTCGCGTCGGAGAAGAACTTCTCGCCCTCGCGCGCCGCGCCCTCGAAGGCCTTCTCCAGCTCGGATTCGTCCATGGCCACGCGAAAGCCCTTGCCTCCGCCGCCGCCCGCGGCTTTGATGGCCGCCGGATAGCCGATCTCGTCGCCGATGAGCTTGCGGGCGGCCTCGACATCCTCCACGGGGTCGGTGGTGCCGGGGACGATGGGCACCCCGGCGTCACGCATCAGCTCGCGCGCGCGGGTCTTGTTGCCCATGGCGTCGATGGCGTCGGCGGGCGGGCCGATGAAGGTGATCCCGGCCTCCTCGCAGGTCCGGGCGAAGTCGGCGTTCTCGGCCAGGAACCCATAGCCCGGGTGCACGGCCTGCGCGCCCGACTCACGGCAGATCTCGAGGATGCGCTCGACGTTGAGGTAGCTCTCGGCGGCCGTTGCGCCGCCCAGCAGGTAGGCCTCGGAGGCGCGCTTGACGTGCAGGGCGTCGCGGTCGATGTCCGAGTACACGGCCACGCCGTCGATGCCCATCTCCTCCAGGGCGCGGAGGATGCGGACCGCGATCTCGCCGCGGTTGACGACCAGGACCTTGGAGAACATGTGCGGCGCGGCAGTCTATTCAGCGCTCGACGCCCAGGGCGTCCCGCCCCGGCGCAACCCCGGGCACGTGCCGCACCCGGCGGTGGCGCTCCGGCGTGGTGATCTCCGCGAGCGAAACCGCTTGCACGCCGGGGCCCGCGTCCTTGATGAGCAGGAAGGCGAGCGTGGCCAGGCAGAAGGCCAGCGTGAAGCCCGGCAGGCCGACCGGCGAGAGGAAGGTGCCCACGGCGGCGAACAGCACCGCGCCCGCGGCCGCGCACAGGACCGCCAGGACGGCCGAGCGGCGATCCAGCACGAAGAACACGCCCCCGATGGCCACGGCACACAGCACCGAGTTGTAGCCCCACAGCCCGTGGTAGGCGGCAAAGCCGTCGCCACCCAGCGCCACCGCGACGAGCAGCCCGACGAGCGAGCCGACCAGCGCGAAGCCGGCCGCGATGCGCGAGCACACGGCCATCCCGGCCAGCACCAGCAGGCCCGCCACAGCGCTGTCGGCCAGGAACACCTGCCCGACTCCGCGCAGCAGCGCGTTGGCCAACGCCGGCACCGCCGCGGCCGCGCCGCCGTCCTCCTGCGAGCGCAGCGCGCCGTCCACGCCCTCGCCCGCGGCGGGGAGCGCCGGCTCCACCACGGGGGCGAAGCCCTCGCCGCCCGCGGCGGCGGCCAGGAAGGCGAGCGTGGCCAGGTTGAAGGGCAGCGTGAGCCCGGGCACCCCCAGCGTGGGCACCAGCAGGCGCGACAGCGTTGCGGTGACCACCGTCGAGAAGGCCGCCACCACGACGACGGCCACGATCGACTCGACGTCGAAGGCGGGCACCAGGAAGGTGGCCAGGCCGGCGCCCACCAGCGCGCCGTTGAACCCATACAGCCCGCCGCGGATCGCCGTGCGGTCGAAGGCCAGGACGCGCGCGGCCAGCGTCGCGGCCACCACCCCGATCGCGGTGGCCACGCCCAGCCACACCGAGGCGAGGGTGAGCCCGGCCAGGATCAGCAGCCCCGTGACCGGGTTGTTCATGAAGACCACCTGGCCCACACCGCGCAGGCACGAGTCGGCAAGCTCCAGCGCGGGGCGTGCCTCCGCCCGCCGCGCCCAGGGAGCCATCACGCCGTCGAGCGTCGCCAGCGCGGCCATCAGACCACCTCCCGCGCCGGCGCGGCGCAGCCCAGCGCGGTACGCGCCCGCGCGCGCAGCGCGTTGAGGGCCGCGGCGAGCGCGGGCGCGCCTCCGGCGACCAGCCGCGCGCACAGCACGCCCTCGACCGGCGCGCTGGCCGAGCCCCATACGCCGGCCACGCCCTCCAGGAGCGTGTGGAGCTCGCGGGCCAGCGCCTCCAGCGGCGCGGGCGCCAGCAGGTGGACGGTGGCCAGGTAGGGCCAGCCCCCGAAGGGCTCGCCGCCGCCGCCCTGCTCGAGGCCGTCGATGACCTCGGGGGCGCCGTCGCGCACGATCAGCGTGCGGCCGCCCAGCGCGGCGAAGGAGAAGCGCTCGCCGTGGGCCAGGCGGCCGGCCGCGAAGGCCTCCCAGGCCAGCAGCCGCGCGTCGGCTGCGAGCTCGACCACCGTCTCCTGGCGCCAGCGCGATTCGGCGTAGGGGATGACGTGGTGGGGCACGTACTCGGCCAGCCCGCCGGCCCCCACCGACAGGCGCGTGCGCTGCAGCGCCTGCGTGCCGCGGTAGGCCTTGGCGGCGCCCTGGGTGCAGACGGTGGCGCGGGCGCCCGGGCCGACCTCCACCCGCAGGTCGAGCCGGTCACCGCCCAGCGTCCCGCCGCCGGGGTTGGTCAGCAGCACCTCGGGCATGCCCGAGCGGTCAGGACGCGCCACCTGCACGGCGCCCCATGGCTGCGACGCGTAGCGCATCACCACCGCGGTGGCCTCCCCGTGGCGGGCGAGGCGCACCGCGCAGGTCCCGTGCTGGCCGCTCAGCCGTGGGCGTGGCTGTGGGGGTGATGGTGGTGATGCGAGCCGTCGCCGCGCAGGGTCGAGCCCGCGGGCCTCCAGCTGCGCTGGGCCACCGCCGTACGCACCCATGCCATCACCTCCTCCATCCCGTCGCCGTGGACCACCGACGTGAACGCGATGGGCGCCTCGTCGCGTAGGGCACGCGCGTCGCGGTCCATCACCGCCAGGTCCGCGCCCACCAGTGGGGCGAGGTCGATCTTGTTGACCACGAGCAGCTCCGAGCGCGTGACGCCCGGCCCGCCCTTGCGCGGCACCTTGTCCCCGCCCGCAACGTCGATGACGTAGATCGAGGCGTCAACCAGGTCGGGGCTGAAGGAGGCGCTGAGGTTGTCGCCGCCGCTCTCGACGAAGACCAGGTCGAGGCCGGGGAAGCGCTGCTCCATGTCCTCCACGGCCAGCGCGTTCATGGAGACGTCGTCGCGGATCGCCGTGTGCGGGCACCCGCCAGTCTCCACGCCAACGACGCGACCCTCGGGCAGCACGGCCGCGGCGATCAGGAACTCGGCGTCCTCGCGGGTGAAGATGTCGTTGGTCACCGCGGCGATCTCCAGTTCGCCGCCCAGCCGGCGGCACAGCTCGGCCACCAGCGCGGTCTTGCCCGAGCCCACCGGCCCGCCGACCCCCAGCTTCAGCGCGGTCATGAGATGTACAGTCGGGTGCGCTGGCGTTCGTGGACCATCGAGGCCACCTCCTGGATCGGGGCGAAGGAGAAGAGATCGGCGGGATCGTGCGCCGCGCCGGCGGCCACCGCCGCGGAGATCGGCGCGTGCAGGGTGAAGAGGGTGCGCTGGGCGGAGCGCTGGCCCAGCGGGATGAGCTTCTGGCCGACGGCGACGAGCGCCGAGCAGGCGGCGAAGGCGTACGCGCTCATCGCCTCGCCGGGCTCCAGGACCAGCGCGCCCGCCACGACCCCGTAGGCGACGGCATGGTGGCCGGGCGCGCTCCCGCCGCGTACGCGGTCGTGGTAGGTCGCCAGCCGCGCGTCGTCGAGCTCGAGCGCCGCGGCGCTGGCCAGCAGGCTGCGCCCGGTGGCCACGCTGGCCGCGCGCGCCTCCCGGGCGAGCTTGGTGGCGCCGAGGGTGCGGTCCAGGGTCACCACCCGCTCCAGGGACTCGCCGTCCGCGGCCTGGCGCAGCGCCGGGAGGTCGGCGGTGGCCAGGGCGCCGAGGTGGTCGGCGATGGCGGCGCGCAGCGTCGGCGCGTCACCGACCACGCCGGCGGCCACCAGTGTCTCCAGCCCCAGGGAGTGGCTGAAGGCCCCCGTCGGGAACGCGCTGTCGGACAGCTGCAGGAGCGGGAGCAGGCGGGCGCCCATCGCCCTAGAACAGGAAGTAGCGCTGCGCCAGGCCCAGCTCGGCGGCGGGCTCGGAGGTCATGAGCTCCCCGTCGACGGTTACGGCGTAGGTCTCCGGGTCGACCTCGATGGCGGGCAGCAGGTCGTTGCGCACCATGTCGACCTTGCCCAGCCCGCGGGTGCCCTTCACCGCCACGAGGCGCTTGTCCAGGCCCAGCCGCCCGCCCAGGTCGGCCTCCGCGGCCGCCTGGGACACGAAGGTCACCGACGTCGACTGCACGGCGCGTCCATGGGCGCCGAACATGGGGCGGGGCAGGACGGGCTCGGGCGTGGGGATGGAGGCGTTGGCGTCGCCCATCTGCGCCCAGGCGATGAGCCCGCCCTTGAGCACGATCTCGGGCTTGACGCCGAAGAAGGCCGGCTTCCACAGGCACAGGTCGGCCAGCTTGCCGGCCTGGACGGAGCCGACCTCGTGGCCGATCCCGTGCGTGACCGCGGGGTTGATGGTCACCTTGGCCACGTAGCGCTTGACGCGCTCGTTGTCGGCCCGGTCGGAGTCGCCCGCCAGCGGCCCGCGCTGGCGGCGCATCTTGTCGGCGGTCTGCCAGGTCCGCATCCACACCTCGCCCACGCGGCCCATGGCCTGCGAGTCCGAGGCGATCATGCTGAAGGCGCCGAGGTCGTGGAGGACGTCCTCGGCGGCGATGGTCTCCGCGCGGATCCGGCTCTCGGCGAAGGCGATGTCCTCGGGCACTGAGCGGCTGAGGTGGTGGCAGACCATCAGCATGTCCAGGTGCTCGTCCACCGTGTTGACCGTGTAGGGGCGCGTCGGGTTGGTCGAGCTGGGCAGCACGTTCCACTGGCCGCAGGCCCGGATGATGTCCGGCGCATGGCCGCCGCCGGCGCCCTCGGTGTGGTAGGTGTGGATCGTGCGGCCCTCGAGGGCGGCCAGCGAGTCCTCCAGGAAGCCCGACTCGTTGAGCGTGTCCGTGTGGATGGCCACCTGCACGTCGAGCTCGTCGGCGACGGTCAGGCACGTGCGGATGGCCTCGGGGGTCGTGCCCCAGTCCTCGTGGAGCTTGAGACCCAGCGCGCCCGCCACGACCTGCTCGCGCAGCGCGTCGGGGCGGGCGGAGTTGCCCTTGCCCAGGAAGCCGAAGTTCAGCGGCAGCGCCTCGGCGGCCTCGAGCATGCGGTGGAGGTTCCACTCGCCCGGGGTGCACGTCGTCGCGTTGGTGCCGGTGGCCGGGCCGGTGCCGCCGCCCAGCATGGTGGTCACGCCCGAGGCGATCGCCTCGATGGCCTGCTGGGGAGCGATGAAGTGGATGTGGGAGTCGATGCCCCCGGCGGTGACGATCCCGCCCTCCCCGGCGATGATCTCCGTGGCCGGGCCGATGACCAGCGTGACGCCCTCCATGGTGTCGGGGTTGCCGGCCTTGCCGATCCCGGCGATGCGCCCGTCGCTCACGCCGATGTCGGCCTTGACCACGCCCCAGTGGTCGATGATCACCGCGTTGGTGATCACTAGGTCCATGGCGCCCTCGGCGCGGGTGGCGATGCCCTGGGCCATCCCGTCGCGCACGGTCTTGCCCCCGCCGAAGACGGCCTCGTCGCCGGCGACGGTGAGGTCGTGCTCCACTTCGACCACCAGCGCCATGTCGGCCAGGCGCAGCCGGTCGCCCACCGTGGGGCCGAACAGGCCGCCGTGACGCGTGCGGTTGAGCGAGCTCATCCGCCAGCCCCCAGGAAGCCCCGCTCCCCGGCGCGGCGCATGGCCCGCTCGCGCACCGCCGGGTCGTCCAGCGCGCCGTCGATCAGGCCGTTGAGGCCGCGGATCATGCGACGGCCGCCCAGCGCCACCAGGCGCACCTCGCGCTCGTCGCCCGGCTCGAAGCGCACCGAGGTTCCTGCGGGGACGTCCAGGCGCATGCCGTAGGCGGCCGCGCGATCGAAGCGCAGCGCGCGGTTGACCTCGAAGAAGCAGAAGTGGCTGCCCACCTGGATCGGGCGATCACCGGTGTTGGCCACGGTGACCGTGACGCCCGCGCGCCCGGCGTTGAGCTCGACGTCGGGTCCGTCGGCGGGCAGCATCTCGCCGGGGATCATCAGACCGCGCCCTCCCGCGGCAGCGGCGGCACCTCGCCGTCGGGCTGGGCGGGCACGATGGGGTCGTGGACGGTGACGAGCTTGGTGCCGTCGGGGAAGGTGGCCTCGATCTGGACCTCGTGGACCATCTCGGCTACGCCCTCCATCACATCGTCGCCGCTGAGGATCGTGGTGCCGTAGGCCATGAGGTCGGCGACGGAGCGTCCGTCGCGCGCACCCTCCATGAGCTCGGCGGAGAGCAGGGCGACCGCCTCCGGGTGGTTGAGCTTGACCCCGCGCTCGCGGCGGCGGCGGGCCACCTCGGCGGCCATGAAGGTCATGAGCTTGTCCTGGTCGCGGGGGGAGAGGCGCACGGGGCCAGCATGCTGGCCCGTGCACCGGAGGGCTCCCATGGCCCGGTGGCCAGGGATCGCTGGCGATGTCTGGCCACGTGGCGGGGGTCGAGGCGGTGGGCGTGGTGTAGCTCCTGCCTCTGGGCCCGCGTGCCGCCAGCTGAGCGGCGATCGCTCCCGCCCGTCTGCGGGTCGGCGCTCGGCTCACCCTCCCGACAGGATCGTTCTCCACCGCAGCGGCCAGTGTCCGGTCCAACGCCTCGGAGGTCGCGCTGGATCAGCCAGCGTCACACCACCATGCCCGCCGCCACCGTGTCGTTCGTGGCCTCGTCGACGAGGACGAAGGCCCCGGTGGCGCGGTTGCGCGCGTAGGGGTCGAAGACCAGCGGCGCGGAGAGGCGCAGGCGCACCCGGCCGATGTCGTTGAGCTGCAGGCCGTCGGCGGGCTGCGCCTCGAGCGAGTCGACGTCGATGCGATGGACGACCTCGTCGACCAGCGCGCGGGCCCCCTGGGTCATGAGCTTGATCGCGTAGCGCCCGCGCGAGCGCAGCGGCGCCTCGCCCATCCAGCACAGGTCGGCCTCCAGCTCGCGCGCGGATGCGGGCTCGCGCGCGGGAGCGCACAGGACGTCGCCGCGCGAGACGTCGACCTCGTCGCCCAGGCGGACGGTGACCGACTGGCCGGGCAGCGCGGCGCCGACCTCCTCGCCACCGAGCTGCACACCGGTCACCGTGGTGCGCCGACCGGAGGGCAGGGCGACCACCTCGTCGCCGGTGTGGAGCACGCCGGAGGCCAGTTGCCCGGCGTAGCCGCGGAAGTCGCTGGCATGGTCGCGGATGACCCACTGGACGGGGAGGCGCAGATCCTCGAGGTTGGCGTCGTCGGCCACCTCGAGCTGCTCGAGGTGCTCCAGCAGCGCCAGGCCGTCGTACCACGGGGTGCGCTCCGAGCGGTCGACCACGTTGTCGCCGTGCAGCGCGCTCATGGGGATCGCCGTCACGTCGCCCAGTCCCAGGTGCTCGGCCAGCGCGCGGAAGTCGTGCTCGATCGCCTCGAAGCGCGCGCGGTCGAAGTCCACCAGGTCCATCTTGTTGACCGCCACGACCACGTGGGGGATCCCCAGCAGCGCGGCCACGAAGGCGTGGCGCCGGCTCTGCTCGACCACCCCGTGGCGCGCGTCGACCAGCACGACGGCCAGGTCGGCGGTGGACGCCCCCGTGACCATGTTGCGCGTGTACTGCACGTGGCCGGGGGTGTCGGCGATGATGAACTTGCGCCGGGCGGTGGCGAAGTAGCGGTAGGCGACGTCGATCGTGATGCCCTGCTCGCGCTCGGCACGCAGGCCGTCGGTGAGCAGCGAGAGGTCGAGGTGCCCCGCGGCGCCCCCGCGGCGCCTGGAGGCCTCCTCCACGTGCTCGAGCTGGTCGGCCAGGATGGCCTTGGAGTCCAGCAGCAGGCGGCCGATCAGGGTGGACTTGCCGTCGTCCACCGAGCCCGCGGTGGCCAGGCGCAGCAGTCCAGCGCCGCCCATCTCATCCAGCACGTCCTCGCCGACGCCGGTGGTGTCCAGCGCCGCCATCAGAAGTAGCCCTCTCGCTTGCGGTCCTCCATGGCGGCCTCGCTGACGCGGTCGTCGGCGCGGGTCTCGCCGCGCTCGGTGATGCGGGTGGCGGCGATCTCGCCGACCACGGACTCCAGGTCGGCGGCCTGGGAGGCCACCGCCCCGGTGCAGCTCATGTCGCCCACCGTGCGATAGCGCACCGAGGCGCTGAAGGGCTCCTCACCGTCCGTCAGCTCCACCCATGGGGAGTGGGCATAGAGCATCCCGTCGCGGGCGAAGACCTCGCGCTCGTGGGCGAAGTAGATCGAGGGTACCTCGAGGCGCTCTCGATGGATGTAGCGCCACACGTCCAGCTCGGTCCAGTTGCTCAGGGAAAGACGCGCACGTGCTCGCCGCGGCGGATGCGCCCGTTGTAGAGGTTCCACAGCTCAGGGCGCTGGCGCTTGGGGTCCCAGCCGCCGAAGTCGTCGCGAAAGGAGAAGATGCGCTCCTTGGCCCGCGCGCGCTCCTCGTCGCGTCGCGCGCCGCCGAAGGCCGCGTCGAAGCCGTGCGCTTCGATGGCGTCCAGCAGCGTCACGGTCTGCAGGCGGTTGCGCGAGCGCGCGCGGGCCGGTCTCCTCGGTCACGCGGCCCTGGTCGATGGAATCCTGAACGCGGGCCACCACCAGGCGCTCGCCCAGCTCGGCCACGCGGCGGTCGCGAAACTCGATGACCTCGGGGTTGTGCCCGGTGTCCACGTGCATGAGCGGGAAGGAAAGCGCCCCGGGCGGAAGGCCTTCTCGGCCAGGCGCAGCAGCACGATGGAGTCCTTGCCCCCGCTGAACAGCAGCACCGGGCGCTCCAGCTCGGCGGCCACCTCGCGCATGACGTGGACGGCCTCGGACTCCAGCTGGGCCAGGTGGGTGAGTTGGGGGATGGTGGTGGTCATGCGGTGGCGACCGCCTCCTGGCGGCGGAGTCGGTGGACGGCGAAGGCCACCAGGCCGACGCCCAGGGGCAGGCCGACGATGGCCAGGGCGGGCACGGCCACCCCGGCCTTGCTGAGGATTCCCAGCGAGGAGCCCAGCAGCACGCAGCCCAGCGCGGGGCGCAGCCCCGCGACGGGCACGCGCGGTAGCAGCGCGGTGCCGAGCCACACCCCGGGGATCGAGCCCGTCAGGAGGGTGGCGGCCAGCACCAGGTCGACGTTGCCGCTGGCCAGGTGGGCCAGCGCCGCGGTCCACAGCAGCAGGGCGGCGTGAAAGACGTCGGTGCCCACGACGCGGTGGGGGGTCATGCGAAAGATCAGGATCAGCGCCAGGCCGATGAGCGCGCCGCTGCCCACCGAGGTCAGGCCGATGACGGTCCCCAGCGTGAGGCCGATGAGCACGGCGCTGGCCTTCAGCCCCCGCGTCAGCTCGATCTGCTCGCGCTCGGCGAACACGCGCATGAACACCGCGCGGCCCAGGATGGCCAGCGACACGACCAGGAGCGCGGCGGCCACGAAGCCCAGCAGCAGCGAGTCGAAGCGCTCGCCGTAGGCGCGATGCAGCGTGGTGAGCACCCACACCCCCACCAGGGAACCGGGCACGCTGCCCACCGCCATCCAGCCCGAGACGCCCAGGTCGACGGTGCCCTGACGCAGGTGGCGCCAGCCACCCACCGTCTTGGTCACCGCCCCGTAGGCCAGGTCGGTGCCGATGGCCACCACCGGCTTGACGCCCACCACGAGGATGAGCAACGGCGTCAGCAGCGAGCCCCCGCCGATCCCGGTCAGGCCGACCAGGACGCCCACCCCCAGGCCGAAGAGGACGATGAGCGGATCCACGTCAGCCGGCGGCCGGGACCACGTGCAGCCCGCACTCGGTCTTCTCGCTGCCCGCCCAGCGGCCCTGGCGTCCCGCGCCCGGGACGGTGCACGGCGTGCAGCCGATCGACTCGTAGCCCTGGTCGTGCAGCGGGTGATAGGGCAGGTCGCGCTCGTGGATGCGCGTCCACAGGTCGCGCTCGGTCCAGGCCGCCAGCGGGTTGACCTTGCCCATGCCCCGCGCGTCGTCGTGCTCGAGCGCCCGCGCGCAGGCGCGGGTGGGCGACTGCTCGCGGCGGATCCCGGTGATCCAGGCGTCGGCACCCGCCAGCGCGCGCGCCAAGGCCGCCACCTTGGCCCCCGAGCAGCAGTGCTCCGGGCCGGTCCAGTCACCGCGCGCGTCCTCGACCTCGATGCGGACGCCGAAGCGCTCCTCGAACGCCCGCCAGGTCTCGAGCGTCTCGGGGAACAGGACCCCCGTGTCGATGGTCACGATGCGCGGCAGCGGCATCTCGAGACGCGTGAGCGCGTCGACGATCACCGACTCCTCCTTCTGAAACGAGCACAGCAGCACGAGCCGAGGGAAGCGCTCGACCGCGTCGGCCAGCGTCTCCTCCGCGGTCGGCGTGCCACCCGATCGGCCGCTCTGGGGGTCCACAGCGTCGGTGTGGGTGGACCCGAGCGGCCTCACGCCTCGACCTCCTCGGGCGTGAGCTGCCCCGTCCACCACTCGGCGGGCGTGCGCGCCGCGAAGTCGCGGAACGTCTCGCCCTCGTCGTGGTTGGTCTCGTAGAGGGTGAAGATGCGCAGCAGGGTCTCGTTGAGGTCCCAGTGGGGGATCTTGCGGATCACGTGCTGGCCGAAGCGCGGGTCGGGGCCCAGGCGCCCGCCGATGCGGATGTCCATCGCCTCGACGAACTCGCCCTCGACCTTCTTGAGCACGCCCTCGATGCCGATGTCGCCGATCTGGTGCTGGGCGCAGCTGGACGAGCAGCCCGCGAAGTGCAGGCGGAAGTCCTCGCCGTAGGCACGACCAACGGCTTCGCCGTCGGTGCCCGAGGTCACGTGCTCATCCAGGAACGCGGAGATCTCCATGGCGCGTTCCTTGGTGTGGACCTTGGCCAGTCCGCAGAACTCCTTGCCGGTGCAGCTCTGCATGCCGCGGGTGAACAGCGTGGGGCGCGGGCTGAGCTCCTGGGCGAGCGGCTCGGCCATGAGCTCCTCGACCCGCTCGTCGGGGATGTTGGCCAGCAGGACGTTCTGCTGGTGGGTGAGGCGCACCTCGGGCGTAGAGGCGTACTCCTGCGCCAACCGCGCGAACTCGGCCAGCTGGGCGGCGCGCAGGCGCCCGACGGGCACGCAGAAGCCCACCGCGCTGTGCGCGCCGTCGAGCTGGGGCTGGGCGCCGATGTGGTCGTGGCCCTTCATGTCGGGCTGCTGGGGCGCCGCGCGGCGCACCTCGTGGCCCAGGCGGCGCTCGAGCTCGGCGCGGAACTCGTCGGGCCCGAGCTGGTCGACGAGGAACTTGATGCGCGCCTTGCCGCGCTTGGCGCGGTTCTCCTCGCTGTCGCGGAAGATCGCCACGACGCCCTCGATGACCTCGGGGGCCTCCTGCGGTGCGACGAAGACGTCGAGCGCGCGCGCGAAGCGTGGATGGCTGGACAGGCCGCCGCCCACCCGCAGGTTGAAGCCGGCGGTGCCGTCCTCGTGCACGGCGCCCGAGAGGGCGACGTCGTTGATCAGGCCGCGCGCGCAGTCCTCGGCGCACCCGGTGATGGAGATCTTGAACTTGCGCGGGAGGTTGGAGTACAGCCGGTTGCCCAGGAAGTGCCGGTGGACGGCCTCTGCGGTGGCGTGGCCGTCGGCGATCTGCTCGTGGCCGATTCCCGCCAGGGTGCAGCCCACGACGTTGCGCGTGATGTCGCCACAGGCGCCCTTGGTGGTCAGCCCGCACTCGTCCAGGCGGCGGAAGATCTCGGGGATGTCGTCCAGCGTGATCCAGTGGATCTGGAAGCACTGGCGGGTGGTGCAGTCGATGATCCCGCGCCCGAAGTCCTCGGCGATGGAGGCCATGACGGCGGCCTGGTCAGCGCTCAGCACGCCCTGCACCACCTTGGTGCGCAGCATGTAGAAGCCGTCCTTGGTGTTGTGCGGGTACAGGCCGTACCACTTCAGGCGAGCCTCGTCGTCGGCGTCGAGGGTCTGCCACCCCTCCTCGGCCGCGCGCATGAGCGCATCGTAGACGTCCAGTCCGTCCTTCTCGGCCTTGATGCGCTCGATCTTGTTCATCGCTGGGGAGAGCCTCCGGGCGGACGGGAGCGAGCCGATAAAAGTAGCAAAACCGGATCGGTCTCTCGGTATTTGTCCGTGGTCCTGCCGCGCCAGGCCGCGCCACCCGTGGCGGAGGCCAGCGTAGGCTCCGAAGATGCGCCTCCCCGCCGTGTCGGCTCTCGGGCTCGCGATGCTCGTCGCCGGCTGCGGCGGCGAGGAGGGCGGCGCGTCGCCTCCGTCCGGGGGGTCGACGCAGACGGCGACCACGCAGGAGAACACCGCCGACGAGGGCCTCGTGCGCGCGCAGGGTGGCCCCGAGGTGTCGGTGGTTGCCAAGGGGATGGAGATCCCGTGGGACATCACCTTCCTGCCCGACGGCGCCGCGCTCGTGACCGAACGGCCCGGGCGCGTGCGCCGGGTGGATGCCCGGGGCCGCCTGCGCCCCGAGCCCGTCGCCGACGTGGAGGTCTCCGCCCAGGGGGAGGGCGGCCTGCTGGGCATCGACCTCGACCCGCGCTTCGAGGACGGCCGGCGCTTCGCCTACCTGTACGTGACCACCGCCGAGGGCATGCAGGTGCAGCGCTGGAGGGTGAACGAGGACGGCACCTCCATGCAGCGCGACGGCGTGGTCCTCGACGGCATCGTGGCGGGTCCGATCCACGACTCGGGCCGGCTGCGCTTTGGCCCCGACGGCGCGCTGTACGTGCTCACCGGCGACGGCGGCCGCCCCGAGCTGGCCCAGGACCCGCGCTCGCTCAACGGCAAGGTGCTGCGTCTCGACCCCGGCCAGTTTCGCTCCTCGACGACCGATCCGCAGATCGTCTCCCGCGGTCACCGCAACCCCCAGGGGCTGGACTGGCAGCCCGGACCGGGCCGCCTGTTCGCCACCGAGCACGGCCCGACGTGCTGCGACGAGGTCAACCTCATCCGCGAGGGCGAGAACTACGGGTGGCCCGCGGTCGTGGGTGAGGACCACGGCGACTTCGAGGCACCCGTGCAGCTCTACCAGGAGACCATCGCGCCCTCGGGCGCGGCCTTCGTCAGCGAGGGCGGCTCCTCGTGGACCGGCGACTTCGTCCTCGCCGCGCTGGCCGGCCGGGAGCTGCACCGCCTCGAGCTGGACGAAGGGGAGGTGGTGGGCGACGAAACGTTGCTGGAGGGCGAGTTCGGCCGTCTGCGCGCGGTCGTCGAGGCCCCCGACGGCTCGCTGTGGATCACCACCTCCAACCGGGACGGGCGCGGCGATCCGCAGCCGACCGACGATCGCATCATCCGCCTCGTGCCTCCGGCGGGCGACGATGGGCGGGACGACGAGGAGTAGGCGTCCGGTGAGGCGCGACCAGACGGGTCGCCCGGCGCGTTTCGCGGCTTTTCTGCTTACCCGGCCGAATATTAGTTCTAATCATCGGGTAGTCCCTGATTTCTGACTACGAACCAAGGGACGGAGGCTCATCTATGAGCAAGTCCGAGCAGAAGATCGTCCAGTACCTCAACGAAGCCCAGGCCACCGAGGCCGGACTGGTCCGCGTGCTGCAGTCGCAGATCGCGATGACGCCCAAGGGCTCCTACCGCACCGGGCTCGAGAAGCATCTCGACGAGACCCGTCGCCACGCCGAGCGCGTGGGGGAGCGTCTCACCGATCTGGACGCCGGCACCAACCCGCTGAAGGCCGGAATCGGAGCGGCCGAGGGGGTCGTCGGCCAGGTCCTGGCTGTAGCGAAGACCCCTTGGGACCTGGTGCGCGGCGGCGGCGGCGGCGAGGAGAAGGTGCTCAAGAACGCCAAGGACGCGTGTGCGACCGAGGCCCTGGAGATCGCCACCTACACCTCTCTGGAGCGCCTGGCGCAGTCGGTCGGTGACCAGACGACGGCCGACCTGGCCGTCTCGATCCGCGCCGACGAGGAGAAGATGCTCGAGCGCCTCCTGCGGGAGATCCCCAAGCTGACCGAGGCCGTGATCGGTGCCGAGGTCGAGGGCAAGGGCTCATACGACGTCTCGAAGACCGGCGCGGCCGACGCCGCACGCGGCGCGGGCCAGGCCGCCAAGCGCACCGCCCGCCAGGCCCGAAAGGTCCCGGGCGTCGCCCAGGCCGAAGGACAGATCAAGGGCGCTGTGGCCTCCGCGGATGACCTGGCGATCGCTCGCTATGACGAGCTGACGGCCGAGGAGATCGTGGACAAGCTCACTGAGCTCTCGCAGGTCGACCTGGCCAAGGTCGATTCCTACGAGCGCAAGAACGACAACCGCACCACGGTGCTCAGCCGCGTCAGCTCGCTGCGCGGGAACGAGCCGTGGCCCGGGTACGACGAGCTCTCGGTCGCGGAGGTCGAGTCTGCTCTGCGCGAGGGCGACGACGACCGTGCCAAGGAGGTTCGCTCCTACGAGCGCTCGCACAAGAACCGCGCCGGCGTGCTCAAGGCCGCCGAGCGCGACCTGGCCAAGGCGTAGCTCTCCGCCCCCGCCGCCCATGGGGCGCCCGCCATGCGGCGGGCGGCCCCCTGGCGGGGCCGGCTTCCAGCCATACCCGGCGGCTCGGTCGGCCACCGGGCGACCCGTTTGCGGGAAGCTCCTCGTCGATGAGCACCGTCGCCCTACCCGGCGATCAGACGCGCAGCCGTGCGGGCGGGCTGCCACGCCCGCTGCGCGACTTCCTGACCACCGAGGCGGGCAGTGCCAGCGTCCTGCTGGCGGCCACCGTGCTCGCACTCGTGTGGGCCAACTCCCCGCTGGCCGGCTCCTACCAGGCGCTGTGGGCCACCGAGCTGGCCATCACCGTGGGTGGCGCCGAGCTCTCGCTCGACCTGCGCCACTGGGTCAACGACGGGCTGATGGTGTTCTTCTTCTTCGTCATCGGCCTCGAGGTGCGCCGGGAGCTGACCATGGGCGAGCTGACCGAGCGCCACCGGGCGGTGCTGCCCGCGGTGGCCGCCGTGGCGGGACTGCTCGTTCCCGTCGGGGTGTACCTCGCCTTCACGGCCGGGGGCCCGGGCGCGCGGGGCTTCGGCGCGGCGATGGCCACCGACACCGCGTTCATGCTCGGGGCGCTGGCCCTCGTCGGCCCGCGCTGTCCCACCCAGTTGCGCGTCTTCCTGCTCACCGTGGCGGTCTTCGACGACATCGGCGCGATCGGCGTGATTGCCCTGTTCTACACCGAGGGCCTCGACGTCGTGGCCCTGGCGATCGCGCTGGGCTTTCTGGGCGGGGTACTGCTGCTGCGCCGCCTGCGCGTGTGGCGCGCCCCGGGCTACCTGGTGCTGGGAATAGGGCTGTGGGTGGCCATCGTGACCTCCGGCGTGCACCCCAGCGTGGCGGGCATCGTGCTCGGTCTGCTCACGCCCGCCTACCCGCCGGCGCGCGCGGCGGTGCAGCGGGCCACGCAGGTCGCGCGCTCCTTCGGCCAGAGCCCGACGCCCGGACTGGCGCGAAGCGCCAAGCTCTCGATGGAGGCCGCGGTCTCCGGCAACGAGCGCCTCACCCACCTGCTGCATCCCTGGACGAGCTACGTCGTCGTGCCGATCTTCGCGCTGGCCAACGCGGGCATCGCGCTGAACGGTGGGACGCTCGGCCGCGCGCTCACCTCGCCGGTGACCATCGGGATCCTGGTCGCCCTGGTCCTCGGCAAGCTGGTGGGCGTCGGACTGGTCTCCTGGGCGGTGGTGCGCAGCGGGGTGGGGGCGCTGCCCCGCGGCGTGGAGTCCCACCAGCTGGCCGGGGCGGCGGCCATCGCGGGCATCGGGTTCACCGTCTCCCTGTTCATCGTCGACCTCGCCTTCGCCGAGCAGCCCGCGCTGCGCGAGGAGGCCAAGGTGGGCATCCTCGTCGCCGGCTTGGTGGCGGCGGCGCTGGGCTGGGCGCTGTTCCGCGCGCTGGGGCGGAGGGGGAGCGCCACCGCGGGCCGGCTGCCCACGCGGCTGGACCCACCGGTGGACCTCGAGCGCGACCACGTGCGCGGACCGGCCGATGCGCCGCTGACCCTCGTGGAGTACGCGGACTTCGAGTGCCCCTTCTGCGGACGCGCCACCGGGGTGGTCGACGAGCTGCTCGAGCGCTTCGGCGACGAGCTGCGCTACGTCTTCCGCCATCTGCCCCTGACCGACGTGCACCCCAACGCCTCGGTGGCCGCCGAGGCCGCGGAGGCGGCGGCCGCCCGCGGGCGCTTCTGGGCGATGCACGACCGTCTCTACGCCCACCAGGACGCGCTCGAGCCGGACGAACTGCTCGGGCACGCCGCCGCCATCGGCCTGGACGCCGGGGCGGTGGCCGAGGAGCTCGACCAGCGCGTCCATGCCGAGCGGGTGACCGAGGACGCGCTGAGCGCCGAGGCCGGCGGCGCGCGCGGCACCCCGACCTTCTTCGTCGGCGAGCGCCGCCACACCGGCCCCTGGGACGCCGACACCCTGGCCGCCCGGCTGGAGGCCGAGCGCGACCGCCTCGCGTAGGCTTTCCGCGTGCCCAACCGCCGCCCGTCCTTCCGCGTCGTCGCGCCCAGCGCCTCGGCGCCCGAGGCCGCGGCCATCGCCGCGGCGCTCGAGCAGTTCTTCCGCGCCACCGCGCCCGCCCCCGCCCCCCCCGACCGGCCCAACCCGTGGGCGCGTACCGCGCTGCTCGAGGCGGTCGGGCGCGAGCCCACGGCCCTGGGGGTCTGGGGCGGCGACCCGCGCCCCTGGCCCTGAGCCGGCCCGGGCGTCCGATCACCGCAGCCGGCGCCCACACCACGCCGTTTGGGGCCCGACGCACGAGAAGGGACACTAGGCTCAGCCCATGGGGCGCGCCCCGCGACCGCTTTCCCCGCATGACCCCCAGGCCATTCTGCGGGCGGTGCTCGACCAGCTGCCGGTCGGCGTGGTCGTGGCCGAGATCCCCAGCGGACGGCTGCTGCTGGGCAACGATCAGGTGTCGCGCATCTGGCGCCATCCCTTCATGGCCGCGGAGACGCTCGAGGAATACGCGGACTACCGGGGCTTCCATCCCGACGGCCGGCCGCTGGCCGGCGAGGAGTGGCCCCTGGCGCGCACCGTGGCCACGGGCGAGGTGGTCGAGGCCGAGGAGGTCGTCTTCCGCCGGGGCGACGACAGCTTCGGCGTGCTGCGCCTCAGCTCGGCGCCCGTCTTCGACGAGCGCGGCGAGCCGCTGGCCGCGGTGGTCATCTTCGACGACGTCAGCGACGAGGTGCGCCGGCGCGACCACCAGGCGCTGCTGGCCGAGGCCGGCGCGGCCCTGTCGGCCTCGCTGGACCCCGACCGCGTGGTCGAGACCGTGGGAGACCTGCTCGTGCCGCGGGTGGCCGACTACTGGGCGATGGATCTCCTGCGCGAGGACGCCACGCTGGAGCGCGTCGGGGCCCGCCACGCCGATCCCGAGAAGGTGGACCTGGGTTTCCGGATCGCCGACCGCCATCAGATCGATCCGACCACCCCGGTCGGGCGCGGCGCCGCGCTGCGCAGCCTGCGCCCGCAGCTCATCGAGCATGTCGACGACGAGTTCCTGGCCGCCATCGCCAACGACGAGGCGCACCTGCGAGCGCTGCGGGCCGTCGGCCTGCAGTCTGCCGTCTACCTGCCGTTGGTCGCACGCGGGCGGGCGACCGGGGCGATGCTGCTGGGGGTCACCGTGGAGGCCCGGCGCAGCTTCACGCCGGCCGACGTCGATCCGCTCATGGAGGTCGCCTCGCGCTGCGCCCTCGCGATGGACAACGCCCGCCTCTACACGCGCGAGCGCGAGGCCGCCGAGCTGCTCCAGCGCAGCCTGCTGCCCGAGGCGCTGCCCGCGCTGGAGGCCGGGCGGGCCTGCGTGCGCTACCTGCCCGGGGCGTCGGGCACCGATGTGGGCGGCGACTGGTACGACGTCCTCCTCCTGGCGGACGGGCGGGTGGCGCTGGCCGTCGGCGACGTGGTCGGCCGCGGCGGGGGCCCCGCGGCGGGCAAGGGTGCGCTGCCGCGCGCCCTGCGAGCCTGCGCCGAGCCCGGCGGCACCAACCCGGGGAGGTCGTCGCGTCGCGCACCCGTGGGCCCGCAGGGGCCGAGCACACCCACGTGCGCCCGCAGCTGGCCACGCTGGTCTTCGCCGTCCACGACCGCGCGCGGGGGCTGATGGCCTACACCGCCGCGGGCCACCTGCCCCCGGTCGTGCGCCGGGCGGGCGGCGAGGTCGAGACCCTACCCGGCGGACAGGGCATGCCGCTGGGCGTCGAGCCCGCAGCCGACTACGCCACGGCCGTCGCCGCGCTCGAGCCGGGCGACCTGGTCGTGCTCTACACCGACGGGCTGGTCGAGCGCCGAACGGGCACGCTGGACGGGGGCCTCGACCGTCTGCGCGCTGCGCTGGGCGCAGGACCCGCGGAGCTGCCCGCCCTGTGCGACCACCTCATCACCGCCTGTGCTCCCAGCGGCGAGGATGATGTCGCCCTGCTGGCCTACGAATGCGGCTAGCCTTCGCGGCATGGCGACCGAGCCGCGCGAGCAGACGGAGCCCCGCCGGCGCCGCCCGCGTCGGGGGGACCGCGACGTGCCCGACATGGTGCTGCGCCTTCGCCAGCGGCGGGAGCGATACCGCCAGAAGGGCCTGATCTACAAGACGGCGTGGATCACCGCGGGGATCATCGTGGTGCTGGCGGGCCTCGTGCTGGTGGTGTTCCCGGGGCCCGCGCTGGTGGTCATCCCTGTCGGCCTGGCCATGCTGGCGCTGCAGTTCGCCTGGGCGGAGAAGCTGCTCGAGCAGGCGCTCGTGCGCGCCAGGGACGCCGGGGAGTCGGCCTCCAAGCTGAGCCGCCAGCAGAAGATCATGGGCGCGGTGGCCATCGCGCTCGCCGGCGCGTGCGCCCTCGCCGCAGGGCTCTTTCTCTTCGTGCTGTAGGCGAGGGATTCCTGGCTGGGCGCGCACGCCGGGAGGCGCACTGGCGCTCATCGAGCACCATCCTGCCTACAGGGGGATGTTGCCGTGCTTGCGCTTGGGGCCCGGCTCGCGCTTGGTCAGCAGCGTGTGCAGCGCGGTGATGAGCTTGGGGCGCGTCTGGTGGGGGACGATCACGTCGTCGATGTAGCCGCGCTCGGCCGCCGCGTAGGGGTTGGCGAAATGGGTCTTGTAGTCGGAGACGAGCTTCTGGCGGCGCTCGTCGGGCGTCGGGGACTTGGCCAGGTCGCGGCGGTAGATGATGTTCACCGCGCCATCGGGGCCCATGACCGCGATCTCCGAGGTCGGCCAGGCGAAGTTGACGTCGGCCAGCAGATGCTTTGAGGCCATGACGTCGTAGGCCCCGCCGTAGGCCTTGCGGGTGATCACGGTGATCTTGGGCACCGTCGCCTCGGCGAAGGCATACAGCAGCTTGGCGCCGTGGCGGATGATGCCGCCCCACTCCTGCTCGGTGCCGGGCAGGAAGCCGGGCACGTCGACGAAGGTGAGCAGCGGGATGTTGAACGCGTCGCAGGTGCGCACGAAGCGCGCGGCCTTGTCCGAGGCGTCGATGTCCAGCACGCCGGCCATGTGGGCGGGCTGGCTGCCCACCACGCCCACCGCATAGCCGTCCAGGCGCGCGAAGCCGCAGACGATGTTGCGCGCGTAGTGCTCGTGGATCTCGAAGAACTCACCGTCGTCCACGGTCAGGCGGATCGCGTCGCGCATATCGTAGGGCTTCTGCGCGTTCTCAGGGACCACGGAGTCCAGTTCCTCGTCCATGCGCATCGGATCATCGGAGGGCAGCACCCGCGGCGGGGTCTCGAGGTTGTTCTGGGGCAGGTAGGAAATGAGGTAGCGGGTGTCCTCCAGGCACGCCTCCTCGTCCTCGGCGGCCAGGTGGGCCACGCCCGACTTGGAGTTGTGGGACATCGCCCCGCCCAGCTCCTCGAAGTCCACCTCCTCGCCGGTGACCGTCTTGATCACGTCGGGGCCGGTGATGAACATGTGCGAGCTCTCCTTCACCATGAAGACGAAGTCGGTGAGGGCCGGCGAGTACACCGCGCCGCCGGCGCACGGGCCCATGATCAGCGAGATTTGGGGGATGACGCCCGAGCACTTCACGTTGCGCGTGAAGACGTTGCCGTAGCCGCCCAATGAGACCACGCCCTCCTGGATGCGCGCGCCGCCCGAGTCATTGATGCCGATGATCGGGCAGCCGATCTTGGCCGCCAGGTCCATGACCTTGCACATCTTCTCGGACATGACCTCGCCCAGCGAGCCTCCGAAGACCGTGAAGTCCTGCGAGAAGACGCACACGCGCCGTCCGTCGACGGTCCCGTGGCCGGTGACCACCGCGTCGCCCCAGGGGCGGTTCTTGTGCATCTCGAAGTCCACCGTGCGGTGGCGCACGAAGGTGTCAAGCTCCTGGAAGGACCCCGGGTCGAGCAGCTTCTCCACGCGCTCGCGCGCGGTCATCTTCCCGCGCTCGTGCTGCTTGTCCTCGCCCTGGGGGACCGAGTGCATCGCGGCCTCGCGCAACTCGGTCAGCCGGGCGAGCTTCTCCGCGTAGGTCTCCGGGGGCTTGGTGCGCTGGCTCATGAGGCGCGTCGAGGGGTGCCGGAGGCGGCCGGGGTGGCCGCCGGAGCCGGGTCCCCGGATGGCCATCCTACGCCAACCGGCTCGCGTCTCGGCATCCGCGCGCGCGGCGGGCGCGGAACCGCCAGCGCGGCGCCCAGCGCCAGTGCACCGCCGGCCCCGGCGACGAGGAAGGCGGCGGTGTAGCCCGACTCGGCGGGCACCGCCGTGCCCGGGATCACCTGTGCGGTCACCACCGCGGTCGCGACCGCCGAGCCGAAAGCCCCGCCCATGGTGCGCGCGATGGTGTTGATGCCGGTCGCGATGCCGACATCGCGCTGGGGGACCGCCTGGACGATGAGGTTGGCCATGGCGGCCAGCGAGCAGGAGATGCCCACGCCCAGCAGGGCGCCGGACACCACGAACTCCCACACCGCGCCATGCGCGACGGTCAGCAACAGGAAGGAGGCGCAGACCGCCGCGGTTCCCGTGGCCAGCACGGGACGAAAGCCGATCCGGCTGCCCACCGCGCCGGCCAGGGGCCCGGCTGCGAGCATCACCAGCGCGCTGGGGAGCATGATCAGCCCTGCCCCCGTGGCCGAGGCGCCGAAGCCGTAGCCGGCCTGCAGCGGGGTCTGGGCGAACTGGGGGACGAGCAGGAACGAGGAGAACATCGCAAAGCCGACCAGGAAGCCGGTGAGGTTGGTGGCCGCGACCGCGCGGGTGCTCAGCAGGCGGATGTCCACCAGCGGCTCGCTTCTGCCCAGCTCGAGGCGCACCCAGCCGACGAGGCCGGCCAGCCCGCCGCCCAGCAGCCCGAGCGTCGCGGGTGAGCCCCAGCCCCAGGCATTGGACTGGCTGAGGGCCAGCAGAAGTGCGGCCAGAGCCGCGGAGAGGGCCAGCGCCCCGGCCCAGTCGATGGAGGCCGAGCCCTCGCGCGAGGGGGAGGCGGGGACGAACCGCCGGGCGGCCAGCGCGGCCGGCACGGCGATCAGTCCCGACCAGAAGACGAGCGAGACGCCCGCGGTGTCGACGATGACCCCGGCGAGCGGCAGGCCGATTCCGCCGCCGATGCCGAACATCGCGCTGAGGATCCCGATGCCCACGCCGACGCGCGGCGGCGGGAAGGTGTCGCGGATGATCCCGAAGGCCAGGGGGAAGACGCCGCCGGCGACGCCCTGCAGCACCCGCCCGGCGACGAGCGGCCCGATCGCGTCGGCCAGCCCGTTGACCACCGAGCCGACGGAGAAGACGAGCAGGACGCCGGTGAGCACCCGGCCCTTGCCCAGCACGTCGCCGAGCTTGCCCACGATCGGGGTGGCGACCGAGGCGCTCAGCAGGAAGCCGGTGAGCACCCAGGCCGCGCCGCCGCTGGTGGTCTCGTACTCCTGCGCGATGTCGGGCAGGGCGGGCACCACCATCGTCTGCGACAGCGCGAAGGCCAGGGTCGCCAGCAGCAGGGTGGCCATCACGGGCAGGACGCGGGCACGCTCCTCGTTGCTCACGCAATCAAGCTACCCGAGCGGAGCGGGTGTCTCCTCGAGGCCGCGCGCCGGCGGTCTGAGGCCGTTGTCCGTCTGGAGCTACGCTGATGAGGCGCGTGGTCCCGTGACCGGTCGTGAGCCGGACATCCCTGAGCCGCACGTCCTGCGCGAGTACGCGCTGCTGGCCGACGGGGAGCGCGGCGTGCTCGTGGGCCCCCGCGGCGAGCTGGCGTGGATGTGCTTTCCCCACTGGCACTCCGAGGCGGTGTTGTCCTCGCTGCTGGGAGGCGCGGGCGTCTACGCGCTGCGTCCCCGGAGCCGGTTCGTCTGGGGAGGCACCTACGAGGAGGGCTCGCTGATCTGGCGCAGCCGCTGGGTGACCGAGAGGGGCATCGTGGAGTGCCGCGAGGCGCTGGCCTTCCCCGGGGAGCCCAAGCGCGCCACGCTCCTGCGCCGGGTGGTGGGCGTCAAGGGCGACCACCGTCTCGACGTGGGGCTCGATCTGCGCGCCGGCTTCGGCGCTCACGCGCTCGAGGACCTGGCCCGCGAGGGCGGGCGCTGGCGCGCGCGCACCGGGGAGGTCTACCTGCGCTGGAGCGGCGTGCCGGGCGCCGAGCCGGCCGAGGCCGGCGACGGAGCCACCCTGCTGGGCGAGGTGCTGGACCTCGCCGAGGGTGAGACGACGGAGCTGGTCCTCGAGCTGGCGCTCGAGCCATGGGCGGCCACCCCCCGCCCGATGCGGGCGTGATCTGGCGCGCCACGGAGGAGGCCTGGCGCCTGCGGGTCCCCGAGCTCGACCTGGATCACGCCCGTCGCGACGCGCGCCACGCCTACGCGGTCATGCGAGGCCTGACCACCGCGGGCGGGGGCATGGTCGCCGCAGCCACCGCCTCGCTGCCCGAGCGCGCGGGGGAGGGACGCAGCTACGACTACCCCTATGTGTGGATCCGCGACCAGTGCTTCGCCGGCCAGGCGGTGGCGGCCGCGGTGGGGGCCGACCCCCTTCTCGACGCGGCGGTGGGCTTTGTCAGCGCCCGGCTGCTGGCCGACGGCAGCGCGCTGGCACCCGCCTACACCGTCCACGGGGAGCCCGTGCCGCGAGAGCGCCGTCTCGGCCTGCCTGGCTACCCCGGAGGCGAGGATCTCGTGGGCAACCACGTGCGCGACCAGTTCCAGCTCGACGCCTTCGGCGAGGCGCTGCTCCTCTTCGCTGCCGCGGCCGCGCACGACCGCTTGGGCGACGACGGGTGGCGTGCCGCGGAGGTAGCCGCCGAGGCCGTCGTCCGGCGCCGCGACGAGCCCGACGCGGGCATCTGGGAGCTGTTACCCGCGCGTTGGGCCCACAGCCGCCTGACCTGCGCGGCCGGCCTGCGGGCGATCGCCCGGGCGGGGGCGTCGCCCTCACGCGCCGCGGACTGGGAGAGGCTGGCCGACTCGCTGGTGGCCGACTGCGCCGGCGACTGCCTGCACCCCGACGGGCGCTGGCAGCGCGCGCCGCAAGACGGCCGGCTCGACGGGGCCCTGCTGCTGGCCGCAGTGCGCGGCGCGATCGCCCCCGACGACCCGCGCACGCAGGCCACCATCGAGGCCTACGTCCGCGAGCTCACGCGGGACGGCTACGCCTATCGCTTCCGCCAGGACGAGCGCCCCCTGGGCGAGGCCGAGGGCGCGTTCCTGCTGTGCTCCTTCGCGCTGGCCATGGCCCTCGAGCAGCAGGCCGAGCACACCGAGGCGGCGCGCTGGTTCGAGCGAGCGCGTGCGGCCTGCGGGCCGCCGGGGCTGTTCTCCGAGGAGTTCGACGTCGCCCAGCGCCAGCTGCGGGGCAACCTGCCCCAGGCCTTTGTGCACGCCACCATGCTCGAGTGCGCCGTCCGCCTGGCCGGCGCCGGTGACGGCTAGCGCGGGTTTCGTCGGATGTCCGGCGACGCCTCGCCCCCGCCGGCCCGCGCCGTCAGCCCCGCGAGAACGGCCGGTGGTGGGCCTGGCCCAGGGCGTCCAGCGCGCGGGCCAGCACGGACTCGGCCTCGCCGGGACTCAGGTCCGGCTTGCCTCGCTGGGGGGCGACGTCGCCCGCGCCGCGCTCGGCCTCGGCGACCGCCGCGGCCAGCTCCGAGGGCTCGTCGGCCCCCGCGCGTACGCGCGCAGGGGGCTCGCCGGCGGCCAGGCGCTCCTGGTCACGACGCTGGGCGTCGGCCGCGCGCTGGGCCGGGGAACGCGGACGGCCGCGCCGGCGCCAGAAGGCCAGGCGGTCCAACAGGCGCCGCCGGGCGGGTGGGCCGTCGAGCGCCGCGGGCTGGCTCGCGGGGGCAGCGCGGGCGGGCTCCTCCTCGCGCTGGGGCGCGACCGCCACGACCGCGACGGGCCCCGGCCGCGCCTGCTGGTGCGCTGCCGCCTCACGCTCGGCGGCGGTGAGCACCACGCGGGTGCCCCATCCGGTGGGCTCGATGGTGACCGTGCCGCTCGCGCGGTCGCCCTCCCAGGCGACGGTCGTCTCGGGCTCCCTGCGGGTGATGCGGATCTCGCCGAAGTCCTCCAGGTGCCGGGCGAGGGTCTCGGCGTCGCTGAGCTCCGCCCACAGCTCGGGCGGGCTCTTGACGAGGGTGCGCTGCATCGTGGTCTCGGTCATCGCCGCCCTGTTCGCCGGGGGGCGGTGCGACTCCTTCCCGCTGCAGCGACGCGCCCGGCTCCTACTTCTCCATCACGCGCCCGGCTTCACGGTCATGAGCACGATGGCCAGGGCCACCAGCAGGCCGGCCACCGACATCACGTTGGACAGCCGCCGCGCCGCCGCGTCGTACTCGCCGCTGGGCGCACCGGCGCTCGCGTCGCGGCCGGCCAGCTCGGCCGCGCGGCGCTCGGTCGGGGCCAGAACCGCCCCGTAGAGGCCGAACAGGACGAACAGCACCACGAAGGTGGCCGAGATCCACGGGTCGCCCAGGCTGAAGCGGTCGAGGGCCAGGTACAGCCCGGCGCCCAGCACGACCACCATCGCGAACGTCGCGTAGCGCACCAGCAGCACCTGGCCTTGATGGAAGGTGGCCAGGGCGCCCGAGCCCGCCACCCGGGCCGCGCGCAGCGCGACCGGGTAGGCGAACACGGGTCCGAAGGCCACCAAGACCGCCACGATGTGCAGGGCCAGGACGAAGTCGTAGACCATCTCCTAGGAGGCCGAGGCGTACTCGGGCTCCTCGGCCCGGGCATCGCGCTCGTTGGGCACGCAGTGGGTCATGACGTGCCCGCTGACGTCGCGGGGGCCGTTGGTCCCCAGGTTGGCCAGGCGCGCCTGCTCCTCCTCGTCGAGCGTCTGGGTGGGCAGCGGCTCCAGGTGGCGCACGTCGTCGGGGCCGATGCCCACGCCCTCGCCCACGCGCAGCCCCAGCTCGTCCTCGACCATGAGCAGGTGCCAGACCATCCGCTCCTGGATGGGCCGGTCGCACTGGCCCAGCGCGTCGATGAGGTTGGCCACCAGATCGTCGCGCTCCCACTCCTCGGACAGGCGGAAGCGCTCGCCGGCCTGGGCGTAGTCGCGCGTGCGTGGCATGCGCGCGCGGGTGAGGCGACCCTCGATGACCGGGCCCTGCTCGTCGTGGGCGGGTTCGGACGCCTCGGCCAGGCCGCCGGTGATCGACGGCTCGTAGTTGACGTGGGGATTGTCGCCGCCGTCGTCGACGGCGTAGGTCATGATGCCGTCGCGCTGGTTGGTGGCCACCGCGGCGTTCTTGGCCTGGTTGACCGGCAGCTGCAGGTAGTTGGGACCGACGCGGTGGCGCTGGGTGTCGCTGTAGGAGAACGTGCGTCCGACGAGCATCTTGTCGTCGGAGAAGTCCAGCCCGTCGACCAGCACGCCGGTGCCGAAGGCCATCTGCTCGTTCTCGGCGAAGACGTTGGCCACGTTGCGCTCGAGCACCATGCGCCCGACGGGCTTGGGCTCGAAGAGCTCCTCGGGCCACACCTTGGTGTCGTCGAGGGGGTCGAAGTCCAGCTCAGGGTGCTCGCCGTCGGCCATCATCTGCACGCGCAGTTCCCACTCGGGGTACTCGCCGCGCCCGATGGCGTCGTGGAGGTCCTTGGTGTGCGCGCCGAGGTCCTGGGCCTGCACGGCGGCCGCGTCGGCCTGCGTCCAGCTCTTGACGCCCTGCCTGGGGATCCAGTGGTACTTGACCAGGACGGTCTCGCCCTGGGCGTTGACCCACTTGTAGGTGTTGACCCCGAAGCCCTGCATGGTGCGATAGCTGGCCGGGATGCCGCGCGGGCTGTAGAGCAGCATCACCATGTGCATGGATTCGGGGCTCTGGCTGATGAAGTCCAGCTGGCGGTTGGGCTCCTGGCGGAAGGTCACCGGATCGGGCTTCTGGGAGTGGATGAAGTCGGGGAACTTGATCGCGTCGCGGATGAAGAAGACGCCGAGGTTGTTGCCGACGAGATCCCAGTTGCCGCTCCTCGGTGTAGAACTTCACCGCGAAGCCGCGGGGATCGCGCGCGGCCTCGGAGGAGTCGCGGCCCCCGCCACGGTGGAGAAGCGCACCGCCACGTCGGTGCGCTTGCCCTTCTCGGCCAGCAACTTCGCGCGCGTGAACTGGGCGATGGGCTCGTCGCCCCAGGCGCCGTAGGCCTCGAAGTAGCCGTAGGCAGTGGCACCCGCGCGTGCACGACGCGCTCGGGGATCCGCTCGCGGTCGAAGTGGCTGATCTTCTCCAGGAACTGGTAGTTCTCGAGCGTGGCGGGCCCGCGCGCGCCGATCGTGCGCTGGTTTTGGTTGTCGTGGACCGGATGGCCCTGGCGGTTGGTCAGCGTGCGGCGGTCGTCAGCCATGGGATTCCTCCCCGTCGTGGTCGTGCTCGTGGTGGCAGGCGGGGCACAGGCCCCAGTAGGTCACCTCGGCCTCGTCGACCGCGAAGCCGTGCGCGGTGGAGGGCTCGAGGCAGGGCGCGGCGCCGGCGGCGCAGGCGACGTCGACGGTCACCCCGCACGCGCGGCACACGAGGTGATGGTGGTTGTCACCCACGCGCGCCTCGTAGCGCGTGGACGAGCCCGGCAGCTCGATCCGCCGCGCCAGGCCGGCCCGGCGCAGTGCCTCGCAGACGTCGTAGGCGGCCTGGATGGAGATGCGCGCGCCCCGCGCGCGCACCCGCTCGATCACCTGGTCGACGCGCGGATGGTCGCTCGCCTCGGTCAGCACCCCGAGCACCACGCTGCGCGGTCCGGTGGCCCGCAGGCCCGCGGCGCGCAGGCGCTCCTCGGGGGCGACCGTTGGCATTCCCGCCACCGTACCAGTCTGGAACGGTTCCGAAGTGCCCGGTGACCTCGCGGCGGACCGCCCACGAGCGGTCGATCGCCGTCGCTCAGCGAGGGCTATCGACCGCTCACGCGGCGAGGGTGCCCCTCAGAACGTCGGCTTGTACTCCCCGAACACGTCGCGCATCGCGCCGCAGACCTCGCCCATCGAGCAGCGGTCGCGCAGGGCGTCCTTGACGGGGTAGAGGAGGTTGTCGCGGCCCTCGGCGCAGCGGCGGATCTCCCCGAGGCGGCGCTCGACCTGTTCCTGGTCGCGGTCGGCCTTGAAGGCCTCGAGGCGCTGGAGCTGCGCGCGCTCGGTCTCGGGATCGACGCGCAGGATGTCGTCGATCTCGAGCGGCTCCTCCTCGTACTTGTTCACGCCGACGACGACGTCCTGGCTGGTGCGGTATCGCTCGGAGTAGCCCCAGGCGCTCTCCTCGACCTCGCCCTTGATGAAGGCGATCGCCTCGACCGAGCCGCCCATGCCATCGATCTTGTCGATCAGGTCCTGGGCGCGCGTCTCGATCTCGGCGGTCAGCGCCTCGACGAAGTAGGAGCCCGCGAAGGGGTCGACGGTGTCGGTGGCGCCCGACTCGTGAGCGACGATCTGCTGGGTGCGCAGGGCGATCTTGGCGGCGCGCTCGGTGGGCAGGGACAGCGCCTCGTCCCAGCCGTTGGTGTGCAGCGACTGCGTGCCCCCGCACACCGCGCTGAAGGCCTGCAGGGCCACGCGGACCACGTTGTTCTGGGGCTGCTGGGCGGTCAGCGTCACGCCGCCGGTCTGGGTGTGGAAGCGCAGCATGGCCGACTTGGGATCCTGGGTCCCGAAGCGCTCGGACATGATCCGCGCCCACATGTGGCGAGCGGCGCGGAACTTCGCGACCTCCTGGAACACGTTGTTGTGGCCGTTGAAGAAGAAGGCCAGGCGCGGGGCGAAGTCGTCCACGGCCAGGCCGGCGTCCAGCGCCGCCTGCACGTAGGCGATGCCGTTGGCCAGCGTGAAGGCGACCTCCTGCACCGCCGAGGCCCCCTGCTCGCGCATGTGGTAGCCGGAGATGGAGATCGTGTTCCACCGCGGCACGTGCTCGTGACAGTAGGCGAACAGGTCGGTGACCAGGCGCATGGCGCCCTCGGGCGGGTAGATGTAGTTCCCGCGCGCGATGTACTCCTTGAGGATGTCGTTCTGCGTCGTGCCGCGCAGCCTCGCCGAGTCGACGCCCTGCTCCTCGCCGACGAGCTGGTAGAGCAGCAGCAGGCAGGCGGCGGGGGCGTTGATGGTCATCGAGGTCGAGACCTCGTCGAGCGGGATCCCGTCGAACGCCGTGCGCATGTCGTCGATCGTGTCGATCGCGACACCGGTGCGGCCGACCTCGCCGAGGCACATCGGGTCGTCGGAGTCGAGGCCGAGCTGGGTCGGCAGGTCGAAGGCCATGCTGAGGCCGGTCGAGCCGTGCTCGAGCAGGTACTTGTAGCGCTCGTTGGACTCCTTGGCCGACGCGTAGCCCGCGTACTGGCGCATCGTCCACTCCCGCTTGCGATACATCTCGCGGTGCACCCCGCGCGTGTACGGGTGCGAGCCCGGCTCGCCCAGGCGCTCGGACAGGTCGGCGGGCAGGTCGTCCTGTGTGTACAGCGGCGGGATCTCGATGCCCGAGTCGGTGAAGCGGCGCGGGTCATCGGGCCCGACGACGGGGGCGACGGTGAGGCGTTCTTCGGTGGCCATGCCCGGAGATTATCCGCGCAGCCACCGTGCCAGGCCGATCGTTGCGATCACCCCCAGCGGGATGGGCAGGCAGCAGCCGCCCACGCGGACGCGCGAGCCGCCACGGGTGCGCGTCGAGTAGTGGGGTATGGGCAGCAGACGCAAGCGGCCGGCGGAGCGGCGGGATCGTGAAGGCATCCGCGCGGGACTACCCGTCCGGTGGTGTCCGACCCGCGCGGAGCGCACATGCCCGGCGCCGGGAACCGGGCTTAGGACCCCTTGAGCCCATTGCCCTTGACTGTCGTGCATGAACAGCCGCCTCTCCAACTTCATCTCCGCCCTGCTGGGCGCGGGCGTGATCGCCCTCGTGGTCATCGGCCTCGGCCTCGGTGGCGCCTTCGATGGTGGGAACGCGGGCTCCTCGCAGGAGCCGGCCGGCGACAGCGAGTCGTCCTCCTCGACCGCTCCGGCCGACCTCACCGACGTGAGCAGCCTCTACGACCGGGTCTCCAACGGCGTGGTCTTCGTGCAGGTGGGCTCCGACGAGCCCGCCGGCCTGCTGGGCCTCGATCAGCCCAAGGGCTCGGGCTCGGGCTTCGTGATCGACGAGGAGGGCAACATCCTCACCAACCAGCACGTGGTGACGGACGCCGACGAGGTACGCGTGCGCATCGGCGAGGGTGACGAGATGATCCCCGCCCGCGTGATGGGCAGCGACGCGGGCAGCGACCTCGCGGTGCTGAAGGTCGACCCCGAGGAGGTCGAGGGCGGCCTCGAGCCTCTCGACCTCGGCTCCTCCGACGACGTCGACGTCGGCGAGCCCGCGGTGGCCATCGGCTCCCCGTTCGGTCTGCGCGGCTCGCTGACCACCGGCGTGATCTCGGCGCTGGACCGGCCGATCCCCGCGCCCAACAACTTCACGATCGACGGCGCGCTGCAGACCGACGCGGCGATCAACCCCGGCAACTCGGGTGGTCCGCTGCTGGACGCGCGCGGTCGCGTGATCGGCATCAACGCCCAGATAGCGACCGATTCCCAGTCCAACTCCGGGGTGGGCTTCGCGATCCCGGTGGACACGGCCAAGGACGTCATCCCCGAGCTGCGCCGAGGCGAGAAGATCGAGCGCGCCTACCTCGGGGTGTCCACCACCGACGCGCCCAACGGCGACCGGGGCGCCCTCGTGGTCAAGATCCAACCGGGCAGTCCCGCCAGCAAGGCGGGCTTCGAGCGCGGCGACGTGATCACGGACGTGGCCGGCCGGGAGGTCGGCGAGTCGGCCGACGTGGCCGAGGTCGTCACCGCCAAGCGCGCGGGCGAGCGGATCGAGGTCACCGTGCGCCGCGGGGGCGACGAGGAGTCGCTCAACGTCGAGCTGGCCGAGCGGCCGGCGTCGGCCGGCCCATGACCCAGCGCGCCGGGGACACCGAGGCGCGCGACGCGCTGGAGGCCGCACTCTTCGAGGTCAAGCGCGTCATCGTCGGCCAGGAGGACATGCTCGAGCGCCTGCTCGTCGCCCTCCCTGGCCGGCGGCCACGTGCTGCTGGAGGGCGTGCCCGGACTGGCCAAGACGCTGACCGTCAGCACGCTGGCCGATGTGCTGGGCGGCTCCTTTCGGCGCGTGCAGTTCACGCCCGACCTCGTGCCCGCCGACCTGGTGGGCACGCGGGTGCTGCGCCCGGGCATGGACGGGTTCGACGTCGAGCTGGGGCCGGTGCACACCAACGTGCTGCTGGCCGACGAGGTCAACCGTGCGCCGGCCAAGGTGCAGTCGGCGCTGCTGGAGGTCATGCAGGAGCGCCAGGTGTCCATCGGCGGCCAGACCTTCCCCGTGCCCCGGCCCTTCCTGGTGCTGGCCACGCAGAACCCGATCGAGTCGGAGGGCACCTACCCGCTGCCCGAGGCCCAGGTCGACCGCTTCATGTTCAAGCTGCTGCTCGACTATCCCTCCGACCACGAGGAGGTGGCCATCGTGGCCCGCTCGCTGGACCGCCCCGCGGCGGTGGAGCGGGTGCTCGCGCCCGCGTCCTTGGAGCGCTTCCAGGCGGCCGCGCGCGACATCTACGTCGACCGCGCGGTGGCCCAGTACGCGGTGAACCTGGTGGCCTGCACCCGCCGTCCGCGGGAGTTCGGCCTGGAAGAGCTGGTCGAGCAGGTGGAGTTCGGCGCCAGCCCGCGCGGCTCGCTGAACCTCGCGCACGCCGCTCAGGCGCTGGCCCTCCTGCGCGGGCGCCATTACGCGCTGCCCCGCGACGTGCGCGACCTGGCGCGCGACATCCTGCGCCACCGTCTCGTGCTCACCTACGAGGCGCTGGCCGAGGGTGTGACGCCCGACGCCATCCTCGACCGGGTGCTGGCCGCGGTGACCGAGCCCGAGGTGCAGCTCTCCCGTGGGGAGGAGCGCGACGCGCGCGTCGAGCGGGGGCCCGTGCGCCCCGAGGCCGTCGTGCGCTCGGCCCCCGACGAGGAGCGCACGGCGGGCGGGCCCGACCGCTTGGACCCCCGCCCCGCGGCATGACCGGGGCCTCCGTGCGCGGAGGGGGACCTGCCGCCCGCGACCGGCCACGCCACGCCCCCGGCCCGGGCGCGGTCCCGCCCGCGACGCTGCGCGCGCTGGACCTCGCGGTGGGCGCCCGCGTCGAGGACCTGTGGCCCGGCGAGCGGCGCTCGCCCGCGGTGGGGGCGGGCACAGAGCTCGCGCAGGTGCGCCCCTATGAGGTGGGCGACGACGTGCGCCACCTGGAACCCAACGCGACCGCGCGCATGGGCGAGCCCCACGTACGCGTGCACGTGGCCGAGCGCGCGCTGACGACGTGGCTGGCCCTCGACGCCTCGGCCTCCATGCGCTTTGGCACCGCCGACCGGCGCAAGGCCGATGTCGCCGAGGGCGTGGCGCTGGCCGTCGGTCACCTGGCCACGCGGCGGGGCAACCGCCTGGGCGTGATGAGCGTGGGCGTGGCCGACGCGCGGGTGCGCCCGCCACGCCAGGGCCGGTCGGGTCTGCTGGCCGCGCTGGCCGTGGCGCGCCGTGAGCCCGCGCCCGACGGGACCCCGGCGATGGCGCTGGGCGAGGGCCTGGCGCATCTGGCGGGGATGGCGCGCCGTCCTGGCCTGGTCGTGGTGGTCTCCGACTTCCGCTCGCGCGAGGCGGCCGACTGGACGCAGCCGTTGCGCCGCCTGGCCGCCCGCCACGAGGTCCTCGCCGTCGAGGTGCGCGACCCGCGCGAGATGGAGCTGCCCGCGCTGGGCGAGCTCGCGCTGGTGGATCCCGAGACCGGCCGCCACCTCCGCGTGGACACCTCCAGCCGCCGCCTGCGCGAGCGCTTCGCCGCCGCGGCGGCGCGCGAGCGCGCCGAGCTGCACGCCGCGCTGCGTGCCGCCCGCGCCCAGCCACTGACGGTGACCACCGAGGGGGAGTGGCTGCGCTCGCTGGCGACCTTCCTGGCGCGCCGGCCGCCGGTGCGGAGGATGCGCGCGTGAGCTTCGAGTGGCCCGTCGCGCTGGTGGCGCTGCTCATCGTCCCGGTCGTGGCGGGTGCCTACGTGCTCGTCCAGCGCACGCGGCCGCGCTACGCGGCGCGCTTCACGAACCTCGACCTGCTGGCCAACGTGGTGCGCGAGACGCCCCAGTGGCGCCGCCACGTGCCGCCCGCCCTCTTCTGCCTGGCCCTGGCCGCGCTGGCCGTGGCGCTCGCTCGGCCGCACGCCACGGTCGCGGTGCCCCGCGAGCGCGCGGCGATCATGCTCGTCACCGACGTCTCGGGCTCCATGACGGCCGAGGACGTGCCCCCCGACCGCCTCAGCGCCGCCCAGTCCGCCGGCCTGCGCCTGGCCGAGACGCTGCCCGAGGAGGTGCGCCTGGGTCTGGTCTCCTTCAGCGAGGTCGCGGCGGTGCAGGTGCCGCCCACCACGCAGCGCGAGCCGATCGCCGCCGCGCTGGCCGGCCTGGAGGCCGAGGGAGGCACGGCGATGGGCGACGGGCTGGCCGGCGCGCTCGATGTGCTCGACGGCGTCGCCCGCGGGCGTCAGGAGGGCGAGCCCGCGCCCGCCGCCATCGTCCTGCTCTCCGACGGCGAGAACACCCTCGGGCTCACGCAGCCGCTGGAGGCCGCCCGGCGGGCCGCCGAGCTGGGCATCCCGGTCTACACCGTTGCCCTGGGCACCGACGAGGGCGCGATCCGCCAGATCCCGCCCGGCGGCATCCTGCCCCAGACGGTCCCCGTGCCCCCCGACCGCGAGACCCTCGCGCAGATCGCCGAGGTCACGGGTGGCAGGGCGTTCCAGGCGCTCGATGCCGACCGCCTGACCGAGATCTACGAGCGCCTGGGCAGCCGCATCGCGACCGAGCGCGTGGAGCGCGAGGTCACCGCCGGCTTCGCCGCGGGCGGGATCGTGCTGCTGCTGGGCGGCGGCGGGCTCTCGCTGTTGTGGTTCGGGCGCCTGCCCTGAGCGAGCGGACGGGCAGGGTACGCTGCGCCGCGTGAAGGTCCGCGTCCGCCTCTTCGCCCAGCTGCGCGAGCGCGCCGGCGTGGGCCAACTCGAACTCGACCTGCCCGAGGGGGCGCGCGTGGCCGATGCGATCGCGGCCCTCGACGAGGTGGCCGCCGGGCTGCCGGTGGTGATGGCGATCAACCGCGAGTACGCCAAGGACGACGCGGCTCTGGCCGCCGGCGACGAGGTCGCGCTCATCCCGCCCGTGTCGGGCGGCGCGGGGCTCCGCGTGCGGATCACCGGGGACGCGCTCGATCCGGCCGCACTGGCCGAGCGCGTGCGCGATCCCCGCGCGGGGGCGGTGGTGACCTTCACCGGCGTGACGCGCGAGGTGGGCTTCCTCGACTACGAGGCCTACGAGGAGATGGCCCTCGAGCGCATGGGCGCGCTCGTGGAGGCCGCCGTGGAGCGGCACGGCCTGTGCGCCGCGGCGTGCGAGCACCGCATCGGGCGCGTCGACCTCGGCGAGCCTTCGGTGGCGGTGGCCGTCAGCGCCCCCCACCGCGAGGAGGCCTTCGCCGGCGCCCGGGAGATCATCGACGAGGTCAAGGCCAGCGCCCCGATCTGGAAGCGCGAGGAGGGCGAATGGGTGCCCGGCAGTCCGCCGGCGTGAGCGTCCTGCGCTCCCTGCCCTCCGTGGACCGGCTGGCCACGGTGCTGGCCCGCGAGGTGCTCGCCGAGCAGCGCGCGGCGCTCCTGGCCGGCGAGGACGCCGACGTCGATCTCGTCGAGCGCGCGCGGGCGCGCCTGCAGCCCTCGCTGCGCCGCGTCATCAACGCCACCGGCGTGGTGGTGCACACGAACCTGGGCCGCGCGCCCCTGGCCGCCGCGGCGCGGGCGGCCGCGGCCGCCGCGAGCGAGGGGTACTCCAACCTGGAGCTCGACCTGGCCACGGGCGCGCGCGGATCGCGCCACGCCCACGTCGAGGCGCTGCTGTGCGAGCTGACGGGCGCCCAGGCGGCCATGGGCGTCAACAACTGCGCCGCCGCGACGCTGCTGGCCGCGGCGGCGCTGGGTGGGAGCGGGCGCGAGATCGTGGTCTCACGGGGCCAGCTCATCGAGATCGGCGGCTCCTTTCGCCTGCCCGAGGTCATCGCCCAGTCGGGCTCGGAGTTGGTCGAGGTGGGCACCACCAACCGCACCCGCCTGGGCGACTACGCGGCCGCCCTGACCGACGCGACCGGCGCCATCCTGCGCGCGCACCCGTCGAACTTCCGCCAGCAGGGCTTCGTGGAGGAGGTGGCGGTCGAGGACCTGTGCGGCCTGGGCGTCCCCGTCATCGACGACGTCGGCTCGGGTGTGCTCGATCCCGCCCTCGCGCCCGGCCTCGAGGAGGAGCCCGACGCGCGCCGCTCGGTGCGCGCCGGGGCGGCACTGACCCTGTTCAGCGCCGACAAGCTCCTGGGAGGTCCGCAGGCGGGCGTTGTCGTGGGCACGCGCGAGCACGTCGAGCGCGCGCGCCGCCATCCCCTCGCGCGCGCGCTGCGCATCGACAAGCTCTCGCTGGCCGCCCTCGAGGCCACGCTCGCCCTGTACCGCGATCCCCAGCTCGCCCGTCGCGAGATCCCGGTGCTGGCCATGCTCGCGGCGTCGCAGCAGGAGCTGGACCGCCGGGCGAACGCGCTGGCCGACGCCGTCGGCGAGCGCGCCTCGGTCGTCGAGGCGGTGGCCAAGGTGGGGGGCGGCGCACTCCCGCTGCTGGAGCTGCGCGGGCCCGCTGTCGTGCTCGACCCAGGGGCCGCGGGCGCCGACGCCCTGGCCGCCGCGCTGCGCGGCGGCGCGCCTCCCGTGGTGGCCCGCATCGCCGCCGGGCGCGTCCTGCTGGACCCGCGCACCATGACCGCCGACGAGGTCGCCCCCACGGCCGCCGCCGCGCGCGCCGCGCTGGGATGAGCGCGATGGAGGTCGCACCCACCACCGTGCCCGGTGTTGCCGCGCCGCTGACGCTCGGCACCGCCGGGCACATCGACCACGGCAAGACCACGCTGATCGGCGCGCTCACCGGAACCCAGACCGACCGGCTGATCGAGGAGCGCCGGCGCGGGATCTCCATCGAGCTCGGCTACGCCTTGCTGGAGCTGCCCTCCGGCCGGGGCCTCTCCGTGATCGACGTGCCCGGCCACGAGCGCTTCGTGCGCACGATGGTCGCGGGCGCGAGCGGGATCGACCTGTACCTGATGTGCATCGCCGCCGACGACGGGGTGATGCCCCAGACGCGCGAGCACGCGGCCGTGCTGCGCGGGCTGGGCGTCGAGACCGGCGTGGTGGCGGTGACCAAGGCCGACGTGCTCGATCCGGCGCTGGCGGCGGCTGAGGCCGCCGATCTCCTGCCCGGGGCGCCGGTCGTCGCGGTCAGCGCGCGGATGGGCACGGGGCTGGACGACCTGCGCGCCGAGCTCGATCGCTGCGCGGCCGGGCTGGTGGGCCGCGCGGCCGGCGCGGACGGCCAGCCCGCGGTGCTGCACGTCGACCGCTCCTTCACCATCAAGGGCGCGGGGACGGTGGTCACGGGCACGCTGTGGCGCGGCACCGTGGGGCGGGGGGACACCGTCGAGCTCCTGCCCGCCGCCGCGCGCGACCGCGGCCAGCGCATCAGCGCGCGGGTGCGCTCCGTCCAGGTCCACGATCGCCCCGTCGACCGCGCGCAGCCCGGCCAGCGCGTGGCGGTGAACCTCACGGGCGTGGGCCGCGACGAGGTGGGTCGCGGCGACGTGCTCTCCGGCGGGGGCACCGATCTCGCGGCGAGCCACGTGCTCGACGTCCAGCTCGACGAGCGTCCGCCAAGGTCCCGCGCCTGCACGTCCACCACGGCACCCGCGAGACCCCCGCCCGCCTCGCCTCCCTGGGCGGGCGCTTCGCCCAGCTGCGCCTCGAGCGTCCTCTCGCCGCCGCCCGCGGCGAGCGCCTCGTGCTGCGCTCGATCGCGCCGCCCGACACGCTTGGGGGCGCCGTCGTCCTCGACCCCCGCGCCCGCCGGCGCGGCGCCTCCCGCGCCGCCACCGCCCGGCTGACTGCGCTCGCCCGGGGCGAGGAGCCGGAGGGCGTCGCGGCCCCGCCCGGCGCGGGTGTGCCAGCAGCGCCGGGCGACGCGCGGGAAGACCCGGCCGCCGCACCCCGCCCCTCTCCGCCGCCGCTCTCGCCCTCGAGGCGCGCCTGCGCGAGGCCGGGCACGAGCCTCCCTCGCGGGCCGACCTCGGCGCCGCGGCCGACAACCTCGCCGAGCTGCAGGCCGCCGGACGGGCCGTGCGCATCGGCCGCGACCTGTACGCCCACCCCGACGCGCTGGCGGCCGTGCAGAGGCGCGTGCGCGAGCTCATCGCCGCCGACGGCGCGGTCACGCTCGCCCGGGTGCGCGACGACCTGGAGACCACCCGCAAGTTCGCCCAGGCCCACCTCGAGCATCTCGACGCCGCGCGCGTGACGCTCCGGCGCTCTGACGACGCGCGCGTCCTGCGCCGGCGCAGCGAACGTTGAGGGTGCCCGGGCCCGAGCCTACGAGGAGGCCGAGCCGGTCCGTTTCACGCGCGCCTTCCTCGCCGACCCCGAGCGCTTCTTCGCGAGGAGCGCCGATTGAGCGGCGCACCCTAGCTTAGCTAGGCTAGCTTGCTCCTGCTACCCTGTGCCCATGGCACGCGTCGGGATGCACGAGGCGAAGACCACCCTGTCGCGTCTGGTCGAGCGGGCCCACGCCGGCGAGGACATCGTCATCCAGCGCAACGGCCGGCCGGTGGCGCGCCTCGTGGCGGTCACCGAGGAACCGCGATCGCTCATGAGCGCCTGGGGAGCCTGGCGCGGCCAGGTCGCCATGGGCGACGACTTCGACGACCTGCCCGAGGACATCGCCGAGGCCTTCGGCGCTGGGTGAGGCTGGTCCTCGACACCCACGTGGCCCTCTGGGTGCTCGCTGCCGACGAGCGGCTGAGTCCGAGGGCCGCCGAGCTGCTGGGCGACCCCGCGCAGGAGGTCCTGCTGAGCGCCGTGGTCCTGTGGGAGGTCTCGATCAAGCGGTCGCTGGGCAAGCTCGCCGCTCCCGACGGCTTCGCCGACCGCCTGCTCGAGGCCGGTGCGGTGGGGCTGCCCGTCACGCTCGAGCACGCGCGGCAGGTCGAGGCGCTGCCCTGGCACCACCGCGATCCCTTCGACCGGATGCTCATCGCGCAGGCGCGCCTGGAGGGGGCGAGCGTCGTGTCGAGCGACGCGGCCCTGCAGGCCTACGAGGTGCCCGTGGAATGGTGAGGCCGGTCAGCCTTCTGCCCGAGCGCGCGCGATCCCCGGACGGCCTCAGAGCATCCCGCCCGCCGCGGGCGGGGCGGTGGGGTCCTCGTCCTCGTCCCCGGGCGCCTCGCGCACCAGGTACTCCTCGGCCAGCAGCGGGTTGTCCCTGGCGCGGCGCACGACGTTGAGCAGGTCGGACATCGCGGCGACCTCTTCCACCTGCTCCTTGAGGAACCACCCCAGGAACTGCTCGCCCTGGTAGTCGTCGTCCTCGCGGGCCAGTGCGGCCAGCGCGTTGATCTGGCCGGTCACCTTGCGCTCCTGGTCGAGGGCCAGCTGCACGGGCTCGACCACGTCGGCGAACGTCGTCCGCGGCGGGTCGCACCCCGGGACGACGGCGTCGGCGCCGGCGTCCATGACGTAGCGGACGATCATCATCGCGTGGTTGCGCTCCTCGACGGCCTGGGCGTAGAAGTGCGCGGCCAGGCGGGGCAGGGTGTCCGCGTCATAGTGCACGGCGATGGCCAGGTACTGCTGGTGGGCGGCGAACTCGTGGCCCACCTGCTCGTTCAGCGCGGCGACGAAGCGGTCGGAGGGCATGGATGGCATCCTATGGGACCCTGCAGCGGGTCGGGGCTGGTGTTAGGCGAGCCTAACGAGTCTGCTACCTTCCCGTGTCCATGGCCACCACCGCCACCCCCGTCAAGGCCAAGAAGCGCTGTTGCAAGGACTCGCCGCGCTGCAAGCGGTGTCCGGTGGTGCTCAAGCGCCTGAGCGGCGAGGGCGTCGCCGAGCGCGTGGACAAGCGCCACTACCTGCTGTCGCCGGACCTGACCAAGAAGCAGCTCAAGACCGCGCGCAAGCGCTGAGCGCACAGCGCGCGCGGTGGCCTGGAACGTGCGCCCGGCCGCGCCGATACCCTTCGCGCGATGTCCACCACTCTGGTCACCGGCGGCGCCGGCTTTCTGGGCTCGCACCTGTGCGACGAGCTTCTGCGCCGCGGTCACCGCGTCATCTGCGTGGACAACCTCGAGACCGGGTCGCTGCGCAACATCGAGCACATCCGCCATGAGCGCTTCCGCCACCTCAACATGGACATCATCCAGCCCTACTTCGTCGACGACGAGCAGGTTGACTTCGTCTACCACCTGGCCTCGCCCGCCTCGCCGATCGACTATCTGCGCCTGCCGCTGCACACCCTCAAGGTCGGCTCCCATGGCACGCACCACACGCTGGGCCTGGCCAAGCAACACCGCGCCCGCTTCCTCCTGGCCTCCACCTCCGAGGTCTACGGCGACCCCCAGGAGCATCCCCAGAAGGAGACCTACTGGGGCCATGTCAACCCGATCGGCCCGCGCGGGGTCTATGACGAGGCCAAGCGCTACGCCGAGGCGCTGACCATGGCCTACCACCGCCAGCAGGGCGTGGACACGGCGATCATGCGAATTTTTAACACCTTCGGTAGCCGAATGAGGCCCCACGACGGCCGCGCCATCCCCACCTTCCTGCGCCAGGCGCTGCAGGACCGCCCCATCACCGTCTTCGGCGACGGCAGTCAGACGCGCTCGTTCTGCTACGTCGACGACCTGATTCGGGGGATGACCGCCCTGGCCGAGTCCGGCTACCACCAGCCCGTGAACATCGGCAATCCCAAGGAGTTCACGCTGCTGGAGCTCGCGCAGACGGTGATCGAGGCCACCGGCTCGCGCTCGGAGATCATCTTCGAGGCGCTGCCCACCGACGATCCCCAGGTGCGCCAGCCCGACATCGCCCTGGCGCGCGACCTGCTGGGCTGGCAGCCCGAGATCGGGCTGCGCGAGGGGCTGGAGCGCACCATCGAGCAGGCCGGGGTCGACGCGCTCGTCGGCGCAGGCCAGCGCTGAGGTCCGCGACAACCGGCCCGTTGGCCCGTTAGTACCCACGGAGATGGCCTTCGCAGAAGGAACGACCACCGAGGCGACCGAGCACGACGCGGGCGCGCAGCCCGCGCAGGTGCCCGTCCCGTTCCCCCTGCCCGGTCGCGATGTGCGGGCCAAGCGCCCGCGGGTGCTGTCCTTCGTGCTGCGCGCCGACACCCTGCGCCGGGTCGCGCGCGTGGCGATCCTGCTGGCGCTGGACTACGCCGCCGTGCTGTCGGCCATCGTGCTGGCACTCAGCATCAAGGCGGCCATCCTCTCGCCGGGCGAGTGGAGCCTGGCGCTGCAGATCCAGGGCGCGCAGGACATCCACGCCTTCGCCTACCTGGTCACCGTGCTGCTGTTCGCCCGCTCGGGCCTGTACGGCGAGCGCACGACGCGCCCGGGATTGACCAAGATCGTGTCCTCGCTGTTCCAGGTCATGGTCGTCGCGCTGGTGTACGCGCTGGCCAACGGCGAGGAGTTCTCCAGCTACTACATCTTCTACGGCTCGCTGTTCTTCGCCGTGGTGACCGTCTCGACGCTGCGCGTCGGCTACGAGCGGACCACCGGGGTGATCCTGCGCGCGGCCGGCTATCGCCGCCGCGCGGCGCTGGTGGGCAGCGGCGAGCACATCGAGGCCGTCGGTCACGCGCTGGCCGACGCCGCGCACGCGCCGGTCAACGTGGTCGGCTTCGTCTCGCTGACCCCCCGGCCCGACAACGGGCTGCTCTCCCTCGGGCGCCTGGAGGACCTGCAGAGCATCATCGGCGAACACCGCCTCGACGAGGTCATCATCGCCGACCCCGACTTCCCCAAGGAGCGCGCGGTCGAGCTGGTCGAGGCGTGTCACGGACGTGGCGTGCGGGTGCGCATCGCGCCCTCCACCATGGAGCTGCTGGTGCAGCGCGCGACGTTCGTGCCCGGCGAGGCGCTGCCGCTGTTCGAGCTCAAGCCGCCGGTCTTCGAAGGCGTCGACTTCGTGCTCAAGCGGACCTTCGACATCGTGGTGGCCACCGGCCTGCTGGTCGTGCTCAGCCCTCTGCTGGCCGGGATCGCCGCGGCCGTGCGCCTGAGCTCGCGCGGCCCGGCGGTCTATCGCTGCGCGCGGCCGGGCATCGGCGGGGTGGCCTTCGAGTGCTTCAAGTTCCGGACGATGAACCGCGACGCCGATCAGCGACAGGCCGACCTCGAGTCGATCAACGAGGCCTCCGGCGCCCTCTTCAAGGTCCGCCACGACCCGCGCCTGACCCGCGCGGGCCGCTTTCTGCGCCGGTACTCGCTCGATGAGCTGCCCCAGCTGGCCAACGTGCTCAAGGGGGAGATGTCGCTCGTCGGCCCGCGCCCGCTTCCCCTGCGCGACTTCGAGCGCCTGGAGGAGTGGCACAAGAAGCGCTACCTCGTGCTGCCCGGCATGACCGGTCTGTGGCAGGTCTCGGGCCGCTCGGAGCTGGACTTCGACGACCTCGTGCGCCTGGACTTCCTCTACCTCGAGCGCTGGTCGGTCTTTCTGGACCTGGTCATCCTGCTCAAGACGGTCCCCGCGGTGCTCTCGCGCCGCGGTGCGTACTGAGCGGGCCCTCGGGGAGGACTGGCTGCCATCGGATTGAGCGCCGGACAGGAACTCGAGATCAGCGTCGCGGACGGTCGCATCGAGCTCGAGGTGGCGCCCACGCCGATGCATCTCGAACGGCGGGGCGGGCGGCTGGTCGCCGTGCCCGAGCTCGAGCTTCCGGCGCTGACCACCGAGCAGGTCCGGGAGACGCTCGAGCAGATCCGGCGGTGATCGCGGCCGACACCAGCGTGCTCGTCCCCGCCTTCGCGGCCTGGCACGAGCGCCACGAGGCCGCCCTCGCCGCGCTCAGCGGGGAGGAGCGCCTCATCGCCCACTGTGCACTCGAGGTCCTCTCCGTGCTGACGCGCCTGGCACCACCGCAGAGGGCCCATCCCGAGCTCGTCGGAGCCTGGCTCGTCCAGCAGTTCCCGGACCCGCCACTGGTCCTGGACGCCGAGGCCCATCGCCGGTTCACCGAGCAACTGCCGCGCCGGGGCATCTCCGGAGGGGCGGTCTACGACGCCCTGGTGGCCTGGACCGCCGCCGACGCGGGCGCCACGCTGGTCAGCGACGACCGCCGCGCCCTGCGCACCTACGAACGCTTCGGGGTGGACGTGCGGATGCTGCGTCTGTAGTAGATGCTCGCACCCAGGCGTGGCTCGGGGACTCGTTGGTAGTCTGCCCAGCGCGGGCCACGAATCGGGCCCCGCAGACGGCACGAACGCCAACAGAGGAGAGCAGCGCGTGTCTTTTCGAACCAGCCCCCGGCGACTTCGCCGCAGCGTGGCCGGCTTCACCCTGATCGCGGCGCTTGGCCTGTCCGCCTGCGGCGGGGGCTCGGGCGAGGAGGGGGGCGCCGCCCCTCGGCCGACCAGCCTGGCCATCACCACCTCCGACGCGGGCGAGGACCGTTTCGCCACCAAGGCGCCCGCCTCGATCAAGGGCGGTCTGGTGAAGATCGTCTTCAAGAACGCGAGCAAGGCCCCCCACGAGGCGCAGCTCATCCGCCTGGACGGGGACCACACCGTGCAGGAGGCCATCAAGGCCATCGATTCGGAGGAGGCCAGGACGCCGGAGTGGCTCCACGGCGCCGGAGGCGTGGGAACCATCGCACCGGGTCAGCAGGGCGTCACGTTCACCAACCTGCCCGCGGGCCGCTACGCGGTCATCGACGTCGCCAGCGGGGAGGGGGAGGGACCCCCGCCCGTCAGCCGGGGCGCCCTCGCCGAGTTCGAGGTGACGCCGGGCAAGCCGGGCGAGCTCCCAGCGGCCGGCGCGAGGATCGTCGCCAAGGACAAGGGGGAGCACGGCAACGCCGGGGAGGGTCAGGACGCCGAGGACCACGAGCACAGCTTCGAGGTCACCGGGCTGAAGCCGGGGAAGAACACCGTCCTGTTCGACAACCGCAGCGACGAGCTCCATCACGCGCTGCTGGCCCCGATCATCGGCGACACCACGCTCGAGCAGGTGAAGGAGGCGCTGGCCTCCGAGGAGCAGCCTTCGGGCCCGCCGCCGGTGGACTTCGAGAACACCCTGACCACCGCGGTGCTCGACGGTCAGACCAAGGAGGTCACCGAGCTGGCGCTGAAGCCGGGGCGCTACGCGCTCCTGTGCTTCATCTCCGACCGCGACGGCGGCAAGCCGCACTTCGCCGAGGGCATGCTCCGGGAGGTGATGGTCCGCTGAGGGCGCGCCCCGCCGCCGGGACGGTGGTGTCCCGGCGGCTTGGGGCCTGCGGGGCTACGGAGTCTGGCCCTCCTGCTCGTTCTTCGGTCGGGGCGCGGAAGACGACCTTCTTGAAGGTCGGCTCCCCGACCGTCGCGCCGCAGTCGAAGTTCCTGTTCGCGCGCGGTAGGGCGACCTTCCCGACGAGCTTGACGCTCTCGCCCTCCTCGAGCGTCGCGTCGGCCAGCTCGTCGACGGACAGGCGCACGTTGGTCAGGGCGACCGGCTCGACGTCCGTGATGCTCCAGCCGGCCTGCCTACCGCCTTGTTGGCCTTCTCGACGGTCAGGGTGAACGTGCCGGTGAACCGTCCGTCGCTCGCCGATACGACGCTCCCGTCACGGCGTCACGCTCCTGCTCGATCCATGCGCGGCGGCGTGCTCGGCGGCGCGGGCTGAGTGGCTGCCATCATCGAGCCGTGGCCTACCGCTACCTCTTCGAGCAGATGGTGCGTCGCGAGCTGCGCCAGAAGTACAAGGGCTCGGTCCTGGGGGTGGCCTGGTACGTGATCAACCCGCTGGTACTCATGGGCGCCTACTACCTGCTGTTCGGCGTCATCTTCGAGCCCCAGCGCATCCCCGACTTCCCCCTGTTCCTCATGGTCGGCATCGTGGTGTGGATCTTCTTCAGCCAGTCGTTGCTCAGCGCCGCCCCGAGCCTGCTCGACCAGGGCGCGCTGATCCGCAAGGCGCGCTTTCCGCGCGAGACGATCCCCGCCTCGGTGGTGACCGTGCAGGCGATCACCTTCGCCGCCCTGATGGCGGGGCTGGGCGTGGTCTGCGTGGTCGTGCGGGACACGCTGGCCCCCGCCCTCCTGCTCCTCCCGCTGCTGCTCGGCGCGCTGTTCTGCTTCGTGCTGGGCGTGGGGCTGGCCGTCGCGGTGCTGCACGCGCACTTTCGCGACGTGGCGCCGATCCTCTCGGCGGCGCTGCTGCCGTGGTTCTTCCTGTCGCCGATCTTCTTTCGCCCCGAGGACATCGCGGGTCAGCCCGCCGCGCGCGCCGCCCTGGAGTGGGGCAATCCCGTGGCGCCCTACATCACCGCGGTGCGCGACGTGCTCTACGGCGGGACCTTCCCGTCGATCGCCACGCTGGCCTACGTGCTGGCCGGCGCGGCGCTGGCGCTCGTGCTCGGCGGGGCGGTGTTCCGCCGCCTGCAGGGCGAGCTGGCGGTGGTGGTGTGACGCCCGCGCACGCTGACGCGCTGCGACCGGGCGAGCTGCGTCTGGAGGGCGCTTCGCGCGCCTTCTCGGTGCGTGCCGATCGCGGGCGCACGCTCAAGGAGATGCTCATCGGCCGCCGCGGTGGCGGACCGGCGCCGGTGCGGGCCCTGGACGACGTCACGCTGCATATCGCCCCGGGGGAGACCGTGGGCGTCGTGGGGCGCAACGGCGCGGGCAAGTCCTCGACCCTGCGCGTGCTGGCGGGCATCGTGCCCCTCGATGCGGGTACGGTGCGCACCGGCGGCCAGGTCGTCGCGCTGCTGGAGCTGGGCGCGGGGTTCGGGCGCGACTTCACCGGCCGCGAGAACGTGTTCCTCAACGGCGCGCTGCATGGCCTGGGGCGCGCGGCCATCGAGGCCCGCCTGGCCGACATCGTGGCCTTCTCCGAGCTGGGCGAGTTCATCGACGCGCCCGTGGCCACCTACTCGTCGGGCATGTACCTGCGCCTGGGCTTCGCCATCGCGGCGCATCTGGACGCCGACATCCTGCTCATCGACGAGGTGCTCGCCGTGGGCGACGAGGCCTTCCAGCGCAAGTGCGAGGCGCGCATCGCCCAGCAGATCGCCGCCGGGAGCACGCTGGTGCTGGTCTCCCACGACGCGGGGCTGGTGGAGCGCTCGTGCGCACGCACCGTCGTGCTCGACGGCGGGCGGGTGGCCTTCGACGGTCCGACCGCCGAAGGGCTGGCCTTCTACCATCGCCTGATGGGCACCGCGCACCCCGAGCCCGTCGTCCCGTGAGGCCGGAGGAGGCGCTGTCCGCGGCCCGCGAGGCGGCCGCCCAGGCACGCGCGCGGGGCGGCTACTCCGACGACCTGGCGCGCTTCCAGGTCGAGGCGCCCGAGCGCCCGGGGATCGGCAAGCTGCTGGAGTGGGCGGTGATCGAGCCCGACATGGCCCAGCTGCACTCCACCCGCCGGCTGGGGGCGCCGATCACCGCGCTCAAGCGCGCGCTGGCGCGCGGCATGGCCCAGTACAACCTGCAGGTGCTGGCCCAGCAGACGCGCTTCAACGTGCACATGGCCATGGAGGTGTCCCTGCTGGCCGACCGCGTCACCCGCCTGGAGGAGCGCGCGCGAGACGAGGTCCGCCCCCCCGGCGCCCGGTCCATACCGCCGCGGTGATCGTCCATCAGGTTCTCAGCGGCGCCGGCCCCTACGACGCCGTGACCAACGAGGCACTCGAGTTCCGCCGCCGGTTCCAGGCATGGGGGTGGGGCGGTCTCGACGTGGCCGCGGCCATCGACCCGCGCATGAACGGTCGCATGGCGGCGCTCGATGCGCTGGCCCCCGCGCCCGGCGACGTGCTGCTCGTGCACTACTCCGCCTACGCGCCCAAGGTCGCCCGGGTGCTGGAGCTGGCCAACCGCAAGCTGCTGCTCAGCCACAACGTCACGCCGGCCCACTGGCTGTGGGCCCATGAGCCCATGATCGCCGTGCAGTGCGCGGTCGGCCGGGCGCAGCTGGCGGAGTTCGTGCGCGCCTGCGACCGCGTGGCCGCCGACTCCGAGTTCAACGCCGCGGAGCTGCGCGCGGCCGGCGCCCAGGATGTCGACGTGCTGCACGTGCTGGCCGACCCCGACCGGCTGGGCCCGCCCGCTGCCCAAGACCCACCCGGACCGCCCACGCTGCTGTTCGTGGGCCGCCTGATGCCCCACAAGCGCCAGGACGCGGCGATCCGCGCCTTTGCGCTGTACGCCCGCGAGCACGCGCCCGACGCGCGCCTGGTGCTGGTGGGCGAGCCCATCAGTGCCCGCTACGGCGAGCGCCTGCGCGCGCTGGCCGAGCAGCTCGCCCCCGGCGCGGTGACCTTCGAGCAGTCGCTGTCCTCCGCGCAGCTGGGCGAGCGCTACCGCTGCGCCCACGCCTTCGTGGGCCTCTCCGAGCACGAGGGCTTCTGCGTGCCCCTGCTGGAGGCCATGCGCCTCGGGGTCCCCGTGGTGGCCCGCCCCGCCGGGGCGGTGCCCGAGGTGGCCGGTGACGCCGCGCTGCTGGTCGATGACGAGGATCTCGCGGTGGTGGCCGAGCTGGTCCACCTGGCCGTCAGCGATGCCGGCCTGCGCGCCGAGCTGCGCCGCCGCGGCATGGCGCGCGCGCAGGAGCTCGCGCCCGAGCGCACAGCGCAGCGCCTGCGCGCGGCGCTGGAGGCGCTCAGCCTCCGGGCGTGATCTCGGTGTAGGGCCAGACCAGCCGCTGGGAGCCGGTGTCCGGGAGGCGCGGGTCGGACCGGAGGCGGTACATCGCATAGCCGCTGTTGCGCAGCACGGGCGTCCCGACCGCATCGGGCGGGCGGGGCCCCCGCGCCTCGGTCAGCGCGAAGTCGCCGGCGTAACCGAAGGGCGGGTGGGGGAAGAAGCCCGTCAGCGGCGCACTGGCCGAGACGGGGCGGTTGTCGAGCATGTACCACGTCCACAGCTGGTAGCCGCTTGGCGGCACGTCGATGCGCACGCTGGCTCCGGCGGGCAGGCGCTCGTCCCAGCGGGCCAGCTCGAGCACGGGCGCGGTGGCGTATTCGTAGGTCTCGCCCAGCTCACGTGCGGTGCCCACGGCCAGCGCGACGACCAGGAGGACGCCGCCCACGCCCAGGGCAAGTCGCCGGGGGACGCGCGGCGCGCGCGTCGACGCACGCCACAGCCCCACGACGCCCAGGGTGAGCACCAGCGGGGCGAGGAAGGAGAGGATCTTGAAGTAGAAGAGCTCGCCCTGACCGCGCAGGTAGAAGATCAGCGCGAAGCCCAGCGCGCCAGCGGTCGTGACGCCCATGGCCAGGGCCACCTCGCGGCGCAGCGCGCGGGCGCCGTGGAAGGCCAGCGCGAGGACGCCCAGGACGGCGCCCACCGCGAGCGGGCCCGACCCCTCGATCCCGAAGAAGCGCGCGAAGGGCAGGTAGGGCAGCGCGGGACCCGACCAGCCGCTCAGGTCGCCGCCGGGGAACACCACCGCCGCGGCCGACCACGTCTTCTCGATCACCCCGCGCAGCAGCACGGCCACGACAGGTAGGCACAGCACGCCCAGGATGGCGTAGCCGACGGGGTGCGCGCGCGGGCGGGGCAGGCCCAGCGCGGCGATCCACCCCGGCCGGCGGCCCTCCGCCTTCGCCCGGCGCCACTGCAGCCAGGCCACCACGCCCAGGAAGAGGGCGGGGAAGGGCAGCAGCAGCGGATAGGCGAACACGCCCAGCAGCGCGAAGAGGGCCAGGGGCGCCAGCGTGCGCCGGCTGGGGTGCTCGAGGAAGCGCCAGCCGAAGAGCAGCGTGAAGGGCAGCGTGAGCAGCCCCCAAAGCTGGTTGTAGAAGGGATGAATGGCCAGGTGGAGCACCATCCGGTCCAGCGGGACGAGAAAGGTCACCGCGGCGGCGGCGCCCAGCGAGGCCGCGAACAGGTGGCGCGCGAGCAGGAACAGGCTCAGAGCCACCAGGCCCAGGAGCACCGCCGAGACGGTCGCGAAGGCGATCACGGCGCTTTGGCCGGTGAGCTCGGACACCCCGGCCAGGACGTAGTAGATCGGCAGCTTCGAGCGCCAGACGATCGGCACCTGGTCCACGGGCAGCGCCGGCTCGACCGCCGTCGGCGGCGCGCTGCGCAGCAGCTCGGCGGTGCCCACCGCCAGCACCGCGTCGCCGTTCTCGCCGATCACGGTGGCGAAGCCGGTGCGAAAGACGGGGATGAGGGCCAGCGAGGCGGCCAGCGCGGCGAGCGCGAGGGGGAGGAGGACGGGAACCAGGCGGTGGGCCAGCGAGCCCCGCCGGGCGGCGGCGTCCGTGGCGGTGGCGGCGCTCTGACGCGAACCGGCGCCCGCGTCGCGGCGTGCCGCACGCCTGCTGCGCAGGTCGGCCAGCGCCCTCGCCCCGCCTGCCACCGCGCTTGCGCCCAGCACCACCCCCAGCGCGATGGGCAGAGGTACGCGCACGAGCCCGAGCACGGTCAGCTCGAGAGCCGAGCAGGCCGCCCCGACGGGCAGCACGAACAGCGCGAGCTCGCGGCGAAGCGTGGCGGGCAGCAACAGGCGCGCGGGCGCATAGCCGCAGACGGCGAACAGCAGCACGGTCGCGCCCACGGTCCTGGCGACCTCCCAGGCGGCGGCGTAGCCCAGCACGCCCGCGGCCCAGGCCTGGAGTGCGACGATGCCCGCGGCGCCCAGCACGCCCGCCGCGCAGGCCAGCCACAGGCGTCGCCCGCGGCGTGGGCGCTCCCCGGCCGATCGGGCCGGCGCCTGGGGCGGCGCGGGCGGGCTGGTCGCGCGCGGACGCGGGCCGGCCACCACGCCGCCGGACGGCGGTGTACTCATCGCAGGGGGGTCGGAGCGCCGTCGCCGTCGGTGCGGGCACGCGCCTGCGCGGCCACCCGCCCCAGGAACTGCGGGTTGCCCACCAGGTAGCGCCGCCACATCCGCTGGGGCTCGACGGCGAGGCGGAAGATCCACTCCAGCCCGTTGTCCGACAGCCAGCGGGGGGCCCGCGGCACGCGTCCGGAGACGTAGTCGAACAGCGCGCCGACGGTCCACACCACGCCGGCGTCCAGCCGCGGGGCGGTGCGCTGCACCCACAACTCCTGCTTGGGACTGCCCATGCCCACCAGCACGATGTCCGGCCGGCGCGCGTTGAGATCCTCCACCACGCGCTCGGCGTGCGGTGAGTCGAGGTCGAAGTAACCGTGATGGGAACCTGCGACGCGCAGGCGAGGGTGGCGCTGGCGCAGGCGGGCGGCCGCCTGGGCGGCCACCATCGGCTCCGATCCGAGCAGGTACACCGAGGCGTCCTGGGCCTCACACAGGGCAGCGAGGTCCCACACCCAGTCGGCGCCGGTCATGCGGTGGGGGATGGGAGCCTCCAGGGCGCGGGCGGCCAGGCGCACCCCGTAGCCGTCGCAGTAGACGAGGTCGGCTTGCTCCAGGGCGTCGCGCAGCGAGGACTCCTCGAGCGACTGGTTGAGCACGTGTGCGTTGACGTACATGACGCGCCGCGGCGGGCCCCCTTGACCCACCCAGCCCGTGATGCGCGCCAGCAGCTGGTGGGGCGGCGCGAGGTCGACGGGGATGTCGAAGATCCGCGCCTGCCCGTCGTCCGCCAAGGTGAGCGACGGGTCGTCCGTTCTAAAGGCCGTCTCTGTCGACATCTGTACCGCTGTGGAACCTCGCACCACTCGCACTCCCTCGGGGCGAGCATGGTACGGCGTCGTCACCTCGCCGTGTCGCGCCCGCTCGGCATGACGTGCGCTCCCTGACCGGCCCTAGGCTCAGCCCGTGCCGACCGTGCTCGTGGACGCCCGCGATGCCGCCCAGGCCGCGCCGCGCGGGGTCGGGCGCTACGTGCGCGGGCTCCTGGGCGGTCTGGCCGGCGTCGACGGGTGGCGCGTTCGTGCGCCCACCGGCGGTCTGCCGGGCCCCGAGCTGGTCCACGAGCAGCTCGGGCTGGGCCTGGTCGCGCGCCGTGTGCGCGCCGACGTGCTGCACGCACCCAACTGCTTCCTCCCGCTGGTGCGCCCCTGCCCGGGGGTGGTCAGCGTCCACGACCTGGCCTTCGAGGCCCACCCGGAGGACTTCGCGCCGCGTACCGGCTGGAAGTTCCGCACCGTGACCCCGCGCGCGGTGCGCTCGGCCCAGCGGGTGATCTGCGTCTCGGCGTGGACGGCGCGCGACGTCGAGCGCCGCTACGGCGCCGACCCCGCCCGCCTGCGCGTGGTGCCCAACGCCGCCTCGCTGCCGGTGGGCAGCGCCCCCGTGCCGGAGGGGCCGTACGTGATCGCGGTGGGCGACGTTCGCGCCAAGAAGAACCTCGTGCGGCTGGTGCGCGCCTTCCGTGCCCTGCGCGCCGACGGGCTGCCTCACCGCCTCGTGGTGGCGGGGCCCGACGCCGGGCAGGCGGCCACGCTGCGCGCCGAGGCCGGCGGTGCGCCGGTGGAGCTGACCGGCTGGGTGGACGACGCCCGGCTGGACGCGCTGCTGCGCGGCGCCGACGCGCTGGTGCATCCCAGCCTCTACGAGGGCTTCGGGATCGTGCTCGTGGAGGCGATGGCGCGAGGCGTGCCGGTGGTCAGCTCGAACGCCACCGCCCTGCCCGAGACCGTCGGCGACGCGGCCGTCCTCTTCGACCCGCTCGACGAGGGCGAGCTGGCGGGCGCGCTGCGCCGCGTGCTGGACGATCGCGCGCTGCGCGAGCGCCTCGTGGTCGCCGGCCGCGCGCGGGCGGCGCAGTTCACGTGGGAGCGCAGCGCCCGCGCGACCGCCGTCGTCTACGCGGAGGCGCTGGAGGCATGAGGACCGCGATCGTGATGCTCTCGGTGGACGAGGCCTGGCGCCTGGAGCGCTCCCTGCCCGCGGCGCTGGCCCAGCCCGGGGCCGAGGTACTCGTCGTCGACAACGCCTGCTCGGACGGGACGGCCGACCTCGCCCGTCGTCTGGAGGCGCGCGTGCTGACCCTGCCCGAGCGGCGCTCCTATGCGGCGGCGATCAACGCGGGGCTCGCGGCGGCCCCGGACGCCGGCGCGGTGCTGCTGCTGAACGCCGACTGCACGCTGGACGCCGGCTTCCTCGCGGCCGCTCGCCCGCGTCTGGAGGAGCCCGGGGTCGGCTCGGTCGCGCCGCTGCTCCTGCGCGCCACCGGCATGGAGGAGGCCGACCGCCTCGACGTGCTCGACGCCGCCGGCATGACCATCGACCGCCGGCGCAAGAACGGGCTGATCGGCCACGGCGTGCCGGCGCGGGTGAGGACGGGCTGGCGCGAGGACCCCTTCGGCCCCGACGGCGCCTGCGCGCTGTACCGCCGGGAGGTGCTCGACGCGGTCGCCGTGGACGGCGAGGTCCTCGACGAGGACATGGCCCTGTGGGCCTCGGACGCCGACCTGGCCTGGCGCGCGCGACTGGCCGGCTGGCGCTGCGTGCACGAGCCGCGTGCGCTGGCCTGGCACGTGCGCTTCTACTCGCCCACCACCCGCGCCGCCCTCCCGCCCGAGCATCGCCGCCTGCAGTTTCGCAATCGACTGCTGATGATGGCCAAGAACGACCGGTGGAGCGATCTGCGCGGCGACCTGCATCACGTGCTCGCCTACGAGGTCCTCGCGCTCGGCCACACCCTGTTGCGCGAGCGCTCGCTGCTGGCCGCCTACCCCGACGCGCTGGCCCATCTCCCCGCCGCACGCCGGCGCCGGCTGGTCATCCAGGTTCGGCGGAGAGCGGGCCGCCCGCCCTTCTCCGCGCCACCCCGGGCGCTGAAGCACCAATCTCAGTTGGCCGGCCGTCCCGGGCGGATCGCGTAGCGATCTGCCCGGGACTCGCCGCCGGAACGGCGAAGCGATCCTCTCTCGAAGGATCGACATGGATGTCGATCCCGTCCCCTGAGATGCGGCCTTTCGCCTGCATGACACAGCCTCACCTCAGCGGTACCCTCGTCGGGCGATGCCCGTCGAGCTGCAGGAACCCGCGGTCGCCTGGCGGCTCCCGCTGGAGCGCTACCACGAGCTGATCGACGGCGGTCTGCTGGGCGAGGACGACCGTGTCGAGCTGATCGAGGGAGTGCTGGTGGCCATGAGCCCCAAGGGGCCGGAGCACGACGCCGCGGTGGAGTGGCTGACCGAGCGCTTCGTCACGCGGCTCGCCGGCCGCGCCAGCGTGCGTGTGCAGAGCGCGCTGACCTTCCCCGGGCTCGACTCCGAGCCCGAGCCGGACCTGGTGGTGGTCGCGCGCGACGCGCCCCGCCCGCGCCACCCGTCGGCTGCCCTGCTGATCGTCGAGGTCGCCGTCTCCTCGCTGCGCTACGACCGGCACGTCAAGGCGCCCCTCTACGCGCGCGCCGGCATCCCGGAGCTGTGGATCGTCGACCTCGCCGGTGAGGCGATCGAGCGCTTCTCGGTCCCGGCGCAGGACGGCTACGCCCGCCAGGAGCGCTTCACCGCCGAGGCCACCCTGGTGCCCGAGGAGCTGGGCACCCCCGAGGTCTCTGTCGCCGCGCTACTGGGCTTCGCGCTCGGACGCTGAGCGCTCGGGCGCTCGGGCGATGACCTGCATGCGGTCGCCGAAGTCGGGCGCCCACATGCGCTCGGCCACGCCCGCGGTCCGCGCGCCGCCCACCAGCACGCGGGCGAGCGGCGGGGAGTAGCCGCCGATGCGGTCGAGGTAGTAGCGCACGGTGAAGGCCTTGGGGGCGGTGGCGACCTCGAGGACCTCCCAGCCGTGGCGGTGCAACAGCACGCCCAGCGAGCCCCGCGTGAAGTACTGCACGTGGGTGGGCAGCACCGACCACCAGCGAGCGCCCAGCGCCCGGGCCAGGCGCGAGCCCGCGTCGGGCAGCGCGAACCATGCCAGCCGCGGCCCGTCCGCCCGCAGCAGCCCGGCGAGGCGGTCCAGCGCCTCGCCGGGGCGGGGCAGGTGCTCGATCACGTCCCCGAGCACCACCGCGTCGAAGGCCGCGGGCGGCAGGTCGGCGGCCAGCAGCTCCTCGGTGCGCACGTCCAGGCCGAGCCGCTCGCGGGCGTAGGTCGAGGCGAAGGCGCTGGGCTCCACGCCCGTGGTCTCCCATCCCCGGTTGCGGGCCTCGGCCAGCAGGAAGCCCACCCAGCAGCCCAGGTCGAGCAGGCGACCGGGTGCCCCCGCCCAGCGCTCGATGCGCGCCAGCGCGCGGCGGGCGGTTTCGCGCTGGCCGATCTCCTCTTCGACGTAGGCCTCCGAGGCCGCCTCGCCGTAGGCCGCCCCCAGCGCGGCGTCCGAGGGCATGTGCTCGAGCTGGCGGTGGCCGCAGCGCGGGCAGCGCACGAGGTCGCTCAGCGCGGTGCCGAACGCGTCGGTGGTGGGGACGAGGCCGGCGGCGCCGGCCTCGCCGGCCACGCGCAGGTCGGCGACCAGCCCGCCGGCGGCGCAGGCGCAGCACCGCGGCGACGTCACGTCAGTCTTCCCCCGGCGCGGGCGACGAACGGGGTGGAGCAGGCCAGCACGACGATGAGCGGCTCGAGTGGCGCGCGGTAGCGCGTCCCCGACGCGCTGGTGTAGACGATCGAGGCGGCCAGCGCCAGCGCGAGCACGGGCAGCACCAGGGCTTGCCGGCCGCGGTGGCGCCACAGCGCGACGAGCGCCAGTCCGAGCAGCGGGTAGTACATGAGCAGCCCGACCTGTGTGGCGCCCACCGAGCGTCCCTCGAAGGGCACCTCGACCAGCGCCAGCGACGGGTCGCGCAGGTCCCACAGGCGTACGATGCCGTTCCAGAAGAAGGCCTGGGGCACCGACGCCGGGTTCTCGGCGATGTAGTCGAAGGCCAGCCGCTGGAGGGCGTCCTGGAACTCGCTGTCGGACGTCGGCGTATCCAGCAGCCGCTCGGCGGCGGGGATGCGGATCCGGCACGCATAGGGAAAGTCCTCGCTGGCGGCGGACAGCTCGTTGAACGTGCAGTACCCCGCCGCGCTCTGGACGGAGACCGGCACGAACCCCCCATCGACCACGGCGTTGCGGATCGTCCACGGGGCCACGCACAGCGCCGCGATGGCCACCGCCGCGGCGGTCAGGCCCACGCCGCGCCGCCAGCCCGCCGCGGCGATCCAGGCCACGAGCACGCCGGCCAGCAGGAAGCCCGAGCTGGGGCGCACGAGGATGGTCAGGCCCACCAGCACGCCGGTGGCCACCACCGTGCGCCGCGTGGGTCGGCGGTCGAGGACGAGCAGGAGGACCGCGAGCCCCAGCGGCACCGCGAGGGCCTCGGAGTACAGGCGCACCTCGAACTGCCAGGCCAGCGGGTACACGGCCACCACGAAGGCCGCGGCCACCGCCGCGCCGGCGCCGAACAGGCGCCGTGCCAGCAGGAAGGTCAGGCTCACCGTGACCGGCGTGACCGCCAGCGCCTGCACGCCCATGACCAGCTGGGGGTCGGGGCCCAACAGCCAGTACCAGACGCCCACCCACGCGGTGTACAGCGGCGCCTTCCACAGCGAGGGGTGCAGCTCGCCGAAGGGGGTGGTCGACCACCACAGCAGCCCGTCGGCGAACAGCCGCCCCTGCAGGTCGTACTCGAGCTGGTCGCCCGCCAGCGCGTGGCCATCCGTCAGGGCCAGCGAGGCCAGTCGCACCCCGACGGCCAGCGCGATGGCCGTCCCCAACAGAGGTGCCTCGCGCCCCGAGAGGCCGAGGCGGGCGAGCGTGCGACCCATGGCGGCGCGCGAGTATACGGTCGGCTCGGCGCGCTGCGCCAATGGCCCTTCTAGGATGGGCCGGATGCCCGAGCGTGCGCTGCAGCTGCTCACGGTGGTCACGCCCATGCTCGACGAGGAGTCCACCGTGGACCCCTTCCACGCGCGGCTGGCCGGCGCGCTGGACGGTCTGCCGTGGGAGCTCGTGGTGGTCGACGACGGCTCCACCGACGCCACGCCGCGGCTGCTCGACGAGCTGGCCGCCCGGGACGCGCGCGTGCGGGTCATCCACCTCTCGCGGCGCTTCGGCCACCAGACCGCGCTGACGGCGGGGCTGGACCATGCGCGCGGCGACGCGGTGGTGATGCTCGACGGCGATCTGCAGGACCCACCCGAGCTGATCCTCACCATGCTCGACCGCTGGCGGGAGGGCGCCGACGTGGTCTACGGCGCGCGCACCGAGCGCGGCGGCGAGTCGCCCTTCAAGCTGGCCACCGCGCGGGGCTTCTACCGGGTGCTGGGCCGCCTGTCCGACGTGCCCCTGCAGAGCGACTCGGGCGACTTCCGCCTCCTCGACCGCCGCGCGCTCGACGCGTTGCAATCCATGCGCGAGCGCAACCGCTATCTGCGCGGGATGACCGTCTGGGTCGGCTTCACGCAGACCGCCGTGCCCTACCGCCGCGAGGTGCGCCACGCGGGCGCCACCAAGTATCCGCTGCGGCGGATGCTGCGCTTCGCACTGGACGCCATCGCGTCCTTCTCCCACGTGCCCCTGCAGGTGGCCTCGCTCATGGGCTTCCTCTTCGCCGCCCTGGCCTTCCTGGCCATCCCGGTGGCGCTGACCTTCAAGGCGCTGGGCCAGTTCGTGCCCGGCGCCACCACCACGATCATCGCCGTGCTCCTGCTGGGCGGCATCCAGCTGATGGCCATCGGCCTCATCGGCGAGTACGTGGGGCGCATCTACGACGAGGTCAAGGGCCGCCCCCTCTACGTCGTGCGCTCCCGGGTCAACGTCGCCGAGCCCGCACCGGATGAGCCAGAGCGCCTCCCCGTCCCTTAGGGATGGCGACGGCGGCCCCGATGGCCGCCGGAGGCGATCGCCCACGGACCTCGCGGGCGGCGCGACGGGGTCGGGGGGGCGCGGGCGAACCCTGGCGGTCGCCGGCGCGCTCATCTCCGTGGCGACCGTCGCCGGGGTGGTGTGGTGGGCGCTCCAGCAGGAGGCCCCCGAGCTGCCCGCGACCACCGGCGAGTTCGTCGCGCTGGGCGCGGCCGTGCTGCTGTACTTCGCCGCCTGCGCCGTGCGCGCCGAGCGCTGGCTGGCGCTGATGCGCCGCAACGGTGGCCACCCGCTGCGCCGGGACATGTACGGGCTGACCGCGGTGGGCTACACGGGCAACAACGTGCTGCCCGCTCGCGCGGGTGACGCGCTGCGCGTGGTCTTGCTCCATCCGCGCGTGGACAGCGACCGGCGCACCATCATCGGCACGCTGCTGGTCGAGCGGGTGCTGGACGTCGCCGTGCTGGCCACGCTGTTCTTCGTGCTGGCCTTCGGCGCGCTGCAGGGGATCGAGGTGCCCGCGGGCGGGCGTGTGGCACTGGGCCTGGGCCTGGTCGCCCTCGCGCTGGCCGGCGGGGCGGTGGCGTGGTGGCTGCTGCGTCGCAGCGGGCGGGCTGCGCGCCTGCGCGCTTTCGTGGTGCCCATGCTCACCGCGCTGACCCGCCTGCGCGGGCGCCACCTGGTCGAGGTGATGGCCTTCAGCGTCGTGGTGTGGGCCCTGGAGGTCGGGGCCTGGTGGGCCACCGGCCTGGCCTCGGGCCTGGACGTCGGCCTGCTGGAGGCCGGGTTCATCCTCGCGCTGTCGTCCATGGTCGTGCTCATCCCCTCCGGGCCCGGATACGCGGGTACGCTGGACGCGGCCGTCATCCTGGCCACCCAAGCTTTGGGGCGCAGCGCGTCGGCCGGCCTGTCCTACCTGCTGCTGCTGCGCTTCGTGATCATGGTGCCGATCACCGCCGCGGGACTCCTCGCGCTGCTCGTGCGCTACGGGGGCCGGCGGGGGCTGGCCGCCGCCCGCGCGTGAGGGTCGCCGTGCTGGGGGCCGGCGTGGCCGGTCTGACCTGCGCGCTGCGCCTGGCGCAGGCCGGGCATGGCGTGGACGTCCTCGAGCGCTGGCCGGGCCTGGGAGGCCAGGCGGCCACGCTGGACGTCGGCGGCGGCCACCTGCTCGAGCGCTACTACCACCACTGGTTCACCTCCGACCGTCACATCGTCGGGCTGTGCGAGGAGCTCGGCGTGGCCGGCACGATCGAGTGGCGCCCCTCGTCGGTGGCCTTCTTCGTGGACGGCGCCTCGCGGCCGTTCACCACGCCGCTGGACCTGCTGCGCTTCACGCCGCTGTCGCCGCCGGCGCGGCTGCGCATGGGGGTGGCGGTGGTGCGCCTGCAACGCGCGGGACGCGACGTCTCGGCCTACGAGGGCGAGACCGCGCGCGCGTGGATCGAGCGAGAGATGGGCGCCCAGGCCTGGGCCAAGGTGTGGGGGCCGCTGCTGCGCGGGAAGTTCGGCGCCCGCGCCGACCAGATCTCG
>JAUJOF010000001.1:141746-290192 GCA_030447785.1 Solirubrobacteraceae bacterium
GGTGTGGGGGCCGCTGCTGCGCGGGAAGTTCGGCGCCCGCGCCGACCAGATCTCGATGGCGTGGCTGTGGGGCAAGCTGACGCTGCGGCGCAGGCTGAAGGGCAAGGAGGCCCGCCAGGAGCTGCTGGGCTACCCGGTCGCGTCCTTCCAGCCGCTGTTCGCGAAGCTGCGTGCGGGGATCGAGGCGCGCGGCGGGCGGGTCCTGACCGACCGCCCGGCGGCGTCGCTCGCCCGTGCGGCCGACGGCAGGCTCGCCGTGACGCCGGGGGCGGCGGGGTCCTTCCGCGCGGGCCACGACCCGCGGGCGTTCCCGCCGGCGGACGGCGGCGAGGGCGAGCTCTATGACCGGGTGGTGGCCACCGTGCCCAACGACGTCTTCGCCCGCCTGCTCGACGCGGACCTGCGCGCCGAGGTCGGCCACGCCTACCTGGGGCGCCTGGGAGCCATCGAGTACCACGCCGCGCTGTGCCTGCTGCTCGAGCTCGACCGCCGCTTCTCGCCCTTCTACTGGACCAACGTGGCCGAGCCACGCCTTCCCTTCGTGGGGCTGATCGAGCACACCAACCTCGTGGAGCCCGTGCGCTACGACGGGCGGCGCTTCCTCTATGTGGCCAACTACCTCGAGCACGGCCACGCGCTGCTGGAGCTCGACGCCGATGCGCTGCTGGCGCGCTACACGCCCGGGCTGCGAGCGGTCAACCCGGCCTTCGACCCGTCCTGGGTACGCGCGCGCTGGCTGTTTCGCGAGCCCGCCGCCCAGCCCATCGTGGATGTCGGCTACCACCGGCGCATCCCGCCGCTGCGCACCGGCGCGCCCGGCCTGGTCCTGGCCAACACGACGCAGATCTATCCCGAGGACCGCGGCACGAACTATGCGGTGCGTCTGGGCGAGCAGGCGGCTCAGCTCGTCCCGGCGACCTAGACTCGGATACGGCCTAGGGCAGCCCGGTGGGCTCGCGCTCGGCGGCGAGCGCCTGCGCGCGGAAGGGGCCCAGCGAGCGGGCGGTGACCCGACCGGGCTCGCGTTCGGCGGCCAGCGCCTGCTCGTAGACGCGCCAGGTGGCATGCGCGGCGTTCTCCCAGCTCCAGTTCGGGGCCGGCGGCGCTGGGCGCGTCGCGCGCTGGGCGGCGGCCAGCAGGCCGGCCAGGTCGCCGGGCATGACGAAGGTCGCGCGGTCGGCCAGCACCTCGCGCAGCACGGGCAGGTCGGAGGCCACCACCGGGGTGCCACAGGCCAGCGCCTCCACGGGCGGCAGCCCGAAGCCCTCGTCGTCGGAGGGAAAGACCAGCGCGCGGGCGCCCGAATAGATTGCCGCCAGGTCGTCGTCGTCCACCTCGCCGGTCAGCAGCACGCCCGGCAGCTCGTGCGCCCACCGCTGCGCCGGCCCGACGAGCACGAGGGGCAGCTCGCGCGGTGCGGCGGCCAGCGCGGCCACCCGCTTGCGGGGATCGGGGTGCTGCAGGCCTCCCACCCACAGCAGGTACTCGTCGGGCAGGCCGTGGCGCGCTCGCACGTAGGCGACCTCGCGTTCCGAGCGCGGGCCCAGCCCGGGCGCGGGCGCCTCGCCGACCACCGCGATGCGCTGGGGCGTCAGGCCGAGGTGCTCCTCGACGTCGGCGGCGACGGCGTGCGTGGGCACGATCACGCGCTCGGCGCGCTGGACGGCCAGGTAGCGCAGGCGAAAGCGCATCCCGGTGCGCAGGTACTCCGAGCGGCGCTTGAGCGGGATGACGTCGTGCACGGTGACCACCTGCGGGCACGGAACGCGCAGCTGGGCGCCGTCGATCCAGGGGGCGTGGAAGAGGTCGGCGCGTCGCGGGCGGTGACCTTCCTCGATCACGTGGGGCCCGGCGACCTCGCGCAGGGCGGGCAGCAGGCAGCGCACGTAACGCCCGATGCCGCGGCAGTCCATCCCGGCGCGGGCGTCGAACAGCACCTTCACGATCCGCTCGCCCCGCCCGCGCGCATCGCCGGCACGATAGCTGACGAGCGCGTCAGCGCCACATCCGGTGACCGAGCAGCTCGGCCACGCGGTCGGCGTAGGCGTCGGCCGAGAAGCGCCGGGCGTGCGCGCGTGCCGCCATCCCCATCTCGCGGCGGTGGGCGAGCACGTGCAGCACCCCGGCGGCCAGCGTGTCGGGCCGGCCGGGCTCGACCAGCACACCGGTGACCCCGTCGTCGACCGTGTCGGGCAGGCCGTCGACGCGCGTGGCCACCACCGGCGTGCCGGCGGCCATCGCCTCGGCGAGGATCGTCCCGAAGGGCTCCTCGTACGAGGGCGCCACGAGCACGTCGAGGTGAGCCATGAGGCCCGGCGCGTCCGTGGCCCACCCGTACTGCTCGACGCCCTCCGCGCCGCGCACGGCCAGCAGGTAGCCCGGGTCGGCGGCGTAGGGGTCGTCGCCGACGATCACGATCCGCGCGCCGGGCGCCCCGGCGCGGATGGCGGGCGCGGCGCGCACGAGGTCGAGCGGGCCCTTGCGCGGCTCGATACGCCCGACGAATCCGATCACCGGACCATCGCCGGAGGGCCACGGCGGGGGGGAGGGCGGCACGTCGAGCTCGACCGGGCAGCCGACGACGTGCGCGCACAGTCCGCCCAAGCGCCCGGCCACCGCCCGCGAGTCGGCCAGCACCACCGAGGCCGCGCGCCAGTGGGGCGGCACGCGCTCGACCATGTCGTGCACGTGGAGCACGGTGCCCCGGCCAGCCAGCGCGGGGAGCAGGCGCCCGGGGACGCCGCCGTTGAGGTAGACCACGTCGAAGCCGCGCGCCAGCCGGCGCGCGGGCGCCCAGGAGGCCAGCGCCCGCGCGCCCGCGCCCCGCTCGAGGCCGCCGAGGGGGAGGCGGTGGAGCGGCAGGCCGGCGTCCTCGAGCGGCCCGGGCCCGGGTGTGGTCAGCTCGACGGTCCAGCCACGGTCGACCAGCCGGCGCGCGAGGCGCAGGAAGCCCATCTCCGCTCCTCCGGGATGCGCGGCGGCCAGGACGCCCAGGAGGCGAAGCGGACCACCGGTCCTCACCAGGGCGACCTCCGCCGCGCGGCGAACCATGCTCGCAGCTCGCCCTCCTCCGCACGCGGGTCGTTCTTGAGGCTGTGCACGAAGGCGAACCCGCGGTCGACGAGGCGCTGGGGAAGATCGGGCAGGCCGACATGGGAGAGGCCGAAGGGATCGCCGTCGGTCACCATGCCGCGCAGCTCGAAGCCCAGCGCGGCGGCCTGGAGGCCGAGCATCACGTCGTCGCCGATGCGCGCGTCGATCCAGCGCAGCGGGTCGTCGAACATCCCAGCGGCGGCCATGGCCGCCACCATCCGCGGCGTGATCACGCAGGCCGCGGCCATACAGTGCGTGCCCGGGGTGTAGCTGCGGCCGCGCAGGCCGGCGCGCACCTCGCGGCGCACCGCGGCGTTGCGCCCGGTGAGGGCGCGCTGCACGTGGGGCGCCGTGCGCCACAGCCACACGGGCATGGCATGGCGGCGCACCATGGCCGCCCACGCGCGCACGTCGCGCAGCTGCCCGTTGGGCGTGCGCCGGCAGGCGCCCAGCACCCCCACCTTGGGGTCGCTCGCCACCGCGGCGCGCAGGTACCGCGCGAAGGCGGCGATCACCAGGGCGTCGGTGTCCAGGCGCAGCACCGGCTCGCCGGGCGCCCGGGAGCGCGCCCACCGCAGGCCGAGCAGCGTCGCCGCGCAGACCCCGCCGAAGGTGCCCACGCCCTCCCCGTTGCGCGGGTTGGGCAGCACCTCCACCGCCAGGCCGGGCTGGGACTCGGGCCAGGCGCGCCGCTGCTGCGGCGCGTCGTCGACCAGCAGGACCGGCCCGGCGTCGGGCTCGTGGTGGTGCAGCGACGCCAGCAGGTCGGCCACACGGGCCTCCTCGCGGGGCCCCGGGCCCACGGGCACGACGACGGGCAGGAGGGACATGGCGGTGGATCCTCGCACCGCGACTCGCGCCGCCCCCAGCGGCCACCTGCGACGACCGCCCGTGGCATCCTCCCCCCGTGTCCGCCCTCACCACCGATCCCTACCGCGAGGCGGTGTGGGAGGCCGTCCCGGCCGGCGCCGCCCCCGAGCGCTTCGAGGAACGCCGGCGCCTGCTGCTCTCCGCGCTCGAGACCGGCGAGCGGGTGCTCGACCTGGGCTGCGGGGAGGGCGCCTTCGCCGCCGCTGCGCACGAGGCCGGCTGCCAGGCCGTGGGCGTCGACGTGGCCCGCGAGGCGCTTCGCCGCGCCACCGCGGCGCATCCCGGTCCCGAGTACCGCCTGTGGCCGCCGCTCGCTTCGCTGCCCGCCGGCGACGGCGAGTTCGACGTCGCCTGGGCCGGCGAGGTGGTGGAGCACGTGGTCGACCCCTTCGCCGTGCTCGAGGAGGTCCGCCGAGCGCTGCGCCCCGGCGGGCGCCTGCTGCTGACCACGCCCGGCCATCCGCTCGCGCTGCGCCTGCGCCTGGCCCTCAGCGAGCGCGCCTTCGACGAGCACTTCAGCGTGCGCGCCGACCACCTGCGCTTCTTCACCGCCCGCTCTCTGCGCGCGCTGCTGGCCGACGTGGGCTTCGCCGACGTGCGGGTCACCACGCGGGCGCGCGCGATCCTGGTCGCCCGTGCGCGTCGCGGTTGACGTCACGCCCGCGCGGCGCGGGGTGGACGGGCCTTACTCCGGCACGGTGGTCTACCTGCAGCGCCTGGTGCCCGCGCTGCGCCGCCTGGGCGTCGAGGTCGTCGAGTTGCACAACGCGCGCCGTGCTGCGCCCGCGGGGGGCGGCTGGGGCAGCGTGCGCAACCTGGCCGCCGACCTGGCGTGGGTGCAGCACGAGCTGCCTCGCCGCGCCGCCCGCGCGGGCGCCGACGTGCTCCACCACCCGCTGCCCGCCTGCGCGCACCGGGCCGGTCCCGCCCAGGTGACCACGGTCCACGACCTCGCCTTCGAGGCGCTCCCGTGGGCCTTCGACACGGGCTTTCGCCGCTGGGCCCAGCTCACCCACCGCGCGGCGGCGCGCGGCGTGGAGGTCGTGGTGGCCGTCTCGGCGGCCACGCGCGACGACGTGGTCGCTCGCTGGGGGGTGGACCGCGAGCGCATCGTGGTGGCCCTGCTGGGCCCCGGTCAGGAGCCCGACGCGCGGGGCCCCGTCGCGGCGCCCTCGCACTTCCTCTACGTGGGCGACGCCGAGCCGCGCAAGAACCTCGGGCTGCTGTTGGAGGCCTACGCGCGCTACCGGGAACGTGCGGGCGAGCGTACCGCGCTGGGGCTGGTGCTGGCTGGCTCGGCGGGCGCGCAGGGGCGCGGGATCACCGTGGAGCACCGTCCCGACCTCGAGCGCCTGACGCGTCTGTACGCGCGCGCCGCGGCGCTCGTGCACCCCTCGCTGCACGAGGGTTTCGGGCTCACTCCGCTGGAGGCCATGACCGCCGGCGTCCCGGTCGTTGCCGTGCGCGCCCGGGCGGTCGAGGAGGTGTGCGCCGACGCGGCGCTGTACGCCGGCCCGTGCGACGCCGACGGCCTGGCCGGCCACCTCGCCCGCCTGGGCGTCGACGCCCGCCTGCGCGCCGACCTGCGCCTGCGCGGGCGCCGGCGCGCCGCCGAGTTCTCCTGGTCGCGCTGCGCGAGCGCCCACCGGCGGGCCTATACGCTCGCCCTCCAGCGCGCGGCGGGCAGGAAGGACCTGGCATGAAGGTGGCGATCCTGGGCACGCGGGGCATCCCCGCGTCCTACAGCGGCTTCGAGACGGCGGCCGAGCAGCTCGCCGGACGCCTCAGCGCGCGGGGGCACGAAGTGGTCGTCTACTGCCGCCCCCACGTGGTGGACCGTCGCCTGACCGAGCACGTCGGCGCGCGCCTCGTGCACCTGCCCACGCTTCGCAACAAGTACCTGGACACCTTCACCCACACGCTGCTGTCCTCGCTGCACGCCGCGCGCAACGTCAAGCCCGACGTGGCGCTGTTCTTCATCGCCGGCAACAGCCCGTTGTGCCTGGTGACCCGCACCGCCGGCATCCCCACGGTCATCAACGTCGACGGATTGGACAGCGACCGCTCCAAGTGGCCGCCCTTCGCCAAGGCCTACCTGCGCTTTGCCGAGCGCAACGCGCCGCGCTGGGCCGACACCGCGCTGACCGATTCCCACGCCGTGGCCGAGATCTTCGAGCAGCGCTACGGGCGGCGCATCGGGGTGGTGCCCTACGGCGTGGAGGACCCCGGCCAGCCCGCCACCGGCACGCTCGAGCGCCTGGGCCTCGAGGCGCGCCGCTACGTGCTCTTCGTCGGGCGGCTGGAGCCCGAGAACAACCCGCACGTGCTCGTGGAGGCCTTTTCGCGCATCTCCGCCGCCGCCGCGCGCGACATGAAGCTCGTGGTGGTGGGCGGCGCGCCCTACGCCGACGAGTACATCCGCACCGTGCACCGCCGCGGCGACCCCCGCGTGGTCTTCCCCGGCTACGTCTTCGGGCCCGGCTACTGGGAACTGCAGCGCAACGCCTACGCCTTCTGCGCGCCCACCGAGGTGGGCGGCACCCACCCGGTGATCCTCGAGGCCATGGCCGCGGGCAACTGCGTGCTGGTCAACGACCACGCGCCCAACGTGGAGACCGTCGGCGACGCCGGACTGACGTTCTCGGGGGAGGAGGGTGTGCCGTCCCTGGCCCGTCAGCTCGAGCGCCTGCTCGCCGACCCGCAGCTCGTCGAGGGCATGCGCGAGCGCGCCCGCGAGCGCGCCCGCCGCTACTCCTGGGAGGCGGTCACCGACCAGTACGAGTCGCTGCTGCAGCGCGCGGTCTCGGCCCGCGGGCCCGGCCCGCTCCCAGCCGAGCTGGTCAGCCCGCGCTGAGGGTCCGGCGGCGGGCGCTCAGTCGCGCCCGCGGCCGTCGTCGACCTCGAGGTAGTGGGTCTGGGAGTGGAAGGCCCTGCCCGAGGCGTCGGTCCACTGCAGGCGGATCCAGCCGTCGCGGCGGGCGGTGAAGGAGCGGCGCATGTAGTGGCGCGGGCCGCCCGCCTCGCCGGTGGCCCGCTTGAAGTAGCGCGTGCGGTTGCCTCGGTAGGAGCGCGTGCGGAACTGCACCTCGATGGGAATCACACCGCGGGTCTCGGGCCGGGCGATGCCCCAGACGCCGACCTTGTCGCCGCGGTCCACCCGGTCGTCGGGCAGGTGGAAGCCCACGCGGTAGGCGTCGTAGGCGGGCTTCTCCTCGCCGTCGAGGGTCATCAGCCCGCTCTGGAAGGTGCTGCCCCACGCCTTCGCGGTGTCGGTGTCCACGCCCGGCAGCGGCTTGTCGTCGACCAGCAGGAACTGGGAGAAGCTGCGCACGTAGGGCTTGTTCCAGGCGATGTACTCGGCCTCGTTGATGTACTGCGCCTGGCGGGCGTTGGAGACGCCGACCGGGTCGGGCGGGTCGGTCTGGTAGCCGAACTCGGTGAGAAAGACCGGGATCCCGTCGCGGGAAGGGAACGACTCCCCGTAGCGCTGGTACGCGCGGCGCAGCTCGCTCTGCAGGTCGTTGAGGTTGGCGGTGGTCACCCACTCGTCCGAGGCCGGCCGGCGCCCGGGGGCGAAGTTCAGCTCGTAGGGGTGGTGAGCCCAGCCGCTGGCCTGGAAGAGCCCGGGGTGGGCGGCGCGAAAGGCCTCCCGGTCGGGCTTGGCGGGGCACCCGCGCGCCGTCGCCGTGTCGCCCCTGTAGATCCGCCCGTTCGCGTCCAGGCAGTACACCGAACGCAGGAAACGCAGGACGTCCATGGAGCGGGTGATGCCCTTGCGGTTGCCAAGGCCCTTGGGTGCCGTGTCGCCGATCAGGATCGTGTCGCGCCCGTGCGAGCTTGCCTGCAGCCCGTTCCACGCCGCGTCGACCAGCGAACGGTAGAGGGCGGGGGCGGCCTCCACGAACCTGGCGCCGCGCCCCCCGCGGGGGTCGGGGCGCCACTGCGGCGTCAGCCAGCCGGCCTGGTTGGGCTCGTTCCAGATCGACCAGAAGGTCACGCGCGGCACCGTGTTGCCGGCCGCGTCGGCGAAGGCGCCGTTGTAGCGCAGGCCGACCGCGTAGACGAAGGCCTGGAACTCCGCGGGGCTGGGCTCGTGGGTCTTGTCGATGTCCTCGCGCTCGGGATTGGCGGTCGCCCACTTCGGCGCCGGCGACGTGATGTTGAAGTTGACGTCCATGCCCCGCTGGCGGGCCAGGCGCACGATCTGGTCGTAGCGGTCCCAGGTGCCGGGCGGGTAGGCGTTGGGGTCGGCGGCGTCGAAGCCGGCCGGGCGCTGCTGGGAGTCGGGCTGGGGCGCGACGGTCTGCCAGAACACCGAGATGCGCAGGCGGTCGACCCCCAGGCCGGCGAGGCGGTCGAGCGTCTGGGCCCTGCCCTCGGGCGTGTTGAAGATGAGCAGGTTGTCGTCCTGGACGGTGGCCTCCATCGACTTGTCGGCCTGAGCGGCGGCGGGCAGGCCGAGGGCGCAGGTCAGGCAGGCGAGGCCGGCCGCGAGCGAGCGGCGGGTCAGCGCGGAAAGGCGGAGACGAGAGGGCATCGACGCAGGCAACCCGCGGGAGGCTAGGAGGTTGCGGCTGGGCGGGGGATGGGTGAGAGCGTGGCGCGGTGCCGGTCAGCCGCCTGCCGCCGCGCGGCGCGCCTCGAAGAACAGGCGAACGGCCTGGGGCGAGCGCGGGTCCAAGAAGATCGCCGTGCGCACGGTCTCCGCGGCCCGCTCGGGCCGGCCCAGCGCGGTCAGCTGGTACTCGGCCAGGCGCAGCCACGCGTCGGGGTTCTCGGGCTGTAGACGCACGGCCTCGAGCAGGACCCGGCGCCCGGCCTCCGGGTCGCCGGCGCGCTGGATGGTGGCCTGGGCGAACAGGGGCTCGAGGGCGACCGGGTTGATCGCCGCCGCGCTGGCGGCCAGGCTCTGGGCGCGCGCGCGGTCGCCGTCGGCCAGGGCGCCCAGCGCGGCCTGGCTTGCGCTCTGGGCGCGCAGCGGCTGCCACACCGTCCAGGCCGCCACCAGGGTGAGCACGAGCATCCCCGCGGCCGCCGCCGCGCGCGCGGGCGAGCGCAGACCCTCGCGCAGGCGCGCGCGCAGGCGCCCCACCCGGCCCTGGGCGCGCGCGGGCGGCGTCTCGTCGAACGGGCCGCGCCCGGCCAGCCATCCCGCGCACAGCAGGGCGGCCCCGGCGGTGGCGGGAAAGACCCAGGTCCAGTCGATCAGCGAGTGCACTCCGAAGACGACGGCCACGGCCAACAGGGTGATCAGGCCCATCCGCTCCGGCGTGTGTGCGCGCTTGCGCCAGCCGCGGCTCAGGCCGCTCGCGCGCAGCGCCGCCGCCGCCCAGGCGGCGAACAGGGCGGCCACCACGAGGACACCGGCCAGGCCCAGGTCGGCCAGCGTCTGGAAGGCGAAGCCGTGCGCGTAGCTGGTGGTGATGACGTCGGGGCCATAGCGGGGGCGCGCAGTCTCGAAGCCCCCGGCGCCCAGGCCGGCCACCGGGTTGTCGGCGAACATCTGCAGCGACTCCTCCCAGTACAGCGCGCGCACGCTCTGGGGGTTGGTCAGGCGGGAGGGGCCGTTGGTGGGATTGGCCACCTCTGGGGCGGTCACGCTGTCCCATGCCGCGGCGATCGAGCCGCCCAGGCCGCGCTCGGAGGCGGCCAGGGCCACCGTGACCCCCACGGGCACCAGCGCGACCGCGACCATGGCGATGGCGCCGGCCCGTCGGCGCGTCAGCGGGGGCGGGGGACGCAGGGCCGTGGTGAAGCCCAGCGCCAGGCCGGCCACCAGCAGCGTGAGTGCCACCCCGGCGGCCAGCAGGCCGAGCTGGGCGCCGGCGGCGCGCGCAGCGCGAGCTCCACCTCGTCCTCGGTCAGCGCCGCCTGGCCGAAGGCCCACAGCGCGGCGGCGAAGGCGACCACCAGGCCCGTGCTCAGCACCGCGAAGCCGCGCAGGCGACGCGGCACGAAGGCGAACCACAGGGCGCAGCCCACCGCGCCGGCCAGCAGCGCGCCGCGGGAGTAGCTGAGCAGCAGCGTCAGCAGCAGCAGGCCGGCGGCGGGATAGGCCAGCGCGTTGATCCCCGCGTGGCCGTGGCGACGGCTGCCCAGCCACAGGCAGCCGGGCAGGCCCAGCGCGGCCATCAGGCCGACCGCGTTCCAGTAGCCGAAGGGCTGGCGCAGGCGCGCATAGATCTCGTTCTCGGCCAGCAGGCCGGGCAGCACCTTGGTGGCCAGCGCGTAGAGCGAGGCCAGCACGCAGCCCAGCAGGACCCCGCCCAGCAGCGCCTGCCAGCGGTGGGGCGCCACGTGCGCGGCGGCGATGGCCGCTGCGAAGACGGCGGCGTAGGCGAACGTGCGGTTGGCCTCCAGCCAGCTGTCGGAGGGGTTGATCGACCAGGCGATGGAGGCGGCCGTCAGCGCCGCGAGCATCACCAGCCCGACCATGCTCCACACGCCCCACAGGCGCCGGGGGCGCGCGGCGATCAGTCCCGCGCCGGCCACCAGCGCACCGCCGGCGAGCACCATCGCCACGTGGGCGATCGTCGCGCTGCGCAGGGAGGAGGAGCCCCCGCCGCCGATGGCCAGGGCGGCCAGCAGCAGGCCGATCCCGGCGGTCAGCAGCGCATTGGGCTGGGGGAGCGAGCCGGCGAGGGCGGGCGCCGAGGGCAGGCGCGGCCGGCGTGCCGGCGGGCCTACCGCCTCGCCGGGGCCGCCGACCGGCCGCTCAAGCCGAGCGGCGGGCGAGGACACGGCGACGCACCAGGGTCCCGCCCAGGGCGGCCAGCGCGGCGGCCGTGAGCACGAGCAGGGCGATGACCGACGTGGGAAGGGTGGAGATGGCGGCCACGGTGGGCGCACGCCCGGTGACCTGCGGGCGCAACGGCGTGCCCTCGATCACCCCGGGCTCCTCGGCGCCCTGGGCCTGGCGCAGCGCCTCCTGCTCCTCGGGGGTGGAGTCGAACAGCGAATCGACGAAGGAGTCGCCGGTGGCGGGCGGCGCGCCCGCGTCGCCGGGCAGAGGAGTGCCGCCCGAGCCGCCCAAAATGGGCGAGGGGCCCCCGGGGGCGCGGTTGTCCCCGCCGCCACCGCCGCCGCGACCACCGGACGCGGCCGCGTCGCGGGCGCGGGTGATGACGTCGCGGCAGGGGGTGTAGCCGTCGGCGTCGGTCGGCAGCTCGTCCAGCGCCTCGTTGTACTCCTGCTGGGAGTAGTCGCCCTGGATGCGCTCGTCGTCGGTGCAGTCCTTGATGACGTCCTGGCCGCTGGCCATGGCGCCGGCGGGAGCCAGCGCGAGGGCCAGGAGGGCGAGCAGCACGGCGCGAAGCGGGTGCGGGTGCATCCGGGCCACGCTAGCGAAAGGCCTGCGCGAACCCTGTGGCCCACGCCGCATGGGTGTAGGGAGCCGCGTCGCGGGCCGCAGCGGCGCCCAGGCGCTCGCGCAGGGCGTGCTCGGCGTGCAGGCGGCCCAGTGCACCGGCCAGCGCGCGGGGGTGGCCGGCCGGCGTCACGAGGCCATTGCGCTCATGGCGCACCAGGCCGCCGGCGGCGGCGCCGACCTCGGTGCTGGCGATGACGGGGACGTGGCGGTGCATGGCCTCGTTGCAGATCAGCCCCCACGGCTCGCGGAAGGTCCGCGTGCGCAGCGACGGTACGACTACAACGTCGGAGCCCCCCAGCAGGTTGCGCACACGCTCCGGTGCGAGCGGGCCCTCGCCGGGCGGGCCGGCGATCACCAGGTTGGCGTCCTCCAGCGCGGCCTGCCTCCACGCGGCGCGGAGCACCGCCAGGCCCTTCTCGGGTGCGTCGCGGCCCGCGAAGAGGGCCTGGAAGCCGGCGCGCCGCTCGGCCGGCGCAGGGGCGGCCCAGAAGGCTCCATCCACCGCCTGGGGGGCCTCGTGCACGCGCCGGGCCCCCAGCCGGCGGGCGAAGGCGCTGACGTGCGGACCGTAGGTGACGACGGCGTGGGCGCCGGCGTGGATCGCGCGGATGAGCGGCGCGGCGACCAGGTGGGCGGCGCTGCGCGGCTGGTGCCACAAGGCGCTCCAGAAGATGAAGGGAGTGCCCGAGTGCCGCGCGCCCGCGAAGGCGGCGGGCAGCGCGGTGCGCCCGGCGGTGCCGGCCACGACGAAGGAGAAGTCGCCCGAGGCGGCCAGCGCGTAGGCCTCGCGCTGGGCGATGGGGACGCCCGCGACCTCCTGCGCCCCGCGCACGCCGGCCGTCGCGTGCATGCGCGGGCCTCCGAACAGGGCCAGGTGCAGCGGCACGCGGGCGGCCAGGGCGGCGAAGGCGCCCGTCCGGTCGGGCGGGACGTGGTTGGTGACCAGCAGGACCGGCTTCACCGCCCGCCCAGCGCCTTCCGGTAGGCGGCCACGGTCGCCCGCCCGCACTCCGCCCACGTGAAGTGATGCTCGACGGTGGCGCGCGCGGCCTGGCCCTCCCGGCGGCGGTGGTCCTCGTCGCCCAACAGGTGGTCGAGGCGGGCGGCCAGCGCCTCCACGTCGCCGGGGGCGACCAGGCTGAGCCCGCCCCCAGGCGGGCGATCTCCTCGGGCCCGGGTTCGCGCGCGCGCGCCGATGGCGGGCAGGCCGGCGGCCATGGCCTCGACGTAGGCCACACCGAAGGCCTCGTCGACCGAGGGCATGGCGAACACGTGGGCGCGGCGGGCTCGTTCCAGCGCCTGGTGGTGGGGAAGCTGGCCCGTGAACTCGACGCGGTCGGTGAGGCCCAGCGCGCCGGCCAGTCCCTCGAGGGCTTGGCGCTGCGGCCCGTCGCCGATGATCAGGTGGCGCGCGCGGGGATGGCGGTCGCGCAGCAGCCACAACGCGCGCAGGACGTCCTCGTGGCGCTTGCGGGGGTCGAGGTGGGCGAGGGTGACCACGGTGGGGGCCGGCTCGCGGGCGGGGCTGCGCGCCGGCAGATCGGTGCCCAGATGCACCACGCGCGGGGCGGTAGCCCCCAGCTCGCGGGCGAGCGCGGCGGTGCCCGCGCTGTTGGCCAGCACCATCCGCGCCGCGGCCAGCGCCCGGCGCACCGCCCGCTCGCCGGCCACCGAGCCCGGTGCCGTGTGGAAGACGTCGCCGCCGTGGACGGAGAGCACGAGCGGCACGGCACACCCCGGCGCCGTGCGCAGCGCCGCATCGGCGGCCGGAACCGCGTTGTGGGCATGCAGCAGGTCGTAGGGGAAGGAGCGGCGCAGCCCGCGCAGGGCCACGTCGAGCGGCGGTGCGGCCCACGTGCCCCACGCCCCGTAGCTGCGCGGGCGCGGCGGGCTGACGAAGGGCACGTAGCGCACCGCGAGCCCGTCGAGGACGGCGCGCCCCGGCTGGGCCACGAGGTCGCGCGCCGCCCTCGCCAGCGCCCGCGGGCCGCCGCGCAGCGCGGCGTGCGGCGGGACCAGGCGGTGGAGCACGAGCACCCGCACGTCGGCGCCCGCCTCCCGCGCGGCGAGCGCCTGGCGGTGGGCCCACACGCCGAGCACGGGATCGGCCGCCCGCGGGTAGAACTCGGCGAGGACGCACACCCTCACCGCCCGGCTCCCCTCACCGCACGCGCCGCGACCACGCCGCCTCGTCGCGGGTCACGTAGGGGCGGTCGCGCAGGAAGGCGCGGGCCTCGGCGATCGCCGCCTCGCGGGAGTAGCCGGCGGCGGCGGGAGCGAGGGTGTGGGCGATCGGCGTGGCGTCGACCACGCCCAGCGGCCAGCCGTGCTCGCGCGCCACCGCGCTCCAGTGGCCGTCCAGGCCCCATCCCATGGCGAGATCGGGAAAGGGCAGCAGCGCGGGGAAGGCCTCGGCGCGAAAGGCGGTCACCGGCCCGATCTCCACGAACGCGGTGCGGCGCACCAGGCTGGTGGCCCGCCGGCGGGTCACCGGCCACGCCGCGTGGGAGAGCAGGCGGTGTGCGGGCTGGGCGAGGACGAGCCCCGCCTCCTCGGCGAGCGCCAGGAAGGCGTCGAGGAAGCCGCGCGGCAGCACGACGTCGTCGTCGACCACCAGCAGCCAGTCGTGGCCGGCGGCGGGGTGCTCGGCCAGCAGCGCATCGAGGTTGGCAAATTTTCCGAGGTCGCCGGGTGCACGGGTGCGCACGACCACCTCATGACGGCTGCGCAGCAGCTCCCGGCGAGCGGCCTCCATGAGCAGACCCGCCCGCTCGACGCCCAGCACGAGCACCCGCCGCCGGGGTCCTCCGCGCGCGCGGCGGGCGAGGGCGACGCGACGGGGCAGCAGGAGCGCGTCGAGCGCGAGGTCCCCGCCGCGGCGCACGACGGCGCGCCTGCCTCCGACGGTGCCCGACCGCCCCGACAGGAAGTCGTCGCCCTCGGGCTCACCGCTCGGGCCGGCCGCTGCGGGCACGTCCGCCGCTGCGCGCGCGCCCGTCGCTGCGGCGCCCGGTGCCAGCCCCTCCCCGCGCTCGGCGCGCAGCGCCCCCTCCAGGCGCCCCGCGCTGTGGGCGGCGAGCACCAGGCCGTTCGCGCAGCGAAAGCGCGCGGCGTGGACCAGACAGCCGATCAGGACTCGCACCTCACGCGCGGCGGAGGAGGCTCGCCGCGACGCTCGTCGAAGCGCCGCGCCTGCGTGCCCCGGGCGCGGGCCGCCCGCGCCAGCGAGCGCAGGCGGGCATCCTCCCCGGCGCGGCGGTGATCGACGGCGGCGGGGGCCACGTAGCGGATCCGCCCGGACTCGGCCAGCTGGCGTCTCTGCCAGTCCTGCTCGTCGTCCGCGCCGCTGTGGGCGTGATCGAAGCGCCCGGCGCGCTCCAGTGCGCGACGCAGGACGGTCATGTGGGCACCCCAGGCGTGGGTCGCGTCGGTGTCGTGCGAGCCGAGGTCCTGCCAGGTAATGGGCGGACCCTCGCGGCCGCACAGGCGCAGCGGGTGGTCCTCGAAGCGGGGGCGGATGGGTCCCGTGAGCACGCCGACGTCGGGCCCCGCCCCCGCGGCCGCCTCGAGGAGTGCGGCCAGCCACCCCGCGCGGACCTCCACATCGTCGTCCACGAAGACCAGCACGTCGGAGCGCGCCGCATCCAGGCCGCTGTTGCGCGCGACGTTCAGCCCGCGCGGGCGGTCGTGGGCGACGTAGCGCGCGCCGTGGCGGGCCGCGGCGGCGCGCGTGGCCAGTCCCGGCCCGTCGTCGACCACGATCACCTCGGCCCCGGCCGCCTGTGCCTGCGGCGCGATGGACGCCAGCGCCACCTCGAGGTAGGCGGTGCGGTCCCGGGTGGGCACGATGACGCTCGCGGTGGGCGGCACGTGCGCCATTCTCCCGCCTCACCCCTCCCGCCTTGCGACCGCCCGCCCGTGATCCTCTTCCTCCATCATCGCTACCGCACCACCGGAGGAGAGGAGCGGGTGGTCGACGATCTGCGCTGGCTGGTGCGCGAGCACCTCGGCGAGGAGGCCGAGCTGCTCACCCGCGCGTCGGCCGGCCTGGGCGCCGGGCGGGCGGCCGCGGGACTGCTGGGAGGCGGGCTCGAGCCCGCAGCGGTGGCCGCCGCGGTGCGGCGCACCGGCGCGCGCGTCGTCCACGCGCACAACCTCCTGCCCACCCTCGGCTGGCGCGCGTTGGCCGCCGCCCGCAACGAGGGAGCGCGGGTCGTGCTCCATCTGCACAACTTCCGCCTCGTCTGCGCGGTGGGGACCTGCTTCACCGAGGGAGCCGACTGCATCCGCTGCCACGGGCGCGACACCCGGCCCGGCGTGCGCCACGCTTGCCGCGGCTCGCGCCCCGAGGGGCTCGCCTACGCAGCGGGCCTGGCGCTGTGGCAGCGGCGGCTCGTGGCCCAGGCCGACGCGGTGATCGTCCCCAGTCACGCGGCGCTGGAGCGCCTGCGCGTCCTGGGAGCGCCGCTGGAAGCAACACGCTCGGGCCCATCGGGCAAGCCGTCCGTGCACGTCCTGCCCCACGTCGTGCGCCCGGTGTCGTCCATCGCGGCGCCCGCGAGGGGGGAGCACGCACTCCTCACCTCGCGCCTGTCGCCCGAGAAGGGCGTCGACGTGGCGATCGAGGCGGCCGCGCGGGCAAGGCTGCCGCTGGTGGTGGCCGGCGACGGGTCCGAGGAGGCCGCCCTGCGCGACCGTGCCGCGGCGACCGGGGCGCCGGTGCGCTTCGCCGGCCGCGTCGGCGCGGGCCAGCTCACCGATCTGCGCGCCCGCGCGGCGCTGGCCGTGGTGCCCAGCCGCAGCGCCGAGACCTTCGGCCTGGCGGCGGCCGAGGCCATGGCTGCGGGGCTGCCCGTCGTGGCCAGCCGCATCGGCGCGCTGACCGACCTGCTCCCGACCGAGGACCTCGTCGCGCCCGGCGATCCCGCCGCTCTGGCCGCCGCGATGATCGCTCGCTGGGGCGACGAGCGCGCCGCGCAAGCTGGCCGTGAGCGCATCCACGCCCTCGCCGCTCCCGAGCGCATCGCCCCGCGGCTGGCGGAGATCTACGCGGGGTGAGCGAGGCGCACCGCGCGGAAGCCGAGGACTTCGGCGAGGGCGCGAAGTGGCGGTCGACGTGACGGGGGCGGCTCCAGGCCGCCCCCGTTCGAAGACCGCCGAGGTGCCCGGCGCTCAGCTGTCGCGGGCCTGCTCGTCGACCGCCTCCGGCGTCAGGCCGGTGGCGCCGTGGTTGGGAGCGTCGATGCCCAGGCCGTCGGCGGCGTGGGTCGGCGTGTCGAGGTCCGTGGTGCCCACCGCGGTGACGCCGGAGACGCCGCCGGGGTCGGTGGTGCTGGGATCCGCCGCGGCGGCGGGAGCGCCGGCGCCGGCGCCGGCGGGCGGGGCCGCGGTGGTCCAGTCGTAGGTGTCCTGGCCCTTGGTCGAGCGCTTGCGCACCACCAGGGCCACCGCCGCGCCGCCGAGCCCGAGCAGCACCAGTCGCTTGCGCCCGCCGCCCCCGCGCTTGGCCGCCCTGGTGGCCTTGCGCCCGCCGCGGGTGCGGGCGCCCAGGCGCGCGACCTTTCTGGCGCCCTTGATCTTCAGCCCGGCCTTGCCGGCCCGGCCGGCGCCCTTGGCGGCCTTGGCGCCCGTCCACACCTTGGCGGCCGTGGTGACGGCACCGAGCGCCCCCTGGGAAGAGCTCCTACGTCTTGGCTTCATCGTTTCCTCCTGATCAGATCCTTTTGGCGCTACCCCGGGTCGATCGTCGGGCAAACGCCCTCGCGCCTAGGATCGGGCGCCCATGCGGGCCCTCGTCACCGGGATCGCCGGCCAGGACGGCTCCTACCTCGCCGAACAGCTCGTGGCCGACGGACACGAGGTGGTGGGCATGGTCCGCGGCGACCTGCACCGCGAACGTCCCAACCTGGCCGCGGTGTGCGAGCAGGTGTCCCTGGTGCCCGGCGACCTGCTCGACCATGCCTTGCTGGCCGGCGCCCTCGAAGCCGCACAACCCCACGTCGTCTTCCACCTGGCCGCGCCCAGCTTCGTGCCCGCCTCCTGGGAGCGCCCCGCGGAGGCGATGGCCGCCATCGCGGGAGCCACGGGCACGCTTCTGGAGGCCACCCGGCGCCTGGACCCCGCCGCCCGCGTGGTGGTGGCCGGCTCGGGCCAGATGTTCGGCGACGCCGGCGAGAGCCCCCAGACGGAGGTCACGCCTGCGCGCCCGAACACGCCCTACGCCGTGGCCAAGCTGGCCGCCCACCAGCTCGTCGGCGCGATGCGCGCCCACCACGGCCAGCACGCCTCGTCGGCCATCGCCTACAACCACGAGTCCGTACGCCGCCCGGAGCACTTTCTGCCGCGCAAGGTCACCCGCGGCGCGGCGGCGATCGCCCTCGGCCACGAGCGCGAGCTGGTGTTGGGCGACCTCGACGCCGTGCGCGACTGGAGCGACGCGCGCGACATCGTGGCCGCCATGCGGCTGATGGCGGACGCCGAGGAGCCCGGCGACTACGTCCTGGCCAGCGGCCGGGGGCGCACCGTGCGCGAGCTCGTCGCCGCGGCCTTCGCCGCCGTGGGCCTCGATCCCGACGAGCATGTGCGCACCGACCCGACGTTCCAGCGCGGCCCGGAGACCACTCCCAACGTCGGCGACCCCTCCAAGGCCCGTGACCGCCTGGGCTGGCGCCCCCAGCACAGCTTCGAGGACCTCGTGCGCGAGATGGTCGAGGCTGACCTGGCGGCGCTGCGCGCCGGCGCCGGCTGACCGGCCCCGGGGTCAGGTCGGCGGCGGCCCGACGGCTGACCGGCGCCGCCGTCAGGTCAGCGGCGGCGCTACTACCCGCCCAGCAGCTTCAGGTCCGAGTCGACCATGAGGTGGATGAGCTCCTCGAAGCTCGTCCGCGGCTCCCAGCCGAGCGTCTCCCGGGCCTTGGCCGGGTTGCCGATGAGCTGGTCGACCTCGGCGGGACGCACGAACGACGGGTCGATCTCGACGTGCCGCTCCCAGTCCAGCCCCAGGCGCTCGAAGGCGATCTCCACGCAACGGCGCACGGTGTGCGTGGTGTTGGTGGCGATCACGAAATCCTCCGGCTGGTCGCGCTGGAGCATCAGCCACATGGCCTCGACGTAGTCCTTGGCATAGCCCCAATCGCGCTCGGCATCGAGGTTGCCCAGAGCCAGCTTGTCGCGCCGGCCCAGCTTGATCGCCGCGGCGTGCCAGGTGATCTTGCGTGTCACGAACTCCAGCCCCCGGCGGGGAGAGTTGTGCACGACGAGCCGCCCTACGCCGGCGCAGAAGTAGCCGCTCTCCGTCTCCAGGTCGAAGACCCACTCGTCGTCGGAGACCACGGCCGGATCTACGCGACGGACCTCGGTCGGTTCGCGGCGCAGGTGGTCGCCCTCCGCCCCGACGAGGACCGGCGAGGCGAGGTTGAGCTGATAGTACGTCTTACCGGCCCGGTGCTCGACGTAGACGGAGGCCGGCTGGCCCTGCAGCGCGTACAGCCAGCACACGCCCTGGGCGAGGACGGGAGAGTTGGTCTTGATCGAGTCGCCCTTGCCGCGCTTGAGGCCGTCGCCGGCGTAGTAGCCCTGCAGGAAGGCCTCCTGCACCTCGGCCGTGGCGTTGAGGACCAAGGGCGGGACCTGCTTGAAGCCGATCGGCGTATAGAGCTGCTCGCGCAGCCACGGGGCGAGGCCGCGAGCCGCGGTGAGGTTCAGATGGCCGGCCTCGACCTCCGGGTTGAAGCCCGAGCGCCCGGTCCACTCGCCGCTCTTGCCGAGGAAGCATCGCGACCAGAGCTGACCTACGCGAGTGCGCAGAAGGCGATCGTTGTTGGTGAAGCAGATCTGGATGCCATCGCGCTGCACGTAGCCGTCGGCGGCCATGAGCCCCAAGAGCTCACCGAGTTCCTCACCGATCGCCGTCCAGCCCAGCGACTCGGGGAACTCGTCGGCCAGCCCGAGGTGGTCCCCGGGCTCCACGTCACGCGCTCTCACCGGCTGGAATTGGGAGTCGAGCATGTGGTGATGGGCTGTGACGTCAACGACGCCGGCACGAGCCTGGATGCACAGTCCCTGGTGGTCGGGGTCGGCGCCACGACGGCGCGTCGCGGTGATCGCCCGGATGGGCGTCCAGTCCACTCCGTCCCAGACCTCCACCATCGGGCCCGGAGCGAAGGCCTGCGTCGAGGGACCCTTGCGAAGAAGGGGCACCAGGTCGGCGGCAGTCTTCACTGAAACGATGCCCTCTTCCCTCACCATAAGCGGCGTGTTACCATAAACGCACTCGTGATTGAACAGTATACCGCTCACGGCATGTAAGTCATACGACTCACGGTAGTTCACCGTGATGAAGTGCCCGTAGGCCTTGGCCACCCCGTAGGGCGAGCGGGGGTAGAACGGCGTCGCCTCCGTTTGGGGGACCTCGAGCACCTTGCCGAACATCTCCGACGAGGAGGCCTGGTAGAAGCGCGCATCCGGACAGACCTCGCGCATCGCTTCGAGCATCCGCGTCACGCCCACGCCGGTGAACTCCGCGGTCAGCGTGGGCTGGATCCACGAGACGGCCACGTAGGACATCGCGGCGAGGTTGTAGATCTCCTCGGGTTCGCTGGCGCGCAGGGCGTCGACCAGGGAGCGCTGGTCGAGCAGGTCGCCCTGATGCAGAGTGATGCGCTCGCGCAGGTGCTCGATGCGCTCGAACTTCTCGGTGGAGGCGCGGCGCACGAGACCGTGTACCTCGTAGCCCTTGTCGAGGAGCAGCTCGGCGAGATAGGAGCCGTCCTGGCCGGTGATCCCGGTGATGAGGGCGCGCTTGGGCATGGCGGCCATCATCGACCTGCCACCCGCAGCTCGGGGCGCTCGCGCAGCCAGGCCACCGTCTGGCGGATGCCCTCGCGCACGTCGATGCGCGCCTCCCAGCCCAGCAGGTCGCGGGCCTTCTCCACCGAGGGCCAGCGCCGCTGCACGTCGACCTGGAAGGTGGGCTGGTGGGTCAGGGCGAACGCGTCGGGGTCCAGGTCGCAAGCCTCCCAGACGATGCGCGCGATCTGCGCGACCGTCAGCTCCTCGGAAGCCGAGATGTTGAAGTCCTCGTTGAGGCCCGCGGGCGAGGCGGTGGCGGTCACGATGCCGTCGGCGATGTCGTCCACGTGGGTCAGGGTGCGCGTCTGCTCACCCGAGCCGAAGATGGGCAGCGGCGGGTGCAGGCCGGCCAGGCACTTGGCGATCAGGTCGGGCACCGCGTGGGCGATTCCCGGCTCGTCGTCGGGCAGCTCGCCCGGCCCGTAGGCGTTGAACGGGCGGCAGATCGTGAAGGGCAGCCCGTGCTCGTCGTGGGCGGCGCGGCAGTAGACCTCGCCGGTCAGCTTGGAGAACCCGTAGGCCGACAGCGGCACCGGACAGTCGGGCAGATGGGCTTCGGTGGTGGGGAACTGCTGGGCGCGCTCGAAGACCATCGAGGAGGAGACATAGGTGAAGCGCTCCACCGCGTGGTCCAGCGCCGCGCGCAGCACCGCGTTGTACAGCGCGTTGTTGACCTCGGTCAGGGTGTGGGGGAGCTTGTGGAAGTTGGCGATCCCTCCCACGATCGCGGCCAGGTGGATCACGTGCGTGCACCCGGCTATCGCGCGCCGGGCCTCGTCCAGCCATCGCAGGTCACCCGTGTGGACCTCGCAGCCCTCGCGCATCCACCCAGGCGCCACGCGCTGGTCGGAGACGCGCACCTCGAACGAGGGGTCGGCGAGCAGGCGGCGCACCACCGCGGACCCGATGGTGCCCGCGCCGCCGGTGACCAGGACACGGCTCATGCCGGGCCGGCGGAGGGCGACAGCGCCGCCAGCTCGGAGGCGAAGCCGAACACCTGCCCCGAGCCGAAGGCGTTCCAGGGGTCGACGACCAGGGCATCCGGACCCACCAGGGCGAGGGTGGAGGGCCGTGAGTAGGCCGAGTGGTTGGTGGCCACCACGACGGCCTCGGCGTCGGCCAGCGCGTCCTCCAGCGACTGCGTGGGAGTGGCCACGACCGGGTCGTGCACGGCCACGTCGGCCAGCTCGCGCTCGAGCAGGCGAACCAGCTTGTGTGACAGCGAGTCGCGCTCGTCGTCGGTGTCGGCCTTGAAGGCCAGGCCGAGCACCGCGACCTTGCGCCCGTTCAGGCGCCCTTGGAGGCGCCGGCGCATCCCGCCCACCAGGAAGTTGGGCACCGACTCGTTGACCCGCGAGACGGCCAGCAGCATGCCCGGCGCGTTGGAGCGCTCCTCGGAGAAGGCAAAGTCCTTGCGCAGGCACGTGCCCGCGGTGAACCCGGGCGCCGCGATCCCGCCCCGCGGATAGTCGCGGTTGATCAGGTCGATCACGTCGAACACGTTCGCGCCGTACTGGTCGCAGTCCATCATCAGGAGGTTGGGCAGCGCGAACTGCGTGTAGCGCACGATGTTGGACCAGATCTTGGCCAGCTCGGCCTGCACCGGCGCGGTCTGCACAATCGGCGCACGAAAGGCCCCGAACAGCGCCGCGGCGCGCTCGCCCGAGCGCTCGCCCACCCCCCCGATGATGCACGGCAGCGAGTCGATCTCCTCCAGGAAGCGCCCCGCGGCGATGCGCTCGGGAGCGTGGGAGACGAACAGATCCTCCCCCACGGCGAAGCCACGGTGCTTGGCCAGGTAGCCGGCCACGAACTCCGTCGTGCCGGGCGCGATGGTGGAGCGCAGCACGATCGACTGCCCCTCGCGCAGCACCCCGAGCAGGTCGTCGAGCACCGAGCGGACGTCGCGCATGTCGATCTCGATGTGCGAGAAGGACGGCGTGCCCAGCGTCAGCACGATGTCCCGGGCCGCGGCGGCCTGGGCGACCTCCTCGCTCAACTCGAGGGTGCCGGCCGTGCGCGCGCGTTCGAGGATCTCGGCCATGCCCGCCTCCTCGAAGGGCATCCGCCCGGCGCGCAGCATCGCCAGGCGCTGGGGGTCGTTGTCCACGCCGACGACCCGCAGCCCGCGGTCGGCAAAGGACAGCGCGAGAGGTAGACCGACGCGGCCCAGCCCGATGACGGAGACGTCGGCTGGCATGGCGCGGGTGAGGCTAGCGGCGCCGGCGATGGGCGAGCAGCTGACGGGCGAAGCCAGCGATGAAAAGCGGGTTGTAGCGCGCATAGCGCTTCCACAGGCGCGTCGGCTCCTGGGCCAGGCGGAAGGCCCATTCCAGTCCGGCGGCCTGCATCCAGCTGGGCGCCTGGGGCACCAACCCGGCGTGGAAGTCGAAGGCGGCGCCCACGCCGGCGAGGATCGGCGCGTCGAGCAGCTCACGCATCTCCTCCATCCAGCGCTCCTGCTTGGGTTGGCCGGTGCCCACCCACACCACGTCGGCTCTGGAGCGGTTGATCTCTGTCGCCACCGCGTGGCGCTCCTCATCGGTCAGCGGGCGATAGGGCGGCGAGTAGCCCCCCACGATCCTGACCCCGGGGTGGCGGCGGCGCAGGTTGAGCACCAGCTGCACCAGCGCGCCCTGGTTGCGCCCGCCGTAGAGGAACATCCGCGCGCCGGTCTGGGCCGCGCGCTCGCAGTAGCGCAACATCAGCTCGGGCCCGTAGACGCGCGAGGCCTGCCGGTGGCCCAGCGCGCGCAGCGCCCACACCAGCGGCTGGCCGTCGGGCACGGTCATCGCGCCCAGCACGGCGTCGCGCGTGCGCTCGTCCTCGCGGGCCACCATCACGAGGTGGACGGCCGCGGCGCTCAGACAGGCGCGTCCGCGCACGGCGATCACGCCGTCCATCCAGTCCATCGTGCCCTCGTAGTCGGTGAGGGCGAGTGGGATGCCCAGCACGGGGGCGCGCGGCAGCGTGGCCGCGGGCGCTGGCGCGGACGTGGGAGCGGGCCGGGGGATATCGGTGTGCGGACCCATGTCGGGGGGCGGGGCCACGGGGACGGTTTCGGGGGGCCTCGTGCGCTTCCTACCCCGATCAACGGATCGGGGTAGGGAAAGTCGCGTAGTTTGGCCGTCACCGAGGTGTGCCCGTAAGGTCCGGCTCCTAACATCCGCGGGGTCATGACCCTGGAAACATGACCAGGTCATGTCCGATCGAACGGTGACCGCCACGCGCTTCCAGGCCGAGTGCCTGGGCCTGCTCGACGACGTCGCTCAGACGCACCGCACCCTCGTGATCACCAAGCGAGGCAAGCCGGTGGCGAAGGTCGTCCCGGCCGACGAGCCCATCGACCTGCGCGGCAGCGTGACCTTCCTCGTCGACGACGACGAGCTCATCGAGCCGATCGACGTCGAATGGGACGCCGCGCAGTGATGCTCCTGGACACGCACGCGTGGCTGTGGTGGCACGCCTGTCCCGAGCGTCTCTCCGAGCGCGCGCGCAAGCGGTGGAGGAGGCCGATCGCCTCGGTGTGAGCACGATCAGCTGCTGGGAGATCGGGATGCTCGTGCAGCGCGGTCGCATCCGACTCGCCGTCTCCGCGCCGGAGTGGATCCGGGCTGCCTTGGCCGACGGGCGGACGATCGGCCTTCCGGTCGACCCCCAGATCGCCATGCGCGCCGCGCTCCTGCCCGAGGATGAGCTGCACGGCGACCCCGCGGATCGCATCATCCTCGCGACGGCGCGGGCCCACGACGCGGCGCTGGTCACCCGCGACGGCGCACTGCGGGCCTACGACCCGCGCGGGACGATCTGGTGAGCAGGCGGTAGCCTGCCCGCCGCTGTGGCCCGCATGCTCGTCACCGGAGGAGCCGGCTTCATCGGCTCCCACGTCGTGGATGCACTGCAGGAGCGGGGCGAGGACGTCGCGGTCCTCGACGACCTGTCGACGGGCCGGCGCTCCAACCTCGAGGGCGCGCTGGCCCGCGGGGCCCAGCTACACGAGGCGGATCTGCGCGACGCCCGCGCCGTGCGCGACCTGGTCGGCGAGGTGCAGCCACAGGTGATCTTCCACCTCGCCGCTCAGATCGACGTGCGCAGGTCGGTCGCCGACCCGGCCTTCGACGCCCGCGTCAACGTGGAGGGCACGATCAACGTGCTGGAGGCCGCGCGCGCGGAGGCCGTGCCCCGGGTGGTCAACACCTCCTCGGGCGGCGCCATCTACGGCGAGGCCGAGGTGATCCCCACGCCGGAGGCCACCTTCCCGGCGCCGATGGCCCCCTACGGCCAGAGCAAGTTCGCCGCCGAGGGCTACTGCGATCTGTACACGCGCCTGCACCGCCTGTCGACCGTCTCGCTGCGCTATGGCAACGTCTTCGGCCCGCGCCAGGACCCCCTCGGCGAGGCGGGCGTGATCGCCATCTTCTGCGGTCGACTGCAGGAGGGCCGCGCGCCCACGGTCTACGGCGACGGGCGCCAGACGCGAGACTACGTCTACGTCGGCGACGTGGTGGAGGCCAATCTGGCCGCGGGGAGTGCCGCGGCGACCGGCCCGGTGAACATCGGACGCGGCGAGGAGGTCTCCGTGCTCGACCTGGTCGACGCGCTGCGCGAGCTGGCGGGTGGGCGGGCCGCGGCCGAGCAGTTCCAGCCCGTCTTCGAGGACGCTCGCCTGGGGGAGCTGCAGCGCTCGTGCGTGGACCCCTCCCGCGCCGCGGCGCAGCTGGGATGGGAGGCGCGCACGGGGCTGGTGGACGGCCTGCGCACGACGCTGCGCAGCCTCGACCCTGTCTCCAAGGACGTATCTCGGTAGGCCTCAGGCCACGCGCTCACCGTTTCATGGCCAAGGACGCGTAGAAGCCCAGCAGCGCGTCAGCCACGCTGCTCCAGGCAAAGCGGGTGCGGGCGTGGGCCACGGCGGCCTCGGAGGCGCGCGCGCGGGCGGCGGGGTCATCGAGCAGCGGGCGCAGCGCGGCCAGCACCGCGCCGGCCTCGAGATCGGCCTGCCGCACGGCGGGCCCCGCGCCCTCGAGGTGGTGGGCGTAGGCGGCGTCGCGGCCCAGGACCACGGGCAGCCCGCTGGCCATGGCCTCCTGTGCCGTGACCGGGAAACCCTCACCCCGAGAGGGCAGCAGGAAGGCGTCGGCCGCACGGTAGAGGCCGGCCAGGCGGTCGGGGGTCAGCGCCCCCAGGAGTTCGGCGTTGGGTGGGACGTCGCGCGGGGGGTCGCCCGGCCCGGCCACCACGAGGCGCACCCCGGGATCGCGGCGCGCGGCCTCCAGGGCGATCGGCAGCCCCTTCTTGGCCACCAGGCGCCCGACGAACAGCACGCGGGGCGAGCCGTCGCTCCAGCCCAGCTGCGCCCGTAGCGCTGCGCGCTCCCCGACCGTGGGCGGGCGGTGGCGCGCGGTGTCCACGCCGTTGCCGGCCACCAGGCGGGGTCGCCCCGGGGCCAGGCGGGCGAGCTCGCGGTCGACGGTCTGGTTGAGCGCCACCAGGCCCTGCGCCGCCCGCGCGGCGGCCCGACCGACGGTACTCGCCGCTGCAGCCTGCGCTCTGGCCAGCAGCGCCGACTCGTAGGGCACCTGCGCCACGTGCTCGGTGAGCACCCGCACCGGGCGGCTGGCGGCCCGGCGGGCCAGGCCCAGCGCGGCGAGGCTGCTCAGGTAGAGGTAGCCGTGAGCGTGCACCACGTCCGCACGCGCCACGCGAGGTCGAAGTGCGGCGAGCAGGCGCGGGGAGAAGAGGGGATAGGGCACGCCGGCCCGGCGCTCCAGCGCGTTGACGGCCGGGACACGCACGAGCTCGTACGGTCGCCACGCGGCGGCCGAGGGGTCCTCGGGTGGCTCGTCGCGACGCAGTGCGGCCGAGGCCACGTGCAGCACGTCGTGCCCGCGGCCGGCCAGCTCGCGCGCGAAGGCGTCGAGCGCCGTCTCGATGCCGCCCATGTGGGGCAAGGCGTAGTGGGAGGCCAACACCACCCGCACGTCCCCTCAGGCCACCTCGCGGTAGACGTCCACGGTCTGTGCCCCGACGCGCTCCCAGGACAGCTGCGCCGCGCGCGCCAGCGCGCGCTCGCGCAGCTGTGCGCACCGCGCCTCGTCGCCGACCAGGGCACGGATGGCCGCGCCGATCGTCTGCGGGTCGAGCGGATCGATCAGCACGCCCGCGTCATCCACGACCTCGGGCAGCCCGCAGCGATCGGAGCTGATCACCGGGCAGCCGCAGGCCATGGCTTCCAGCAACGGCAGGCCGTAGCCCTCGTACAGCGAGGGGAAGACCAGGCAGCGCGCGCCGGAGTACAGGCGCACGAGCTCCTCGTCGGTCACGCGGCCGGTCATGACCAGGGGCACCCGGGCGCGCGGCGCCTGGCGCTCGAAGACGTCGTTCCTCCACCCCTGCGCCCCCGCCACCACCAGCGCTACCTCGTCGCCCAGTCCGGCCGCCCGCAGGCCGCGCACCGCCCCGAGGAGATTCTTGCGCGGCTCGAGCGTCCCCACGGCCAGCACGTAGGGGCGATCGAGCCCGAAGCGCTCGCGCAGCCACGCCGGGTCGGGCGGGGCCGGGCGAAAGGGCGCGGCGACCCCGCAGGGCACCACACGGACGCGCTCGGGCTCGACGTCCAGCAGCGCCACGACCTCCTCGCGCACGTGCTCGGTGTTGACGATGACCCGCGCCGCGCGACGCGCTCGGCGGGCGAGCACGAGGCGTTGGTGGGCGACGGTGGTGCGGGGGAAGAGCGCGGGATGCACCAGCGGCAGCACGTCGTGCACCGTGAGCACGAGCGGGAGGCGACTGCGCTCGGGAGCCAGCGCGCCGGGACAGTGCACCACGTCGACCCCCGCCGCCCGCGCGGCGCGGTCGAGGCCGATGGTGTGGTACCACCCCTCGCGGCGAAGGCCTTGGCTCCAGCGGTGCGCCGAGCGATGGCGTCTGCGCGCCCGAGGGCCGACGGGCACAAGGCGCACGTCCTCGCGGACGGTCAGTGCCCGGCGCAGCTCGACCGCATAGCGCGCGATGCCGCCCACGGTGATCTGCTCGGGCACCAGGTCGTAGGCGACGGTGACCGGCCTCATGGCGGGTCGCATCATGGCAAGGGCCCGGGCGCCGACCGGCCGCGTCGAGCCTCGCTAGCCTGCCCGCGTCGTGCCCACGGGTCCCCGCTCCTTCGCTCGCTGCCCGTCCGCCCGTCGCTGATGCAGGTCGATCCGGTGTTCTGGCAGAACCGGCCGGTGCTGGTCACCGGTCACACGGGCTTCAAGGGCGCCTGGCTGGTGCTGTGGCTGCGACGCATGGGGGCGCGCGTCGTCGGCCTGGCCGACGGCGTGCCGACCTCCCCGTCGCTCTACGAGATGGCTCACGTCGGGAGGGGGATCGGCGAGGTCCGCGCCGATGTGCGCGATGCGGGGGCGGTCCGCGAGGCCTTCGCCGAGCATGCCCCCGAGGTCGTCGTCCACATGGCCGCCCAGCCCTTCGTGCGCCGCTCCTTCCGCGCCCCCAGGGAGACCTACGAGATCAACGTGATGGGCACCGCCAACGTCCTCGACGCCGTCCGTGCCACCCCGTCGGTGCGCGCGGTGGTCAACGTCACCTCGGACAAGTGCTACGACAACCACCCGGACCGCCCTCCACGTCCCTTCGTCGAGAGCGATCCCAAGGGGGGCCACGACCCCTACTCCAGCTCGAAGGGCTGCGCGGAGCTCGTCGCGGACGCCTACGGGCGGTCCTTCTTCGCGGGCCAGGCCGACGGCCCTCGGCTGGCCAGCGCCCGGGCGGGCAACGTCATCGGAGGCGGCGACTGGGGAGAGGACCGTCTCATCCCGGACATCATGCGCGGGGCCATCGCCGGCGAGGCGATCGCCATCCGCAACCCCCAGGCCGTGCGCCCGTGGCAGCACGTGCTCAATCCGCTCAGTGGCTACCTTCAGCTGGCCCAGGCACTCGCTGCCTCGCCCGCCGCGGCGGGAGGCTGGAACTTCGGCCCCACCGTCGACGACGCGCGACCGGTGCACTGGATCACCGATCACCTCACCGGACGCTGGCCGGACCGGTTGCGCTGGGAGGTCGATGCCGGACCGCATCCCCACGAGGCCCACCATCTGTCCCTGGACTCCTCCAAGGCCCACGAGAAGCTGGGCTGGTACCCGACGTGGGATCTGGAGGCCGCTCTGGACAGCATCGTCGAGTGGTACCTCGCCTTCGCCCAGGATCGTGATCTGCGCGCGGTGACCGAAGCCCAGATCGAGCGCTTCGCGGGCGGAGGAGGCGACCGGTGAAGGTGGTCATCCTCGCGGGCGGGCTGGGCACGCGGATCTCGGAGGAGACCGCCGTGCGTCCCAAGCCGATGGTGGAGGTCGGAGGCAAGCCGATCCTATGGCACATCATGAAGATCTACGCCGCCCACGGCTTGACCGACTTCATCGTCTGCCTGGGCTATCGCGGCTACGTCGTCAAGGAGTACTTCGCCAACTACTACCTGCACACCCGGGATGTGACCTTCGACCTCGCGGCCGGCACCACCGACGTCCTGCAGTCCGCGGCCGAGCCGTGGAAGGTGACGCTCATCGACACGGGGGAGGCGACGATGACGGGAGGACGGCTCAAGCGTGCGCTCCCGCTGGTGGGCGACGAGGAGTTCTGCCTGACCTACGGGGACGGCGTGTCCGACATCGACCTCAGCGCGCTGATCGACTTCCACCACCGGGAGGGCACGGACGCCACCGTCACCGCCGTGCAGCCGCCCGGGCGCTTCGGAGCGATGGACCTCGCCCACGACCGCATCCGGGCCTTCTCCGAGAAGCCGGTGGGCGACGGGGGCTGGATCAACGGGGGGTTCTTCGTGCTCTCGCCGCGCGTGGGCGAGCACCTCTCGGGCGACGAGAGCGTCTGGGAGCGCGAGCCGCTCGAGGCGCTGGCCGCCCAGGGGCAGTTGGCGGCCTACCGCCACCGTGGCTTCTGGCATGCCATGGACACGCTGCGCGACCGCATGCTGCTCGAGGACCTGTGGGCCTCCGGCGACGCGCCGTGGAAGGTGTGGCAGCCCTAGCCAGGCCCCTCGCCCCGTCGACCCGCCTCGCGGAAGAGCCGGATGTCGATCTCGCGCTCGACGTAGGCCCATTCCTCCGTCTCGCGTAGGCGATCGACGAGCTCATCGAACGCGTCTGCGTGTTCGGGGGCGAACTCGAACCAGGTCAGGAAGTCGAACGTTTCTCCCAGTTCGCGGCCGTGGTGCAGCCGGCGGGCGACTGCCGGGAGGTACTCGAGTCCGGTCGCGACGTGGTGCGAGCTCTCCTCGAAGATCCGGCGGCGCTCGTCCTGGGGCAGCTCCCACCAGGCCTCCGACTTCGTGATCGGGATGAGCGCGGCTCGCGTGGACGTCTCGCGGCCAAGCGGCTCCTGCTTCGCCGCCAAAGCGTCGCGCTCGCTTCGGTGGACATATCGTTCGTTGCTCGTGACGCCGCGCAGGGTCCACGCCGGCCTGCCGTCGAGGCCACTCGCCGCCTTCCCCTCGACCATCTCGACCCTCGACACGGCCCCGAGCGGCGCCCCAGCCACCGTCTCGAGGCGACGAACCACCCAAGATCCAGCATCTCCGCCGACGAAGGCGACCATCAGCGGACGCACGCTCTCAGCCTAGGGCTGCCGCCCCTGCTCGCCGGGACTCGTCGCGGCGGTGCTGGAGGCCCGCCACTCTTCGAGAGAAGTTAGGTGCGCTGCGCACCTCTCGGTGTATATTGCACCAATGCTTTCACTCGACGATCTCGAACGACGGCTCGTGGGGTTCGTTCGCGCGTTCGGGCTGCACCAGACCGAGCGCACACCGTGCGGTGAACCCATCAGCGTCTCGCAAGCGCACGCCTTGACAGAACTGGCCGCCCAGCCACTCACCCAGGCCGAGCTCGCCCGCCGGCTGCGCTTGGACCGCAGCGTCGTCAGCCGCCTCGCCGACACGCTCCAAGAGCGCGCCTGGGTGGGCCGCGAGCGCCATCCCCAAGACCAGCGCGCCGTCCACCTCGTCCTGACTGACCGTGGCCGCGCTGCCGCTGACCGGCTCGTGGGCGCACGGCGCGCGCGCCTGGCCACACTGCTGGACGGCGTTCCCGCCGCCGAACGCGACAACGTGTTGCGCGCGCTCGAAGTCTTGACCGACAGCCTCGCCAACACCCCCGCCAAGGAGCGAAGCGATGCTTAGCCGACGGGCGATCGGCCTGCTGGCTGCTGGCACCCTCATCGGCGGCGGGGCCATCGCTGCGGTCGCGCTGGTCGGCGACGACCAGACCCGCCAGGAAGCGGTCGCCGAGCGCGGCGCACAGGTCATGCCATTCTCGCTTGACGCCACCACACACGTCTTCGACGCCACAGCGACCGGCGGAACGCAGCGGGTCGTCGCCGACGACCCGCGCGACCGCGAGCAGGTCCGCCTCGTCCGCGAGCACCTGCGCGAAGAGGCCACGGCGTTCCAGCGCGGCGACTTCGCCGATCCGGCAGCCATCCACGGCCAGAGCATGCCCGGGCTTGCCGACCTACGGGCCGGCTACGAGCGCTTCACGGTGCGCTACCGCGATCTGCCCGATGGCGCCCAGATCGACTACCGCACCGACGACCCATCGCTCGTCGCGGCTATCAGCGACTGGTTCGAAGCGCAACTCGGCGACCACGGCGCCGACGCCCACCCGCGGTGACTCAGGCGCAGAGCATTCCACCCACCCCGGCCACGAGGACTGACACCAGCACAGCCCGCGCCGGTCCAGTGGTATGGACCGGTGGTCAGAGGAACTGCGGGACGTAGCCCCCGTCCACCGACCAGGCCGCCCCGGCGACGAACGAGGCCGCCGGCGAGCACAGCAGGGCGATGACGATCGCGATCTCGTCCTCGGAGCCCAGTCGCCCGACCGGGACGCGCCGCGCCATGGCCTCGATGGCTTCGCGGGCCGAGCCGCCCCCACGGGCGGCGGCCTGCTCGGCCAGGCGTCCGGGTCCCGTCCACAGCGGGGTGGCCACGGGTCCGGGGGCGACCGCGTTGACCAGCACGCCGCGCGGCGCCCAGGCGTCGGCGAAGACCCGCGAGAGCGACAGCTGGGCCGACTTGGTCACTGAGTAGGCGGCGTTGTTGAGGCCGGGGCGCTTGCCCGAGGACGACGCGACGTTGACGATGCGCCCGGCGCCCCGGTGGACCATGCGGGGCGCCGCCTCACGCATGAGTCGCAGGGGGGCCATGACGTTGAGCTCCCACTGCGCGTGCCACTCCTCGTCGCGCAGATCCTCGAGTGGCCGGGTGCTCGTGGTGCCGGCGTTGTTGACCAGCACGTCGATGCCTCCGAAGCGCTCCTGGCAGCGTTGGACGACCGCGTGCGCGGCCTGAGGGTCAGTGACGTCGGCGGCCAGCCGGTCGACCCGTGCACCGCTGTCCGCGCCGGCGCGTCGGCACTCGTCGGCGGCCCCGTCCAGTGGCCGGGGACGGCGGGCGACGAGCAGGACGTGGGCGCCCTCGGTGCACAGCAGGCGGGCGGTGGCCAGGCCGATCCCACCGCTGGCACCGGTCACCACGCACGCCGATGCCCGTAGCCTGAGGTCCATGCTGGCTCTCTTCTGCGCCTGCGTGCGGGATCCTCGCGCGTGAGCCACGACCCCACGCACGCCCCTCTGGCCGACTCCGAGTCGGCGGAGGACCGCGCGGATCGGCTACGCACGCAGATCCTCGACCTCGTGCGCGAGTATCACGAGGTGGCCTTCTCGCCGCGCGAGTTCGTCCCGGGCGAGTCGCAGTTGCTCTTCGCCGGGCGGGTCTTCGACGAGGAGGAGATCGTCAATCTCGTCGACTCGAGCCTCGACTTCTGGCTGACCTCGGGGCGGTTCGCGGAGCAGTTCGAGAAGCGCTTCGCGCGCTTCTTCGGGCGTCGCCACGCGCTGCTGGTCAACTCGGGCTCGTCGGCCAACCTCGTGGCCTGCAGCGTGCTCACCTCGCCTGACCTGGGCGATCGGCGCCTGCAGCCCGGCGACGAGGTGATCACGGTGGCCAGCGGCTTTCCCACCACGGTCAATCCGATCATCCAGAACGGGGCGGTCCCGGTCTTCCTGGACGTCGACGTACCGACCTACAACGTCGACGTCACCCAGCTCGAGGCCGCGCTGTCGGACCGCACGCGGGCGGTCATGATGGCCCACACGCTGGGCAATCCGTTCGACCTGGGGACGGTGCGAGCCTTCTGCGACGAGCACGAGCTGTGGCTCGTCGAGGACTGCTGCGACGCGCTCGGTTCGACCTACGACGGTCGCGGGGTCGGCACCTTCGGCGACCTGGCCACCGTGAGCTTCTATCCCGCCCACCACATGACGATGGGCGAGGGCGGAGCGGTGCTGACCCACAAGGGCCGCATGAAGGTCATCGCCGAGTCGTTTCGCGACTGGGGGCGGGCCTGCTGGTGTGCCCCGGGCAACCAGAACACCTGCGGCAAGCGCTTCGGCTGGCAGCTGGGCGAGCTGCCCTTCGGTTACGACCACAAGTACATCTACTCCCACGTCGGCTACAACCTGAAGGTCACCGACATGCAGGCGGCGGTCGGGCTTGCCCAGCTCGACAAGGCGCCGGACTTCTTCGAGGCGCGGCGGCGCAACTTCCGCACGCTGTGGGACGGCCTGGCCCACCTGCAGGACGAGCTCATCCTTCCCCAGGCCACCGCCAACAGCGATCCGAGCTGGTTCGGCTTCCCCATCGGGGTCCGGCCCGAGTCGGGCCTCTCGCGCAGGGACGTCGTCGAGTTCGTGGAGGCACGCAAGGTCGCCACCCGCGAGCTCTTCGGGGGCAACCTCACCCGCCAGCCCGCCTACGCCAACGTCCCCCACCGCCAGATCGGAGACCTGGCCAAGAGTGACTTCGTCATGCACAACGTGTTCTGGGTCGGGGTGTATCCCGGCCTGGACGACGCGCGCCTCGGCTACATGATCGAGGTGATCGACGAGGCGGTGCGCGCGTGCAAGTGAAGGTCTCCGACTGGATCGCGACCTTCCTGGCCGACCAGGGCGTGACGCACGTCTACGAGCTGGTGGGGGGGATGATCACCCACATGATCGACTCCATCCACCGTGACGGGCGGATGGAGCTGGTCAGCGTGCGCCACGAGCAGGCGGCGGCCTTCGCGGCCGATGCCACCGGGCGCTGCACCGGGATCCCCGGCGTCGCCATGGCCACCAGCGGCCCTGGCGCCACCAACCTGCTCACCGGTATCGGGAACGCCCACTTCGACTCCTCCCCGGCCGTCTTCCTGACCGGGCAGGTCAACCGCCACGAGCGCAAGGGCGAGCGCGACATCCGCCAGCTGGGCTTCCAGGAGACCGACATCGTGGTGATGGCCAAGCCGATCACCAAGGGGGCGGTGCGCGCCGAGTCGGCCGAGGAGGTGCCCGGGCTGCTGGCCTGGGCCTTCGAGCTGGCCCTCGAGGGGCGCCCGGGACCCGTCGTGGTCGACCTGCCCATGGACGTGCAGGGGGCCCGGATCGACCTGCCCACCGCGCTCGACGTGCCGGTCCAGCGCCTGTCGCCGGCGCCCGAGACCGTCGAGGCGGTCCTGGACGACCTGGGGGCGGCGCAACGACCGCTCCTGCTGGTGGGTGCGGGCGTCCAGGCCGCCGGCGCGGCCGCCTCCGTGCGGGCGCTGGCGCACCGCCTGGGCGTGCCGGTGGTGCACTCGCTGCTGGGGGTGGACGTGCTGCCCGCCGGCGATCCGCTGCGTGTCGGTCTGATCGGCAGCTATGGCAACCGCTGGGCGAACATGGCGGTGGGCCGTGCCGACGCTCTGGTCGTCCTGGGCGCGCGGCTGGACATCCGCCAGACCGGCGCCGACGTGGAGGCCTTCCGGGGCGATCGCTCCATCCACCACGTCGACGTGCACGCACCCGAGATCAACAACCGGGTGGTGGGCTGCCATCCCGTGGTCGCCGATGTGGGTCGCTTCGCCGACGCCGTGCTGGCACACGAGCGGGCCGGTGCCCTGGGGGACCTCTCGGCCTGGGTGGACGAGGTGGCCGAGCTGCGCCGGCGCTGGCCGGACACCGAGGAGCTCGGCGACATCCAGGGCGTCAACCCCAACGTGCTCATGCACCGTCTGTCGGCCGCCAGCGCCGCCGCGGCCGCGTATGTCGTCGACGTCGGCCAGCACCAGCAGTGGGCGGCGCAGTCGCTGGACCTCACGGACAGACAGCGCTTCCTGACCTCGGGCGGCATGGGCGCGATGGGCTTCGCGCTGCCCGCGGCCATCGGCGCCGCCAAGGCGCTGGATGCGCCCATCGTGCTCATCGCCGGCGACGGCTGCTTCCAGCTCAACATCCAGGAGCTGCAGACGGTCGTCCACCACCGCCTGCCCCTCAAGATGGTCGTCGTCGACAACGGCTGCCACGGCATGGTGCGCCAGTTCCAGGAGAGCTACTTCTCCGAGCGGTATGCCTCGACCTGGTGGGGCTACTCGGCGCCCGACTTCGCCGCGGTCGCTGCCGGCTACGGCATCGAGAGCTCCAGTGCGGACGATCCGCGTGAGATCGAGGAGGGCCTCGCCCGCCTGTGGGCCGACCCGAGCCGCCCGTACCTGCTGCAGGTCCGCGTCGACAGCATGGCCAACGCCTATCCCAAGCTCGCCTTCGGCCGGCCGATCACCGAGATGGAGCCGCTCGCCCAGCCCGTGGCGATGGAGGGCACATAGGCCGTTTCTCAGTAGACGGGATCGACATCCATGTCGATCCTTCGAGAGAAGATCGCTTCGCCGTTCCGGCGGCGAGTCCCGGGCAGATCGCTACGCGATCCACCGGGGACGGCCGGCCTACCGAGATATGCCCCTAGGGCGGGCGTCGACGGATCCTCGTCGCAGGAGCTTGGCGAGTCGGTGGGGGACGAGGAGGGCGGGAAGGCTCGCGGACCAGAAGGCCGGGACCGCCGCGAAGCTGCGGGCGAAGGCGCGCAGGAGCAGCACATCCTCCCGCCAGGTGTGGGACGGGCCGAGCTTGTAGCCGAGGATCGCCCGCGGTGAGGCGAAGTGGGCGCGGCTGGCGCGGCGCATGAGGCCGCGCTCCTCGCTGTCGGCGCCCAGCGCCTGCGCCCAGGCCCGGGCACGGTCGCGCTCGGTCGCCGCCTGGTAGGCCGCGACCTGACCGTCGAGGGCCTGCACGAGGGTGTCGTTGGCGGTGCGGTTGAGCACGATGCGCTCTGGAAGCCAGCGCCAGTCCGGGCGCTGGGCCAGCAGGCGGGTGAAGGCATAGAGGTGCAGGAAGTGCCCGGGGTGGACGACGTTGCGTGGAGCGCCGCGCAGGACCTCCAGCAGCTCGTGACGGCGGGTCACGTGCGCGGAGAGGTAGCTCAGGTACAGCCCGAGATCCTCGAGGGCCGGCCGCAGTGCGCCATACCGGCGCTCCTGGGCCAGGACGCCAGGCACCAGGGAGGGCGGGTCATGGAAGGCCGGTCGCTCGAGCGCAGCATCGCGATTCTCGCGCGCGAAGGACATCCCGGTCACGGTCGGCTCGGCACCTAGGGCGCTCAGAACCCGCCCGAGCCCACCCGGCGCGATGGCGTCGTCGGAGCCCAGCAGCCAGCAGAAGTCGCCACGGGCGTGCTCGACCGCTGCGCGCAGGTTGGCCGCGAAGCCGAGGTCTCGCTCGTTGCGGTGATAGGCCAGCAGGCCAGGATGCCACCGTGCGCGCGACGCGACGATCTCGGCCGAGGCATCGGCCGACGCGTTGTCGCTGACCACGATCTCCACCGCTGCGGGGCAGTCGGGCAGCTGGGTGAGGATCGAGTCCAGCGCGGCGGCCAGCACGACGGCACGCCCATGGTTGGTGGGCACGCAGATCGACAGCCGGGGGACCAAGGAGGCGGTGCTCAGCGCGGGCGGCGCAGGCCGAGGATGCTCAGCAGGAAGGAGGAGAAGACGACCTGCAGGCCGATGATGACGAGCGTCGCGGCCAGCACGGCCAGGCTCTCCTCTCCCAGGCGCCCGAAGCCGCGCTCGACCCACAGAGCGACGACGACCCCCGCCAGGACGAGTCCGGTCGCGAACAGCGCCCCTCCGACCAGGAGACCGTGCTCGAGGCGAAAGCGCGCCCGCAGACGATCGAACCAGTGGTCCCGGTCGCCCATGAAGTACATCCCGTAGGCGTGGGCGCACAGACCCAGGGAGATCACCTGGGCGCCGACGATGGCCAGCAGCGAGCCGACGATCATCGTGTGCAGCTGCCATTCACGACCCAGCACGTTGGCGCCCGTCAACACGGTGAGCATCACCAGGGCGCCCAGGATCCCCAGGGCGGCGCCGGGAAGGGTGAACAGGTGGGTGGGGCTGTGGACGAGCAGGAAGCGCAGGTGACGCCAACCGTCGCGGAAGCTCGAGAGCTTCGAGGAGCCGCCGCGGGGGCGGTACTCGATGGCCAGTTGGCGGATGTCCAGCCCCTCCTTGGCGGCACGGATGACCATCTCGGATGCGAACTCCATCCCGGAGGTACGCAGATCGAGCCGGGGGAGCACGTCACGGCGCAGCGCGCGCATTCCGCAGTGGGCGTCGCGCACGCCGGTGCGAAAGAAGAGGTTGAGGATCCCGCTGAGCACCGGGTTGCCGACGTAGCGGTGCAGCCACGGCATGGCGCCCGGCTGGATGTTGTCCATGCGATCGCCCATCACCAGCTGGGCGCCTTCTCGCAGCGGGGCCACGAAGCGCGGTATCTCGCCGAAGTCATAGGTCAGATCGGCGTCGGCCATCACGATGTACTCGCCGCGCGCGGCGGCGAAGCCGGCAAGGTACGCGCTGCCGTATCCCCGGCGCGGTTCTTGGATGACCCGTGCGCCCGCGGCTGCGGCAAGCTGCGGGCTCCCGTCCGCGGAGCCGTTGTCGACGACGAGCACCTCGCCGGGGAGCCCGTGCTCCTGCAGGGCCGCGCGCGCACGGCTCACGCAGGCTTCGATGGTGTCGGCCTCGTCGAGGCACGGGATGACCACGGAGACGAGAGGGATCCCCGGACGGGCGTCCGCGTCGGGACGGGAGGCGGCGTGCTCGAGTGTGCTCATCGGAGACGGCGTCACGCAGAACGTCCATCGGCGCGCAAGGTTGCGGGCCTTAGCGAGGTCAGCCGGTGGCCTCGCGGTAGACCGAGACCGTCTGCTCTGCGCAGCGCGCCCAAGTGTAGGCACGCGCGCGGCGCAGTCCCGCCTCGGTCAGGCGCTCGCCGAGGCCCGGCTCGTACAGGACCCGCAGCAGCGCTGCGGCCAGCGCCTGCTCGTCCTCGGGCTCCACCACCAGCGCGGCGTCGCCCACCACCTCGGGGAGGCTGGCACGGCCGGAGGTCACCACGGGCGTCCCGCACGCCATCGCCTCGAGTGGGGGCAGGCCGAACCCTTCGAACAGGGAGGGATACAGGAAGCAACGGGCCCCGCTGAGCAGGCCCACGAGCTCCCCGTCGCTGACGTGGCCGGTGAGGACCACGCGACCGCGCGCCCGCCGTGCCTGTGTGGCGACCTCGCCGCCGTCCCAGCCGCGTCCGCCCACCACGACGAGGCCGACGCCGTCGTCCTCCAGGCGCGCGAAGGCGCGCACGGCGGCGGCCAGGTTCTTGCGCGGCTCGAGGGTCCCCACGCACGCCACGTACGGCCCGTCGATGCCAAAGCGCGCACGCAGGAAGGCTGGCTCGAGCGGCGCGGGGCGAAAGCCCGCGTCGACCCCGTAGGGCGTCACCACGATGCGCTCGAACGGCACGTCGAGCAACTCGGCGATCTCGCCGCGGGTGTAGTGCGAGCCGGTGACGATACGCGCCGCGCGGCGTGCGAGGCGCGGCGTGAGCAGGCGGAAGTTCGCCCGTACGACCGCCGGGAAGAGCTCGGGCGCGCGCAGCGGCAGCACGTCGTGGATGGTCACGACGTGCGGCGCGCGGCTTGCGGGCTGCGGCGGGACCAGGTGGCGCGGAAGGTGGACGAGGTCGGGTGCCAGCGTGCGGATCTGCCGCGGCTGGGCGATCGGGTAGTACACGGCCTGCACGGCGCCCTGCAGGAGCACCCGCTGGCCGAGGGACCGCGGCACGCGTCTGCCCGGGCTCAGCGCGTGCACAGCGACATCGTCGCGGGCGCGTAGTGCAGCCAACAGACGCCGGGCGTAGCGCGCCTCCCCCGCTCGGTTGAGCAACAGGGGCGTGGTGTCGAATGCGACCCGCAAGGCCACGAGGAACCACCTTGCCATGATCAGCGGCCCGTTGGCCCCTGCCAGGCTCCATCCGTCGCGGCCGCTGGTCGTGCCCGAGGCCAACGCCGCCCGGGCCTCGGTCGCCGTGAGCGCCGGGTTCCTGGTCACCGCTCTGCTGGGCGCAATCGTGGCTCTGCTCATCGCCCTCATCGTCGGGGAGGGCCCGCGGACCGACGGCTTCTTCACGGCCTACTCGGTCTTCCTGTTCTTCTCGCTGTTCGGCGGCTCCCTGCGGGTGGCGGTGGTACCACTGCTGGGATCGGCGGCCGACGAGCCCGCCTGGCGGCGGCGCGCCGCGGACGTGTTGCGCCGGCTGACGGCGGTGGCCGCCCTGTGCACCCTGCTGGTGGCGGGGCTGGCGCCGGTGCTGGCGGGGCTGCTCACGCCGGGGCTGGAGCCCGCGGCCACCCGCACCGCGGCGGCGAGCCTGGCGCTGCTGGCCGTCGCCGCCTACTGCCAGATCGCGGCGGCGGCACTGGCCGCGGCGCTGGCCTCGGCGCGACGCTTCGCGGTCAGCGCCGGGCTGTACGTATCGGCCAGCACGGTGACGCTGCTCAGCGCAACGGGCCTGATGGCCCTGCTGGGCATTCTCGGTGCGCCCCTGGGCGTCCTGGCGGGCAGCATCGTTCTCCTGGCCACCCACCGCCGGTACCTGCACCGGTTCGGCTTTCGCAGCGGCCCCGCGTTGCGCTCCCTGGGCCAGCGGGAGACCTGGCGACTCACCGCGCTGACCTCGGGGGCCGCGGCCATCCCCCTGGTCCAGCAGCTGCAGCTCACCGTTGCCCTGGTCGCCGTCTCCGGGGCAGTCGGCGCCGTGACGGCCTACACCTACGCGTACTTCCTCGCCGCCCTGCTGGTCAGCGTGACGCTGAACACCATCGCCTTCGTCATGCTCCCGGGCGTCGTGGCCGCGCTTGCACAGCGCGGGCCCTCAGCCGCCCGCGAGGCCATGGACTTCGCGGTGCCCACCGCCCTCTTCCTGTTCGTGCCCGTCGCGGTGGCCTACGCCTGCTTCGGGCGCCCGGTGCTGGACGCGGTGCTGGGCGGGTCGCTGAGCACCGAGAACCTCGCCCTGCTGTGGGACGCGTCTCGCATCTTCCTGGCCGGCAGCATCGCCCAGGCGCTTCTGGCGCCCGCCGGTGCGGTGCTGCTGGCTATGCGCCGCTACCGCGCGCTCGCCGTCCCCGCGCTGGCCATGCTGCCGATGCACGCCGTGGTGGTCCTCGTCATGGGGGCCCCGGTGGCCGTCGCCGTCGCCCACTCGGCCTTCGTCGCCGTCCTGGTGATCCCGGTCCTGTTGGTGGGGTTCGGCCGGCGTGAGGCGCTGCGCGCGGCCGGCTCGCTGGTGCGCGCGCTCCCGGCGGCCGTCCTCGCCGACGTCATCGTCGTCCCTGCCCTGCTCCTTCCCGAGCCCGCCGGCCCATGGGCCGCGCTGGGCCTGGGGATGATCGGGGTCGGCGCCTACCTGGTCGTCGGGGCGCTGGCGTGGCCGTCGGTGGGCGGGCGCGCCGTGCGCATGCTGGTCACGCGTACGGGCTGAGGTCACTGCGTCGTCGCTGGGCTGCGCACGCTCACGGCCCCAGAGCCACCACACGCGCGCCCGCGCGCTGCTGGGGCAGCAGCTCGATCCAGTCCAGGTCATCCGCCTGGCGGCACAGACGGCCGACGGCGTCCGCGGGCGCACGGCGAACCTCGCCGCGCCGCCCGTCCAGCAGCTCGAGCACGACGGGGCCCACGGCCATGCCTCCCGCCCCGTCGCCCGGAGCCAGACCGCCGGCCTCGCGCTCCACGCGGACGCTGTGGCGTCCGGCGGCCATATCCACCTCTCCCAGCAGGTTCCACTGGCGGGGGTAGCTCCAGGCGTCCTGCACCGTCGCGACCTGCCGGCCGTCGATCTCCACGCGCAGCTGGCGCTGGGTGGGGCCGGCGATCCACAGCCGGTAGCGGCCCTGCGCGGGCAGTTCGAGCGTTCCCTGCGCCCACCCGGGGCCATAGGGGACCACCGCGCCGGGCTCCTTCCGCCACGTGGCGCTGTGGCCCAGGGCGCCCAGATCGGCGGCGGACGTGCGCGGGGCGAGCGCGTAGACCACTTGGGCGTCCGCGCCGATCCGCTCGGCACGACGCTGCAGCTCGTCGCAGCCGGCCCGCACGCCGGCTTCCCCCCAGCCGGGCAGGGCGACGTGCACCAGCTGTGGCCGGGGCGGGCCCTGGCGCAACCAGACGTCGTGGAAGCGGCTGCGTCGGGCGAGGCGGAAGTTGGCGGGAGCGCGGCTTTGGTGCGGTCCGCGGCGCATCACGAGGACCCGGAACTGCTGAAGGTACCCCGGCTCGAAGTCATCGAGGTCCCACGCCTGCCGCGTTCGGCCGTCCGCCGCTTCGACACCCGCCTGCGCGGCGGCCTGCGGACGGTAGGCCAGCGGCGCAAGAGGACCCTCCCCGGCGGTGTTGACGGGCCCGATGGCGTCCGAGCGGCGCAGGAAGTACTCCGCGTACTCCTCGAAGGCGGGATAGAGCGCCGGCCCCTTCCCCGCGAACTGTTCGCCGATGCGCTCCAGGTCGCGCAGGCGCTCGGTCGGCGCGAGGGTGATGTCGTGGTAGGCGTTGGCGTTGCCGGCCAGGACCCCGACGCTGACGACCACGGTCAGTGCCCAGGCGGCGAGCGACCCGACTCGTGCTCCCCGGGCGGCTCGGGCCAACGCAGCCGCCCCCGCGAAGGCCAGCGCGAGCGTGACGGGTCCGCTGAGGGCGATCGCCTTGAGCTGGATCCACGGTCCGGTGCGCAGCGCGAAGTAGGCCAGCGCCACCGCGGTGGCGGCGCCCAGCACGGGCAGCGTCCAGTCCCGCCGGCCCAACGCGGCCACCACTCCGACCAGGGCGCAGGCCAGCACCACGACGATGACGATCGTCGTCGCCGGGGTGTCGCCCAGCGACGCGGAGCGGTAGTCGCCGCTGATCCACACGCCAGCCGCCGCCCTGACCGGTAGGGGCTCGGACATGTTGCCCAGGTCGGCGATGACGGTCCGGTCGGCTCCCTCCGCCTGGCTGGCGACCGGCGCCAGCTTGACCGCCTGCCACACCGTGGGAGCGGCGAGGAGCCCGAACATGGCGGCCATGGCCGCCCACGCGCCGAGCGGGTGCAGCCACGCGCGCCGGGGTGTGAGCCCGGTCTGGGTCACCGCGACGACGAGCGCCCCGATCAACAGCAGCCCGAGCCACGGCACCACCGTGAGGTTGAGCGCGGCGAAGCAGCCGGCGGCGGCCACCGCCACCGCCAGCATCGAGCGCGCGCTGGGGGGGCGCAGCGCCGCCTCGCGCACCAGCGCGGCGGTCAGCACGAGCAGCGCGGCGGACACGAGCTCCTTGAAGCCTCCGACCAGCCCATAGCCGATCGTGACGTTGGCCTGGGCGGCGATGCCCCCGGCCAGCGCGCGCATGGCCGGCGAGCGTACGGCGCCGCGCAACAGGGCGAAGACGGCCAGCGCGGTCATGGACGCGGTGAGGGCGAGGAAGCTCTGGTAGACCCAGGCCAGATCGGTGGCCAGGACGCTGGCGAACCCCCCGAAGGCGCTCTGCGCGCCGCCCGGGTAGCCGATGTCCAGGGTCTTGGTGACCACCTCGAGGTAGGAGGTGTCGCGGGCGGTCGGACGTACGCGCCCTTCGGTCACCAGGTACTGCGCGAAGTCGAACTGGTGGGCGATGTCGACGATCCGTCCGTAGCCGGTGAAGGTCGCCCGGCCCGAGAGCAGCGCGGGAGCGATCACGACGGCGTAGGCGCTCGCCGCCGCCCCCGCCGCCCAGGCCCACCGCGCGACGGGTCGCAGCGACACGCGCAGGTGCCGGCGCTCGACCACCAGCCCGACCAGGCCGAGGACCACGAAGGCCGGCCCCGCCAGCTCCGCGGTCGCGTCCCAGGTCGTCAGGAAGGCGCCCGCGGCCACCACCGCCGCGTAGCCCAGCGGCAGGACGAAGACGCCCGGAAGGGCTCCTCCGGCCGCCCGCCGTACGAGCAACCCGCCGCCCAGACAGCACGCGAGCATGAGCGCGGGCGCGACGAGGTAGCTGAGGAGGAAGAGCTCGGTCATGCCGGCATGCCACGGAGGGACGGAGGGCGAGGGTCGCCCCAGACATCAGGAAACCCGGCAGGGCTCACCGGTTGCGGGCGCCAGCGAGTGTAGGCAGCCCTCGCCGAGCCTCCGCTAGCATCGCCGCCATGCCTACCGTGCTCGTCGTCGGAGCCGGACTGACCGGCTGCACCCTGGCCCACCGCCTGGCTCACCAGGGCGTCGGTTCGGTGCTGCTCGAGCGCGGCGACGTGCCCGGCGGCCTGATCCGCTCCGAGCACATGGGCGGCGTCCTCTACGAGCCCCACGGCTCGCACATCTTCCACACCGAGGATCAGGAGGTGTGGGAGCTGGCCAACGCGATGACGCCCTTCAACGACTACCGCCATCGCGTCGACATCAACGTGGAGGGCAGGATCCTCAACTGGCCGATCCTCCTGTCCGACATCGATCGCCAGTCGCGCGGCGAGGAGATCAAGGCCGAGCTCGAGGAGCGGCGGAACGTGGACGCCGCCGCGCGCGCGGAGGCCTCGAACTTCGAGGAGTGGTGCCTGGAGCTCATGGGGCCGATCCTCTACGAGCGCTACATCAAGCCCTACACCGAGAAGCAGTGGGGTCGCCCGGCGCGCACGCTGTCGGCGCAGTGGGCACCGCGTCGCGTCTCGGTGCGCTGGGACAACGACCCCTATCTCTTCCCCGACCCCCACCAGGGCTGGCCGGCCGGGCCCAACGGCTACACCGACCTGATCGACGGGTTGCTCGACCACGAGCTCATCGGACTGCGCACCGGCATCGACGTGACGCTCGAGGATCTCGAGTCCCATGCGCGCGAGGTCGAGGCCGACAGCATCGTGCTCACGTGCCCGCTCGACGTCTTCGCCGGCGAGCGCTTCGGCCGCCTGGACTGGCGGGGGATCATCGTGCGCAACGTGCACATCCCCCACGTCGAGCACGCGCAGGGCGCGATGGTCGTCAACTACCCCGGCCTCGAGTATCCGTTCATCCGCATCCACGAGACCAAGCACGCCTCGCGCCAGCAGTGCGAGGGCACGGTGCTCGGCTTTGAGTTCACCAACGCGCCGACGCGCTACTACCCCATCGAGCTACCCGAGAACAGGGCCCTCAACGACCGCTACCAGGACTTCCTGCGCGCGGAGATCGGCCCCGACCGGGTTCACTTCGCGGGCCGCCTGGCCAACTATCTCTACATCGACATGGACGACTGCATGCGCCAGGCCCTCGACGCGTCGGTCGGGGTCCTTGACGGCTTGCGCGGCGCGCGCCCGTCGGCGAGCTGAGCGGCGCGACGGCGCGCCGCGAGGCGTCAGGTTGCTCTGGCACCCCGTACCACGGCGCCGTCATCCGCCTGGCGCTCTGAGCATGTTCTTGGCTCGGACCGCCAGAGGCACGAAGCCGTGGGGAACGAGCAGCGCAGGGAGGCTCTGCGTCCAGAACTCCATCAACCGCCAGTAGTGACGGATCATGGCGACCAGCAGTCGCAGGTCGCCGGCGAGCGTCTGCTCGGGCTGGAGTTTGAAATGGCCGATCATGGCCGGGCTCAGCTGGGTACGGCGCGCGCTGGACATCGCCGCGCGGTACAGGGATGAGCGCACGCCGAACATCGCGGCCCAGATCGCCGAGCGGTCGTGCGTGACCTTGATGATGTACTCGGCCGGGCTCACGGGGAACGTGCCCTTGACGGCGGCCACGCCGATGCGGTGGCGTACGAGTTGCTCACCGTGCCAGCGCCACCGGGGCGCCTCGACAACCATCGCCCCGAGGATCGGGATGTGCGGGAAGGCTCGACCGGCCGCGACGCCCTCCTGCCCGAGCTTGGCGACCGCCCGCTGCCACGCCGTACGGCGGAGGATCTGCGTGGAGATGTAGTCCTGTAGCAGCGCCAGCTCGGCGAACACCGCCTGGGCGGACTCGTACCGCCTGCGTGCGCTCGGGGGCACGACCCGCGGGTCGTCGTGCATGACGCCGGGCGGGTCGGCGTCGTCCACGTTGATCCTGTTGACCGTGATCCCGGTCAGGTCCGGCTCTTCGTCGAGGATCGCCATCACGGTGGCCAGGGCTCCCGGCTCGAGCGTGTCGTCCGAGCCCAGTAGCCAGCAGAAGTCGCCCTCGGCGAGGTCCACGACCTTCAGGAGGTTGGTGGTGAAGCCCACGTCCGCTTCGAAGCGGTGGGTGACGAGCGCCTCGCCCAGCTTCGCCCGGTGACGCTCCAGGACCGCCGTTGTGCTGTCGCGCGAGCCGTTGTCGCTGACGCAGAACTGGACGCGCTCACGAAGGTCCGCACGGAGCTGCTCGGTCCCGCTGGCGAGCGCTCGGTCGAGCACGCGCGCGCGGCCGTCATGGGTGGGAATGCAGATGGAGAGAGTGGGCATGCCCCAACGTGCCTGCCGCGCGGCGGGTCACTGTACAAGCCGCCCGAGTGACGCCGGGCGCCGCCTACGATGGACGCGATGAGTGCGGCCGCCATCGACTCTCCCCCGCCGGCCGCCGACATTCTCGATACCCCGCAGGCCGGGGCGCGTGCCATCCGCGCCAGTGCCGTGCGCACGCTCGGCTACGTGGTCGGGTCGCTGCTCGCGGTGATCTCCGCACCGCTGCTGGTGCGGCACCTGGGGGTCGTGGACTTCGGGCGCTACTACACGGTCATCTCCCTCGTCGCGCTGGTCGGGGGCGTCACCGACATCGGGCGGGCCACGGTGGCGGTGCGCGAGTACACCACCAGGACGGGAGCTGACCGTCACGCGTTCATGCGCCAGATCCTCGGCGCACGCCTGCTCCTCAGCGCGGTCGGCGTCCTCGGCGCCACGGGTTTCGCCGCGCTCGCCGGCTACGGAGAGGAGCTGGTCATCGGCACGGCGCTGGCCGGCGCCGGGCTCGTGGTCACCGTCGTCGCCCATACCTTCGGCGTCCCGCTGTCGGTGCAGTTGCGCATGGGTTGGCTGACGGGCATCGACCTCGCCGGCAAGGTGCTGACCCTCGCCCTCGTCGTCGTGCTGATCCTCATCTCCTCGGGGGTGGTCGGGTTCTTGGCCATCGCCATCCCGGCCGGCTTGGTGACGCTCGTGCTGACCACCGCGGTCACGAGAAGGGACATCCCGCTTCGACCGTCGTTGAAGACAGCCGAGCTGCGCCGGCTGCTGCGCGACGCGCTGCCGCTCGCCGTCGCCACCATCCTCAACACCCTTTACGCCCGTGTGGTGATCATCATCATGTCCCTGATCGCGACCGGGCTGGTCACGGGCTACTTCGGCACGGCGGCCCGTGTGGTGGAGGTGGCCGTCGGGGTTCCCGTTGCCCTCATCGGCACGACGTTTCCCATCTTCGCCCGCGCGGCCCGCGACGACCAGGCACGGCTGCGCTACGTCCTGCAGCGCGTGGGCGAGGTAGCGCTCATCGGAGGCGTCTGGATGACGTTGGTGATGGCGGTGGGCGCGGGGGCGATCGCCGACGTGCTCGTGGGGGGGACGCAGTCGCAGCCGGTGGCCGACGTCCTTCGCGTCATGGCGCTGGCTCTCGTCCCGGTGAGCCTGAACGTCACCTGGCAGACCGCTTTGGTGGCGCTGCATCGTTACCGGGACCTGCTTGTCGTCAACGGGCTCGCGCTCGCGTCCATCGTGGTCCTGACCCTCGCGCTCGTGCCGCCGCTCGGCGCCGATGGGGCCGCCCTGGCCGTGGTGGGCGGTGAAGCGCTGCTGGCGACGATGTCCGCGGTCGCCCTGCTGCGCGCCCGGCGAGCACTGGGCCTTGAAGTCCGCCTTGTGTGGCGGGTCGCCGGGGCCACCGCCCTCGCGCTGGCGGCGGCCGGGGTGCCGCCGATGCCCGACGCGGCGCGGATCGTCGTCGTCACGCTGGTCTACCTCGGCGCCCTGACCGCTCTGCGCGCCTTCCCCGGCGAGGTGCGCGACGCGTTCCTTCAGCGACTGCGCGGCGGCTCGCCGTCGGCCTGACCTCGCGCCGGTTCTTCGCCCGACCCGCCGCCCGCTAGGCTCGCTCTCGCCGTGTCCCGCGTCCAGATCGTCTCCATCCTGGCCATGGCCATGCTGTTCGTGCTCGTCTTCGAGCTCGTGCGCCGCCGGCGCCTCATGGAGCGCTACGCCCTGCTGTGGATGTTCAGTGCCGCGACGTTGCTCATGCTGGCCCTCTGGCGTGACGCCCTCGATCTTTTCGCGAACGCCGTAGGGATCTTCTACGCGCCGTCAGCACTGTTCGCCATCGCGCTGGGCTTCATCCTGATGCTGCTCCTGCACTTCTCGCTGGTCATCTCGCGTCTGGCCGATCAGAGCAAGGTGCTGGCCCAGCGGGTGGGGATGCTCGAACGCGAGATCGATGTGCTGCGCATGGACCGCTCGCTGAGCGACATCGAGCGTGGTGCCCCCATCGCCGAGCGCGTCGGCGATCGCCAGACCGCCACGCTGCCCGCCGGCGATCCGCCTCGCTGAGGAGCGCGCGTGCCCGAGATCTCGGTCAGCGTCTGCGCCGTCGTTCCCGTCGAGGTTCGGCTGGACGCCCAGACCCGTGCGCCCAACGACACGGTCGAGGTCGGGCCCGGCCGGGCGGGGCTAGCGGATGCCGTGCGTGCGGCGGCGGCCACGGGGGCGACCTGGCTGTGGCTCGTCGACGCCCGGGTGCGCCCCGACCCGATCGCCCTGGAGGAGCTGCTGGTGCCGCTGCCCTGCGCCGGCGCGCTGGGCGATCCGGTGCTGTTCGCCGGCAAGGTCGTCGGCGCGGACGGGCGTCTGGACCGCGACGCGCCGCCGTGGCCGCGGCTGCTGGCGCGCGAGCTGGCCATGGCCGGCGCCGACCACCGTCTCGCCGCGCTGCGTGCCGCGCGCTACGGCTCCCTGCTGGTGCACCGGCGCGCGGTCGAGCAGCACGGCCCGCCGCGCCCGGAGTTCGCCGGTGCGGGCGATGACCTCGAGTGGACGGGACGCGTGCTGCGCGACGAGCCCGGGTACCTCGCGCCCCGCAGCGTCGCGGTGCGCGAGCGCGACGGGCAGCCGGACCCCGTGGCCTTCGCCGCCAACCGCGTGCGCATCCTGCGCGGCAACGGCTGGCGCGGGCAGGAGAAGGCGTGGTTCGGCTTCCTGTTCGCCCAGGACCTCAGCCAGCGCATCTCCGCTCGCCCCAGCGAGACGCCGCGGCTCGCGCGCGCACTCGTGCGCGGCCTGCGCAGCCCGGCCTGAAGGGGCGAGCGCCAAGCCCCGGAGCATATACGCCGGCGGAGTGCTTACCGGTCAGCGGAACTGGCGGCGTGGGCGACGTCAGCGGGCGTCGTCAGCCGCTGGCTTCGCTGCAGCACGGTGAGCCCGTGGCGGATGACGCGGGTGGAGTGCAGATGGATCTGCGCGAACTCAGGGTGCACGTCGCGCAGCCAGTTCACGAACTCTCGCTCGTCGGGTTCGTTGACGAACTCGTCCGCGGAGATCCAGTTGTCCGGTTTTCCGGCCGCCCACCTGGCATGCGGACCGGCGATGAGCTGCGCGGGCCATGTGCCGGTGTCGTGCACGACGATGATGGCGTCTTCGGCCAACAGCCCCTCGAGGCGCTCGAAGGTGGCGCGGTTGAGACCGAAGTCATGCGATGCGTCGATGAACACGAAGTCGATCGGCGCGTAGTCCACGTCGGCGGCAGTGAGCTGGTCCTGTGATTTGCGATGGAACGTGAAGTTGGGATGGGGGAAGGCGCGAGCCGTCGCGGCCGCCTCATCGGAGATGTCGAACGAGTGCACGCGCGAGGTCGGCGGCAGCGCCTGCAGGAAATTCAGGACGCTGTCGCCGACGAAGAAGCCGAACTCGACGATCACGGCAGGCTGAACGGTCCGCACGAGCGCGTGGAGCACAAGCGCCTCGGCGCGCTGCAGCGGGCCGAGGGCCGTCTCCTCCGGGACGAGGGCGAGGTGCGCGAGGTCATAGCGCTTGGCACGCAGGCGCGGCACGACGGCGACCAGCGCCCGACGTACGCGCGGGAAGCGAATCAGCGCGCGGCGGAGCAGGTTCGTTGGGGTGACGGCGGCGAGCATCGGCGGCACTGTAGCGTTGGTTCGGGAACTGAGCCTGGGCGTCTTCGGCGCCGGCTTGGCGCCGTCGCGAAGCCCCCGGCCCACCGTGGCGAGGCTCTCGCGGCTGAAGCGGTTGTGGCGCAGGTAGGCGTTCGTCGTGAAGCCCAGGAACCAGATCACCGAGAGCTTCTCGCGCTTGGACCACGCCTGGCCGCGCAGCATGTAGAGGCTGTTGCGCACGTGGTAGTAGAAGCGCCCGCCGGTGTCGGTCACCGCGGTGTGGGCGGTCTTGGTCTTGTGCACCACGACGCTGTCGGGCACCAGGTAGCCGGCGCGGTGGCGGGTGACGCGCGCCGTGTACTCGATGTCGTCGCTCCACAGGAAGAAGTGCTTGTGGGGCAGGCCGTGCTCGTCGATGGCGCTGCGGTGCACCAGCAAGGAGACGAAGGTGCTGGCGCGGATGGGCAGGAACCCGTGCTCGCAGCTGACGATGAACCGCTCGGTGCGATCGCGCTCGAACCCCGGGTGGTTCATGGGGTGCAGCGATCCGTCCGTCCACACCACCTTGCTGGCCAGCAATGCGGGCGCGGGCAGTCCATTCATCGCGTCGGGCGCGCGCAGCAGGTGCGCCAGCGCGTCGGGGCTCGCGATGGTGTCGTCATCCATCAGCCAGATCCACTCGGCGCCCGCGGCGTGGGCGGCTTTGAGCCCCTCGTGGAAGCCGCCCGCGCCGCCCTGGTTCTCGCTCAGCGCCAGCAGCTGCACCACGGGATGCTCGCGGCGGACGAGCTCGGCGGTGCCGTCCGTGCTCGCGTTGTCGACGACGATGACCCGATCGGGAGCGTGCGTCTGGGCGCCCAGCGCGGCCAGGCACTCCTGCAGCAGGGCCTTGCGGTTGTAGGTGACGACGATCGCGATGACCACGGGGCTAACGTACCGTGACGCCATGACCGGCCACCTGCCCACCCGCGAGACGGCGGCGCGGACCCGGGTCTGCGCCGCCGTGGTGACCTACAACCGCCGGGACCTGCTGGTCGAGTGCCTCGACGCGCTGCTGGCCCAGACCCATCCGCTCGAGCGCCTGTACGTCGTCGACAATGCCTCGACCGACGGCACCGCCGACCTCCTGCGTGAGCGCGGCCTGCTCGACGACGAGCGGATGGTCTTCGAACGCCTCGAGCGCAACCTGGGAGGCGCGGGGGGGTTCGCGCGGGCCATCGATCGCGCCCGTCAAAGCGAATGCGACTGGATCTGGGTCATGGACGACGACACGGAGGCCCAGCCCGAGGCGCTCGCGCGGCTGTTGGCCTCACCCGCGGCCGGCGATCCGGCGATCGCCGCGCTCGCGCAGAAGGTGGTCAGCCCCGACGGCGGCCTGCAGCTGGGCGCCCGCGGACACTTTCGGGGCCGCCCGCGGCCCTTGCCCGCCGAGGCCTACCGCGACGGCGCGCTGCCCCAGCTGGGTTTCGCGACCCTGGTGGGCATGCTCGTGCGCGCCGAGGTCGCCAGGGCCACCGACCCGCCGCGGCCCGAGTTCTTCATCTGGGGCGACGACTACGAGTGGTGCCTGCGCCTGCGCCGCCACGGCGCCCTGCGCCTGGTCCCCGACAGCGCGATCGTCCACAAGGACGTGGGGCACGGGTTCGAGACGCGCCGCTCGCGCTGGGTCCGGCGCCTCACGCGCCTGGACTACGGGGCCACGCCCTACGCCGGCTTCTGGCGCAACATGTGCGGCATTCGCAACTTCGTCTGGACGCGCAAGCACTACGAGGGGCAGTCCGCTCTGGGCGCCGTGGGCACGGTGGCGCAGTTCATCGTCAAGGCGCTGCTCTTCGACGAGCGGCCCTTCGCGCGCATCCCGTGGATCGTCCGCGCCGGCATCGACGGGCGGCTCGGGGTCTTCCACACCGTCACACCCCAGGAGTGGGCGGAGCGCCTGGCCGCCGAGCGGCGATGAGGGTCTGCGCGGCGGTCGTCACCTACAACCGCAAGGAGCTGCTGCTCGAGTGCCTCAACGCGCTGCTGGCCCAGACCCACCCGCTGCACAGCGTCGTCGTGGTGGACAACGCCTCGACGGACGGGACCCCGGAGCTGCTGCGCGAGCGCGGGCTGACCGACCGCGACGACGTTCGCCACCTGCGCCTGGAGGACAACCGCGGTGGAGCGGGGGGCTTCGCCGCCGCCGTGGAGGCCACGCGAGCCCAGGACTGCGACTGGATCTGGTTGATGGACGACGACGCCGAGCCGGCGCCCGACGCGCTCGAGCGCCTGCTGGACGCACCGCCGGCGGCCCAGGTCACGACCGTCGCCCTAGGGCCCAAGGTCGTCTACGCGACGGGGGGCATCGACGCCAACCAGCGCGGGCACTTCCACCGTCGGCTGCGCCCATTGCCCGCCGGCGAGTACCGCGACGGCCACCACCCCTCGCTGGGCTTCCTGTCCTTCGTCGGCGCGCTCGTGCGCATCTCGGCTGCGCGTGCGCTCGACCCCCCGCGCGCGGAGTTCTTCGTCTGGGGCGACGACGTGGAGTACTCGTTTCGCCTGCGGCGCCTGGGCGACCTGCGCCTGGTCAGCGAGAGCGTGATGGTGCACAAGCGCGTCACCCACTCCTACGAGAACCGCCGCTCGCGCTTCTGGAACGCCATCCTGCCCGGCCAGTTCTGGCCCACGCCGCTCGAGCGCTTCTGGCAGAACCTCTGCGGGCTGCGCAACTACCTGTGGACCAAGCGCGAGTACGAGGGTCAGGGCACCCTGTCGGCCGTCGGGACGACCGTCCAGTTCATGATCAAGGCGCTGCTCTACGACGAGCAGCCGCTGCGGCGCCTGCCATGGATCGTGCGCTTCGCGCGCCAGGGCCGGCGCGGCGAGTTCCACACCATCCCGCCTGCACGCTGGGTCGAGATGGTGCGCGCGGGCGAGGTGTAGGGCGCCAACCCTGTTCGGGGCGCCCACCCTGGTCGGGTACGCTGACCGCAGGTGCCGATGATGCGCAGCTTTCCCCCGCCCGCTGCGTCTTAGCTCCCTGACCATGCCCGGAAAGCTCGCGATCGTCCCCGCCTACAACGAGGAGGCCAGCGTCGCCTTCGTCGTGCGCGAGCTGCGCGAGTACGCCCCGGAGTTCGACGTCCTCGTCGTCGACGACGGCTCGACCGATCAGACCAGCCGTGCAGCGCGTGAGGCCGGAGCAGCGGTGCTGCGGATGCCGTTCAACCTGGGCATCGGGGGAACCGTGCAGGCCGGCTACCAGTACGCGCTCGAGCGCGACTACGACTTCGCGGTGCAGGTCGACGGCGACGGCCAGCACGAGGCGCGCGAGGTCTCCACGCTGCTGGGCCACCTGCGCTCCCACCCCGATGTCGACATGGTCACGGGTTCGCGCTTCCTGCGCATCGATGGCGACTGCCATCGCAGCACGCGGTCGCGACGGGCGGGCATCGCCATCTTCTCCCGGATCCTCTCGCTGGTCACCGGCCAGCCCGTCACCGACCCAACGTCGGGCTTTCGCATGACCAACCGCCGCGGCATCGCCCTCTTCGCGCGGGACTACCCCCACGACTATCCCGAGGTCGAGGCGGTGCTCATGATCCACGCCCACCGCCTGCGCAGCGCCGAGGTGCCCGTGCGGATGCGTCCGCGCACGACCGGCGTCTCGTCGATCAACCCCTCGCGGTCGGCCTACTATATGATCAAGGTGCTGCTGGCCGTCTTCGTGGGCCTGTGTCGCGCCCGGCCGGTGGTCGAGGCGGGCGACCGCTCGCCGGTCGCCGCCGAATCCTCGATCTAGATGGCCGGCCCTAGGGCGCCAGCCCCGCGGACGGCCGGCGGGGGGCTCGCCGCCACCCCGCCGCGCTTGAGCGTCTCGGCGGTGGTCGTCACCTACCGCGAGGTCGCGCTCACCCTCGAGGCGGTGGCCAGCCTCAAGGCGCAGTCCGTCCCCCTCGAGCAGATCGTGGTCGTCGACAACGACCCTGAGCACTCGGTGCGAGAGCCCATGCAGGCCGCCCACCCCGACGTGCGCCTGCTCAACGAGGACAACATCGGCTACGCCCCCGCCTGCAACCGGGGGGCCGCGGCGAGCTCGGGTGAGTGGCTGTTCTTCCTCAACCCCGACGCCGCTGCGGCGCCGGATTGCCTGGAGCGACTGCTCGCCGTGGCACACGAGCACCCCCAGGCGGGCATCGTCACCCCGCAGATCCTCTTCCCAGACGGCGAGACCATCAACGCAGGGGAGAACCAGATCCACCTCACCGGCATCGCCTGGTGCGGGCGCTACGAGGAGCCCGTCGAGGACGCGCCGCCGCGCCCGGTGCTCATCACGACGGGGGCGGCGATGCTCGTGCGCAGCTCCCTCTACCGCCAGCTTGACGGCTACTGCGACGAGTTCTTCCTCTTCTACGAGGACCCCGACCTCTGCTGGCGGGCCTGGCTGGTGGGCAGCGAGGTCTGGTACGTGCCCCGCGCCAAGGTGCTCCACCACTACAGCTGGGGCCAGAGCGGGCGCAAGTTCTTCTTCCTCGAGCGCCACAGGGCCCTCTCGGTGCTGACCAACTTCCGGGGGTCCACCCTGGTGGTGCTGGCGCCGCTGCTGCTGGCCACGGAGGCGGCGCTGCTCGTGGTCGCCACCCGCGAGGGATGGCGCGCGGAGAAGGTGCGCGCGTACGCCTCGGTGTGGGCGATGCGCGGTTGGATACGCGCGCGCCGTCGCAAACTGGCCACGATGCGCCGGCGCCCCGACGCCGAGCTGATCGGTCGCTTTCGCACGACCGTCGACAGCCCCCAGATCGTCAGCCCCGTGGCGCGGCGCGCTGCCCCGCTGCTGCGGGCCTACGGGATCGCGGCGGTCGCGCTCGTGCGGGCGCTCGGCCGCTGAAGAGCGGGGGCTACAGTGGCTGTCGGTGCCGCGGCCGGCCCGACTGAGCGCAACGTCGGCCAGCCGCGCCCGTTCTAACGGTCCCCTCATGAGCATGGCTCCTTCGCCGACATCCCTTGCCGCGCGCCCGGGTGCACCATGGTGACCCTCGTTCTCAGCTGGTTGGTCTACCCGCTGGTGGTCCTCGCGCTGTCGCTGGGCATCGGGCTGCTGGTGCGCCGAGTCGCGGGGCCCGAGGCCCTGCCCGGCGTGCTGTTGCTGCCCGTGGGGCTCGCGGGCGTGGTGGCGGTCAGCGTCTTCCCGACGCAACTGACGGCGACCGCGCCTTTGACCGGCGTGGCGGTGCTGGTGGTCGCCGTGGTGGGCTTCGCGCTCGCCCGCCGGGAGGTGGTAGGGGTGGTGCGTCCGACGCGCGAGTGGCGCTGGCCGGCGCTCGCCGCGCTGCTGCCCGCGGGGGCGATCGCCGCGCCGGTCCTGCTCACCGGCCAGCCGGGCATGACCGGCTACGCGCGCATCACCGACCTGGCCCATCAGCTGGAGTTCACCGAGTGGATCACCACCATGGGCCGCGTCGTCCCGGCCGAGAGCGCGATCGACTCCTCCTACCTGGAGACCGTCTTCAAGATGGCGCTGGTCGGCTACCCCGGCGGCTCGCAGGCCGCGTTGGGCGGCACCAGCGACCTGCTGGGCATCGACCCCCTGTGGACCTATCAGGCCTTCCTCGCCCTCATCGCCGGCGCGCTGGGCCTCGCGCTGTACTCGCTGCTCAGCCGGGCGATCGCCTCCCGGCCCTGGCGCGCGCTCGCCGCAGGGGTCGCCGCGCAGCCCACCATCCTCTACTCCTACGCTCTCGCGTCGGGGATCAAGGAGCTCTCCGCTGTTGCAGGACTGACGCTCCTTGTCGCCGTGCTGGTCGCCCACCCCCCCGGACGCGGCGGCCTACGCCAGGTGTTGCCCGCGGCCGTGGCCCTGGCCGGCGCCTACGCGGTCTTCAACCTGGGCATCCTGCCCTGGGCCGGCGTGGTCGTCGGGGTGGTGTTCGCGATCGATCTCGCGACCCGCCGAGGCCGGCTGCGGACCGTCAGCCGCTGGGTGGCCTTCGGCGTCGTTGCCCTCCTGCTCGCCGTACCCACGAGCCTTGTGGCCGTTCGCCTGGCCCCGATCGCTGCGACTGGCGGACCCCCCGACCTGGGCAATCTCGCCGCACCGGTATCGGCCTCGTCTTCGGTCGGTCCGTGGCTGATCAGCGACCATCGCTTCCCGCTGTCGGTCTCCGGACGCGACACCGTGACCTTCGTGCTGATCGCCGTCGTGCTCGCGTTCGCCGCCGTGGGGGTCCTCCGAGCGCTGCGCACGCGCGACGTCCGCCTGCTCGTCCTCGCCGTGGCCGGGGCGGTGGCCTTCGGCTACGTCACGCGGCGCACGGGCGCGTGGGTGGACCTCAAGGCCTACACGATCACCGCGCCGCTGACCCTCGCCTTGGCCTTTGCCGGCGCGGCCGCTCTGTGGCGGTGGCGGAGGGTGCGCTGGCTGGGCCTGGCGGCCACCGTGGTGATCGCCGGTGGCGTCCTGCTGGGCAACGCCTACGTCTACCGATCCATCCCCCTGGTGCCCTACGAGCGCTTCGCCGACCTCGAGCGACTGGGCGAGAAGTACGCTGGCCAAGGCCCCGCGGTGCTGCCGGTCTTCGAGGAGTTCGGGGAGTACCTCCTGCGTGACGTCAAGGCGGCCAGCATCGTCAACCCGCCGCGGGGACGTTTCATCCTCAACGAGACCGCCCGGCCCAACCTGCAGTTCGTGCGCGACCCCGACGAGCTCAACCGCGACTGGCTGAACGAGCACCGGCTGCTCATCCTGCGCCGCGACCCGACGGCAAGCCGTCCGCCCAGCAACTGGCGGATGATCGAGCGCACGGAGTTCTACGACGTGTGGCGCCGCGACCCCGACGCCCCGCGCGTGGTCGCCCATCTGCCCCTCGAGGCGGCCCCCGGCGAGCGCGATCGAGCGTTCTGTCGGGAGGTGCGCGAGGAGGTGCGCGCGGCGGGGGAAGGTGCCTGGATCGCCTATTCGCAGGCACCCAGCGTGGTGCAGTACGAGGCCACCGAAGAGGGCGTGGGGCCGTCGCTGTGGAATCAGGCCGGGCCCGACTTCCTGGCGACCGGCCCGGGGAGGCTGAAGGGCAAGGTCAGCCTGCCCGTCTCCGGCCCCTACCTGCTGTGGCTGCGCGGCTCGTTCGGTCGCGAGGTTCGCGTGCTCGTCGACGGCGACGAGGTCGGCTCCGTGCGCTGGCAGCAGAGCTATCCGGGCCAGTACGAGCGCATCGGGACCGTCAACCTGCCGGCCGGCAAACACACCTTCCAGATCGTCCGCGGCGGAGGCACCCTGTTGCCGGGCACCGGCAACGAGGTGAACAGCGGCCAGATCACCACGATCGGCCCCCTGGCCTTCTCCTTCCCCGACCAGGGTCCACGGCTGCGCTACGCCAAGCCGTCGGAGTTTCGCGAGATATGCCGCGGCAAGACCGGCCTCGACTGGGTCGAGGTGATCGTTCCCGCAAGCTCGCCGGCGGCCAACAGCGGCTCTGACACGGCAACCTGAGCGGGAGGTCAGGCATGTTCCTCCTCAGTTGGCTGCTCTATCCCCTCGTGCTGGCCGCTCTGTGTCTGGGCTGCGGCCTGCTGTTGCGCCGGATGGCGGGCGACGCACTGCCGCCGGCGCTCCTGCTGCCGGCCGGCCTGGCGGTCGTGGTGGTCGTGGCCGTCCTGTTCACCTTTCTGGCCGCCACCGCCCCGCTCACCGCGCCCGCGCTGGTGCTCCTCGCGCTCGCGGGATTCGCGCTCGCCGGCCGCCGGGGCCTCGCGGCGCTGCGTCCCGGGCGCTCGTGGCGCTGGCCGGTAGTCGCCGCCGCGCTGCCCTTCGCGGCGCTCGCCGCGCCGGTCCTGCTCACCGGGCAGCCCGGGTTCACGGGCTACGCCCGGATCGTCGACCTCGCCTTCCAGATGGACATCGCTGCCCACCTGGTCGACGACGGCCGGTCGCTGCCCGCGGTGACCGACAGCTCGTTCACCAGGATCATCGACCGCACGCTCGGCGGCGGCTACCCGGGTGGAGTGCAGGCGGCGCTGGGGAGCACCGCCGGGGTGGCGGGCGTGGACATCATCTGGGCGTGGCAGCCGTTCATGGCCTGGCTCGGGGCGATGCTCGGCCTGTCGCTGCACGCGCTGCTGGCCGGGGCGATCGCGTGGGCCCCGGGGCGCGCCGTCGCCGCCGGCGTCGCCGCGCAGCCGACCATCCTGTACTCCTACGCGCTGGCCTCGGGCATCAAGGAGCTCGCCGCGGCCCTGTTCTTCGTCCTCGCCGCGGCGCTGCTCGTCGCGGCATGGCCGGGGCGCGCGGTCGCCTCGGTCCGCGAGGGTCTGCCGGTGCTGGTCGCCGCGGCGGCCGGCTTGGGTACCTTCACGCTCGGGTTCCTGCCCTGGCTGGTCGTGCTGTTGGCGGTGGGGGTCGCCGGGCCGGCGCTCGTGCACCGCCGTCACGGCCACTTGGTCGAGGCCGTGGGCGCGGGGCGGACCTGGCTCGCCCTGGCGGCGATCACCCTGCTCGTCAGCGTCCCCGTGATCGTCGGCGCGGTCGAGGTGGCTCCCCTGCTCGCCGTGGGCGGCCCGGCCGACCTGGGCAACCTCGCCGCCCCCGTGCCTGCGTGGGCGGCGCTCGGGCCCTGGCTCACACAGGACCACCGCTATGCGCTGGACGTGGCGGGGACCGAGCTGCCCACCGCGCTGCTGGCCGCGCTCGTGGGGCTGNAATGACCTTCCGGGTCGAGGACGAGCACGGTCGGGTGGCGCCGTGGGCTCCGGTCCGCGAGGGGCTGCGGTGCTGGTCGCCACGGCGGCGGCGGGCACCCTTCACGCTGGGGTTCCTGCCCTGGCTGGTCGTGCTGCTGGTGGTGGGGATCGTCGGCCCGGCGCTGGTGCACCGCCGTCGCGGCCGCCCGGTCGAGGCCCGCGCGGCGGACCTGGCTCGCCCTGGCGGCGATCGCGTCAGCGTCCCCGTGATCGTCGGCGCGCCGACCTGGGCAACCTCGCCGCGCCCGTGCCCACGTGGGCGGCGCTCGACCTGGCTCACAGGCGCTGCGCCGCAACCTGGCGCTCGTGGCCGCCGGCACCGCGGCCGCCGTCGCGCTGGTCGTCGTGCTCTGGAGCGGCAACACGTGGGTCGACCTGAAGGCCATCGTGGTCAGCGCGCCGATCGCCGTGGCGCTGGCCTTCGCGGGGGCCGCCGGGCTTGGGCGGGGGCGGCTGCGCCGGTGGGGGCCGCCCATGGCGGGTGCGCTGGTCGCCGTCGCCGTGCTTGCGGGCAACGCGCTGGTGTACCGGGGAACGACGCTCGCGCCCTACGACCGGCTGGCCGAGCTCGAAGGTATCGCCGAGCGCCTGGACATGGCCGGGCGCGCGCTGTATCCCGCCTCTGAGGAGTACGCGGGCTACCTCCTGCGCGAGGAGGGCGCGGTGACGCCAGTCGAGGCGCCCTTCGACCGCAAGAGCCTGCGGCCCGGAGCGCCGAGGGGACAGCTGTTCTCCCGCGACCTCGACGACCTGCGCCTGGACTACCTGGCGGGTTTCGACGTGCTGGTGCTGCGCCGCGATCCCACCCACAGCCGTCCCCCGAGCGGCTTTGGGCTCGTCGAGCGCACCCCCCACTACGCAGTGTGGCGGCGCGGCCCTGGCGCGGCGCAGGTGCTGTTCCACCTCCCGTTGGCCACGGCAGACGGCGACCCGACGCCGGCCCAGTGCGCCGAGGTGAAGCGGGCCCTGCGCGCCGCCGGCCCGGGCGCCGCGCTGGCCTATACGCCGGCGCCGCAGGTCGCCGTCTCGCCCATTCCCGAGGCGCTCACCCCGGCCAGCTGGAAGGTCACCGGGCAGGACCGTCTGGCGCGCGGGCCGGGGCGCGGGCAGGTGGGCTTCCGCGTCCCGCACGACGGCACCTACCGCGTGTGGCTGCGTGGCTCGGTGGGGCGCGAGGTTCAGGTGTTCGTCGCCGGCCGGCTGGTCGGCGACGTCCGCTGGAGCCAAAGCTATCCCGACCAGTACGAGCCGGTGGGCACCGTGCGCCTGGCCGCGGGCACCCATCCGGCGCAGATCGTGCGCGGCGGCGGCTCGCTGCTGCCCGGGACGGCCGACGACCTGGGCGCCGAGGGCACCACGACCCGCATCGGCCCGCTGGCCCTCCAGCCCGCGGACGGTCCCCGCCAGGTGAGCTACGCGCCGGCCTCGAGGGCGATGGAGGTGTGTCGCAGCGGGCAGCCGCTGGACTGGCTTGAGGTGGTGCGCTAGCGGCCCGGCGCCGCGCGATAGGCCGCCGCGTGGCCCGCGGCGCCCGCCTCCCAGCGGAACGCTGCGGCGCGGCGAAGGCCCGCCGCGCGCAGGCGGGTGGCCTGCGCACCCCCCGCGGCCAGCGCGTCGAGCGCGGCGGCCAGCCCCGCGTCGTCGCCGGGCGCCACGAGATGCGCCGCGCCCCCCGCCACCTCGGGGATCGCGGCGGCGTCCGCGGCGACGACCGGCAGGCCGCAGGCCATCGCCTCGGCCACCGGCAGCCCGAACCCCTCGTAGCGGCTGGGGAAGGCCAGGGCCGTCGCACGGCGCATGAGCGGCGCGAGCGCTCCCTGGGGCACATTCCCGAGGTGATGCACGCGCGCGCCGATGCCCAGCTCGCCGGCCAGGGCGTGCAGCGTGGCCCACCGTGCCTCGTCGCGGTGGCCGGTGAGCACCAGCGCCAGGTCGCCGTCGGCCAGACGGGCCAGCGCGCGCAGCAACGTCTCGTGGTCCTTGTGGGGCAGCAGGACCGCGGGATAGAGCGCGAAGCGACCGGGCAGCGGGGGCAGCGCCGCCAGGGCGGCGCTGTCCGCCGCCTGGGGGCCGGGCCTCACGCGCTCGTGGTCGATCCCGTGGTGGACGGTGACCACGCGCGCCGGGTCGAGGCCCAGGCGCGCGACCACACGCGCGCGGGTGTGCTCGCTGGGGGTGAGGACCACCGCCGCGCGCCGGGCGGGCGCGTCGTAGGCCCAGCGTCGGAACGCGCGCTCGGCGGGCGCGAACATGTGGGGCATGTCGTGATGGTTGACGTCGTGCAACGTCAGCGCCATCGGGGCGCCGGTGCGGGGCACCGGCACGGTCAGCGGCACGTGCAGGACGTCGTGGGCCGGCGCGCCGCGCCCGAGCGCCCGGGCGGCGACGAGTCCCGCGACCAGCGCGGCGGCGCGCGCCGGCCCGCCGGCGGGCATCGGCGCGAGGACCGGGCGCACGGCGAGCTGCGGCGGGACCGCCGCCCGGGCGGCGCGGCCGGCCAGCACGGTGACGCGCTGTGCGCCGGGGTCGCGCGCCAGCGCGCCGAGCAGGCCACGCACGTAGGTCTCCGAGCCGCCGATGCGCCCGGGCACCAGGGTGGCTAGCGCGACGGCCACCCGCGGGAGGGAGGAGTCATCCACCGGCCGCCGCCCGGTAGGCCGACACGGTCCGCTCCGCGCACGCCGCCCAGGTGAAGGCGGCTGCGCGCCGCAGGCCCGCGGCGCGCAGCCTGGCTCGATGATCCCCGTCGCCCAGGAGCTCGAGCACAGCGGTCGCGAAGGCGTCGTGGTCGTTGGGATCGACCAGCACGCCCGCCTCGCCGACCACCTCGGCCAGCGCGCCCGCCGCCGCGGCGATCACCGGCGTTCCGCACGCCATCGCCTCGAGGGCGGGAAGCCCGAAGCCCTCGTGGCGCGAGGGGAACAGCAGCGCGTCCGCGCCGCGGTAGAGGTCCACGAGCTCGTCATCGTCCACGAAGCCCGCCAGGCGGATGCGCCGCGCGTGGCGTGAGCCGCGAACGCGCGCCAAGACCGCGTCGTCGCGCCACCCGCGCGCTCCCACCACCACCAGCTCGTGGTCGAGCCCCGCGTCAGCGGCCCGCTCGAACGCGGCGAGCGCCGCCTCGAGGTTCTTGCGCGGCTGCAGCGTGCCGACGGCCAGGAGGTACGGCGCCGGCCCGTCTCCCCCGGCCCCCGGCACACCCTCCGGGGCCGGCGCGAAGCGCGGCTCCACGCCCAACGAGGCCACGTGCACCCGCTCAGGAGCGAGCCCGCCGCGCGCCAGCAGCGCCGCGCGCGTGAAGGCCGACGGGGTGAGCACCGCCGCCGCGCGCGGGAGCACCCGCTCGAGCACCAGCCGGTGTTGCGCGACGTTCGCGCGCCCCATCCACTCCGGGTGGGCCCACGCCAGCACATCCTGGACGGTGACCACCAGCGGCACGCGGCCGGGGCGCAGGGGCACGTTGGGCCCGGGGCAGTGCAGCACGTCTAGCCCCGCGCGGAGCGCCTGGGCGGGCAGGCCCAGCGGCAGCCAGGCCAGCTCGCGAACCAGGCCCCGGGCCACGCGCCCGCGCACCCGCCCGCGCTGGCGGAGGGCCACGAGGTCCACGTCGCTGCGCTGTGCCAGCGCGCGGGCCAGGCCGCGCGCGGCGCGAGCGGTGCCGCCGGCGTCGAGCTCGAGCACCGTGAGCTCCAGGCCGGCGCGCACGCTCAGGCGGGGACGAGCGTCCGGCGGTCCGCGGCATCGCTCACCGCGGTGTCCAGGCTGCCGGCCAGCACCACGGCGTTCTGCGGCGAGTCGTCCACCAGCACCGGCTTGCCGGGCAGGCAGGCGCGCATGGCGGCGCCCAGGAAGCGCAGCGTCCGCTCGCGGTCGGGGCGGAAGGCCAGGACCCGCATCACCGCGTCGGGCAGCTCGCGAAAGGAGTCCACGTCGACGGTGACCCCGTAGCCGGCGTAGAACGGCTGGCCGCAGGTCAGCACCGGCCGGTCGTGCAGCAGGGCCTCGAGCCCGACGGTGGAGGAGATGACGGCCACCGCCTCGGCGCGGCGGATGAGCTCGTGCGAGGAGTTGAAGGGGTCGACGAGCCGCACGTTGGGCCGGCGCGACAGGCGGCGCAGGAGCGCCGGCGGGTTGCGCCCCACGGACATGGGGTGCTCCTTGAGCAGGAGGTCCACGCCCTGGGGCAGCGACTCGGCGATGAGCTCGATGATCGCCGCCTGGTCGTAGCAGTGGGGGATGACCCGCCTGATCTTGTAGTCGTCGACGACGTGCAGCGGGAAGTAGACGAAGGGCCGCGGCGCGTCGCCCACCGGCTGGTAGAAGCGCCGCGCCAGGCGGGCCCGGACCTTCTCGCCCGCGTAGTTGGCCACGAAGCGGTGCGGGCGCAGATACTCGTTGTCGCGGTCCCACAGGGCCCTGCGCGCGACGTGACCGGCGAAGTCGCGCAGCGTGCCGGCGTGCACCCGCGGGCGGCGGTACTCGCGGATGGGCCGGTCGCGCTGGATGAACTCCGCGACGAACCCCTCCACCTCGGCGTGCTCGTCGCCGGTGAGCGCGCGCACCTCCTCAGGTTCGACGATCGGGGCGTGCAGCGTGTCGCGGTACAGGCGCAGGGGCTGGGGGAAGATCGTGTAGAAGAGAAAGAGCGTCCGGATCCCCCGATCCAGGGCGATCAGGTGCGCGGCGGTGCGCATCGTCTCGCTGCCCACCTCGGGCACCACGACGTCGGGGCGCACCTCGTCGAACACCCGCTCGAGGGCCAGGAAGTGGCGCACCGTGCGTTGGATCGCCTCGCCCTCCGGCCGACCCTCCAGCGGCCAGTCGGTGCGGTACACGTCGCGCAGCGAGCGCATGTCGTAGCGCCCCTCCACCCGCCGCCCCTCCTCGCCCAGGTCCCGGCCCTGCCCCGCGGCGACCAGCAGCTCGGGCAGCACGTAGGCGCCCAGCCCCATGCGCCGCAGCCGCTGGGCCCCGCGGCGCGACCAGGTTACGTGCACCGCCTCGTGGCCGCGGTTGACCAGCTCGTGCGACACGCGGCCGTAGAAGTCGGTCTCGTACCCGTAGAGGGTGAGGAAGAGGAAGCGCATGACGGCCGGGTCAGGCTACCGTGGGGGGTCCGGGCCGTCCGATGGTCCTGGCCGCCACACTTCGCCCGATGGACCACCGCCTCGCCGAGCACAAGCGCGACTGGGACGATCTCGCCCGCCTCGACTCCTCTGGGCCATCGCCTCCGCACCAGACCGCCGCCACGGCGACGGCGCGCTGGTGACCTTCACCTACCTCGCGATCCGCCCTGGGACGTGACGGTGCTCATCACGGTCATCACTCCGTCCTTCAACGCGCGTGCGACCATCGAGGAGTCGCTGGCCAGCGTGTGTGCCCAGTCGCACCCTCACGTCGAGCACATCGTGATCGACGGAGGCTCCACCGACGGGACCGTGGAGGTGCTGCGCGCCGCCCCGGGCATCCGCTGGGTCTCCGAGCCTGACCGCGGCCTGGCCCACGCGTTGAACAAGGGGATCGCCATGGCCACCGGCGAGGTGATCGGGGAACTCAACGCCGACGACATCTACCTCCCCGGCGCGCTGGAGGCGGTCGCTGCCGGCTTCACCGCGCGGCCGGGCGCCGAGTGGCTGACCGGACGCTGTCGAATAATCGACGGCCAGGGCCGGGAGATCCGCCGCCCGGTGACCGCCTACAAGAACGCGCTGCTGCGCCGCTACTCCCTGAACCTTTACCTCACCCAGAACTTCATCGCTGCCCCCGCCACCTTCTTTCGCACCGCGGTTCTGCGCGAGCTGGGCGGCTTCGACGAGCGCTACCGGATCTCCGTGGACTACGACCTGCAGCTGAGGTTCGCGCGCCGCGGCGACCCGGTGGTCCTCCAGCGCGTCCTGTCGTGCTTTCGCATGGTGAGGGGCACGCTGAGCATGTCCGGCTTCGAGCGCCAGTTCGCCGAGCACGCCGAGCAGGCGCGGCGCCACGGAGGCGGGCACCGTGGGGCGGTGGCGGCCAACCAGGTTATGAGCCGGGCGATCGTGCTGGCCTACCGGGGCATGCGCGCCGCGCGCGTGCGGGGATGATGCCGAGGGCATAGCCTGTGGTGCGGCGTGACACCGGTTGGTACGGTGGCCGGGTGAGCGATCACTACACGCTGCGCCTGCCCCCCGGCACCACGGCGCGCCTCGAGCACCGGGCCAAGCGCTGCGGCCGGCCGCCGCGCAGCCTCGCACAGCGCTACGTGGAGGAGGGACTGCGCCACGATGATCATCCGCTCATCCACTTCGTCGACGGGCCGAGCGGCCGGCGCGCCTCACTGCTGGGAACGGGACTCGACGTCTGGGAGATCATCGCCACCGTCCGCGAGAACGGCAACGACCCGGAGACCACCGCCGAGTATCTCGCTGTCCCACAGGGCCTGGTGGAGGCGGCCATCGCCTACTACGGCGAGTTCCGTGAGGAGATCGATGAGGAGATCGCGCTCAACCACGCCGAGTGGGAGCTCGGCCATGCCGCGTGGCAGGCGGGCCGGCGCGCGCTGGAGGAATGAGGGCGCTGCTCGATGAGCAGCTTTCGTCACAGATCGCCGTCGAGCTCCGCCGCCGGGGCCAGGACGTCACCGCGGTCAGCGAGCGGCGACATCTCCTGGGCAGCTCCGATCCGCGCGTGATGGAGGCCGCCGCCCGGGAGGGCCGGGCCGTGATCACGAACAACGTCAAGGACTTTCGGCCCCTCGCCGCGCAGCGGCTGGCTGCCGGACGCGGGCACCCTGGCCTGATCCTCGTTCCCTCGACGAGGAGCCGCCGGCTCGCCGCGGTCATCGCCCTGGCGGACGGGATCGAAGCGCTCATGACGGAGAACCCGGACGGCATCGCGGACAGCGAGCGGTGGCTGCCTCCCTTGTGATCGCCGACCCTCCCAGCCCGCGGGTGGTCATCGCCGCTCCCCTGTACGGCAAGGCCGCATACCTGCGCGAGGCCGCCGGCTCCATCCTGGCCCAGACCCACCGGGACCTGGCCCTGCTGCTCATCGACGACCGCTCGCAGGACGACACGCTCGCCGTCGCGCAGGAGCTCGCCGAGCAGGACCCCCGCGTCCACGTCGTCGTCAACGACGAGCGCCTGGGCCTACTGGACAACACCAACAAGGCGCTTGCGCTCGCGCGGCAGCGCTTTCCCCAGGCGGAGTTCTGGGCGCTTGGCTCCGACCACGATGTCTGGCACCCGCGGTGGCTCGAGGTCCTCGTCGCGCTCTTGGAGCGCCACCCCGAGGCGGTCGCGGCCTACCCGCAGACCCAGCGCATCGACGAGCACGGGCGGCCGTATGACAGCAGGCCGCCGTGGCGGTCGGACACCATCGCGATCCGGCCACGCCGCCGGCGCATGCACGCGGCGTTCGGCGGCATGGTCGCCGGCGACATGGTCTACGGCCTCTTTCGCATGCGAGCGCTCCCCGACGCGTTCTACCGGCCCGTACTGGCGCCCGATCGGCTGCTGCTCACCGAGCTCTCCCTGCAAGGGCCGTTCGTGCAAGCGCCCGAGGTCCTGTGGAAGCGAAGGTTCCGCGGGCTGGCCGAGTTCGACCGCCAGCGCCGCGCCTTCTTCGTGGACGCGCCCCCGCCGCGCTACACGCGCCTGCCCTGGTGGCTGCAGCACGTCGGAGCCCTCGCCTGGACCTACACGGTGCGCGGACAGGGCCGTCCCGCCGTCGGGCGCGGGGCGGGCGCCCGCCTGGCCGGCGACTACCTCGGCCTTGCCCTCGCCCTGCACTATGGCCGCCCGCTGGCGCGCGCCGAGCGCCGCCTACGCCGCCGGCTCGCGCGAGCCAAGCGCCTCCTACGCCACCGCCTGCGACGCTCACGGCGCCGGGCGATCAGTCGCCTTGGCCCCCCCGTCGGCTCCTGGGTGCGCCGGCGGCTGCACAGCGCCGCCCGTGTGCGCGCCCTGCGCCCGCTCGCCGCGCGCGGTCTGCTGATGATCGACGGGGTCAACACGGCACTCGGGGGTGAGCGGACGGCGCGCGAACAGAACCGGCTCTGAGCTCGCGCCATGATCCGTGAGCTCGACAGACGGCTCTCCTACGCTGCCGTCCTCGTGCGAGTGCTGTTCGTCATGAACACGCCGGGCTTCCTGCGGTACTACGACGAGACCCTGGACCTCCTGCTCGAGCGCGGACACGAGGTCGTGCTCGGCTTCACCAACGCCACCCTGCGGGCCAACGCCCTCGAGGCTCTCGAGGGCCGCCCCCGCCGGCCGCAGCTGATCGGCTCGGTCCCGCGCCGCACCGACGCCATGGCGCCGATGAGCGCGCGGTTGCGCAACCTTGTCGACTTCGTGCGCTACCTGCACCCACGCTACGCCGAGGCCGCCTTCCTGCGCGACCGCCGGCGCCTGGAGCTGCTCGAGGCACGGGGGTTGAGCGGCTGGCTCGCTCAGCGCGACACGCTGCCACGGCCGGCCGTGGCAGCACTTCTGCGCGGGTTGCTCATGCTCGAGCGCGCCATCCCGAGCGCTCGGGAGGTCGAGGCGCTGTTGAACGACGTCCGCCCCGATGTCGTGCTGGTCAGCCCTCTGATCACCGGAGGATCGACGCAGACCGACTACATCAAGAGCGCGCGGGCGCTCGGGATCCCCTCGGGCGTTGCGGTCGCCAGCTGGGACAACCTGACCAACAAGGGCCTGATCCGGGAGCTGCCCGACCGGGTCCTGGTGTGGAACGACGCTCAGCGCGATGAGGCCGTCGAGCTGCACCGGGTGCCGCGCGAACGGGTGGTGGTGACCGGCGCCCAGCCCTTCGACCGCTGGTTCGGTCGCCACCCCACGCTGAGCCGGGAGGCCTTCTGCCGGCGCGTCGGCCTGGACCCTGAGCGGCCGTTCCTGCTGTTCACCGGGTCGACGAGCAACATCACCGACCCCGGCGCCGAGGACCGCTTCGCCCGCCGCTGGGCCGAGGCGGTGCGGACCGCCCCAGCGCCGCGGCTTCGCGAGGCGGGCCTGCTCGTGCGCCCCCACCCCGACCGGCGCGGCGACTGGAGCAACATCGACCTCGAGGGCCTGGAGGGGGCGGTGGTGTGGCCGCCCGCCCGGCCCAACTCGGTCACCGAGGAGGCCCGCGCGGAGTACTTCGACTCGCTCTACCACGCCAGCGTGGTGGTGGGCATCAACACCAGCGCGATGGTGGAGGCGGCGATCCTCGGGCGTCCCGTGCTCTCCCTGCGCCTGCCGGAGTTCCATCAGGCGCAGCGGGGCACGCTGCACTTCGCCCACATGCTCCCCGAGCACGGCGGCTTCCTCGAGCTCGCCGACAGCCTGGGTGAGCATCTGGAGCAGGTGCAGGCGGCGATGGAGGACCCCCGGCCTGCCCAGCGGCGCAACCGGGCGTTCGTGGAGCGCTTCGTCCGCCCGCAAGGAGCCCAGGTGCCTGCCACCCCGCGGCTCGTCGCCGCCGTCGAGCGGCTTGCTGCGCTGAAGTCCGCCCCCGACCGCGTGACCTGGACGCTGCTGGCGCTGCGCGCGCTGCTGCGCGCCGGTGCGGCGCGCGAGGCGCGCCAGGCGACTCGCCGCGCTGCCCCGCTCGATGCACGCCTCGTGGGCGGGCGGCGGCTCGTCGAGGGCCTCGACCGGGTCTCGGCGCGGCTGGCGCCGCGCGCCCCGCGCGCGGCCTGTTGCCTACGGGTGGTTTCCACGCCCCTGCACAGGACGCTGCGCTGGCGCAGGGACCGCATGAAACGGCGCAGAAGAGAAGAGAAGCTCCACCGCGCGAGCGAAAAGCGGCACCGTCGCGAGCGCGCCGCCACGATAAGGAGTCGCTACGTCGAGTGAGGCCGGCGCCACCGGAGGTATCTCCTCACGGTCCGCCGGACGCGGCCGGAGAAGGCCTCAGGTGCTTGCTTGGAGCCCTCGAGTGCTGCTACCCGCGCGGCGAGCTCGCGGGCCTCGTTCCGCGCGGCGCGCACCTCCTTTCGAGCCTCCTTTCGGATTTTCTCGACCTCGTGTCTCGCTATGGTGCGCTCCACCGAGCGCACCAGGTCGGTGGGCGGCTCCACCGTCTCCAGTGGGCTGGTCTGCGGCCTGCCGAACGTGTACCGGTCATCGTCGCTCGCTGCACGCCAACGGCCCAGCATCTCCTGCAGCCGACGATCGACCACCAGTCGTCCTTCCTGCAGCCCTGCCTGGAGCTCCTCGTCTGACCACGCGAGGGCGGCGTACTCGTCGGGAAGCGCTCCGGCCTGGTAGCGCTCGTAGAAGTGGCGAAAGTGTTTCGAGGCGCTGGGCGGCAGCTCTCGGTTGCGCTCGTAGGCGGGCCCGACGTTGAGGATCTTGGTCTCGAAGCGGGCATAGCCGCGTTCCGGGAAATGCCAGATCGTGACTGCCGCCCAGGTGGGGAGCGCAGGGAGCCCGACTCCGTCCACGGAATGGTTGCCCTGGGCGACCGTGACTTCGGGGACGGCGCGGTGGGCGATGGCGGTAGCGACCGGCCGCCCGGTCGACGTCGTACCGGCACGGCTCTCGGGCAGGACCTCGCGAAAGCACAGGGCGTCGGCGAAGAAGGCGCTGTCGTCGACCTCACGCCGGGCCACGAAGTTGCACTTGGCCGCCCGCACTACCCCGTACTCGGGCGGAACGGCGGCAAGCACGTCCTTGAGCGACCCCTGCTCTGGCCACCAGAACTGGTCGGCGTCGTTGTGGATGACCCAGTCGGCGCCATGCTCGGTGGCCGCCAGGCGGGCCATGCGAGTGACCCAACGGTGCTGGGAGTGGTCGTCGCCGGGCTCGTCGATGAGACGCACGACCCCGGCATCGGCATAGCGCTGGAGGATCGCCCTGGTGCCGTCGCGCGAGGCGTTGTCGGTAGCGATGATGAAGTCGACCCCATGGCGGAGGTGATAGGCGAGGTTTGCCTCGATGATGTCGTCCTCGTCACGAGCGAGGACGGTCATGACCACCTTCATCGGCCCTCGGCGCGGACTCCGGGTGTTAGTTCACCATGAGAGGAGCGGCGTACCGCCGGAAAGTGGCGGACACAAGCCCCGTTGCGGCGCACGTCGAGATCCAAGTCGCCGAAGAAGCCCTCGAGATCGTCTGGGGCTTGATCAAGGGACGCAACGCGTCCCTTCATCGCCTGCTGGTCCACGTCGAGGAAGCCGAGCATCAGGTCCTCGCCGGCTTCACTTCGGGGATGACGCCCGCCGCGCTAGGGAACGTCTCGGTAGGCGGCGAACGACGGCTTGCGCGCACCCTCATAGGTCATCAACCCCATAGTAGACCCGCCTTCCTCCGTCGCGGGGGCGTCGAGGAGAGATATCCATCCGAGCGTCTCGACGTACTTCGCGTCCTGGGCGAGCTTGTAAGCGGCGCTAATCCAGCGGGCCTGGCCCTCAGGGGTCGTGGAGAAGGGAAACTCATCCATGGGAGCTGACCCGATCGTGAACTCCGACAGCCACAGGTGCGGGCCCTTCTTGCGAAGAAGTCCGTGGATCCAGGTGTTGCGCTTGTGCAGGTCCTTGTGCTCACGGTAGACGTCCGGATGCTTCTTGAGTGAGTCGTAGCGGTCATGGTCCCGTCGCAGCTGGCGATGGATCTCCTCGTTGACGGAGCGCCCGTAGTCGCGCTGCAGCTGGCTGTAGAACGAGTCGAGGTCGCTGATGTCGCGCACGCCCTTGACGTAGGGCTTCTTGTCGATGTCGGGAAAGCGCTCTGAGAACGGGTTGTGACCGTAGAGGTCGAGCCGGGGGGGCAGGCCGTTGGGCAGGCGCATCCAGCGAAGCCAGTCTGTGGGCTTGACGTCCCCCGCGGAGTAGGTCATGCCGCCGATGACCACGTTGTCGGAGTCTTCGCGCTTGAGCTGCTCGTAGGCGGCGTCGAGAAGCTTGGCGTATCGCCGCGGCCCGACGCGGCTGTCGCGAGAAAGCGGTTGGAAGTTTGCCACGCGCGAAGGCTCCCCCCAGATCATCCACTGATCCACCGACGGGTATCGCCGGCTCGCCGCGCGTACGAACTCGGCGTAGTCCTCAGCGTCCTTGGGCGCCCAGTTCCTCGCCCGCCCCCCGTTCGCCCATCGGGGGGTGAACATCACCATCAGCGACACGTCGATGCCATGCGTGGCCGCCCGCGCCACCGCCTCGTCGAGCTCAGCCGGCCAGCGGTAGGCCGGGTCGGCCGGGTCGATCGCGCGGTCTGGGCGCTCGGTGGCCACTTGGTCCCACTGCAGCTGGAACTGGAAGACGTCGACTCCCAGCTCCTTGTAGGTGGGAAAGGCGGAGGACCCGTTGGGCAACGTGACCGGGCCCCAGATCGCCTTCTTCTCGGCGGAGGCGGTGGCGGGAAGAGCCAGGAGGGCCAGGCCGAGAACGGCGAGTCTCAGAAGCATGCGCATAGATGGTGGCAACATCGGACCTCGCTCAAGGTTGCGGTGGTCCACCGGCGGCGTCTCGGTCAGGGAAGCCAGGTGGAAGGTGCTGGTACGGTGGCTGCTTGCCCAGGCTCCGTGTTGCCATCGCTACGGCCTGCTGTGCGGCTATCGCTCCCTCGTCCGCGCTTGCCCAGGAAGAGGACGCGACGGTGGACCGTGACAGCCCCGCCGCAAAGGAATACGTGATCCCCTTGGAGGGCGCGCGGCGCGACGCTGCCCCTGCGACCCGAGACGGCGACCGGCGTTCCGCGCCCAGTGGCCGGTCCGCGCGGTCCGCGGTACCCTTTGGGGCAGGCATCACTCCGCCTGTTGGTGCAACCTCTGGAAGTGGCGGCGGTGACAGCGAGATTCGCGGCAGTGGTGGTGAGGGTGGCCAAAGTGATGGTGGACGGAGCGGTTCCTCAGATCGGTCTAGCCAGAGTTCGTCGGATCGCTCGTCAGATCGCGAGGCCACCTCGGACCTGTCACCGCCTCCAGGCGCCCAGAGGCCTGCGGTACTCGCAAAAGGGGACGGAGGGGTCGATGAGTCCGCCCTGGTGCTCGTGATCGCGGGTTGCGTCGTGGTCGCCGGTGGCCTTCTGGGCCTCTTGGCGCGTCGTCGCCGCGCTTCCTGATCCCGCTCTTAGTTAAGGCTCCTGACTAACGCCAAAGGGGGACTGAAGTCTGCCGGTCGAAGCTCGTCTGCTCGGGGCGTTCGCATTGCCGCTACTGGCGGTCCTCGTCGCCACTCCGGTGGCAATCCGTGTCGCCGAGCGGCTGGAGTTCCACGACCGTCCGGTCGGTTACAAGGGTCACGCCCGGCCCACGCCCTACCTCGGCGGCACCGCGCTCATCGCGGGGTTCCTCCTCGGCGCGATGGTCCTGGGAGGCGGATTCTCGCGCCTCGCACCGATCGCCGGTGGCGCCCTGTTTCTCTGGATGGTTGGGACCTTGGACGACCGACGTACGGTCACGCCCCAGCTGCGTGTGGTCGCCGCAATCGGGGCGGCGACGTTGCTGTTCGCCGGCGGACTGGGCTGGTCGATCTTCGATCAGCCCTCCGCGGACTATGTGCTGACCGTCTTATGGGTGGTCGGTCTGGTCAACGCCTTCAACCTCATGGACAACATGGACGGTGCTTCGAGCACCATCGCCTCTTTCTCGGCGCTCGGCGCGGCGGTCCTGGCCATCAGCCTTGGCGATCCCGTTCTCGGGGCGCTCGCGCTGGGCCTGGTCGGCGCCTGTCTGGGTTTCCTGCCCTACAACCTCGCCCGGCCGTCGGCGCGCATCTTCCTCGGGGACGGCGGGTCCATGCCGATGGGGTTTGTCGTGGCAGCGACGATCATGGCTCTGCCCCTCGGGGGAGAGGCCGGCTGGCACCGACTGCTCGCCGCGGTGCTTCTCGCCGGCCTGCCCATCTTGGACACCAGCCTGGTCATGGTTTCGCGCCATCGCGCCAAAATCTCGCTGCTGCAGGGCGGAACGGACCACATCACCCACCGGCTGCGTCGCCGGCTGCCCTCGGCTCGAGCGGTTGCCCTCGTGCTGGCCGGAGCCCAGGCACTGCTGTGCCTGATCGCGTTCAGCGTGACCCAACTCGGCGATGTCTCGGTCGCAGCCGTATGGGCCACCCTCGTGGTCGGCGCCGCGGCCGTGGTCGCGACGATGGAGCGGGACGCGTGGCGCCCTCAGCGCGTGTCTGTGTCGGCCGCGGTTACCGGCGAGGCGGCGCCGGGCGAGGAAGCCCCAGGTACGGGCTTTGAGCCCGCCCCGGTCCCGGTGGCCGGCCCACCGCCATCTGACCCGCAGCGCATGGGCAAGCTTGAGGTAGCGCTTCTGCTCCTCATCGGCCTGGGTCTCGGCCTGAGCCCGCTGGCCTACGGCTTGTATGACCTGGCGGTCTGGGGGCCGATCGCCCTCATGCTGCTGGCCGTCCTCTTGGGCTTGGTGATCGCGCGGCCCGCCACCCTGCGGGCATCGGCGGTGGCCGCGGTCGTCGGCCTGGTCGCCCTGTGGGGTTGGGCGCTGCTGTCAAGCGTATGGGCGGAGTCCGGAGAGCGGGCCATCACCGAGGCCAATCGCTGGATGCTCTACGCGGCAGTGCTGGGAGTGTTGCTGTTCCTCCTGCGCACCGATCGCCTTGGGAAGGTGCTGCTGGCCACCACCACAGCAGCGGTGCTCGGAGTCGGCGCCTGGATGCTCGCGGCCATGGCACTGGGCAACGGGGGGGACCTCTTCCTCGTCGGCCGGCTGCAGGGCTTGTTGGGGTACATCAACGGGCAGGCCGCCTACCTGCTACTGGGCTTCTGGCCGCTGGTGGCGCTGGCCGAGTCCGCCCGGCGCTCCCCGGTGCGCGGGCTGGCGGCGGCCGGTGCGATGCTTCTGGCCGCGCTCGTACTCCTGAGTCAGTCGAGGGCAGTGGTGCCCGCCCTCCTGGTCTCCGCCGTCGTGTTGCTGGTCGCGATCCCCGGCCGCCAGCGGCGGGCCTGGGTACTGCTGGTCATCGCTGCCGGCATCGCCGTGCTCGTCCAGCCTCTTCTAGCGGTGTACGCGTCGGCAGACGGAGGCGCGCCTAGCCCGGAGACGATCCGTGCTGCGGCGTTGGCGACGATGGTCGTGTCAGTGGCGGCCGGCCTGGTCTGGGCCGGACTTTCGTCGCTTTACACACGCCTCGTCGCTGGCTCGGCCGAACGGCGCCGTAGGGCACTTGGGACGGGATGGGCCCTGCTGGCCACCGCGCTGGTGGTCGGCACGGTCGGCTTGGTCTCGGTGGTCGGAGATCCAGCAGCCGGCGTACGCGCCCAGTTCGACGCCTTTACCCAGCTCGAGGCCGGCGAAGGCGAGACACGCTTCAGCCAGGGCTCGGGCAACCGCTACGACTACTGGCGGATCGCCGTGGGCCAGTTCCTAGACGAGCCGGTACGTGGGCTCGGCGCGGGGGGGTACCCGCAGACCTATTTCCAGGAACGGCAGACCGCCGAGGACATCCGCCAGCCGCACTCGCTACAGCTGCAGACCCTTGCTGAACTCGGGATTGTCGGCGGCGTGGCGCTCCTTCTCTTCCTCGGAGGTGTGGCGGCGGGTTTTCTTCGGCGGGCCCTGGCGGCGCGCCACGATCGCTCCCAAGCCGTGCTGGCCGTCGCGGCCGGTGGGCTCTTCTGCACCTGGCTGGTACACACGAGTGTTGACTGGCTGCATCTCATCCCCGGCGTCACGGGCATCGCCCTGTGTGCGGCGGCAGTGCTTGTCGGGCCGTGGCCGCGCGTCCGCGCCGCTCTCAGCCCCAGCCGGTGGCATCAGGCACTGCTGGCCGGGATCGCTGTGCTCGTGTTCGTTGCCGCAATCTACCTCGGCCGTGCGACGCTGGCCGACCGCGAGCTGCGGGCGGGCCAGGCAGCGCTGGAGGCTGGACAACCTCAGCGCGCGCTGGCGCAGGCCCGCGACTCACTCGAGCTGAACCCCGAGGTGCTCGATGCCCTCTATCTTGAGGCCGCCGCACTGGCACGGGGAGGCGACTACGCCGGAGCGCGTTCCGCGCTCATGGAGGCCACCCGTCGCGAACCCAGTAACTTCGTGCCCTGGGCCCTGCTCGGAGATATCGCCGTCCGGCGCGGCGACCTAGCTTTGGCAGCGGAAAACTATCGACGCGCGGCGAGGCTCAATCCACAAGACCCCACCCTCGAGCGCCTTGCCCGCGACCCCGAGGCTGCGCTGCCATGAGGACCAAACGGGTAGCTGAAGCGACGGCCGGCGTCCCAGTTGCCGGCGAAATCGTCCACAGACCGAGTGAGTGGGGCAGTGAATGCGATTCCTAGTGACAGGAGGTGCAGGTTTCATCGGGTCCCACCTGAGCGAGGCGCTACTCGAACGGGGTCACCGAGTGCACATACTCGACGATCTCTCGACGGGGTCGATGGATAACTTCCGCCATCTGAAACTCCACGAGCGTTTCGACTACACGATCGACACGTGCGCTACGCCCTCGGTCGTGGCCGAAGTGGTGGATGAAGCGGACGTGGTCTATCACCTCGCTGCCGCGGTCGGTGTGGATCTCATTGTCGAGAGTCCGGTCCGCACCATCGAGACCAATGTGCACTGCACGGAGGTCGTGCTTGCGCAAGCCAGCAAGAAGAACAAACCGGTCTTCATCGCCTCCACCAGTGAGGTCTATGGGAAATCGGCGAGCTTCCCGTTTCAAGAGGACGGGGATTTCGTGCTTGGCTCGTCATCGACCGGCCGCTGGTCCTACGCCTGTTCAAAGGCCATCGACGAGTTCCTGGCCCTTGCCTACTGGAAGGAGCGCAAGCTGCCCACCGTCGTCGGGCGGCTGTTCAACACCATCGGGCCGCGCCAGACCGGCCGGTATGGCATGGTCGTCCCGACGTTCGTTCAGCAGGCCTTGGCCGGGCGACCCATCAGCGTGTACGGAGACGGAACCCAGACGCGTTGCTTCTGCCACGTTGATGATGTCGTGCGGGCACTGGTAGGCCTCATGCAACTCGGCGAGCCGGCCTATGGCGAGGTCTTCAACATCGGCTCCCAGGAGGAGCTCTCGATGCTCTCGCTCGCTCATCGCGTTCGCGAGATGACCGGCTCGGAGTCAGAGATCCATCTGATCCCCTACCACGAGGCCTACGAGAAGGGATTCGAGGACATGCCCCGACGCTATCCGGACATCGCCAAGATCGGCGGGGCCCTGGACTGGTCACCGACGCATACCCTGGACGAGATTCTCAGCGACGTCATCGCGTTTCACCAAGCCGAAGCGAGGGTGCTCTGAACGCGCCACGCGGGTGCCCGCGGCGGACCAACTTGCAGCACCACCTCCTGCCGGGGTCGACGACGGACCGCCGGTGATCGAGACAGTGTCGCCATGCCCAGCGCCGCGGTCGCGGGTGTAATAGAGACGGTTGTGGCCACTCCACACCCGTCCCCGCTTGGCATGCCGGCGCGACTGGTACCCGGCGCGCGGCGGTTCGCCAGCACCGGATGGTGAGCGGGTCGACCAGTCGTCTGAGGCTGTACGGCGACGCGCTGCGCCGCATGACCGCGCGCCAGCTTCTCTACCGCCTCCGTCGGCTGCTGCCACCCCGGCTCCTGGCGCTAGGGACGCAACCAGGCGATCCGCGCGCCTGGCACCCGCTGGCTGGCGGGCTGGCCATCGACCGCGCGCCGCAGTCGGGGCCCACCCCGCCACCCGGTTCGACCGGGGAGTTTGTCGCGATGGGTCGCCGACGAGGCTTTCACGACGAGCCTGCCTTCTGGCGCACCGGCGAAGATGGCCTGCTCTTCGCGTTCCATCTCCATGGCTTCTCGGACCTGGCCAACTATGCCGCTACCGAGGGCTGCGCCGAGCATGACGTCTTCTGGGCCCGAGTGATCGAGAGCTGGCTCGATCGGGAAGGTCAGCCGAGCGCACCGGGCTGGCACCCCTACCCGATGAGCTGGAGAGTCGCCACGTGGTGCTCGGCGCTCTCCCGCGGTGGGTGGCCCATCTCACTCCGACAGCGGATGCTTCGCAGCCTCGTCCAGCAGGCCGCGGTGCTCGCACGCAGCATCGAGCACGACATAGGCGGTAACCATGTCCTGCGCAACGCCAGCGCTCTCATCTTTACGGGGGTATGCCTCGGCGACGAGCGACTGGAGCGCAAGGGCATGGCCCTGCTGCGGGACGAGCTGCCTCGCCAGGTCCTTGCCGACGGCGGGCACGAGGAGCGCAGCACCGCCTATCACAGGGCGGTGCTGGCGGATCTCGTCGATGTCGAGGTACTGCTCGAGCGCGCCTTCCGGCCGATTCCCGACTGGCTCTTGAGCACCCGGAAAGTCATGACCACCTGGGAGCAGGCGATGCTAGGCCCCGATGGGCGCCTTGCGTTGCTCAACGATGCGTGGGAAGGCCCTTCCGAGCCCGCCAACCGGTCGCGAGATCCGACTACCATCCTGCGCTCGAGCGGCTACGTCGTGCTGCGCCACGGCGCCGACCAGGCCATCCTCGACGTCGGGCCTCTCGCGCCGCCCCACCTGCCGCCCCACGCCCATGCCGACGCTCTCTCCTTCGTGTTGTCGGCGGACGGGCATCCCCTGATCACCGATCCCGGGAGCTTTGCCTACAGCGGGTCTCAGCGCCGGCGCTTTCGGAGTACCGCCTCCCACAACACGCTCGAGGTGGACGGACGGGATCAGTGCGAGCTGTGGGGTGACTTCCGCGCGGCGTTCATGCCCCGCGTCGAGCTCTGCGAGATCGAGACGCGCGGCGATGTGACCATCATCGTCGGCCGCCACGACGGTTACCGTCGGCTTTCCGATCCCGTGGAGCACAAGCGGACGTTCTGCTGGCTCCCGGAAGATGGCCTCGTAGTCATCGACGAACTGCGCGCCGAGCGACGACATCACGTGCGCAGCCGCCTGCACCTTGCTCCCGGCACAAGCGCTCAGGGCGACCGTATCGGGCCGATGAGCCTGCGGGCACTCGGCCCTGGCCCGGCGTTTGAGGTCATAGTGGGGCACTACTCGCCCTACATCGGTCAGGCCACCGCCATCGAGGTCATCGAGCGCTTGTGCGAGGCCGACCCTGGGGTGCCCTTCGGCTGGGCTCTCCTGCGACCCAGCGCGCAGGCCACGTTCGAAGGTCGGAGCGTGGCGGTCGAGCGCGCCGACGGTCGAGCCTTCACGCTGGAGGTTTGACGGCCGCCAGGAAGCCGGCGATCGCCTCGCCCGCGCGTCGGCCGGCCTGTCCGTCCCACAGCGGGATCTGGCTCGTCGCTGGACCGGGCGGTCGATCCAGCTCCTCTACCGCCACCTCGAGCAGGCGGTCGGGGTTGATGCCGATCACAGTGTTGGTACCGAGCTCGACCGTGACGGGCCGCTCCGTGCTCGTGCGATACGTCAAGCAGCGGACTCCGAGCGCCGAGGTCTCCTCCTGCACGCCGCCGGAGTCGGTCACCACGAGCCGCGCGCCGGCCTCCAGGGCGATGAAGTCGGAGTACTCGAGCGCATCCAGGAGACGCAGCCGCTGCGAGTCGAGCCACCCCGCTGCTGCCAGACGCGCCCGCGTGCGCGGGTGAACGGGAAACAGGACGGGAGCACGATGCGCCAGCTGTGCCAGCGCCTCCATCGTGGCTAGCAGCCGCTGCGGTTGGTCAACCACGGCGGGGCGATGCAGCGTGACGAGCACGTAGGCGTCGTTCTCGACGCCGAACCGCCTGTGCACGCCGCCTGCCCGCTTAGGGTCGGCCAGCAGGAACAGCGTGTCGATCATCGTGTTGCCCACCACCACCGCCCGTGCCGGATCGATCCCTTCGGAAGACAAGCTGTGCATCGCGTCAGCGCTGGGGCAGAGGAGCAGATCGGAAAGCCGGTCACAGAGCACGCGGTTGACCTCCTCCGGCATCGTCCAGTCCCCCGACCGCAGCCCCGCCTCCAGATGGATGACGGGAACGTGTACCTTCGCCGCGGCCAACGCCGCCGCCAGGGTGGAGTTCACGTCGCCAGCCACGAGCACCGCCGCGTGCGGCCCATCGAGCAGCACGCGCTCCACGCCCACGAGCGCCGCCGCCGTCTGCTCGGCGTGCGTTCCAGGTCCGATGCCGAGGAAGACATCGGGCTGGGGGAGGTGAAGCTGCTCGAGAAAGCTTCCTGACAAGGCGTGGTCGTAGTGCTGGCCGGTGTGCAGCAGGCGTTGAGCGACGCCAAGCTCGGCGACCGCGTGCCAGACGGGCGCGACCTTGACGAAGTTGGGGCGCGCGCCGACGACGACGAGCAGCGGGGCGGTCATGGAGGGGTCAGTCTTGGGGCGTGCCGAGGCCTGGAGCAGGACCACCTCGTGACATGGACCTGCCGCGATCTACTGTAGGAGGCGGCCGCTCGCTTGCCGGCTGCGCCCAGCAGGTCGGCCTCGTTGCGGGGGCCGATCCGCGAGGCCGCGGGGACGATCAGGCCGTGGGCGCCGCGGCGGGTGTTCGCGGTGATTTCACAAATCTGAGAGACCGAGCCAAACTCGGTGGGCTGGCGAGCTTGCCCTTGCGGATGGGCCGCGCGTGGGGATCGCTCGTCGAGACCAGGCGATCGGTGATCTTCTGGCCCGCTAGGCGCTGTGAGACCTAAGCTAAGCGACGACCTCGTGGGCACGATCGGCCAGCTTCCGGGCTTCGAGGCGAGTGACGGTCAGGCCGCCACTGGATCGTGTCCCGCGATCCAGTGGTCGACCCATTCGGCAAGGTTGAGAATGTTCCACAGCTGAAATGAGCGCTCGGCCCGCCCGCTGCGGTGCAGATTGAGCACCGAGCTCACGGCGTCGCGGTCGACAAGTCCAAGCTCGTCGAGCGCCGAGTTGCCGAGGCGCCTCTCGAGCCGCGAGCCGAGCTCGCCGCGGAACCAGTCGGACACCGGCGTACCGAAGCCCTGCTTGGGCCGCCATACGAGGTCGTCGGCCAGCAGGTCGCCGACGGCTCGCTTAAGGGCGTGCTTGCCGATGCCGTCGCGAATCTTCTCGTCGGCCGGCATGGCCATCGCGAGCTCAACGAGTTCGTGATCGAGGAACGGGACGCGGGCCTCGACCGAGTTAGCCATCGTCAGCTTGTCGACGCGCATGAGCAGCAGCTCAGGCAGCCGCAGGCGAAGATCCTGGTAGATCAGGCGGTCGAGGTCGTCGCGGGCCCCGAGCCGATCGGCGTCGGCAGCGATCCCGGCAACTACCTCGCGGGGCGGATGGTCGCACATGGCCCGCGCGAGCTCGGGTGTGGCGATGCGCTCGAGTCCGCGCTCGTAGAAGGCGACCGCGCCCCCCCACCACAGCCGTCCGTCGGGATCAGCGGCACGGTTGAGTGCCTCAACGTGGACCTCGCGATCAGGCCGCAGGTGCAGCGCCGCCGAGCCGCCCAGGGCGAGTGCTCGGCGCAGCGGCCGGGGGAGCGACCGCAGCCGCTGCCACTGGTTCCTCTCGATGCCGTGTGCTTGTACATAGGTCGGATAGCCCGAGAAGATCTCATCCGCGCCTTCGCCGACGTGGACCACCGTGACGCCAGACTGCTTGGCGAGTTCGGCGACGAAGTACAGCGGCACACACACGGGGTCGGCGATTGGCTCGTCTTGGTGGTGGACGAGGCGCGGGAGAAATGACCACAGGTCCTCGTGGCCGATCATGACCTCGTGGTGGTTCGTGCCGAACTGCTCGGCGACGCGGCGTGCCCACTGGAACTCGTTGAACGCCTCGGCACCATGGAACCCGATCGAGAAGGAGTTGATCGGGTGGTCGACGAGCCGGCTCATGAGCGCAACGTTGGTCGAGGAGTCGACCCCACCCGAGAGGAAGACCCCCACCGGGACATCGCTCATCATTCGGCGATCGATTGACCGCTCGAGCCGGAACCGCAGCTCCGAGGCCCAGTCCTCGACTGGCCCGTCAAACTGCCCGCGGTTTGCGAGCGGATCCCAGAAGCCTTGCTCCTCGCGGCGCCCGTCCTCGTGGACGCGCATCGATGTGCCCGGCGCAAGCTTGCTTACGCCGGCGAACAGGGTCCGCGGCGGTGGGACCGCGACGAACGTCAGGTAGTGCGACAGCGCGACGGGGTCGACTTCGCGGCGCGGCAAGATAGGTAGAAGCGCCTTGATCTCCGACGCGAAGGCGAAGCGTCGCCCGTCGTCGATCCAGTAGAGCGGCTTGATGCCGAGCCGGTCCCGGGCGGCGAAGGCCTGACGCCGCCGGCCGTCCCAGACGACGAATGCGAACATTCCGACGAGCCGGTCGACCATCGCAGGCCCGAGTTCCTCCCAGAGGTGCACGAGAACCTCTGTGTCGCAGTACGATCGGAAGACGTGGCCGCGGGCCTCGAGCTCGCGCCGCAGTGCCACGTGGTTGTAGATCTCGCCGTTGAAGGTAACCTGGACCGTGCCGTCCTCGTTACCCATCGGCGCGCGTCCCGCTGGCGACAGATCAATAATCGCAAGCCGCCGGTGGCCGAGCCCTACGCACCCGTCGGCCGACGTCCAGATTCCGTCGTCGTCGGGGCCGCGGTGGCGCATGGTGTCCCGCATGGCCGCTACCTGCTCCGGGTCCACGCGGGTGCCGTCCCGGCTAATGATCCCGATGATGCCGCACATGAGGACGGCAGCCTACGGGCGCGCGGCTTGGGCCAGCGCCGCCTCAAGCCGCTCGACCTGACGGGAGCGGACGAGGCCGGCCGCTGCCGCGCGTCCGGCGCCAGCGAGCCGGCGCGCCAGCTCTGGATTCCCGTGCAGGTGACGCACCGCCGCGGCGAGGGCCGGTCCGTCCTCCGGTTCGATGACGAGGCCGCCGCCGGAGTCGTGCGCGAGCGCGGCGCCCTCCCCGCGCAGCGCGACGATCGCAGGTCGGCCAACGGCCATCGCGTCGTAGAGCTTGGAGGGGATGAAGTCCCCAAGCAGGGGATGGTCGCGAAGCGGGATGAGCAGCGCATGGCAGGACTGCAGGAACCGGCCCACCTCCGCGACCGGGACACCGGGACGGAACTCGAGGTTTCTCAGCCCGCGCCGGTCCGCCTCGGCCACGAGTTCGGCCTTCGAGGCGCCGTCGCCGAGCAGCACGAACCGTACGGACTCGTAGCGCAACGCCTCTGCCGCGTCGAGCACAATCCCGAGGCCCTGAGCGATCCCGAGATTGCCTGCGTAGCCGACGACGAAGGGACCCGCCGCCGGCGGCGGCACATCCGGCAGGGCGACGAGCTCATCGAGCGCGCCGTTGGGCAGGTGGACGCTCACTGGACGCCCGGCCACCCGGTCGATGTGCGTGCAAAACGGCCGCGTCGTGGCCGTGACGACGCAGGACTGTCGGTACAGGGCGCGCTCCGCGCGCTCGAATAGCGTCACTAGACGCGGGTTCGACAGCTCGCCCAAGGCCTCGGCCGCCGCGGGCCAAAGGTCGCGTACGTCGGTCACGAGCGGGATTGACCGCACGCGCGCCGCCGCCGCGACGCCGAGGACCCCCGGCAATGGCGGCGATGACGCCAAAAGCACGTCGGGCCGCCGTGCTGCCAGAACCGCCACCGCCGCCCCCGCGGCGAACGTGCCGTAGAACGCGAGGCGCCGGACGGTGGTCTTCTTCGGCGACGCGGCGACCCACAGGCGGCGGACGGTGCGGCCGGGGGCGTGCTCCACCGCCATGGGGCGGCGGCCGAAGCCTGGCTGAAACACCCCGGCCGGGTGGCAGGGCTGCTCGCAGACCACCTCGACATCGTGCCCGCGGGCCGCCAGACCGTCCGCAAATGTCCCCAAGCGATTTTGCGTAGCGCCGGGCTCGGGCGGGAAGTACTGCGAGACTACGGTGACCCGCACGGCAGCTCAGGCCGACGCGGGCATCGGGGCCCCGGGCGCCACGGCGTCGCGGATTGCGAACGTTGCGCGCATCACCGCGGCCATGTCCTCAACCGGCCACACCTGCCGCCCGGTGACGAGCGACTCGACGAATGCGGCGATTTCGGCATGGTGGCCCTTGTCGCGCTTATCCGGCTCGGTGTCTATACGGCCGCCGCGGTGCAGGCGCAGCTCCATGAAGTCCTCGAGCACCGCGACGCCGGCCTCGCCCAGGACCTCGACGCGCTCCTTGGGCAACGACGGGTCGCCGAGCGCCGAATAGACGATCTGGGCGATCGAGCCGTCCGGGAACATGAGAGTCGCGGCCACGCAGTCCTCGCGCGGCTCCGACACGCCGCTCAGCGCGGCGGCGCTGACAAGGGAGGGTTGGGCCCCCGTGAGGAAGGCGGCCACGTCAACGAAGTGGCAGCCCTCGCCCACGATCCGCCCCCCGCCGATCACGGGATCGCGAGTCCAGTGCGACCGCGGCAGCCGCCCAGCGTTGATCCGATAGCTGATCATAAGGGGGCCCCGGTCGCCGAGTGCTTCTCGCATCCGTACGACCTGGGGCGCAAAGCGCCGGTTGAAACCGACCATGAGCGTGCCGGGGGCGTCCGCGGCGGCCGCCTCGACCTCCTGGAGCTCCTTGTCGCTCAATGCGAGCGGCTTCTCGACGAAGACGTGCTTGCCCGACTGCAGCGCCTTGATCACGTAGGCGGCGTGCGTGTCGTGGCGGGTCGCGATGACGACCGCGTCGAGATCCGGCCGGGCGAGGAGCTCGTCGGCGTCGGTCGTCGCCAGCTCGGCGCCGAAGCGCGTCGCGCTGGCACGCGCCGAGACGCCGGTGGCCGTCGCCACCGCGACGATCTCGGCCGAGCGGGCCAGCGGCGGCATGAGCACCGAGCGGGCGAACGCGCCGGCGCCGATCACGCCCACGCGCGGGCGGGACCGCTGGACCTTCGCGCGGACCCGCGAGCGCCTGCCTAGCGTCACCGACCGCGGGCCGGCGTCCGTGCGGCCCGGGTACTCGAGGACGATGCCGAGCGACGGCTCCTGGGACTCGAGCACGCCGTAGGCGGCAGCGCCGTCGTCGAGTGCGAACCGGTGCGTCGTCAGCCGCGAGGGGCGCAGTTGCCCGGTCGCCATGAGTCGCAGCACCTCCTCGAGGTTGCGGCCCTCGGTCCACCGAACGTACCCGGCGGGGTAGTCAATTCCCTCGGCCTCGTACGTTGGGTCGTAGCGGCCGGGCCCGTAGGAGCGCGAGACGACGAGCTCGATCTCCTTGGCGAACATAGGGGCCCGCGGCGTCTCGATCGACACGTCGCCGACGATGCAGCACGTCGATTTCTCCCGTGCGACGGCCAGGGCGGTGGCTAGCGGCGCGGCGGTCTTGGCTGCCGCGGTGATGAGCGTTCCGTCGGCCCCACGGCCCTGTGTCCGGCGGGCGCACTCAGCTTCCAGCTCCGCGGGGTCGGTCGTGGCCCAGAATCCGGAGTCGCGGGCAAGCCGCACGCGTCGCCCGTCGGGGTCGATTCCCAGCGCCACGCAGCCGGCGGCCCGCAGGAGCTCGACCGTGAGCTGACCCACGAGCCCTAGGCCGACGACGGCCGTGACGTCACCTAGGCCCACGCCGGTCAGCCGGACGCCGTGCAGGGCGATCGAGGCGATCGTGCCGTACGCGGCGTCCTCGGTGGAGACGCCCTCGGGCACCCGCGCGCAGAGCAGTCGCGGCACGGCTATCACCTCGGCGTGTGAGGCGTGCCCGGCGCCGGCGCAGGCGACGAGCTCGCCGGGACCGGCGGGCGCGTCCTCGGAGGCCTCGAGGACGACGCCAGCTAGCGAGTAGCCGAGGGCGTTGGGCTCGCCAAGGCGGCCACGGACCTTTGCGTACGTGGTCGAGAGCCCTTCGTCGCGGGCGGACTCGACGACCTTTTTGACGAGGTCGGGCCGCTGGCGCGCCTTGCCGACGAGCGACGCGCGACCGATCTCGAGTACGGCCCGCTCAGTCCCGGCGCTGATGACGCTCGCCCGCGTGGCGACGAGCATCTGATGGCGGCCACGGCCGGGTGCGGGCACTTCGTTGACCGTGACCTCGCCGGTGGAGACGTTCTGCAGGAGCTGCTTCATGGGTGTGAGGGGAGGAGGCCGTTCAAAAGGGGTTCGAGGCGATCGGCAACGGCATCCCATGATTCGTCCGCGACCCGGGCGCGCCGGGCGGCGCGCCGGTCCGCGACGTCCTGCGCGCGGTCGAGCTGGCCATCGACAGCGTCCGCGAACGCATGTGGACCGTCGGCGATCGTCACGACGTCACCGTAGCCGAGGACCTCCGGCATCGGCGTCGACACCACCGGGCGCCCGGCGGCGAGATACTCCCGCAGCTTGATCGGATTGACCCCAACGGTGAGCTCCGTGATCGCGAACGGCACCAGGCAGCAGGCGAAGGCCTGCAGGTAGGCGGGGATGTCGTCGTACGGCTGCTGGCCGAGGAGACGGATCCGGGGATGCGCTTCGAGCGCCGACACGTCTGTGTTCGCCCGGCCGACGAGCACGAGCGTCCCTGTCCGGAGCCGATCGGCGACCGCGAGCAGGTGGTCGAACGCCAGGTAGTCGTCGAGGAGGCCGACGTACCCGACGAGCGGGCGCTCGGTCCCGCCGAGCGACGCCGGCGAGGGAACGTCGTCGCGGGCGAACCGCGCGAGGTCGACCCCGTGTGGCACGATCGCCGGGTCGGCGCCGAGCGCGCGCAGGTCGTCCGCCAGCTCGACGGCCGAGGCGACGGCCACCTCGCACCCCTTCGCGAGGTCGGCGAGTAGCCGTCGCAGAAGCCCGGCGTCGACGTGGCTGAAGGCTTCGTAGCGGTCCTGGTAGTAGAGGATCGACCCGTGATCGCCGAGTCGGCCGCGCAACGGCGCGGCCGTCGGGACGCTAAACCAGGACACCGTTGGACCGGTCAGGCCCTTGCGACGCATGACGGCGCGCAGGTGCACGCGCAAAGCGGCGAGCTGTGCGGCGCGTCCGAGGTACCCGGACGGCGGCACCGGGAGCGACCGGACGACGTGGAGGCGGTCGGCGACCGTCCGAGTGCCGGCCGGCGCACGGAGCTTCGCGAGGATCCGGCCGAGCTCGGCGCGGTCGCCGCGCGCGACGCCGCGTATTGCGACCCCTTCGACGAACAGCACTTCCCATCCCCGGGCGGCGAACCGCCGCATGAGGTGGTGACGCGAGTGCGGGTGACCGTCCCACACGTCGCCTGCGAAGCAGATGAGGATCCGGGACGGCACGCCGTGAAGCCTTTCGGATCGGCTCGAGTCGCGTCATGCGCCGGCGCGTACGCCCGGCGAGCAAGGGCCTTTTGCCGACCACGGCCCAGCAAGCGAGCTTGTGCCCGTGGTAGCGAGTGCGGACACGCCCTAGGTCCGGGCATGCGCCGGCCGTCGCGGAACCAGCGGGCCGCGGTGCACCTCCGGACACTGCAGCAAACGAGGTAGCGAACGAGGCGGCCGGGCCGCGTGGCCCCGCGCACGCCGGGGCAACGTGCAGCCTTCCGCGGCTCGGCCAGCTCGCCCGTCCGCGGCGCCCTCACCCTCGACCTCCTCCGGCTCGGTACTGTTGCGGGTGTCCTGGTGGCCGTGGCGCTCTTGTCGCTCAGGCGTTCACAGATCCTCGGGATACTCGTTCTCGGTCGGGGAGGTCTCGAGCACTGAGGCTCCACGCGCCCGGAGGCGCCCGCTGGGGCGTCGCCGGCCTAGTCGAAGGCCACTTGGTAGGCCTGCATCTCCCCGCGCATGCGCGCGGGCAGATACCCCGTGAACAAAGTGTAGGAATGCACTGTCCCCTCACGTACGGCCAGCGCGGCGATCACCTCCTTGGGCAGCTGGTCGTCAAGCTCCCAACGCCCCTCACGGATGTGCGCCTTGGCCTCGTACGTGCGGTCCTGGCCACCCGTCGACCAGCTCAACTGCACGCGCACCACCCCCCGCGCACGGCGGGAGACCGTGCCCTGGGTGCGTAGCCGCCCGTCGGCCAGCGTGGGGCGCTCCACCTCCAGATCAGCATGGCGTGAAGCCGCCCGCAAACGAACTTCCTGGGCGCGCGTGCGCTTGTTAGCCGCGTAGCGCAACGTGAGGATCCCCGTCCCCATGGCCGCCTGAGCGCGCGAGATCCCCTCGCGGAAGCGTACCCTGCCATTCGCCTGATCCACCGGCACCGAAAAGCGCGTGTGGCGACCTGCCGCGTGGAAATCCACCGCCACCCGCCCCGAAGCCCGCTTGCTGATTGGAGCCAACACATCGACCGCGCGACTGGCGCGCAGCACCTCCGAACGCGCGACCCCTAACTTGGCCGGGTGCAACACCACCGTCGGCCCGACAGGCCCGGAGCCACCAACCGGGGCCCTGGGTGACGCGTCCGCCGTGGCGGCGACCGCTGCTGGCGCGGCGCCGTCCGGGGTCGGCGCCGCGATCACGGCGCTGCGCGCACCTCGGCCGCGGCCGCGCCGAACGGATTCTGGGCGACGGCTCGCACCTCGAGTCGATGACCCACGTCAGCGCTCGTGACGATGTAGCTCGCGCCGGTCGCCTCGGGGATCGATTTGCACAACCCACCGTCGCACCGCATCCAATGCATCGCCACGTGCACCGGCGAGGCGCTGCCCCAATCCCACGGACGTGCCTCGAGCGAAGCACCGACGACCGGCGTCCCATGGATGTGCATCGTGTGCCGTCGTGCGCATGGGCGGTTGCCGGCTGCCGGGGAGCTGCGGGGTGCTCCCGGGCGCTCCGCAGGCGAGCGAGGAAGTCGTCCCCGGCTGCGGTCGCGGAACCGCTCACCCGTGCGTCGCTCGTGAGGAGGACGTCGAGGAGCGCCAGCCGGTCGGTGCGATGACCCGTCGCGACGAGGTGCGGCCGGTACACGTCTACGTACTGCTCGAGTCCGCACGGCGACAGCCCGGTCACCTCGCGGCAGGTGACGACTGTCTCGCCGATGAGCACGCGCCGGTCGCCCACATCGCCCGCCGCCATCGTCACCGAACTACCTGGCGTCATCGTGCGGTCGATCGCATCGAAGACGTCGAGTGTCTGCCCCTCACGGTCAGTCAGCGTGGCGTCGAACGAGGGATCGAGCATGATGTGGCGCCACGACGACCTCCGTCCCGCGCCACGGGCACGAGGACCGTCGAGTGCTTGAGCGTGGCCTCGCCGAAGTCCACGCGGAAGGACTCGATCCCGAACAGTTCCAAGAGCTTGCGGAAGAAGTCAGCCGCGCCATCGCAGAACACGCCGCCGTGCGCGCCTAGGAAGTTCTGATCGAACATGTCCGCCGCGGACATCGGGAGCGCACTGATCGGCGCGGGCGGGGGCCCTGCAAAAGTGATGTGGGGTGTCGCCCATGCGAGCACCATGCGCGCTGCGGTTTCGGTCTCATGCGCATCGAGCGCGGCCTGCAGGCCCGGCCGCTCGGCGAGGACGCGAGCGCGCAGATCGGCGTCCGTCATGCACCCGGGCAGGGGGTGACGCGTAGGTTCTTGAGGAGGTAGCGCGCCGGTGAGTCGGCATAGAGCAGGAGGCTCAGCGTCTCCAGTCCGGAGACTGTGAACGCCATGCGGCTCTGGGGCGCCGAGGCGTAGAGGAACCCTCCATCCGCCGCCGGGACGCGCAGCGTCACGGTGCTCGCTTCCGAGACGCCGTCCATCTCGACGCGGTACTCTGGCCGGATCGAGCGCGAAGGTCGCGTGCTCGCCGGCCGGGCTGTCGGAGAGGTCCAGCAGCCGTCCGTCCGCCCCTTCGGTCACTACGGGCTGCCCGCATGGCTGCCATGTAGGGCTCAAGGATTCCTCGGCGGCCTGCACCGACGGAACGCCGCACAGAAACCAGAGCGCGCACGCCAGCAGCAGCGGGGCCCTCCGACAGACCCGCATGACGCCGAGGTCTAGACCCCTTGCTTCGCTATTTGTCGGCGACATGTCCCGGCTCCTCTTTGGATCTGCTCCTGGTCGCGCGCCGCCGCCGAAGTCGCAGCAACAGCGCGACGACGGACGGCGGGCCACCGACCCGGCTCCCCTGACGCTGAAAGACGTCGGAGCGTGCCGGCCGGCTCTGCTCACCGGCCCGTCGTGTCCCTGTGGTTCGGCCCAAGGGGGATGAGCCCGAGCGTCGTGACGGCGTATGGATCAAATGTCCGCGACGCCGTGGGCGCCTCAAACGTCGCTGGCAGCTACGCCCAGACCCGGGGCGGCCTCGCTACCCAGGGCCCGGTTTCTTGTTGTCGGCGGTGCGCTGTCTAGGGATCGAGCGTGGCGCCCACCCGAGGTGGGGGGTGCTGCTCATAGCGACGTCGCGCGTGCCGGCGGCCTGATGGTCCGGCGCCCCGGCCTCCCGACCGTGTGAGGCTGTCGGTCGCGGTCAGTCGGCGGTGGCGGCGGCCCACAGGAAGCAGGACAGTTCGCGCGCGCACGCGACGAGGGTGACGTTGTGGGCCTTGCTGCGGCGCGCATGCGCCGGTGCACGCGGTGCAGGCGCTGTTGGGCGCGGTTGGGCGGCAACCGCTAGATCAACGCCGCGCTGCACCGCGTCATCGTCACCCGCGCTCCCTGCCATGCCCAGACGCGCGAGTACATCGTCCGCAGACGCAGCGAAGGCAAGAGCACCCGCGAAGCGATCCGCTTGCCTCAAGCGCTACCTCGCCCGCCGCGTCTGGCGCTCCTCCAGTCGCCCCACCCGCACAAGAAGAGCCTCCCTCTCCCGATCAATTTCTTGACATAGACCAACAAATATGAACGCATCGATCGCCTCGCCGCCCCCGCCGTTGCTCGACGTCGCGGCGAAGCCCTTGGATGCGCTGCGGCCGGTCGGGATGCGTGAGGTCACCGAAAGCCCGATCTCCGACTGGGCTCCGGCGCGGTGGTGACCGCGGGACGCGTGCTGCCCGGGTAGAGCCGCGAGCGGGACGTGACGCCAGTGCAGAGCAAGCCAGCCAACTGCGGGAGCCGGCAAGACGCAACCCTTCTGTCATCCTCATCGGGTGCACGCCCGGCTCCACGCAGCGGCCCGGCCTGCCGCGGGGCTGGCTATCGGTGCCGGCGCGGCCGCGATCGGCTTCCCGCCGCTCAACAATGCGCCGGACGTGCTGGACATTGGTCGCGCGCCGTGGCGAGTGGTGCTGACGCCGGTCGTCCTCCTGGCCCTCTTCGCTTTGGTCACGTGGGTCGTGTGGCGTCCCCCGCAGCCCCGTCGCCCATCCGGTCTGCTGACCCTGGCAATCACGCTGCTCATAGCGGGCACGGCGCTCTCGGTTACCGAGAGCCCGGATCCGTGGTACTCGATCTTGCTCGGGATCTTGTGCGTCCTGGCACCAGCCGCGCTGGCGTTCGCGCTGCTGCGTGGCGCGCTCCCCGCCACCGCGGTGGCGGCGGGCCTTGTGCTGGCCACGACGGTCCTGTGCCTGCGCGCCGGCGTGGTTTTCGTGCAGTTACACGGATTTCCAACCGCACAGGCGCTGTTCAATGCAAAGTTCCAGAACGCCCCGTACGACTTCCACTACTACACGCTCGGCAACCCCAACGGCACCGCGGCGTTCCTACTGCTGCCGTTCGGGATCGCGGTCGGGGGGGCGACCGGCGGCGATCTGGGTCGCGTCGGGCGTCGGCTCGCGCTCGGGGCGGCGGGCGTCCTCGGCGCGACGCTCGTGCTGGCCTATTCACGCTCGGCGATCATCGTGGCGGTGGTCATGGTGCTGGTGATCGGCCTCACGGCCTCAGGACGGGCGCGCGCGGGGAATTGGGCACGCGTCGCGGTGGGCCTGGTGGCGGCGGCCCTTGTCGTCGGCATCGCCATCGGCGGCTGGGAGTACTTTTCCAGCCTGCTGTCGACGGCCCCAGGGTCCTCGGGCGACGAGCGGATCGAGCTGACCGTTGACGGGCTGGGCCGTCTGGCCGAGCACCCGCTGACCGGAGTTGGGCTGGGGATGAACACACCGGCCGCGGGCTACCTGCCGGCGCACAGCTCCATCGTCCAGGCCGGGGCCGAACTCGGCTTGCTCGGCTTGCTCGGCTTCCTGATGCTCTGTGCGGCGACGATCCGGCTCGCCGCCCTCGCGATCCGCGCGCCGGACGGCTGGAGTGGTACCGAGCGCGGATCTGCGGTCGCCGCCGCGACGTACTTCTGCTTTTCCGCGCTCACCGGAGGTGCCAGCATCGGCCTCTCGTCGGGCTACAACGCGGTTTGGGCCGCGACCGCCGCCGTGACCCTTGGGCTCGCCGCGCGGCACGATTCGGTGCCCGTCCGCGCCGGGAGCCGCGCCGCGCGACGTCGTGGGCTACTCTCTCGCCGTGGCCGCGGGGAACCATCCTTCGACCTCTGACGCTGACCGAATACGCGCCGAGGCGCGGGCGCAGTGGGGGCACGATCCTGCGGGGTCGAACGCCGTCGACGGCGCACTCGACACCTCGGAGAGCTTTGCCGAGGTCGAGCGTTATCGCTACCGGGAGCAGCCGTGGATGCACGACACGTTCCACTATGAGCGCTACCGCGACCAGGAGGTGCTGGAGATCGGTGTCGGCCTCGGCACGGACCACCTGCAGTTTGGGCGCGCCGGGGCACGGCTGACCGGCGTCGACCTCACGCCGGCCTGCATCGACCTAACGCGGCGACGCTTCGAGCTCGAGGGACTTACGAGCGACCTACGGGTCATGGACGCCGAGCGGCTCGAGTTCCCCGATAACTCCTTCGATGCGGTGTACTCGTTCGGCGTCCTGCACCACATCGCCAGCACGGAGGCCGCGTTCGTGGAGGTGCGACGCGTGCTGCGGTCCGGCGGGGTGTTCATCGGTGGCCTCTACAGCCGCGAGTCGATCTTCTTCGCCCGGGTCGCGGCCGAGTGGCTGCTGCGCGGCGGTCCCCGCAAGGAGTCGTGGGAGAGCCGGAAGGCGCGCATCGAGTACTCGACCAGCGACGCCCAGCCGCATGTCCGGCTGCTCGGGAGCCGTGAGCTCCGCCGGGCGCTGCGCGAGGCGGGCTTCGCGGAAGTCTCGCTGACCCGTCGGCACTCGGCGCTGGGAAGCCTCACGTATGACCTGCCGCCCGTCGTCGAGCGGACGCTCGGGCGCGTGGGCGGCTGGTATCTCGTGCACGAGGCGCGCTGACGCTGCGCAACCGGCCCGAGGAGCCGGTGCTCGTCATCGGGCACTTGAGCAGCGCGCTCGCGGCCGGGGTCGAGCACGCGCGCGCCGTTCACGGCAACGCCGCCGCGATCGATGTGCTCGGGTACGGCCGCGTGGATGGCGCGACCCCCATGCCGCCGAGGACCCGGGTGCTCGGCCTCGCCACCTCCGGCGGGCTGGCCACCCGGTTGCGGTCGGCAGGGGCACTCGCCCGTCGGCTCGTCCGCACGCCCTACACGGCGGTGGTGGTCTGCCAGGCGGGCTTCGCGCACAGCCGCGGCCGCGGCGCTCTGCTCGCTGCGGCGGCGATCGCCTCTCCGCGCATCGCCGCGATCGACCCCGCAGGGAAAGACCCGGCGGTCCCACGCTCGCGTGTCTACGCCGCCGCAGACGCGGCCCGGTTTGCGGTGGCGCAGGCGGTGTGCGCGGCCGCCATGCCTGTGATGGCCATGGCGGTCGCGCGGTGGGGGCGCGTCCGGGCGGCGGCGGGAAGCTTCGCCGCGCCCCAGGCGGGGACCGTCGTCTACCTGCGGTCTGACCTGGAGCTCGCCCACAACGGCCTGTCCGCGGGCGGCTCCCTCGCCCACACCCACGGCGTGATCGAGGCCCTGCGCCGCCGTGGGCATCGGGTGGAGCTGTGGTCGACCGGGGATATCGCGGGCACCGAGCACCTGCCACGGCGCAGGCTGCCAGCCGCGGCGTTTGCGAATCTCCCGGCCGAGGCCGCCGAACTGCTGTCGTTCGCGTGGCAGCGGGCCCGCTTCCGGCGCCGACCCGCGGAGGTGACGGCGATCTATCAGCGCTACAGCCTGAACAACCTCCTCGGGGTGGCGCTCGCGCGCCGCTGGGGCGTGCCGCTCATCCTGGAGGCGAACGCATCGGAGGTGCGCTGGCGCACCGAATGGTCGGCATTGAAGTACCCCGCGGCGGCGCGCGCGACCGAGCAGGCAGCTTTCCTCGGCGCCGACCGGATGCGCGTGGTCAGCGAGAACGCGGCGAACGAGGTCCGCGCTGCGGGGGCGCCGGCCGCGCGAGTCCGCGTGGTCCCCAACGGCGTCGACGTCGAGCGCTTCACGGAGGCGAAGCCGCGCCGACTGCCGTTCGAAGACGACGCGTTCGTCGTGGCATTCTGCGGACTCTTCTATCCGTGGCACGGGGTCGTCGGCTTGGCCCAGAGCTTCTGTCTCCTGCACGGCGCCGTGCCGGACGCGCGCCTGCTGCTGATCGGCGATGGCGAGGATGCGGCTGCGGCGCTGGAGAGCCTACGCCGCGGGGGCGCATTCGACGCGGCGCACATAACGGGACTCGTCCCGAGTTCCTCCGTCCCCGGCTGGCTGCAGGCCGTGGACGTGCTCGTCGCGCCACACGTCGGCAACCGTAACTTCGTTGGGTCTCCCATCAAGATCTTCGAGTACCTCGCCAGCGGCCGGGCGATCGTCGCCACGCGCGTAGCGCAGATCGAGGAGATCCTCCGGCATGAGGAGACCGCGCTGCTCGTGCCTCCGGACGACCCGCGTGCTCTGGCCGGGGCGCTCGAGCGGCTGGCCGGTGACCCGGAGCTCCGTCACCGCCTGGGGACCGCTGCCCGCGAGGACGCGCGCCGGCGGCATTCGTGGGAGGCCCGCCTGGCGGACGCGTTTGCGCCCGATGTCTGACGTGTCGTTCACGCGGCTGCGCCGGATCGCCGCCAAGCCGCCCGGCTACATCCTGCGGCGCTTCGCCGACGAGGCGCGGCGTGAGGCGCAACGCGGGGTCCTGTTAGCCGCGCGCGGCGGCGTCGGCCCGCTGAGCATATCGCAGTGCACTCCGCGGTCGGGAGATGCCGTCCTCGCGAGTACCGAGCAGGCCGCGCTCGCCCTGGGCACGTGGGAAGCCGGAGTCGCAGCGCTTTGCGGCGAAGAGGTCCTTCGGTCGATGCTGCGCGCCGAAGCCGAGCTCGCCCGGCGGCGCGAGCTGACGATCTTCGCGGCCGGACCGACGGCGGTCGGGCGTCCGCCGCGCTGGCACGCCGACGTGCACAGCGGGCAGGACTGGCCGCTTGGGTTCCATCGCCGGCTTCCGGTTGCCGACCTCGGGCGCCCGACAGACGTGAAAGTGCCATGGGAACTTTCGCGGCACCGGCACCTGGTGACGCTCGCGTGCGCCGCCGCGACAGGGGAAGAGTGGGCCCTGGACGAGCTCGACGCCGACGTGCGCAGCTGGGTGGCGGAGAACCCGGTCGGGTGGTCGGTGAACTGGACGGTTGGCATGGAGGTCGCCCTGCGCGCCGTTAGCCTTATTTGCGTCGACGCGCTCTTGCTGCAGGCCGGCCGGCCGCTGCCGTCTCGCCCCGTACTGGTGGGCTCGTTGCGCCAGCACGCGTGGTTCCTCGAGCGAAACCTCGAGGTCGCCGACGTGAACGGCAACCACTTCCTCGCCAACGCGGTCGGGCTGCTGTGGCTGGCTCGGTACCTCGGGGACGACCAGCGGCGACGCAGCGCGTGGGCGACTGGGCTGGCGATGGCCCGGCGGGCGGCGGCCGAGCACGTGCTTTCCGACGGGTTCGACCAGGAGGGATCGCTGCGCTACCACGCGCTGAACCTGGAACTTTTCACGCTCGCTCGCCACGCCGGCGGCGCGGAGCTCCGAGCGCTCGACCCGGTCCTCGAGCGGATGCTCGACGCCCTGCTGGCGGTCATGGACGCCACCGGACGCGTTCCCAACGTCGGTGACGACGACAGCGGGCGGGTCCTCGCCTTCTCGCCGACGCCATCCGAGCAGGGCGCGCGGGTGGCGGCGCTCGCCGCCGCCGTGCTCGGCGTGGCTCGCGCCGTCCCCGGCACGACAGTGGCAGTCGAGCTCGACGGCGTGATGCTCGCCGGCGGTCGTCCCACCGGCGCGGGGTCCGTCGCCCGAGGCATCCGAACGTTTCCTCGGGCCGGCGTGGTGGTTCTGGGCGACGGCGATGACCACATCGTCCTCGATGCGGGCCCGGTCGGATTCCGCGGCCGTGGCGGACACGGGCATCTCGACGCTATGTCCTTCGAGGCGACTCTCTCGGGGCGGCTAGCGGTGCGGGACTCCGGGACGGGCAGCTACACGCGTAACCCGGAGCTGCGGAACGCGCTCCGTGATGCGGCCGCGCATTCCGGCATCCTCGTCGATGGTCGTCGCTACGCGAGCCTCGGTGGCCGCGACGCGCTGTGGAGCATCACCGGCGACGCACCGCCGCACATCCTGGAGACGCGCGGGCTCGACGATGGAGCGCAGCGCGTGATCGCCACCCAGGAGCTGCCGGCCGCCCGGGGCGCAGCGCGCCACACGCGCGCTCTCACCTGGTCGCGCGGAGCACTCGAGGTCATGGATGAGATCCGCGCCCCAGTGGGGAGCAGGATCGAGGCGCGGTTGCAGCTGCCCGCCGGATGTCGGCGCGAGGGACAGCGCATCGTGAGCCTGCACCACCGCTACGAGCCCGAGCTGCCCGAGGACGCTGTCCTCACGCTCGAGGACGCTACAGGCTCGGAGCGCTACGGCATCGTCGAGCCCGCGACGCGTGCACTGGTCGCCTTCCACGGCGACGGCGGTCCGCAGGTGCTGCGATGGCTGATCGCCGCCATCTAGGCTGGCATCCTCGCCGCGGAATCACCGGCGACGCGGCGCTCGCCAGCGCGGCCGCCGCGCTCGCGACGGGCATCGGCGCGACGGCGAGCATCCTCGTCGCCCGTGAGCTGAGCGTGGCCGGCCGCGGAGAATGGGCCGTCATCAGCTCGCTAGCCATCCTGGTTGGGACCGCGTGCTCCGCCGGCCTTCCTGCCGCAGGTGCCTACGCCGCGGCGCAGGTCGACGCGCGTGCGCGAGCGCGCATCACATCCGCCGTGTTCATCGCCGCGCTCGGCCTTGCGAGCCTCGCCCTCGTCGCCGGAGCAATCGCGGCGGCGGTGACCCAGCACGGCCCCGAACGCGAGGTCGCTCTCTTCGGCGGGTCGGTGCTGGCGGCAGGGTACGTCATCCACAACATCGTCCACCAGCTGCTGCTGACCACCGTCCCGCTGCGGCGCTACGCCGCGGTTCAGCTACTGCCGAACGTCGTGATGCTGGCCGGTGTGGTCGCCGTCGTACTCGCGACAGGGCTCACCGTCGCCTGGGTCGCGGCCGCGTCGATCGCGGGCTCGGTGATCGCCACGGGGGCGGCGGTCGTGATCCTCCGACGGGCGGGACTCGTTCCGCTGAGCTGGTGGGGGAATGCGCTACCGGCGCTGCGGCCGTACGCGGGGTTCGCGATCATGAGCTTCGGTGTAGTGGCTTGCACGCAGGTGGTGCAGCGCATCGACGTGCTCATCGTCGACGGGATCGCCGGTCCGCGTTCCGCCGGCCTGTATGCGGTCGCGGTCCAGGTCGGCGAGCTGTTGCTCATCGTGCCAGCCGCGCTCGGCGCCGTCCTGTTCCGCCGTGCAGCCACCTCTGCGCAGGGCCACTGGCGCGACGCAGTCCGGGTCATGTCCGCGACCTTGGCCCTTGGGCTAGCGATCGGAGCGCTGCTCGTCGCGTTCGCCGATCCGCTTCTGAACACCCTGTTCGGAGCCCGCTATGTTGGTGCCGCCGAAGCGCTGAGGCTACTCGTCCCGGGTCTGTTGTTCCTGTGCCTGCAGAGCATCGTCTCCTCTTATGTCGCCGGACGGGGACGTCCACGCTCCGTCTTCTTCGCGTGGCTGGTCGCCGGAGTGGGCAACATCTCGCTCAACCTCGTCCTCGTGCCGGCGTACGGAATTACCGGCGCGGCGCTGGCTTCGACGATCTCGTACGCGGTCGTTCTCGTGCTGCACGTGCATCCCATCAGAATCATTCGAGCGCAAGAGCGCGATGGCGGCAGCCTCGTGGCGAAGGCGCAAGTGCCCACATGACGTGCCCGTGACTCTGGAGCCGAGTTCATCGGCTCGCATCCCGTGAGAGCTGCTACTCACGGCCGGACACCGGGTCCAGGTGCGCGACGACCTCTCGACGGGGGATGGAGAACATCCGGCAGGTGGGCACGAACGAGCGCTTCGTATAGACGATCGACTCGTGCGCGAACAAGGGTGGTATGGCGGAGATGGTCGACGACATTGACGTGGTCTTCCATGTCGAGGCGGCCGCTGGCGTGGATCTGGTCGTCGAGTCGCCCGTGCTGACCATCGAGACCAACCTGCACTGCTCCGAGGTGGTTCTCGCGCAGGGGGTCACGATCGCAAGCTGACTGATCGCCAGCACCAACGAGGTCTACAGCAAGTCGGCTGCGCTGCTGTTCCGCGAGGACGGGCGAATCTCTTTCATGGGCGCGACGTGAAGGCCGCCGGTCGTACGGTGCTCGAAGGCGATCGACGAGTTCCCGCTCGCGGACCCTACAAGAACGCCCTGCTGCGGCGCGACTCGCTCGGTCTCTACCTCCCTACAACTTCGTGCGGGCGCCGGCGACCTTATTTTCCCATGGCGGTGGTGCGGGAGATCGGCAGCTTCGACGAGCGCGCTACCTCATCTCCGTGTGGTGGCGGTACCGCCAGGAGCTCGGGTGGGCCATACTCCTCACCGACCAGCCCCTGGCCGGCTCGCTACGTTCCGCCGGCCCGCGTGAACAGCCCGTAGGCGGGCGGCTGCGGCGCGTCAAATCCCTCGGTGCCCGGCTTCTCCTCACGCCGGAAGCGGTCACTCAGGTGCAGCCCATGCTGGGCGAGCAGGCCCTCCAGCTGCCCCCCCTTCTCGTCGTCGAGCTCGGTCAGGACCGTGCGCAAAGTCGGGTCTGACAGCGTGTGGTCGGCTCCGGCGAGGACGTCGAGCTCTGTGCCATCGACATCAAGCTTGATGTGCGCAGGCCTCGGCAGGCCGAAGCGCTCCAGCAGATCGTCGAGGCGGAAGGTCAGGACGGGCTGGTCGTAGGCGGTACCGGTCGGGCCGTCGTGGCCACCCAGCGTGTGAAGGGCCGCCCCCGCGTCGAGCGTGCGCAGGTGCAGGGTCTCCAGGGTCGTCGCCCGGCCCAGGGCCACCGGAAGCGCGGTCACCCGGTCCTGCGCTCCGTTGCGCACCACGTTCTCCGACAGCGCGGCGAACGTGGGGTAGCCGGGCTCCACGGCCACCACGCGGGCACGCACCGCCGGGGACAGCGCCGCGACGAGGCTGTAGGCGCCGACGTTGGCCCCGATGTCGTAGAGGACCTCGTCCGGCCCGATCCAGCTCTCGATCCACTGCACGGTCCAGGGCTCCTTGGCGCAGCCGCGAAGCCGCGCCCGGGCGGACTTCGAGGGGACGCCCAGCATGATCTGCGCACCTTCGTAGTCCAAGCGCCCGACGGTGGGGCCCGCGAGCGCCTCCGCGAGCCTGGAGCGTCCCCTTCGCGTCGCTCTGTCCAGCAGGCGCCCCGCGGCGCGCACGGGCCTCCCCGCGGAGTCGCTCATCAATTCGGCCTTGGGTCCCCCGCCCGGAGCACCGCGGCACGCCGCCGGGCGTGGGCGAGTAGCCAGCTCAGGGTCGGGAGCTCGGCGCCGGGCACGAGCAGTGCTGCGGTCGCGACGGCGCCCGTCGGACGATCGAGTTCCCGTGCGCAGCGGGCGAGCGCGATGACGACGCTCGCCCGCACCCCGGCCAGAATCGCGAAAAAGGTGGTCTCGCCCTTGCCGTCGGGGGCGATGACGGCCAGCGCAAGGATGAACAGCGTGGCAGCGAGCAGGCCCGCGATCGTCAGGGCGGTGTGCCGGCGGGCCTGGCGCACTGCGCCCGCGGTACAGAGCCCCGGGCTCAGGGAGAGGCGGGCATCGCTCACCGCGACTGACTCTACACTCGGGCTCCTGCGCCCTCCGGTCGAGGGTCGCCCGCCTTGGAGGCGACCGGCGCCATGGGTTTCCCGTACCAGCGCCTCATCCTTCACCTGAACGGGGTCTTCCTCGGTATCTGGGTCTGGCCCTGCTCATCGGGCCCTCCTGGTTGCTCGAGGCGGCCGCGCTCTCGATGCCCCTGCCCCCGCGGCCCCTCTTCGCGGTGGCCGGACTCATCACCTTGGTGGCGGGCGTCATCGTGCGATGTGCCTCCGAGGGCGCCGCGGCGGCTGCCCATCGCCACCGTGCACGAGGACGTCGTCCTGCTGCACGTCGCCCGGCCTCCTAGGCCGAGCGCAGGTGTCGCATAGCGGTGTGATGGAGGAGGTCTCGCTCTCCCGATCCGCGGTCTGAGGGCTCGGTGCGCGGTCTCCGGCGGCTACCAAGGCGGTCGGTCACCGCGGCGGCTGGATCGGTGCCTTCATTGACTGAGGAGCGCCGCCGGCACGACGGCGATGCCATCGGGTCGGCGGTATGCCTCGGAGCCCGTCGTGACAACGACCGCATCCAGCATGTCGGCTCCCATCTGCTCGCGCAGCCAGTTGAGATGGGTTACGTCCTTGTCTGTGGCGACGGGGTGGAGTTTGACCTCCATCGCGACCACGCGTCCGTCGCCACGCTCGACGATGAGGTCAATCTCGCGCTCGCCCGCGTACGTACGCAGGTGGCCGACGGAGGCGTCCGCCGCCTGCGCGTACACCCGCACCGACTGGGTGACCAGCGACTCGAACAGCGCTCCCAGAAAGGTCCCGTCGCGCGGAATGGCGACGGCCGGCTCGTCGCCGGCCAGCAGTTGCTGGCTGGTGAGTCCGAGCAGCGTCGTTGCCAGTGCCGGGTCGGCGAGATGATGCTTCGGCGGCTCCGTGAGACGGGCGATGTGGTTGCGAGTCGGCTTCCATCCCGGCACAGGGTCGAGCACATACAAGCGCTCCAGAACGTCGCGGTAGGGCATGACGGTCGTGCGCGCGGGCTTGTCCGACTCGCCGCTCGTGGCCGCGTCGCGCACCTTCTCCCAGCTGGCGGCCGTGGCGGTCGCCGCTGCGTAGGCCAGCATCCAGCGCCGCAGTGCGGCGGGGTTGCGCGGCTGATGGCCGAGCTCCGGGAAGTCCTTGTCGATAACGCGCCGGATGTAGCCGTCCAGCTGCGCGCGGCGCAGCCTCACCGGGAGGTCGCGCAGACCCGGAAAGCCCGACTTGAACATCTCCTCCGTGTAGTCGGCGAGCCCGAACGAGCTGACGCCGGCGACCGGCGGCTGGCCACCGCCGAGCAGCTCGCACAAGCTGACGGTCGCGCTGCCTGGCCAGCGCTCTGCGAGCGAGAGCGGTCGCATTCGTAACGCGATGATGCGCCCAGCGCCCGTATGAACGCCCGTGCCCTTCGGCGCAACCGAGCCCGTCAACAAAAACGGCCCCGGCGGGTCATGCTTATCCACCGCGCGACGAACGCGGTCCCAGACGGGCGGATGGTGTTGCCACTCGTCGATGAGCACCGGGGCCAGCTGCGACAGCGCGAGGCCCACATCCGCTGAAACGACAGCGAGATGGGTCTCGTCATCGAGCTCGTAGCTCGTGGCGGCGCGCTCTCCCGCGGTCGAGGTCTTTCCGATGGCCCGGGCGCCTTCGAGGGCAACCGCGACGGCGACATCGAAAGCAGGTCCCAGGTAAGCATCCAGCTCGTCATCAACGACGCGACGGCGATAGCTCGGTGCAGGCGACACAACCACAACCGACAGCAGCTCGCGGACCAACGCTACGTATTCTCGCCCCGCTACGCTACAAAAGCTCGGCGATCTAGGCTGCCTTTCCTCATCGTTTAGCCTCCCCGCCGCCATGCGCCACCCCGACCAGCCCGAGCTCGCCCGCGTGGTCGCCGACTTCGAGGCGGCCGTCCTCGCCCAACAGCCGGTCGCGTCCGAGCACTACGACGAGGACTACTTCGCCTCGGACTGGCGCGAGGACGACAACCGCTACGACCTGGAGACGCGCCGGCGCATCGAGGCGCGCAATCCGCAGCTCATAAAGGAGGTCTTCGAGCCCCGGCGGGTGCTGGACATGGGCTGCGGACCGGGCTTCCTCATGCAGTTCCTGCACGAGCTGGCCATCGACGTGCACGGCATCGACTACGCCGAGGCCAGCCTGGACCTCGCGCCGCCCGACGTGCGCGACGACATCACGATCGCCTCGGTCAGCGAGCCCCAGGTCGACGCCGAGTCCTTCGACCTGGTGATCTGCCGCGAGGTGCTCGAGCACATGACCGTGCTTGAGGTGCGCCGCACCGTCCAGCAGATCTGCCGCGCGAGCTCGCGCTTCGCGTACGTCACGACGCGCTTTCATCCCGAGCCCGACCACCTGCTCGACTTCACCACCCAGTTCGACGTCGACCCCTCGCACATCACGCTGCTCACCAAGGACTTCCTGCGGCTGCTGTTCGTCCTGGAGGGCTTTCGCCGGCGGACCGACCTGGAGCAGCGCATGGACTGGGGCGACAAGAACCGCGTGCTCGTCTACGAGCGGGTATGAGCGCCATGGCGCGAGAGAAGCCTTCGAAGGTGCGCACCAAGCTCGACGGGCTGCCGAGCCTCCCGCAGAGGCTTGCGCAGACCCGGGCCTTGCTGAATGCCGTGCGGGAGGTGCCCAGGGAGCTGACGCGCGCGTCCAAGGACGTCAGGGAGTTCTCGCGCGAGCTCAAGCGCGTGTACGCCGAGCTGCGCCGGATCGAGCTGCGCTTCGACGGGGTCCTGCGCCATCTCTACTTCGACGCGCAGCAGCTGCCCCCGCCTGCCGACCTCACCTGGCAGCGCTTCAAGGTCTACTCACAGAACGGAGAGGACGGGCTCACCCTTGCATTGTTAAAGCGCATCGGCCTCGGCGCCGGCCGGTTCGTGGACATCGGCTGTGGCCCGATGGGTGGAAACGCCCGTTTCTTCGCCGAGGAGTTCGGCTGGTCGGGGCTGTTCGTCGACGCGCGGGAGCAGGTCAAGAGGCTGGAGGCCCAGCTGCGTCCGGGGCAGGTCACGGCACTCGCCACCTGGGTCACGCGCGACAACGTCGACTCCTTGGTGCGCGACCATGGCTTTGAGGGCGAGATCGATCTTCTGAGCATCGACCTAGACGGCAACGACTACTGGGTCTGGGAGGCGCTGACCGCCTGCTCGCCGCGTATAGCGATCGTCGAGTACAACTCCTTCTTCGGTCCTGACCGCGCGGTCACCGTGCCGTACTCGGAGTCGTTCGATCGTCACGAGCGCGACCGTCGCTACTACGGCGCCTCGCTGGCGGCGCTCGTGGCGCTGGCCGGCCAGAAGGGCTACCGGCTCGTGGCGGTCGAGCCCGCCGGGGTCAACGCCTTCTTCCTGCGCGACGACGTCGCCCCGGAGGTTCCGGGGTTTCGCGCCGACCAGCTCTATCGCTCGCAGGTCAAGCACCACCTGGAGATGGCACAGCGTGGCTTCGACCCCTTCGAGGCGTTCACGCCCGAGAACGGATTGCCGCTGGTCGACGTTGCCTGAGGTGGCCGCCCCTAGAGTCCCCGGCCATGAGCACCGTCATCGAGCCGCGCCGTCCTGGGGCAGCGCACGCGGCGGGCGAACTGTGGCGCTCGCGCCGCCTGGTCGGCTGGTTCGGCAAGCGGCTCCTCGAGAAGCGCTACCAGCGGACGTGGCTGGGATGGGTCTGGCTGCCGCTGCGCCCGACGCTCGATGTCGCCGCCCGCGCCTTCGTGTTCGGCAGCATCCTGTCGGCGCCGTCGGAGGGCGTGCCCTACCTCCTGTTCTTCCTCATCGGCATGAGCGCGTGGAACCTGTTCGAGGAGAGCGTGTTCTGGTCGTCGCGCTCCCTGGAGCTCAACCGTCGCACCCTGCGCCGCGTGTACGTGCCGCGGCTGACGATGCTCGTGGGCTCGCTGGCCATCGGTGCGGTCGAGTACCTGATCTACATGATCATGGCCGCCCTCGCGGTGACCTACTACCTGCTGGCCGACGGGACGACGTATCTCGAGCTGGGGGCCAACACGCTCGCCGCCGTGGCGGGCCTGGCGCTGATCGTCCTGCTCGCCCAGAGCTTCGGCCTCTGGCTGTCGGTGCTCGGAGCCCAGGCGCGTGATGTGCGCTTCTTCCTGCGCTACATCACCGGGTTCTGGTTCTTCCTCACGCCCGTCATCTACCCCCTCGGCGCCGTCCCCGAGAACCTGCGCTGGCTGGCGGCCATCAATCCCGTGACCGCGCCCGTGGAGATGGTCAAGTACGGCGTGCTGGGCACCGGCGGCGTCCCGATGGCACCGCTGGCGGTGACCCTCGGGTTCATCGTGGTGGTGGCCACGGGGGGCATCGCGTTCTTCCGCCGCTCGGAGGCGGCGGCGGTCGACGCGATGTGACGGGCCGTACCCTTGGCGCCATGACGAATGCCGCCACCGGCGCCGCCCTCGTCGTGCAGGGCATCGGCAAGCGCTACCGCCTCGGGCGGGGCGGCGGCCTCGTGCCCGTGCCGCTGTTCGGCAACCGCCTGGACCGCATCGACCGGGACCGCCGCCGGGACGCCGACGACGACGACGAGCTCGATGAGGACGATGAGCTCGACGAGCCCGACGAACGGCAGACCACCGGCCCGATCCGCGAGCTGTGGGCGCTGCGCGACGTCAACCTCGTCGTGCAGCCCGGGGAGGCGGTTGGCGTCGTGGGTCCCACGGGCAGCGGCAAGTCGACGCTCATGAAGATCCTGGGGCGCATCACCCCACCGACCGAGGGCCGGGTCGAGGTCCAGGGGCGGGTGGCGCCGATGCTCGGCTCGCTGTCGGGCTTCGTGGTCGCGGAGGCCACCGTCCGGGCGAACGTGGGCATCCTCGCACGCTTCCTCGGCGTGCCCCACGCCGTGGTCGCGCGCAACCTGGAGAACATCCTGCGCTTCGCCGAGCTCCAGGACGTGGCCCACATGAAGGTCAAGCACCTGTCGCGCGGGATGAGCGACCGCCTGGCCTATGCGGTCGGCCTGCACTTCGAGCCCGACGTCCTGCTGGCCGACGACCGCGTGGTGGCCGGCGACCCGCCGTTCCAGGAGCGCTGCCTGGCCCGGATCGAGGAGCTTCTGGCCCAACGCACCGCGCTCGTGTTCGCCTCCAATCGACTGAGTAAGGTGACTGAACTCTGCACCCACGGCCTCTGGCTCGAGGACGGGCAGGTCCGGGCGCACGGCCGCGTCGACGAGGTCGTGCGCGCCTACCGGGAAAGCCCTAGCTCCCTCACATCGGAGCGCGGGCGACCGCCGCTCGAGCCCGAACCTCCGTCGGTCACGATCATCGCCACGCGGTTGCTCAACCAGGCAGGCGATCTCGTCGCCGAGGCCCCTGCGGGCGAGACGGTGACGGTCGAGATCGACGTCGGCGTGCACAAGGAGGGCGTCATCCTGACCGGCTCGCTGACCTTCACCCGGGGTGCTGAGCATCCCCGCTTCATCGACCCCTCGCCTCACGTCGTCGACGTGCCGGGCCGGCGCCTGCTCCAGGCGCGGGTGACCCTCGACGGCGTGGTCCCGGGCGACTACGCCGGTAGCGCCGCGGTCATCGTCACCCACCCCGACGGCCGGCCCTCCGACTTCCTGTGGACCAAGCCCTTCGCCTTGAGGGTCGAAGCAGCGCAGGAGGACGACAGCCAGCGGGCGAACCGGCCGACGGTGAGCTGGACGGTCATGACTCCGGCGGACGATCCAATCGCCCCGACCCCCGCCGCCTGAGGCACGGCGCGCGGTGCTCGGACGCCTGAGAAAGCTCGCGAGGCGGCGACGCGAAGACCCGAGCGTCCACCTCCAGCGGGTGCGCGGAGAGCTCGCCGGGCTGGCTCGCGGGGACGGGCCCGTGCTGGCCGGGCCCTTCCTGGGCGAGGTCGGCTTCGAGCTGTTGTACTGGCTGCCCTTCGTGCGCTGGGCGGTCGAGCAGGAGCCCGGCCTGCGTGGTCGCCTGGTGCTGGTCTCTCGCGGCGGCACCGCGAGCTGGGCGGCGGACCTCGACGCGGCCGGCTACGTCGACGTCCTCTCGCTGATCTCGCCCGAGGAGCTCGTGCTCCGCCGCCCCTCACTCAAGCAGCGCGAGGTCAGCGCCTTGGACGAGGAGCTCTTGGCCGCCGTGCGCGACCACCTGGGCGTGCGCGCCGCGGGCGTCTTGCACCCGTCCCTGCTGTTCGACCTCTACTACCGCATGGTCAAGCACGACCGCCGGGCATTCGCGGCGGCGGTGACCCCGACCGACGGCGGCGCGAGCGGCCTGGCCGCGAGCTACCGGCCGATCGCGGCGCCCGCCGGGCCGCCGCCGGAGGCCGGGCTTCCCGAAGAGTACGTGGCGGTGCGCTTCTATGGGCGCGCCTCCCTGCCGGCCAGCGCGGAGAACCAGGCGCTGGTGCGCCGGCTGGTGGACAACCTGGCCGACAAGGTCCCCGTCGTGCTGCTGGGACATGACCTTGAGCTCGACGACCACAGGGACCTCGGTGCCGGGCAGGGGGAGCGCATCCTCAGCGTGGCCCATCTGATGCGACCAGCGGACAATCTCGACGTCCAGACCCGCGTCCTCGCCGGCGCCCGGGGCTTCGTGGGGACCTACGGGGGGCTCTCCTACCTGGCGCCGTCGCTGGGGCTGCCCTCGCTCGCGCTCTCCTCGAGCCTCGAGGGCCTCCAGCCGTGGCACCTCGATCTGGCCCAGCAGGTCTTCGCCATGCCGGGATTCGGGTCGCTCGCGTGCGTCACGACGGCCGACAGCGAGCTGCTCGACCTGGCCTTCGGCGGCCTGGTCCAAGGCGCCCGGGGCCTCTCGGGCCGCTCGCTATCATCGCCCGGTGCCTGAACGAGCCCCAGGCCATCGGCGCCTGGCCGCCCGCGACGGCCGCCCGCGGCGAAAGGTCTGCGTCGTGGTCGCCAGTCGCGCCAACTACGCGCGCATAAAGACCGGGCTCCTGGCCATCCGCGACCACCCCGACCTCGAGCTCCAATTGGTGGTCGCCGCCTCAGCGCTGCTCGAGCGCTTCGGGCGCTCCATCGACGTCATCCGCGCCGACGGCTTCGAGCCCGACGCGGTCATCCACCTCATCGTCGAGGGCGAAAACCCCACGACGATGGCCAAGTCCACCGGGCTGGGACTGCTCGAGCTGTCCACCGCCTTCGAGAACCTGCGACCCGACGTCGTGGTGACCGTCGCCGATCGCTTCGAGACCATCGCGACGGCCATCGCAGCCGCCTACATGAACATCCCGGTGGCCCACACCCAGGGCGGCGAGGTGTCGGGCTCCATCGACGAGTCGGTTCGCCACGCGGTGACCAAGCTCGCCCACGTGCACTTCCCGGCCACCGAGCTCTCGCGCCGGCGGATCATCGCCATGGGCGAGGACCCCGACGCGGTCTTCAACGTCGGCTGTCCGTCCATCGACCTGGTCGCGCGCACCGACCTCAGCGTGCGCGCTGACGCGCTGCGCGAGTTCGCCGCCACCCACGGGGTGGGGGCGCCGATCGACCCCGAGCGGCCCTACCTGCTGATGATGCAACACCCGGTGACCACCGAGTACGGCGCCGGGCTGGCCCAGATCAACGCCACGCTCGACGCGGTGGTGCAGTTGGGCATGCAGGCGCTGGTCTTCTGGCCCAACGTCGACGCCGGCTCGGAAGACGTGGCCAAGGGCATCCGCCAGTTTCGCGAGAAGGGCCGCGACCACGGGTTCCACTTCTTTCGCAACCTGCCGGCCGAGACGTTCGTGCGCCTCATGGCCCACTGCTCGTGCATGGTCGGCAACTCCTCGGCCGCCCTGCGCGAAGGAGCCTTCATCGGCGTGCCCGCGGTGACCGTGGGCAGCCGCCAGCAGGACCGCGAGACCGCCCACAACGTCATGCGCGTGGCCCACGACGTCGGCGACATCGCCGACGCCGTGCGTGAGCAGATCGCCCACGGGCCCTACGAGCCCGATCGCCTCTTCGGCGACGGTACGGCGGGGGAGCGGATCGCGCAGGTGCTCGCCGGCGCATCCGACCTGTCCGTGCAAAAGCGCCTGCACTACAGCCCCGCGGCGATCGACGCTCCGGCCGCCACCGCGGCAGGCTGAGGCGTTCTGCCGCCGCGCTGAGATCGCACGGATTTGCATGAAGGTCCTGCTCATCCTCGGCCACGACGGCTTCATTCGCATGTTCGAGCCCATGGTGCGCTCGGTGGCCCAGCGTGGCCATGAGGTCAACATCGGCCTGGCCGGCCGCCGGCCGGCCCTGATGAGCCAGGCCGGCTCGGTCGAGGCCCTCGTCGACGCCACCCCCGGCGTGACGTGGGACCGGGCACCCAAGGGCAAGGAGCGCGAGCTGGCCGAGCTGCAGGTCGCCGTGTCGGCTGCCCGCGACTACCTGCGCTTCCTGCTGCCTCCCTTCCAGGACGCCGATGCGCTGCGCCGGCGGGCCCGCGAGCACGCGCCCGCCCTGCTGACGCGGACGATGGCGCTGCCCGGACTGCGCGCGCGCCCGGTCGTGCGAGCGCTGGACGCCCTGCTGCGCCGCATCGAGCCCCTGCTGCCCGAGAGCGAGCGGGTCACCCGCTACATCGACGATCACGCACCCGACGTCGTGCTCGTCTCACCCCTGGTGGGCTTCGGCTCGACGCAGCCGCTGGTGCTGCGCTCGGCGCGCCGGCTGGGGATCCCCAGCGCCCTGCTCGTGCACAGCTGGGACAACCTGACCAACAAGGGGCTCATCCACGAGGCGCCCGACCGCGTGGTGGTCTGGAACGACGCCCAGCGCGACGAGGCCGTCAAGCTGCACAAGATCCCCTCCGAGGCCGTCCGGGTGACCGGAGCCCAGGGCTTCGACCACTGGTTCGACGCGCGGCCCAGCACCACGCGCGAGGAGCTCACCCGGCGCGTCGGGCTGCCCGCCGACCGCCCCTACCTGCTCTACACCTGCTCGTCGCAGTTCATCGCGCCCGACGAGGTTGACTTCGTGCGCGAGTGGCTTGCCCGTGTGCGCGCCGAGGAGCGCCTGGCCGAGGTCGGCGTGCTCATCCGGCCCCACCCCCAGCACGCCGCCCCGTGGGAGGGCGTCGACCTCGGCGATCCGCGCGTCGCCGTGTGGCCCGCGCCCGGCGGCGAGATGCCGGCCGGGGCGCAGGCGCGCGCCGGCTACTACGACTCCATCCACCACAGCCAGGCGGTGGTCGGCATCAACACCAGCGCGCTGATCGAGGCGGCCATCCAGCGCCGTCCGGTGCTCACCGTGCTGACCGAGCGCTATCGCGGCTCCCAGCAGGGCACGCTGCACTTCCGCTACCTGGCCGATGGCGATGGAGGTGGGCTGCTGCGGGTGGCGCGCGACTTTCCCGAGCACCTCGAGCAGCTCGTTGCGGCGCTGGAGGCCGACGGCGCCGAAGAGCAGCGCGCCCGGCGCTTCCTGGAGGCCTTCGTGCGCCCGCACGGCCTCCAGGAGCCCGCCACCGGACGGCTCGTGGCCTGCGTCGAGGAGCTCGCCGAGGTGCGCCCCGCGGCCCCGCGTGCGGCGCGCTGGCACTCGCTGGCCCAGCGTGCGCTGGTGCCCGCCGCGCGGATGGCCCGCCGGTGGGAGCTGCGGGCACGCGGGGCGGACGGATAGCGGCCCGCGTGCGCATCCTGTTCTTCGTGCGCGCGGTCAACTACGACCGGCTGTTCGAGGGTCTGCTGCGCGAGCTGCTGGAACGCGGGCACGAGGTCCACGTCGCCTTCGACGTGGCCAAGCGCGGGCGCAAGGGCGACTCGACCGTGCTCGACGGGCTGGTCGAGCAGTACCCCGCCCTCACCACCGGCCTGGTGCCACCGCGCCGCCATCCCGAGTGGGAAGACCTGGCCACCGACCTGCGCCACTCGCTGGACTGGCTGCGCTACCTGGAGCCCGGCTATGACGATGCGCACGGGCTGCGTGCCCGCGCCGAACACCGCGCCCCCCTGGCCGTTCGCCGGCTCGCCCATGCCTGCGCCGCCGCCCCCGGCGCTCCGCCGCGGCGGCTGGCCGCGGCGCTGGCCGCGGCCGAGCGCCGCCTCCCCGTCGATCCCACGGTGATGGAGCTCATCGCCGAGCGCTCGCCCGACCTCATCCTGATCACGCCGCTCATCGAGCTTGGCTCCCGTCAGGTCGACTACGTGTGGGCCGCCCGGGTGCTGGGCATCCCCAGCGCGCTCGCGGTGGCCAGCTGGGACAACCTCACCAACAAGGGCCGTATCAAGGAGGCCCCGATCTCACCGTTGTCTGGAACGAGGAGCAGCGCGGCGAGGCCACGCGCTTGCACGGCGTGCCGGCCGAGCGGGTCCGCGCGCTGGGGGCCCACTCCTATGACCATTGGTTCGGCTGGAGGGCCAGCCGCTCCCGTGAGGCGTTCTGCGAGGACGTCGGCCTCGATCCCGCCCGACCTTTCCTGCTCTACACCTGCTCATCGCCGTTCGTCGCCTCCGACGAGGTCACGTTCATCCGCGCGTGGCTGCAGCGCCTGCGCAGCGCCCGAGACCCCGCCCTGCGCGACGTCGGCGTGCTCGTGCGCCCGCACCCGACCAACGCCCACATCTGGACCCAGGAGGACCTGGGGAGCCCAGTCGCGTCGTGGTCTGGCCGGCGGGCGGGGCGGTGCCGACCTCGAGCCAGCGCAAGGCCGATTACTTCGACTCGATCCACCACAGCCACGCCGTGGTGGGCATCAACACCAGCGCGCTGATCGAGAGCGCGATCGTCGGCCGGCCGGTGTTCACCGTGGCCGCCGACGAGTTCGCAGAAACCCAGGGAGGGACCCTGCACTTCGCCTACCTGCGCGCCGAGCACGGCGGGCCCGTGTTGGTGGCCGGCGGCTTCGACGAGCATCTCGAGCAGCTCGCCCACGCCCTGAGCGGCCCGCCCGAGGCGGCTGCATCGAGCCGCGCGTTCGTCGAGCGCTTCCTGCGCCCGTGCGGGATCGACCGCCCGGCCGCCCCGCTCGTCGCCCAGGCGCTCGAGGAGCTGGCGCGCGACGCGCCGCGCCCTGCGGGGGCGCCGGTGGCGGCTCGCGCCCGCCCGGGCGCCCTGGCGGCCGCCATGCTGCGCCCGGTGGCGGCCGCCCGGTTGGCGATCAAGCGCGCCCGGGGGCGGGGCCCCAAGCCCCTGCGCACGGTGGGCGACTCGCGGGGACGCGGCCTGCGGATCCTGTTCGTCATGGACCACGCCGGCCTGCTCATCCACTTCGACGAGACGGTGCGCACGCTGGCCGGCGAGGGACATCGGGTGCACCTGCTCATGGGCCGCGAGAAGTCCGGCTATGCGACCGGCGCCCTGGCGGGCACCGACGGGCGGGTCGTCGTCGACGACCGCCCGGCGCCCCAGCGCTCCGGCGCCTGGGGCCCGCCCGCCCGCGCGCTGCGTGCCCTCACCGACTACCTGCTCTATCTGCAGCCGGCCATGCGCCCCGCGGCGTCCGCCCGCGGGCACTGGGCCAACAACCCCGACCTGCCCGACTGGGTGGTGCGCCTGAGCGCCGGCCGGGTCTTCACGCCGCGCCGCCACCGCGCCCTGCGCCGTGCGCTGGGCGCCCTCGAGACGTCGCTGCCCGGTGACCGCGCGATCGAGAAGGCCATCGCCCGCGCCAGGCCCGACGTGGTGCTCGCCACCCCGGTCGTGCAGCGCACGCCGTGGCAGACCGACTACGTGCACGCCGCCCGGACCCTTGGGCTGAGGTCGATGGTCTGCGTGGGCAGCTGGGACAACCTGAGCTCCAAGGGCACGTTCCGCGCGCTGCCCGACGTCATCACCGTGTGGAACGACACCCAGCGGCGTGAGGCCGTCGAGTGGCACGGGGTGCCCACCGAGCGCGTCACCGTCACCGGCGCCCAGCCCTTCGATCGCTGGTTCGGGCGGGCACCGGCCATGAGTCGCCGGCAGTTCTGCGCGACGCTGGGACTGCCCCGCGACCGTCCGTACCTGCTGTTCGTCGGCTCGACCCGCCAGCGCCGCTCCCAGGAGGAGGAGCCGACGTTCGTGCGCCGCTGGGTGAACGCCCTGCGCGGCAGCGATGACCCGCTGCTGCGCGACGCTGCGGTGCTCGTTCGCCCCCACCCGACCAACGCGCGATCCTGGGAGAAAGCGGACATCTCGGACCTGGGCGACGTCGTCGTATGGGACCACAGCGGCCGGATCCCCGTGCTGGCCGACGAGCGTTCGGTGTACTTCGACGCCCTGCATCACTGCGCCGCGGTGGTCGGCATCAACACCAGCGCGATGGTCGAGGCGGCGATCGTCGGCCGGCCCGTGCACACCGTGCTACTGCCCGAGTGGCACCACATGCAGGAGGCCCTTGTGCACTTCACCTACCTGCTACGCGGGCGCGGCGGCTTCCTCGCCGAGAGCCGCTCGTTCGACGAGCACCTCGCCGCGCTGGCCACCGACCTGCATGACCCGGCCGACCAGCTCCAGCGCCAGGGCCGGTTCGTCGCGCACTTCATCCGTCCACAGGGCGCCGACGAGCCCTCGCTGCCCCGTCTGGTGCAGGCGATCGTCGACCTCGGGCGTGCGCCGCGTCCGGCGCCCGCACCGCTTGCACCCTGGCGCCGGCCGCTGTGCCCGCTGGCCTTCACGCTGGGCTGGCTGGCCTACCTCAGCGCGACCCCTGGCCGCGGGCGCGAGCGGATGCGGCGGGTGCGCCGGGTGCGCCGGCGCATCCGCCACGCGGCCGGGGCGGTGTACTACGGGCTTGTGCGCAGGGATCCGCCCACGACCAATGGTCAGCCGACCTCCTCGAGCTTGGCCTCGAGCTCCTCGAACCGGGCGTAGTAGACCGGCCAGGCCCATCACCGAAGGTCGCCGCCCTGCTCCAGGAAGCGGGCGAAGGCCAGGTCGGTCGGGGTGTCGATGTCGTGGGAGCGCTCGGGGGGCATGACGTAGGCGCGCTGGTCGTGCTCGTCGAGGATCTCGCCGCGGCGCAGCGCCTCCACCCGCGTGAGGTAGACCGAGCCGTTGCGCACCCACAGCTGGGGAAGCTCGTGGGAGGGTGCCATCCGGTCGTCGGCCAGCCAGGGGCGCAGCCGGTCGCCCTCGAGCACCTTGAGCTTGAGCGGGTGCAGCGCGGCCTCGACGGGGGCCACCGAGACCACCGAGCCGGCGCCGGTGCGCTCGAGCATGGCGACGGCGCCGGCGAGATCCTCGGGCGTCGTGAAGGGGGAGGTGCACTGGATGTGGCCCACGGCGTCGTAGGGCTCGACGAGCGCGTCGAGGGCGTGCCGCACCGCGTCCAGCGTCCGTGCGGTGTCGCTCGCGAGCTGTGGCGGGCGTCGTACGGGGACGACCGCGAGGCCCTCGGTTTCGGCGAGGATGGCGTCGTCGTCGCTGCTCAGCGCCACGGTGGCGAAGCAGCCGGCGGCCAGGGCCGTGTCGAGCGCCCGGCGCACGAGGGTGCGCCCGCCCAGCATCGCAAGGTTCTTGTCCGCGACCCGGCGGCTGCCGCCGCGCGCGGGGACGAGCCCCAGGACCCGCATCACGCGCTCGCGCGCCGGCGCCAGACCTCGGCCAGGAAGGCCTCCGCGCCCCGGCCCAGCGCCGGCCAGTCCGGCTCACACGGCGCGGCGGCGCGCACCACGAAGCCCCAGTGGCCGTCGTCGGCCATCCGCTCGGCGACGACCTCCAGGCCGGCCAGGTCGAAGTAGGCCTGGGCGGTGGCGCGCGTCAGGTAGAAGGGATGGTCGACCTTGTAGGCCTCCTCGATCGATCCACGGCGGGCGAGGACCCACCCGATGTCGAGCACGTCCACGAAGGCGTGGCCGCCCTCGGCGAGCAGCCCGCGGATGGCCGTCAGGGTCGCGCGCACGTCGAGCAGGTGGTCGATGGTCTGGCACAGCAGCACGAGGTCCCAGCGCCGCTCCCCGGGATCGAAGTCCTCGGCGAAGCCCTCGACCACCTCCATGCCCGCGGCGGCGGCCACCGCGAGCTCGGCGGGCGCAGGGTCGAGCACCGTGGGGCGCACCCCGTCGCGCGCGAAGGCGCCGGCCACGACACCGGTGGAGCCGCCCACGTCGAGGACGCTCGTCGGCGGGCCGGGCAGCACCCGGGCCAGGTAGGCCGCGAGCTGCGCGGCGTAGTCGCGCTGCTCGTCCTGCACGGTCTGCGCGTCGATGTGCCGCCCGTGGTAGGCGGAGACCAGCGGGCGGTAGGTGTGCTCGTAGAACCTTGCGTAGGCGTTGGCCGTGGGGCGGGGGGAGAGGAAGGCGAGGCCGCACCGGGCACAGGCCACCAGCACGCTGGCATAGCCGTAGCGGTCGCGCCGGGCCAGCTCGACCAGACGGCTCGCGCCGCACAGGTTGCACGCGGGGACCGTCTCGGCGGGCTGGGCGCCGGGGTCGTAGGCCAGGGCGGCGATGCGCTCGGAGCGGCTCATCGGCGCACGCGCTGGAGGAGAGCCTCCCAGCTGCGCTCCCTGCTGGTCTCCATCGCGCGGACGCTGATGCGCCGCAGGACGAGGGGGTCGAAGGGCAGCTCGTCGGTCTGGTCGATGTCGATGACGTTGTCCATGTGCACCAGCTCGGTGGGCGAGGACTCGTCGAGGTTGGTGATGACCACCGCACCGCGCTCGATGGCCGAGGCCACCGACGTGTTGTTGGCCCGCACGCCGCCCTCGAAGAAGGCGGCGAAGAACGTGCACCGCTGCAGCTCGTGGGCGACGGCCAGGTCGGAGAGGTTGCCCAGGAAGTACATCCGGTCAGGAAAGAGCGCGTCCATCTCGGCGAACACGATCTCGGCGTCGCGCATGGTGGACGTCTCGTGGGTGGCGGCCGACACGTGCACGGAGTACGAGCGTCCCGAGGCCTCCAGGAGATCGCGAAGGTGCCGGAAGCGGTCGGTGAGGATCTTGTGGGCCATACCGAAGGAGAAGACCGACACCTCGGTCGGGGCCATGCGCCGCCGCTCGACGATCAGTCCCGGGGTCCACAGGGTCTCGACGTGGCCGTCCAGGTCGGCCAGGCGGTCGGCGATGGCCCTGTTGCCACACAGCACGCGGCGCGCCCCGGCCAGCAGGCGCCGCTCCACTTCCAGGCCCGAGCAGGTGTGCAGGAAGACGTCGTGGTGCTCCCATTGGTCGGCCAGCTCGGTCAGTGTGCGCTCCTCGCGCTCGCCCAGCTGCTCGAACTTGAACGACAGCAGGGGCGTGGTGAAGCGCCCGGCCTCTTCGATCGTGACGAAGGGCACTCCCAGGCCCTCGGCCAGCAGCTGGTTGAACCGCGCGACGCCCGAGCGAAACGGGTTCGTGTGGTGGGTGACCACGGCGTCGTTCATCCGTGCAGGCGCGCGAGGATCGTCGTGGAGGAGTTGGTGACCGTGTCCAGATAGACGACCTCGATGCCATGCTCGGCGCAGGTGCTCATCTCCGCGGGCGGCAGGCGGTCGCGCCAGTCGGCGCCCTTGACGTAGTAGCGGGGGCGCAGGAGGCGCAGGACCTCCTCGGTGATGGTCTGGGAAGGGTGCACGAGATCGATGTAGCGGATCGCGTCGAGGATCGCTGCGCGCTCGGCCTGAGGCAGCAGGACAGGGTGCTTGCGCGCGACGTACTCGTCGGGGGACACGTTGCACAGCACGGGGACCCCCAGGCGGGCAGCCTCGCGAAAGTAGTCGACGTGCCCGGCGTGCAGCGGGTCAAAGCCGCCATCGACCATCGCCACGCGACCGCGGTGGGCCCCGAGCTGCTCGGTCGGCACGATCATGTGTTCGCGCAGGCTATGCGATCCTCGCCGGGTGCCCCGTCCCCATCACTTCGCCTCCCCGTCGGCGTTCGGGGCCGCCGTGCGCTTCGAGGCCGGCGTGCGCGGCCACCGCTGGCGCATGGAGCGCGCGCTGGCTCGTGCGGGGCGGACGGGTGACCGCGTGTTCGTCGGGCCGTGGCTGTCGGAGATCGGCTTCGAGGTCCTCTACTGGATCCCCCTGTTGCGGGCGCTGCTGGAGCGCAACGGGGTCAAGCCAGCGCAGGTGACGGCGATCTCCCGGGGGGGCGCCGGGGACTGGTACGCGGGGCTGGCCGACGGCTACGTCGACGTCCACGACCTCATGGGCCGCGACGAGTTCCTGGCCGCTCAGCGCTCGCGCGTGGGCACCGCCGGAGACGAGAAGCAGATGCAGTTGACCTCCCTGGACCGCGAACTGTGGCGCCGCGCGGGCGTCGGCGACTCGACCGTCGTCCACCCGCTGGTGATGTACAGCCGCCTGCGCTACTGGTGGGCGGCCGACGCGGGGGCCGACGAGCTGCGCCGGCGCTGTGACTGGCGCCCGTTCACCCCTCCAGAACCCTCGCGCGAGCTTCCCGCCCGCTTCGTGGCCGCCAAGCCGTACTTCAGCGCCTGCTTCCCCGAGACGCCGGCGAACCGGCGCTTCGTGGCCGAGCTGTTGGGGAGGATCGCGGACTGCGTCGATGTCGTCCTTCTGTCCACGGGCTTGCGTCTTGACCAGCACGCCGAGATGGACCTCGCCGGCCACGAGCGCGTGCATTCTCTCAGCGGCCTGGCCGCTCGGACGAACCTCGCCGAGCAGACCCGCGTGCTCGCCCGGGCCGACGCCTTCGTGAGCACCTACGGCGGCCCGGCGTACCTAGGTGCCTTCCTGGGCGTGCCCGCGGTCGGCCTCGTCTCCCTGGCCAACCACAACCCTCGCCATCTCGAGGCGGCCCGAATGGCGGCGGCCGCGATGGGCGCGCCGGCACCGGTCCTCGTGGACGTCGACGAGGCCGGCGCGACGGCCCGGGCGCACGAGGTCGCGGGCGTTCGCGCGTGATCGCGGACCGCAAGGCCGATCGATACACTCGCTCGGTGAGCGAGGACCGAGGCGCCACCGTCGCCGTCGCGTCGTTCGAAGAGCGCATCGCTACCCGGCAGGCGCGCGTGGGCATCGTCGGCCTCGGCTACGCGGGGCTGCCCTTGGCGATGGCCTTCGCCGAGGCCGGCTTCCCGGTGACGGGGATCGACCTCAACGCTGAGCGCGTGCAGGCGGTCAACGACAGCCGTTCGTATCTGGTCGACGTGCCCGAGGAGCGCTACGCGGCGGCTGAGGGACGCTTGAGCGCCACCTGCGACTACGCGGCGGTCGGCGAGCTGGACGCGCTGACGATCTGCGTGCCTACCCCGCTTTCCAAGACCCGCTCGCCCGACGTGAAGTACGTCGTCGCGGCGGCGGAGAGCATCAGCGAGCACCTCTCGTCCGGGCAGCTGGTGATGTTGCAGTCCACCACCTACCCGGGGACCACCGAGGAGCTGGTGCTCGACATCCTGCAGCGCGGCGGCCGTCAGGTCGGCCGTGACTTCTTCCTGGGCTACGCGCCCGAGCGGGTGGATCCGGGCAACCGCGTCTACGACGTGCACAACACGCCCAAGCTGGTGGCCGGGGTCACCGACGAGTGCCTGGCGCGCGTGCGCGCTGTGTACGAGACGATCGTCGATGACGTGGTCGCGGTGCGCCGCCCGATGGTCGCTGAGATGGCCAAGCTGCATGAGAACACCTTCCGGGCGGTGAACATCGCGCTGGCCAACGAGCTCGCGCTGATCTGCGACCGCCTGGGGATCAGCGCGTGGGAGGTCATCGACGCGGCGGCGACCAAGCCCTTCGCCTTCATGCCCCACCACCCGGGGCCGGGCCTTGGTGGCGATTGCATCCCGGTGGTGCCGCACTTCATCTCGTGGCGGATGCGCGAGTATGGCTATTCGGCGCGGATGATCGACACCGCCCACGAGATCAACGCCCAGATGCCCGTCCACGTGGTCCATCGGGTTGCCGACGCGCTGAATTCCGTCGGGCGGGCCATCAACCGCGCGCGGATCCTGGTGCTGGGCATGGCCTACAAGCCCGACGTGCACGACACGCGAGAGTCGCCCTCGCTGATTATCACCCAGGACCTCCTCGCGCGCGGCGCGGACATCCGCTACTGCGATCCCTGGGTCCCCACGGTGGGTCTCGGTCAAGGCACCGTACTCGAGAACGTGGGCTGGACCGAGGAAGAGGTGCGCGAGGCCGACTGCGTGGTCATGCTCACGCCCCATCGCGCGTTCCTCGACCAACCTCACTGGCGCCACGCTCGCCTGATCGTCGACACCCGCAACGTGATCCCCGTCGGGGACCACGTCTGGTCGATCTAGCGGCCGTCGAGCACGAGAGCTGCGAAGTCCTCGGGCGGCGGCAGCTCCTCGAGCGCCGCCCACGGCCGGCACGCGCGCAGTGCGTCGAGGTCATACCCGGGACCGCTGGCCACCGCCACGGTGCGCGCTCCGATCACCTTTCCGCACGAGATGTCGTGGGGCGTGTCGCCGATGACCACCATCTGCTCGCCCGTGGGCATTTCGCCGCCATGCTCGGCCGCGAGCTCGCGCGCCTGGCGCGCGATCGAGGGGCGGTCGTCGCCCTCCACGCTGAATGCTCCTCCCGAACCAAAGAAGCCCCACAGGCCGTAGTGGCGCAGCTTGGCCTCCGCACCTGTGGCCACGTTGCCCGTGAGCAGCATGCTGATCACGTCGTCGCGCCGCGAGAGCCTCTCGAGGTTCTCGCGCACGTTGGACAGCACCCGGCCCTGGCGCCAGCCCAGGCGATCGGGCAGGTGCTGCGCGTAGCTGCGCAGTAGCTCGGCGGCCGTCCGGGGGTCGTCGTGGCCATGGGCGGCGGCGACCTTCACCGCGATCTCGGCGTCGGTCAGCCCGGCGGTCCTCATGTCGGCCATGGCGGGCTCGTCGCCCAGCACCACGCGGATGGCCGCCTCCCAGGCGAAGATTCCTGCCCGCGCGGTGTCGAGCAGGGTGCCGTCGATGTCCCAGAACAGGTAGATGTGCCTCACAGGGCGCCCAGCCGCTCGACCAGGGAGTCGGCGTCGAGGCGGTGCTCGCGCAGGACCTCTTCGTTGGAGCCGCAGGCCGGCAGGCGGTCGATGCCCCAGACCTCGACGGGCCGGCCGCCCAGCGCGGCGCGCACCGCGTCGCCCTGCCCGCCCACGTGCCAGTGGTTGTCGAGCACAACGACCGGGGCGTCGCCGGCCACCTCGCCCAGCCAGGCGCCGTCCACGTCGCGCAGCCAGGGCAGCGAGACCACGCCCACGTCGCCCAGACTCTGCGCGGCCGCGTGGGCCTGGCTGAGCAGCACCGGGCCGGTGCACACCACCACCGCGCGGGTGCCCTCGCGCACCACAGTGCCCCGTCCGGGCTGCAGCCGCTCGGCCTGCCAGGGCTCGAAGCCCAGCTCCCAGGGCACGGATACCAGGCGGATGTAGACGGAGCCCGGCGCCTCGAAGACCGCCCACTGCACGCACAGGCGCGCCTCGTGGTCGGTGGCGGGCTCCAAGCACGCCATGCCCGGCAGGCAGCCCATGAGGGCGATGTCGCGGACCATCTGGTGGGAGTGGCCCGGGCCGCCGGGGATGATCCCCACCAGGGTGCCGGCGTAGAGAACCTTCGTGGCCTCGGTGGCGTTGTTGAAGATCTGCTCGTTGGCCCGCGGGGTCAAGAAGCAGGCAAAGGAGTGAGCGGCGGGGAGCATCCCTCCCAGGGCCAGCGTCCCTGCCTGGCTGACCATGTCCTGCTCGGCGATGCCGCACTCCACGAAGCGCTCGGGATGGCGCTCGCGGAAGGGAATGAGGCCGGTGTCCAGGTAGAGGTCGGCGTCCAGCGCGACGAGGCGCGGCTCGCGCTCGGCCGCGTCGGCCAGGGCCTCCCCATAGGCGAAAGGCAGCTTCTGCGGGGCGCAGGGCTGGGTGCGCCGCGGCGCCTGCGCCTCCTCGTAGGCGACCTCCCGGCCCAGCCGCTCGTCCAGCCGGGCTGCGATCTCGCCCAGCGCGGCGGCGTACTGGTCGGGCCCGGGGGCGCCGGAGTGAAAGGCGTACAGCGCGGTGGCCGAGCGCTCGAGCTCGTGGGGCTCGAAGACCGTCGCGCCGGAGCCCTTGATGGTGTCGGCCACCAGCAGCTTCGGCCGGTCGGGATGCTCGTCGAGCAGGGTCCCCAGCGTCTCGCCCAGCGCGCGCACGTCGTTGCCGTCACAGCGCGCCACCGCCCAGCCGAACGCGCGCACCTTGGCGCCTAGGTCGCCGAGGTCGCTGACCTGGTCGACCCACGTGTCGGACTGGATCTTGTTGTGGTCGACGATGACCGTGATCTCGCCCAGGCCCTCGTTGGCGGCCTGTCCCAGCGACTCCCAGAACTGTCCCTCCTGCAGCTCGCCATCGCCGGTGACCACGAACACGCGCCTGCGGCCGGGTGGTTGGGCCAATCGCGCCGCGCGGGCAAAGCCCTTGGCCTTGGAGATGCCCATGCCCAGCGAGCCGGTGTTCGTCGACATCGCGGGCACCGCCTCGATGTCCGGGTGCCCGGGCAGGCCGCCCAGGCGGCGCAGGCGGTGGAGCAGGTCGAAGTCGAGCTTGCCCACCCCGACCAGCACGGCGTAGGCGCCCGGCGCGTCGTGGCCCTTGGAGGAGAAGACCACGTCGTCGCCCTCGACCACCTCGAGGTGCAGCCAGCTGAGGATGTCCAGCACGCTGAAGGAGGTCCCGACGTGGCCGGAGCCGGCCTCCATGATCGAACTGAGCGCGTTGATGCGCGAGGCATCGGCGAAGGCCGCGACGCGCTGGACGGGGTCCTCCATGCGGCGGATCGCTTCGAGCTCGCGCGGCGGCACGTAGCGCAGCGCGATCGGGGCGTTGGCGGCGAACGTGGCGGCTTCCACGACTCAGGCGAGGACGTTCACGGGGGAAGCAGCGCGGGCTGCGCGGCGGCCAGGCGCTCGGCGGCCTTCCAGTCGTCGGGGTAGTCGATGCTGAACCCTCCGCGCCCTCGCTGAGGAAGGGCACCACGCGGCGGCCGGCGATCTCGCGGTCGGCCACGATGCGCGTCCAGGCCATCTCCAGAGAGGAGTCCTGCACGTGTACGGCGGGCAGCGCCGCGGTCTGACGCGAGTGGGTGGGAATCTCGCCGGCCGGCTGGGGGAGCAGGGGGCGCATGAGCTCGCCCTCGATGACCCACATCTTCCCCGGGTACTCGCGGACCGGGCGCACGGCGCGCAGGGAGTCGGCCTCGGGAACCGCGGTGAAGGCCTCCCAGGCTCGGCGGATGGTCGCGCCGCGACGGAAGGGGCTGGTAGGGCGCAGGATGGAGAAGGCGTCGTAGGTCGTGCCACGCAGGACATGCTCGACCCAGTCGATGTCCGGCGACGTGGCCCCGGCGATCTCGGGCGGTCGCAGGTCGGGGACCTCGGCCCCGTAGCGGCGGGCGACCTCGGCGGTCTGCTCGCTGTCGGTCGACACGATCACCGCCTCGAACAGCTCGCTCTCGTGGGCGGCGGCGATCGAGTAGGCCAGCAGCGGATGGCCGGCGAGCTCGCGGACGTTCTTGCCCGGCACACGAACCGATCCGGCGCGCGCCGGGATCAGGGCGACGACGGTCGGCACCGCGGGCACGTTAGCGAGGGCGCGGCTCTATGCGGCCGGGGGCTCGAGATCCTCGGCGGCCAGCGGCTGGTCGGCGGCGACGGCGGCGCGCACGCGCCGGCCGACCAGGTCGGACAGGCGCTCGGGCGGCAGTCCTCCACCGGGCTTCTTGACGGACAGGTCGCCGGCGGCCAGCACCTCGCCGGCGCGGAGGTCACGCCGGGCGACCACGCTGCGGGTGAACAGGGTGCGCGTTCCGTCGAGGCGGCCGGCCATGGCGTCCTTGTCCACCGGGGTGGCCAGCGCGCGCTCGAGCATTCGTACGCCGTGAACGAGCTCGCGCAGCTCCTCCACGGTCACCGACGCCGGCGTGTCCGGCCCGAACGTGTGGCGGCTCAGCGCGACGTGCACCTCGAGCACACGGGCGCCGAGCGCGGTGGCGCCCAGGGACGGAAAGATCGTTCCGGAGTGGTCGGAAAGGCCAGGCGCACAGCGATAGCGCCGGGCGATCTCGCCCAGGAGGTTCAGCCCGAGCTCCTCGGGCGCTGTCGGATAGGCGGACGTGCACTGGAGCACGGCCAGCGGCGCGCCGGAGCGCTCGCGCACCCGTGCGACCGCCGCGTCGATCTCCGCCCACGGGCTCATGCCCGTCGAGAGCATCACCGGGGCCCCCGTGGCCGCCACGCGGTCCAGGAGCAGGGGGTTGGCGATCTCGCCCGAGGCGACCTTCCAGGCTGCCACGCCGACGCGCTCGAGCAGCTCCACCGCCTCCAGGGAGAACGGCGAGGACAGGAAGGCCAGGCGGCGGTCGGCGGCGTGGCGGGCGAGGCCGTGCCACTGCTCTTCGGTGAACTCCATCCGCCGCCAGTAGTCGTAGCGCGTTGCGTCCTCGTAGCTGAAGGGCACGCGCCACGGCTCGCTCGGGGTGGTCTCTGCGGCGGCGATGTGTGTCTGGAACTTGACGGCATCGGCGCCGGCGTCGGCGATTGCGTCGATGTGGGCGTGGGCCAGCCCGAGGCTGCCGTCGTGCGCCTGCGCCACCTCGCCGACGAGCACGACTCGCTGTGTCCAGTCCAACATCGCTTGAGTCTACGGCCGAAGACGAAGAGCGGGACGGCGCCGCCTCGCGTCGTCGACGAACAGGCCTGGTCTCGTCCATCCGTCCGCTTCTCGGCGCCAACACCAAGGTCGCTGATTGGCGGGCGCGGGGGTGGCGCCGGTCCGTAAAGGAAGTGGACCGCCGAAGGCGCAGATCGCGTCTCAAGAGCCCCCCATCCCTGTGCCGAAGTCGCAGGGTTAGCCCTTGGTCACCTTCAGTAGGCCCGCGCCCTATGCCGATGCGCGCCGTGTGAGACCCTCGTTTCTCTATCCCCTCCTGGCCCTGGCCGGGGGCCTGTCCGCCACCGGCGCCGTTGCTGCCGCCCCCGTCGACCTAGATGAGAAGCACGGCGATCCTGGGATACCTCGACACGAGCACCTGCGCGCCGAGGCGAAGGTCCTGAGAACGTTGCTGTCCCCTTGACGCGCGAGCCGTCCCGTAAGGCATCGCTCGGACGGCGACTTCGACCTCGCGTTGGGTAACCGGAGCCGCGGCTACGCGGCTTGTCAGCTGCCTTCCCCGCCCACGATCCCCATAGGGCTGTAGCTGATGCGTTACAGTGTCTTACATCGCACGGGCACGCCAGTTCTCGGCCCGCTTCGACGCCTCGGTCGTCGACCGTCTCGAGCGCCGCGGCGCACGGGCAGGGATCAACAGGTCTCGGCTCGCCGAGCGATACATCGACGAGGGAATGCGCATGGAGGATCACCCGGGCGTCGTATTCCGCGACGGTCCCGCCGGTCGCCGAGCGGGGCTCGCCGGCGGACCGGACGTGTGGGAGGTCATCGCCGCCATCCGCGCCGGTGGTCTCGAGGGCGAGGACGCGGTCCGGGCGGCCGCCGAGTGGGCCGACCTCACCCCGGCGCAGGTTCGCGCCGCCGTTGGCTACTACGCCGAGTACGCCGCCGAGATCGACGAGCGAATCCGCCGCAACATCGACGAGGCCGACGCGGCCGAGGAGCAGTGGCGCCGTGAGCAGAACGCGCTCGCGTGAAGCTGCTGCTCGACGAGATGCTCTCAGCCGCGATCTCAGAGCAACTGCGTCGGCGCGGCCACGACGTCGCCGCCGTGACTGAACCGCCCGAGCTGCGCGGCCTGCCCGACCCCGACCTGTTCGAACACGCCCAGCAGGACAAGCGGGCGACCGTCACCTACAACCGCGAGGACTTACTCGCCCTCGACCGTCAGTACCGCAGCCAGGGGCGCAGCCACCACGGCATCGTCATCCTCAGCCCCCGGCGCTTCCCGCAAGGACCCCGGATCGTTGGGACTCTCACCGCCTCCCTTGAGAGGCTGGTCCTCGCGGGACCGCCGTACCCCGCCTTCGTCCACTGGCTCCGATGAGCCACGGCGCCCGGTCCGGCCCATGCGCGATCATCCTCTCGTGGTGCTCCTCGACGATCGCCTGCCGCCGGTCGACTTCGATGCCGCGGCCCGCGAGCGCCTGGCGGGCGCGCTCGATCGCGAGGGCGTCGTCGCCGCCTACCTCTTCGGCTCGCAGGCGACCGGCCGGGCAGGGCCGCTGTCAGACGTGGACGTCGGCGTGTGGCTCGAGCCGGCGCTCGCGGGGAAGCAGCGGTGCAAGCTTCTCCGGGAGCTTCAGGGCGACGCCGTGGAGGCGATCCGTCACGAGTCGGTGGACGTAGTCTGCCTCCAGGACGCCTCTGCGTTGCTGCGCCATCGCGCCATACGGGACAAGCAGACGCTGGTCGATCGCCGCCCCGGCGTCCGGGTCGACCTGGAAGCACGGGCGATCCTGGAATACCTCGACACCGAGCACCTGCGCGCGGAGCTTGCCCGGGGTCTGCGCGATCGACTGGCCGAGGACCGCTTTGGTCGACCTTGAGAAGATCCGCGACCTCCTCGCACACCTGGATGAGCTCCTGCCGCTACTGGAGGAGACGCGGGCTGAGGGCGCGGCCCGCTTCCTGGCCTCCAAGCGTGTCCAGCACCAGACCGAGCGTGAAGTGCAGCTGGCCGTGCAGGTCTGCATCGACGCGGGAGCCCATCTCGTCGCGCAGCTCGGTCTCGGCGCCCCGGGCGACTACCGCGATGTCTTCCTCCGCCTGGCCCAGGCGGAGGTCATCTCACGGGAGCTCGCCGAGCGCCTCGGGGAGGCGGCTCGCATGCGCAACCTGCTCGTCCACGGTTATCGCGGCCTGCGTGCGGAGCGGATCTTCGCTGCACTCGACGACCTCGAGGATCTGCGCGCCTTCGCGCGCGCAGCGATGACCGCGGCAGAGCACGGCTGAGCTAGACCCGCCCGGGGTCGTGGGTCACGTGCACCGTCTTGAGGTCTGAGTAGACGTCCAGTGCCTCGGTGCCCGGCTCGCGCCACCCCGTGCCGGAGTCGGCCACCCCGCCGAAGGGCCAGTGGGGCTCTGAGCCGTAGGTCGGCCCGTTGACCGCCGCCACGCCGCTGCGGATGCGTGCGACGAACTCCTGCCCGCGGTGCACCGAGGCCGTCCAGATGGCGGCGGTCAGGCCGTAGGGCGAGGAGTTGGCCAGCTCGAGGGCCTCCTCGAAGCCCGACACGCGGTGAAGCGTGGTGATGGGGCCGAACAGCTCGCTGGACGACAGCTCATCGGAGCCCTCGATGAGGGTGGGCGACATGTAGAAGCCCTCGCCGTAGTGCTCGCCGGTCAGCCGGTGGCCGCCGGCGAGGATCGTCGCGCCCTTCTCCTTGGCCTCGCGAACGCGGGTGAGCATGTGCTCGAGCTGGCGCTCGTTGATCACGGGGCCGAAGTCGTGCTCGTCGCCCGAGCCGACGCGCTGGGCGTTCGTGCGCTCCACCAGCAGCTCGCGGAAGCGGTCGTAGACCGCGTCGAAGACGATGATCCGGCTGCCCGCCGCGCAGCGCTGGCCGGCGTTGGAGTACGCGCTCAGCGCGGCGGTCTGGGCCGCCTTGTCCACGTCGGCGTCGTCGCAGACCACGAACGGGTTCTTGCCCCCCAGCTCCAGGCAGACCTTGGCCAGCCGCTCGCCGGCCACGCGGGCGATCATCCGCCCCACGGCGGTGGAGCCGGTGAAGGAGACGACGGCCACCCGTGGATCCTCGACCAGAGGCTGCCCGGCCTCGGGCCCCAGACCCTGGACCACGTTGAGCATGCCCGGCGGCAATCCGGCCTCGGCGGCCAGCCGCGCGAAGGCCACCGCGCTCTCGGGGGTGTCCTCGCTGGCCTTGAGCACCGCGGCGTTGCCGCAGATGAGCGCCGGGAAGACCTTCCAGGCAACGTTGGGCAGGGGCGTGTTGGCGGCGATGATGAGCCCCGCCACGCCGAGGGGCTGGCGGACGGTCATCGGGTGGCGGTGGGGTACCGCCGACGTGGTGGTCCTGCCGTAGAGGCGCCGGCCCTCGCCGGCCATGAAGTAGCCCTGCTCGACCGCCCCGGCGGTCTCGCCGCGGGCGTCCTTGAGGGGCTTGCCGGTCTCCTCGGCCACGATCCGCGAGAGTTCCTCGGCGTCGCGCTCCAGCAGTTGGGCGATCCGCCGCAGAAGCGCCCCACGGGCCACGGGCGTCTCGCGCGCCCACGCCGGCTGCGCGCTCACCGCGGCGGAGATCGCGGCGTGGACGTCCTCCGCGCGTGAGCGGGCGACGTGGGAGAGAACCTGTCCGGTGGCCGGCGCGCGCTTATCGATGGTCTCCCCCGAGGCGGCCGGACGCTCCTCGCCGCCGATCACGTTGTGGACGGTGCGGGTGGCAGTGGTGGTCATGCGGTGAAGCCTCCGTCGACGCGCAGTTCGTGCCCGGTCAGGTATCGCGAGACCTCCGAGGCCAGGAAGACCAGCGGACCGGTCAGGTCCTCGGGCTCGGCCATCCGCCCGAGCGGGACCCGGGCGCAGTACTTGGCCAGGAACTGCGGGTCCTGCTCGGCGCGCACGCCCCCGGGGGAGAGCGTGTTCACCCGAACGCCCCGGGGACCCCACAGGCGCGCGAAGTACTTGGTGAGCTGGACGAGCCCCGCCTTGGACGCCCCGTAGGCCGGCGGCTTGAGGAAGCCCTCCAGGTGGTCGTAGAAGCCCGGCTCGGGGGCGATCGACGCGTAGAGCGAGCCGATGTTGACGATGGCCCCGCGTCCGGCGGCGACCATGGGCTCGCCGAACACCAGCGTCGCGTTGAACGCCCCCGCCAGGTTGACGTCGAGCACGCGCAGGAACTCGCCGTGGTCGAGCACCGCGCCGGCCCCCGCGTCGGGAGGCTGGTCGATGCCCGCGTTGTTGACCAGCACGGACGGCGCGCGCTCGAGGCGGTCGCGGACGGCCTCGAGCGAGGTTCGGTCGGTGACGTCGGCGTCGTCCACGTCGATGGCGACCACCTCGGCGCCGGCCTCCTCGAGCGCGCGCGCCCACACCGGCCCCAGCCGTCCCCGGGCGCCCGTGACCAGCGCGACCTCGCCCGCGAGGGGCGCGGCCGGATCAGGCGACATCCGCGCGACGCACGGCGGCCAGGGCGGGCTGGCTGTCGTCCTCCAGCATCTCGAAGGTCAACGACTGGTCCTCGGTGACCGGATGGAGCAGACGGCGACCGATCACCCTGTCGTACTCATAGGGGGGCAGGCCGTCGCCGGGGGACTTCATCCCGACGTCCTCGGCCCCCAGAACGTGGCCGGTGGGCAGATCCCGTGCGGCCACCAGCTTCTTGGCCATCTTCAGCGCCGGCGCCGCCTCGCTCTCGTAGGCCTTCTTGGTCCCGTCGCCGAGGGCGACATACAGCCGCGAGAGATCGCGGCACATCTTGCGCAGGCCCTGGGGCTCGAGCGAGAAGCGGTGGTCGGTGCCCTTCATCACGCGGTCCAGCGTGAAGTGCTTCTCGATGATCCGGGCGCCAAGCGTGTGGGCGGCGACGGCCATCGCGATGCCGTTGTCGTGGCTGGAGAGCCCGATCACCGTGTCGGGGAACAGCTCACGGAAGGTGGCGATCACGCCCAGGTCCAGCTCCTCCCACGCGGCGGGGTAGCCGGCGGTGCACTGCAACAGGGCGACCTGCGGGTTGATCTCGCCCACGGCCTGGTGCGCGCGCTTGACGTCCTCGAGGGTCGACGCCCCGGTCGAGATCACCATCGGCTTGCCGAACGAGGCGACGTGGCGCAGGAGCGGGAGGTTGCGCAGGTCCGCCGAGGCGATCTTGTAGGCGGGCATGTCCAGTTCGGCCAGGAAGTCGGCCGAGCGCAGGTCGAACGCGGTGGCGAAGAAGGTGACGCCCACGCGGCGGGAGTAGGCGATCAACTCCTCGTACTCGGCCCGGCCGAACTCCAGCGCCTCACGGTGCAGCCCGTAGGTCGGCCCGAACGAGTTCTCGTTCTCGTAGGGCTTGTCGAACGCCTCGCGCGTGTAGAGCGTGCGGTTGTCGCGCTTCTGGATCTTGACCGCGTGCGCGCCCGCCCGGCGGGCCTCGTCGAACAGGTGCATCGCCTGGTCGAGATCGCCCTGGTGATTGTGGCCGATCTCGGCGACGACGTAGCTCGGGGCGGAGTCCGAGATCTCGCGGCCGTCGATGGTCAGCGTGCGGTCGGAGTCGGCGTGGGTCACGATCGTTCTCCCGGGTCGAAGCCGCCCAGCAGGGTACAGCTCCTCTGCGACTGTCGGCGCGGTGCGGGCCAACCGCCCCGCCCGGCGAGGACGATCGCGCCCAGCAGCGCCAGCGACACCGCGAGGCCCTCAAGCCGCCGAGGACGTGCGGACGGCGTGGCGCTGCGTGGCTCGTCTACTCGCGCGCGGCGCACCTGGGCCAGTATGGGGCCGCCGACGAGGGCGTGGGGTCTCCTGGGTGGTCGACGGACGATATCTACCTTAATGCGGGCCCTTGATTCCGTGGACGATGGCACGGTAGTGATGCGGACCACCGTCCGCCTCTACCTGCTCACGAGCGGGGCCGAGCATGACTTCTGCTCGGCTGAAACCCGCGGGTTGGAGCGCGCCGACGAGGGCAGCAATGTTGGGCGCCCACCAGTTCGACACGTCATGATTAAGTTCGTTTCCAGGGAAGAAGCGCCAAAGAGCCTCATGTTCATATCCAGGGATCACAACGGCTTCAGTCTCGATTATGACGCGCTCGCGAGTCACAGCACCTACTCGCTTGAGAGCTCTCAATGGGTCCTCCATGTGGTACAGAACTCCGAGATAAAGAACAACATCCCAGACACCGATGTCTTGGAGGTCGGCCTCCATGAAATCGACGGTCATCTCTTCCACGCCACTACCAAGGGCGTTGCGTGCGGTATCAAAGCCGAGCTTGCCCGGCATCGTGTCTGGATGCCAGAAGGGTTGCTCATGATACGGGCCCGGTGGGAAGTTCCGTGCTCGGCAGTCTTGCCAATAGCGCCACCATTCACCGAGATCCATTGACCACTGGTAGTGGTCAACCACTGCCACACGCGCAGCTCCTCGTTTCTCGGCCTCAAAAGCAAAGAAGCCGTCCCACCCGCCGATGTCCAGCACGGTCTTATCCGTCAGGTCTCGAGGCATATTGATCGAATCGAGCTCCTGTGCCAAGGTGGCCTGTGACTTGAAGCCCGAGGTAACTATTCCACCACCAAGGTCAAGGGAGTGCCACCAAAAAGGCACTTCCTCGACCAGGTTCTGCACCATCTTATTGCCCAAACGTTTGCGCCGTCTCATGCGACAACTAGTTATACTGGGTAGCAGGCGAAGGGGTCACGTGGAAAGAGTGAGGAATATCGACGATGCCTGCGCTTGACGTCGGACCACTGACAACGAACGAGCAGGCATCTTTACACGAAGCCATGGTTCTGCCGCCGCCGCCCGCGTAGCTTACTCCCGGCGACAGGAAGTAGCGACCCGGAGCAAGCCAGTTATCGAACGCTAGAGCTACGTCGAGCCGCTCCTCGGTCGCCGTGGTCGAACCGACGGTCCACTCCTCTGTAGCAGTAAACACGGGGCGGTGTCGCTCATCGCTGATCATGAACTCGAACACGGCTCGGTCGACCGCGTCATGGAACTCTATACGCATGCACATTGCAACTGAGGCCCCAGCTTCCAAGGTGGTTGTGCGCCCGCCGAGGTCCTGCGCCCATGCCTCGACAATAAAGGCTCGTCCATCACCTTCGTCGTCGCGGGTCACCGGTGTCACGACCGAGCGCCGAATCTGTGGAGCGAAGTTCACTTGGCTGTAGCGACGTGAGACCGATTGCGCGTCGCCGATCGCCACGACGGAACCGCGGTCTAGGAGCAGCGCTCTATCGCAATAGCGCCGCACCTGGTTCATGTCGTGCGTGACCAAGAGAACGGTGCGTCCCGCGTCGCGGGCTTGGTTGAGCGCGTCGTGACACTTCTGCTGGAAGGCGGCGTCGCCCACGGCCAGCACCTCGTCGATTAGAAGAATATCGGCGTCGACGTGGACCATCACCGAGAAGGCAAGGCGCACCTGCATGCCCGATGAGTAATTCTTGAGCTTAAGATCCTCGAACCCCTCAAGCTCGGCAAACGCGATGATGGAGTCATACCGCGAGCGGGCTTGCACCGGGGTCAGCCCCAGCATCACTGCGTTGATCAGCACGTTGTCGCGTGCGGTTAAGTCGGGATTGAAGCCCACGCCCAACTCGATGAAGGGTGCCAGCCGTCCGCGCAGCCACATCTCCCCCGCGTCGGCGCGGTAGATACCAGCTAGACACTTCATCAAGGTGCTCTTTCCGCTGCCGTTCCGCCCGACGATCCCGAAGAACTCGCCTCGACTCACCTCTAAGGAGACGTCCTTGAGCGCCTCCAGACGATCAAAGCATCGGCGGCGAAGGGGGTGAAGCGCTCGTTCCTTGAGCGTGTGGACCTGCTCGTGAGGCAAACGAAATGCCTTGCTCACGCGCTCGACCCGGACGGCGACGGTCTCGGTGACTGCGGGAGCGGACATCGGCAAGAGCGTAGAGGGACTGGTGCGCTCGGATGCCGCAGATGGTAGTCGCCTCGAGTGGGCCGGCCCGAGCCTGGAGCCGGCCCACCCGTCGCTCAGCCGACTCGGACGGATCGCTTCGGGGAGTAGCCGGTCGCGTATGGGAAACCGCGCTCGGTGCGCACTCGAATGCGGAAGCTGTACGTGGTCGGAGAGAAGGTGCGCCTGAACCGGTAACTCCATGAGAAGCGGCCGGAGCTTCTCGTCCGCGTAGAGCCGATCGTCTTCCATCCACCCCGGTCTATCACTTGGATCTCGACCACCTTGCGCATCTTCACGCCTCGCAGTGCCCCAGAGAAGCGCAATCGCTGGCCGTTACGAAGCCGCGTGCGGTCCAGTCTGAGCGTCGCTGCCGCAGTGACTGCGACCCTGATGTCATGGGTGGACGAGTAGCTGCCACGCTCGCTGGCCGCTCGGTAGGCGAACCGAACCAGTCGCGAGGGTCCTTTGGTGACGGTATAGCGCAGGACTCCCTCACTGTCCGTCGTGACTTGGCGCGCGAGCTGGAATTCCGTTTCGCCTACAACGCGACGCAGCAGCACGTCCACGCGGGTGTTGGGCATGGGGCGTCCGTTCGCGTCGCGTAGGACACTGCGGAGCTTCAGCTGCTTCCCATACCGTACGCGTCGGGAGGAGCGCATCACGCTGGAGTCGCTGTTCGTGAACCGGACGGCCGGTGCCGACGACGAACTTGTCGGAGTGGGACCGGCCGTAGGCGGACCTTGATTGCGCACGGGAACGATGCCGCCTTGGACGACGGCCCGGTTTGAAGCTGCGTCGATGATGCGAAGCGTCAGCGGATGGTCGCCGTCGGGGACCGAGGAAGTGTCTACAGGGATGTCTTCGGAGACGGTCTGTTGGCAGGCGTTCCAGCTGAAGTAGGTACAACGCTCCGGGTCCGAACCGAACTCCCGCGTTGCGACCAACCGATCGCCTAGGGCCACCTCCACGCGCTTTACACCGGATTCGCTGTCCGTGCCCCTGTAGCTGAGCGACCTGACACCAGCCTGGGGTTGGCCCGTCGTGAGGGTTCCTCCAGCGACCGTCCCAGAAGGGGGAACACCCTCGAACAACGTCACCTCAGCCCCATGAATCGCTAGCGGACGTCCGTCTTCTAAATTGCAGTCACCAGGAGCACCTGACGAGCAGTAGAGCACGCTCTCGAAGGAGGGATTGTTGTCCTCGTACACAGGCGTCACAAAGCCGCCATCGCGGGTGCTGCCTCCCGGAGGACCGAACAGTTCTGTTCGTCGAGGAGAACCTCCGTCCCCGGCCGCCTCGAAGAAAACGAAAGCGGGGGCGCCGGACCCCTTGAGTCTTGCGGTGAGCCACAGCCGCGCCTGTTTGATGCCGATCGCCTGCCTTGGTCCCTCGATCGGGCGGTGGAGTTGAATCTTGGCTTGCTCGTGATGCCGCATGAAGCGCTGGGCGGGGAACGTCAGCCCGAAGTTCCCTCCGACAGCGCAGTCATCAAAGTTCGTCGTTCCGGTCGTGTTCTGCCACGTCCAAGGCCCCACCGGCGCGGGCGGCTGGCCTGGGACGTTGCACGAGCGCATGGTGTAGGTGCCGGCGTTGGCGGACGCGGGCAAGGCGGCGAGAACCACCGTGCAAAGCGTTGCTGCGACGATCGCGAGGCGACGGGGATGGGCGGGCACTTGCTCTCGAGCCTCCTTCGTGAGGGGGATGACCGCATGGCGGCCGTTGACCCCACTAGGCGCCGGCCGTCCGCTTCTCGCCCCCCTGCCGTCGGAGGCGAGTAAGGATTATGGAGCCCAGGGCAAGGGGTGGCAGGGCGCTCGCGGAGCCCCCTGCGCCATGTGGCGGCGCCGGGCTCAGCCGCGCTCGACGCGCGCCTTGAGATCGCCCGGGCGCGAGTTGACCACCAGCTTGCGCACGATGTCCTCCGCGGGGCCGCGGACGAGCATGCCCAGGAGACCACCCGGATCGATTTCCAGGGCGTAGGTTGCACGGGTACGCCCGCCGCCGAGGTCCTCGAGCGTCCATGATCCGTCCAGCGACTTGAGTTCGCCTTTCTCCTGGCGCCAGCTCAGGCGGGTGGGCGCGCCGTAGGAGAAGCGCACGCGGGCCTTGACGCGTCGTACCTTCGCGTGGCTCTCGGTCTCCACCAGCGTGGGGCGGCCGTGCTCGTCGCGCTCGATCGGGGTCAGCGCCTCGAGGCCGTTCTGCCACTCGGGCGCGACCGCGACGTCCTCGACGAGGGCCCACACCTCGTCGAGCGGCGCGTCGGTCTCCGCGCTGGCGTTGCCGGTCATCCCGGCGACCGGGGCGGCGATGCTACCGGTAGCGTGCTCGACCGTGCCGAGCCTGTTCGATGGCGTTCACCAGGTGGAGTTTGTGCTCGCGGGCGAGCCGACGCGCCTGCCGGTGTTCATCCGCGACGCGGGAGCGTTCGCGGCGGTGTTCCCCGCGCGCCTGGCGGAACTGCGCCGCCTGCTGCCCGACCCGGGACTGGTCCCGGCGCGGATCGCGCCCGGGGCGGGAGCGGTCGTCGTCGGCGCGGTGGAGTACCGCGACGGCGACCTGGGCGCCTACCGCGAGGTGCTGGTGGGTATCGCGCTGGAGGGCGGGGAGGCCATGGTCAGCCTCCCCGGCCGCGCGGCGCTGCGCGCACTGCTGCGGGGGCGCAGCGAGGTGTTCATCCTCGACATGCCGGTCACCACGGAGCTGGCCCGGGAGGGCGGCGTCGCCTTCGCCGGCTATCCGAAGTGGATCGCGGCCATCGAGGTGGCCACCCGCGAGGGCGAGCGCATCTGCCGTCTGCGCCATCCCGACGAGACCGTGGCGCTGCTCACCCTGGTCGTGCGTCCGCCGGGCGGCGGACGACGGTTGCGCTTGCGGGTCGCCGGGCGCTCGTGGAGGGATGGCCAGGTGCAGGGCAGCGAGCTGCTGATCGAATCACCCGCGGTGGCGATCGGGCCAGGCGGGGCGAGCGCTCGGCTGGAGCTCGACCCGGCCAGCGTCCATTCCACCGCCCGGCAGCTTGACCGCGCGCTGCTGGGCCGCCGCGCGCTCGCGGTGGTCGACGTCCCCGCCTTTCGGGCCATCTTCTTCGGTCCCGAGCGCATCACCGCCCGCCAGCTCGAGCGTCTCGCGCGCGCTCGCGCCGATGAGAGGGCACGAACGTGATCGAGCGCCTGGCCGACCTGGCCGTGCGCTTTGGCGCCAACGTGCAGCCGGGACAGGCGCTGGCCGTGGGCACCGAGCCCGGCAAGGAGGCGCTCACCCGGGCGATCGCGGTGAGCGCCTACAAGGCGGGGGCCAGGTACGTCGACGTGGCGAGCTTCGACCTGCACGTCAAGCGCGCGCGCATCGAGCACGCCCCGGAGGAGACGCTCGACTACGTGCCCCCCTGGCTGGGCGAGCGCATCCTTGCCCTGGGCGAGCAGCGCTGCGCGCGCATCGGGCTGACCGGGCCGGTGGAGCCGGGGCTGCTCGACGGGCTGGATCCCGAACGGGCGGGGCGCGACCAGCTGCCCTTCCTCGCCGAGACCGCCAAGGTGGTCAACGACCGCACCACCAACTGGTCGGCGATCCCGTGCCCCACGCCGGGATGGGCGGCGCTCGTGCACGAGGATCTCGCCGCCGAGCAGGCGCTGGAGCGCCTGTGGGACCAGGTGCTGCACGTCCTGCGCCTGGACACCGACGATCCGCTCGCCGCCTGGCGAGCGCGGGCCGACGTGCTGGTGGGCGCCGCGCAGCGCCTCACCGAGCCGCGGTTCGACGCCCTGCACTTCTTTGGCCCCGGCACCGATCTCACCGTGGGACTGCTGCCCAGCTCACGCTTCCAGGCCGCGCGCTTCACGACCGTGGACGGCATCGAGCACATGCCCAACCTCCCCACGGAGGAGGTCTTCACCACGCCCGATCCCCTGCGGGTGGACGGCCACGTGCGCTCGACCAAGCCGCTGGTGGTGGGTGGCACGATCATCCGCGGGCTGCGGGTGCGCTTTGAAGCCGGCCGCGCGGTCTCCATCGAGGCCGACGAGGGCGGCGAGGTGCTGGCCGCCTACGCGCGTCGCGACGAGGGCGCCTCGCGCCTGGGTGAGGTCGCCCTGGTCGACGGCGAGGGACGCATCGGCCCGCTGGACACCGTCTTCTACGACACGCTGTTGGACGAGAACGCCGCGAGCCACATCGCGCTGGGCTCGGCCTACCTCTTCACGCTCGACGATCCCGCCGACCACGATCGGGCCAACTCCAGCGCGATCCACATCGACTTCATGATCGGCGGCCCGCACGTCGACGTCGACGGCCTCACCGCCGACGGTGCCGCCGTTGCGGTGCTGCGCGGCGGGAGCTGGCAGGTGTAGCTACCCTGCGCTGCCCCGGAGAGGTGCCGGAGCGGTTGAACGGGCGCGACTGGAAATCGCGTAACGGGGGTTACCTCGTTCGAGGGTTCGAATCCCTCCCTCTCCGTCGGGGCGGACGGGCGGTAGTCGGCGCGCTCAGGCGCCGCGGCGCAGCAGGCGGTTGTCTCTATCGGCGTAGCGGATCACCCGCCGGGACCGTACGGGGCAGTGCTCAACGACTGCGACGCCGCCCACGCTCGCGGGGTCGGCTATGCAAGGAGAGGGGCCTCGCACCGGGCCGCTGAGCCTGGAGGCACCGGCCGTCAGGCATGAAGAATGACCTCCTGAGCGGGCCCTTTCACGACTACGACGACAGTCGGGGCCCGCGCAGGAGGTCGCCTCCACGGTGCACGCCCTTGGCGTGGGCACGGGCGGGGGTCCTGGGCCGCGGCTTGCGCTGGGCAGCGGGGCAGCGGTCCGCGGTCAGCGCAGGGCTGGTGTGCTGGCCGCGCTCACTGTCGAGCCAGCGCACGCGGACCGTGGTCCTGGGCCGCCACGGGATGAAGCGCGTGATCGCGGCGCCTCCGCTGCCCGCTTCCACCTGTGCTGCTCGGCCGCGGTCGTGGCGCGGATTGGGGTAGGTGGCCACCGGCCTCCAGCCGACGCGGGCGCGCGCCGCGCCCGCGTCGGTAGACGTCCGCGGACAGGGCGACGCGTATCTGGCCGCGGAGCTGCACCGGCGCCGCCCGGCCGTCGAGATCGCGCTCTTCGGGCAGGCCGGCGAGCAGCTGGAGGCGGGGCTGCGGACGGCGCTGGCCGCTAGCGCAGTCGCCGAGCGAGCGCCTGGGCGCGGCGCAGCGCCGGGGTGATGGGCAGCCCGGTGCGCAGCTCGGCGCGGCGCACGGCCTTGCGCAGAGCGAGCTGGCGCTCAGCCCGCGCGAGGCGGGGATCCCGAGGCCCCGGCGGGCCGGGCAGGACAGCCATCGCGCCGAGCAGCTCGACGTCGTAGACCACGCGTCCGGGCACCAGGGCGCGCAGGTCGAAGTGGACCTGGGGATCGTCGCCGTCACCCACGAGCACCTTCGGCGCCACCCAGCGCAGTCCGCCGCGCAGCTCGAGGCCTTCGAGCTCCTCCGGGCGCTCGAGGCGGACCTCGACGGGATCGCCACCTCCGCGCACCCGGCAACGCAGGACGACCCGATCGAGGCGGACGAGGCAGGGCGCGGCCGCGGGGTCGAGGCGCAGAGCTCGGAGCTCCTCGCCCGCGAACCGTGCCCGCACAAGACTCAGCCCGAACCGGTTGCGGCGGCCCGGCACGCGGACCTTCGTCGCCTCGAGGAACCCCCAGCCGTCGTCGGCGAAGACAAGGACGTCCCCCGTCTCGAGCCGTGAGCCGAACGCCTCCCAGGAGATCGCGTCGAGCGCGACGAGCTCAGCCGCGCGCGCGAGGTGCTCGTCGTGCAGCGCCGCAAGGCCGAACGGCCAGTAGAGGTCGTTCATCGGCAGCTCGATGAGCGTGTGCGGCTCCATGTACCGCAGACCGCGCAGGACGTCGCCGGCGACCATCGCCTCCGAGCCAGCCGAGCCGAAGTTCTCGTCGTGCAGCCACGACGCGAACATCCGCGCCTCCTCCCCGGTGGGCGCGGCGACTGCGCGCGCGACCTGCCCGCGCAGGATCGGCGCGGCCCCGGACAGGGATGGCAGCGCGTCGGGCACCGAGACCCGATAGCGCGTCCACTCGCGCTGGAAGGCGTGGATCCCCTGCTGCAGCGCATGGCGCTCGGCGGGCTGGATCGCCGCCTCGCACGCCTGCGAGGCGAGCACCGGCTCGAGCTCGGCGTCGAGGTCGACCTGCGAGCCGTGGTCGGGCATGCAGGCCTGCTCAAGGATCTCCGGCGAGCGGATGATCGTGCTCACGGTCGTCGCGGGTTCGCCCGCGTCCCCGATGAAGCCGTGAGCCTCGGTCCCGCCAAGCCGGCGATCGAGCACGCCGGCATGGGTGAGGAGGTACAGCCCGACCGTGTGCACGTCGACGCCCTCGGCGCGCAGCACGCGGTCGAGCAGGGCTTGCATGGTCGCCTGCCAACCGAGATCGACGATGATGAGATTGCGCTCGCCCGGCGGCCGCAGGCGCTCGACGAGGCGCACGACGCGCGAGCGCGCCTCGGCGGCGCCGGCGACCACGTGGGTGCGCAGCTCGGGGTCCGTGCCGAGCGTGCCCAGCACCTCCTGGCGCAGGGTCAGGTCGTCGAGTCGGGCGTCGAGGTGGGCGGCGAGCGCGGGGAGCCGCTCGGTGCCGAGGCCGAGGGTGGCCGCGAGCTGGCGGACGGTCGGCACGCTGCGACGCACGAGCAGCTCGGCCAGCTCGCCGGGGTTGCCGGTGAGGATCGCCGCGCGCGCGAGCACCTGACGTGAGAGCCAGAGCCGCTCGGCCACGACGCGCTCCCCACGTGGAGTCTCGGCCAGGTTGACCAGGTCGGCGAGCACGGCACCTTCGCGCATCGCGCAGAGCGCCTTCGACGCGCCGTAGGCCACGGCGCGCTCCTGCACCCAGTCCGCGAAGCCGGCGAGCGCGGGCCCGAGGGTCACGGCGCCGTAGCGCCAGAAGGGCCGCAGCTCCGGGGGCAGGGCGATCGCCTCGGCGCGATGCAGGAGCTTCCCGCGCAGCGCGGTGAGGCCGAAGTCGCCGGCGCGACCCAGCACAGCGGGCGAGCCGGCGCGACGCTCGCGCACGAGCAGCTCGCCCAGGTGCGGCTCGCGGCGCTCGAAGGGCACGGTGCGCACCCCGAGCTCGCGCGGGACGCGTCCGTCGGCCTCCTCGTTGTCGCCGACGTGGAGCACCTCGTCGGGCGCCACGCCGAGCGCATCGAACACGAGCGGCCACAGCCCGCCGCCCTTGCCGACGGCGTGGGCGCTCGAGACGAACAGGCGGTCGAGGGGCGGGAGACGAGCGCCGAGCAGCCGCTCGAGCTGGCCCTCGGTGAAGTAGGTGTCGGAGACGGCCACGCACGTCTTGCGCGCCGCTCGCGCGGCGTCCAGCAGCGCGGCGACGTCGAGATCGGGCACGAGCAGCTCGTTCTCGACGTCGACCTCGATGTCGGCGCAGACCTCCGGGTCGGCCCGGTAGGCGAACGCCGAGGCGACCGCGAGCTCGCGGTAGACGTCGGCCAGGAGGATCTCCTGTCCGCCGTCGGCCGCCGCGCGCAGCTCGCGCACCCGTCGTTCGGCGGCGACGCGCAGGCGCGCGAACACGGGCGCCGCCACGGGCCCGCCGAGGAGACCCCGCTCGCGCAGGCGCTCGCCGACGAGCGCGAAGGCGTCGACGGGATCGGGCACGCGCCGGAAGAGCAGCGTGTCGAAGACATCGAAGGAGACGACCCGGACCGACGGGTCGTCGAGCAGCGCGAACGCGCGCATCAGACGTCGATCGCTGGTCGTCGCTCCGCCGGATTCGAGGAGCTGTGGCGGGGACATGCTGGAGGGCCCGACGACGCGGCCGCGGCTCGGGCGGTGGCTACGGTATCAGCATGTCGGCTCCGCTCCTGCTGCACTCGCTGAGCGAGTTGCGCACGATCCTGTTGTGCCTGCTCGCCGCCGCCGACGCGCGCTCGGTCGTGGAGATCGGATCGGAGTCGGGTGCGTTCACGCGGGAGCTCGTCGCGTTCGCGTCGAACCGCGGCGGCGGGGTGACGACGGTCGAGCCCCGCCCCGCGCCGGCCATCCTCGAGCTCGCGCGGACCGAGCCGACGCTGCGCCTCGTCGAGGGCCGCAGCCCCGAAGCTCTAGCCCGCGTCACAGCCGCCGACGCCTGGATCGTCGACGGAGACCACAACTTCTGGACGGTGGTGCACGAGCTCGACGCGGCGCTGGACCTCGGCGAAGCCGCCGAACGTCCGCCCCTGCTCGTGCTGCATGATGTGGCCTGGCCGTGCGGCCGGCGCGACTTCTACTACGACCCGGAGGGTTTGCCGTCCGATGCCGTCCACGCCCACACCTTCGCGCAAGGCGTGGTGCCGGGGGAGCCGGGCGTCGTCGCCACAGGGGGCATCCGCGGCGAGGGGCGGTTCGCGGTCGCCCTGCGGGAGGGCGGCGAGCAGAACGGCGTGCTCACCGCGATCGAGGCCGTCCTGGCCCGCCGGCCCGGGCTCGAGCTCGCGGTCATCCCGGTCGTCTTCGGCGTCGGCGTGATCTGGCCGGCCGACGCGCCGTGGGCCGATGCGGTGCGTGACCTCCTCGCGCCGTACGCCGGGCTCGACCTGCTCGACAGGCTCGAACAGAACCGGCTGCGCCTGTATGCCCACGTGCTGGAGCTGCAGGACGCGCTTCGGCGCGTGGACGGCGCGCGGAACCGCGCCCTCGGCGCGCTGCAGGACCGCGTCGACGCCCTCGAGGCCGACAACGGGGCCTTGCGCCTCGAGCTTGCCCGGCTCAAGGCCACGGCGTGAGCGCCGTCGAGACCGCGCGGGCGAGCGTCGGCGACGGGAGGGCGCCCGAGCTGCCCGTCATCGCGATCGACGGCCTCACGAAGACGTTCCGGCTGCCGCGCCACCGGGTCAGCACGCTGAAGGAGCGAGCCCTGCATCCCTTGCGGCGAACGGTCTACGACGAGCTGCGCATCCTGCAGGACGTCTCGTTCACGGTCGGGCGCGGCGAGTTCTTCGGGATCGTCGGACGCAACGGCTCGGGCAAGAGCACCTTGCTCAAGTGCCTCGCCGGCATCTACCGGGCGGACGCCGGCAGCATCCGGGTGGCGGAACGTCTCGTGCCGTTCATCGAGCTCGGAGTGGGGTTCAACCCCGACCTCACCGCGCGCGACAACGTGCTCATCAACGCGGTGATGATGGGACTCTCGCCGCGCGAGGCCCGCAACCGGTTCGATGCCATCGTCGACTTCGCCGAGCTGCGCGAGTTCCTCGACCTCAAGCTGAAGAACTACTCGTCGGGCATGCAGGTCCGTCTCGCCTTCTCGACGATGGTCCACACGGACGCCGACGTGCTGCTGATCGACGAGGTGCTCGCCGTAGGAGACGCCGCCTTCCAGCAGAAGTGCTTCGACGTCTTCCACGACCTGCGCGACCGCGGCCGGACGGTCGTGCTCGTCACCCACGACATGACGGTCGTCGAGCGGTTCTGTCACCGTGCGATCCTCTTGGACGAGGGTCGGATCGCTCTGGTCGGCGACCCGATCGACGTCGGGCAGCGCTACCTGCAACGCAACTTCGAGGCGCCGGGGCCGCTGCCCGAACCCGAGAACGGCGACGAGCCCGGGCCGGAGCCGCCGCGAGTGCGGGCGGACATCGTCGATGTGTGGGTGCAGGACGCTGTGGGCCGGCGCGTCGAGGCGGTCGTCCACGGCGAGGAGCTCGAGGTGCACTGCCTGTACGAGAGCCACGAGGCGATCGACCGGGCGCGGCTCGACGTCTGGATCGACTCGGCCGAAGACGCCCGCGTCTTCGGCGCCTCGACGATGGACTGGGCCGAGCCGCCGCGCGCCATCGGCGTCGGTGAGCGGCTGCACGTGCGCGTGCGCCTGCGCAACCCCTTCGTCGATGGGCGCTGGCACGTGGGCTGCTCGCTCCTCGCCGGCAGTGCGGGGCAGGACATCGTCGCCTTGGACAACCGGGCGGCGAGCTTCGTCTCCTACGGCGCGCGGGACGTGTACGGGCTCGCGCGCGTCGAGCACCAGCTCAGCTACGACCGCCGGCCAGCGGAGGGCCCGGGGTGAGCGCGCGGGCAGCAGACGAGGCCCCGCGCCTGCGCGAGATGCACGGCCCGTCGGCGTTCGCCGGCGGCTGGCAGCGCTTCGTCCACCTCACCTGGACGATTGCGCTCACGGACTTCCGCCTGACCTACTTCGGCTCGGTGCTGGGCTACCTGTGGTCGCTCGTGCGTCCCTTCCTCACGTTTGCCGTGCTGCTCGTCGTCTTCACGCAGATCTTCAACGCCGGCAAGGGCGTGCCGCATTTCGCGCCGATGCTCCTCCTCGGGGTCGTCCTGTTCTTGTTCTTCGCCGAAGCGACGAACAGCGCCGTGTCCGCCGTGGTGAACCGCGAGAGCCTCGTGCGCAAGATGCAGTTCCCGCGGCTGGTCATCCCGCTGTCGGTCGTGCTCACCGCGGCGCTCAACCTGGCCGTGAACCTCGTCCCGGTCGCGATCTTCGTCCTCGCGTCGGGCGTCGAGGTCCGCGCGACGTGGCTGCTGGCGCCGATCGTCGTGCTCGCCCTCGTGGCCTTCGCGAGTGGCGTCGCGATGATCCTCTCGTCGCTCTACGTGCGCTTCCGGGACGTCGCGCCGATCTGGGCGGTCGTCTCGCAGGTCCTCTTCTACGGCAGCGCGGTGATCTACACGATCGACCAGGTGCCGGGCGACTGGAAGCGCCTGGTGCTGGCCAACCCGGTCGCCTCGCTCATCCAGCTCTCGCGGACGTGGGTCGTCGACCCCGCGCAGGGCACGCCCGCGCAGATCATGGGCGGCGCGGCGTGGGGTCTGGTCCCGCTCGCCGTGGGCATCGCGGTGCTCGCGCTGGGGCTGTGGGTCTTCAACCACGAGGCCCCGCGCATCGCCGAACGGCTCTGAGCCGGAGCCGGTCTAAGCGCCGCGCGTCAACGCGCGCCAGACGCGGTCGATCTCGTCGTCCCAGTGCGGCAGCTCGAGCACGCGGCGCCGACCCGCGGCACCGAGGCGCTCACGCAGCACGGGGTCATCGACCAGGCGTCCGACCGCGTCGGCGACCAGCGAGGGCAGCGGCCGGGTGAGCAGTGCGGTGCGGTCGTGTTCGAGCAGCCAGCGTGTGGTCGTGCTGTCGTTGCTCACGCAGGCGGCGCCACACGCCATGAGCTCGAGCGGCTGGTAGGACGCGTGCGGCGTCATCATGAAGAAGAGGCCGACATCGCAGGAGCGGTACAGCGCAGCGACCTCGGCGAGGTCGTCCAAGAGCCCGACGTTGGTGACGATCCCCTCGGCGAGCCCGTAGCGGCGCGGGTGCCACGCCTCACCGGCGGCGAGCAGCTCGACGCGGTCCCCGAAGCGCGCCTTGACTTCACGCAGGGTGGCGAGGCCGAGCCCGAAGGCATTGCGGCTGGCCGACGGGCGCGCGTAAAAGAAGACGCGGACCGGCCGGTCGGCGGGGCGGGTCGCGGGCGGGTGGAAGAGCTCCCGGTCGACCGTGGGCGTGAAGACCGTCGCTTCGGCGGGGGCGACGCCGGCCAGGGCGGGGGAGTTCACGACGGCCGGGAAGCCCAGAGCCAGCGCCTGTTCGGCGAGGGCCGACGCGGCGCCCACGGCGTAGAAGAGCGACTCGCGGTCCTGGAGGAAGAGGAACTTCGCGCCGGCGTCGAGGCGGGCGAGGACGAAGGCCGTCGGCCAGAAGGTGGCGATGGCCGCGTCGGGTGCCTCGACGGCCGCCACCGCCGCTGGGACGACGCGTGCGCCGGCCAGACCTGGGAACGCGGCGGCGATCCGTTCGGCGACCGCGAGCTCCTGTCCAGGCGTGCCGCCGTGGACGGCGAACGTGGTGCGAACGTCATGCGCCCGCGCGAACCGGTCGGCAAAGCGCAGGATCGTGTGGATGCCGCCGTAGGTCGCGTGCTCGAAGGGTGGCACGAGCCACAGGAGCGTGCGGATGGCGTGCGGACCACCGGTGCGCCACCGCTCGATCGCGTTCGCGTTGGCCGCGAGCTCTGCGGCGGTCAGGTCCAGCGCAGGGTCCAGGGCGATGCGGTCGGATTCGAGAAACGGCGTGGGCTCGGGCAGACCGAGCAGCCGACGCAGCGCGCGAGGGGCCCGGGGCCTCACCACGTCTCGCCGGGCATGCGCAGCGTGCAGGCGGTGCCCGCGCGGGTCAGCGCCGGGCTGTACCACGGATCGCCATCGGTGCGGAAGGCGCCGTAGACCTGCTCGGAACGTCCGACGTCGGTGGGCGCGACGTGCGATCCCCGGCTGCGCGACTCGTCGTGGATCACGCGAACGTCGGTCACGCACAGCGAACGGAGGCCGCGGGCGGTCAGGCGCAGCCCCAGGTCGACGTCTTGGCCGCCCACGACGAGGCTCTCGTCGAAGCCGCCCACCTCCGCGAACTTCGCACGCTCGATGACGAGGCACGCAGCGGTCACCGCGAGGCAGTTGCGGGTTCCATCGGTCGCGGTGCCGAAGGGGGTGGGCTGGGTGGGATGCAGCCCGGCGAACGGGTGGCCGGCGAGGCCGAAGAGCCCCACGGCGATGCCGGCGTGCTGCACGGTTCCGTCGGCGTAGGTCAGCAGCGGCCCGACGGCGCCGACGTCCGGGCGCTGCGCCTCGCCGACGAGCCGTTCGAGCCAACCCGGGTCGACGACCTCCGTGTCGTTGTTGAGGAACACGAGCACGTCGGCGTGCGAGCGCATCGCCGCGTGGTTGCACAGCGCGGAGAAGTTGAACGAACGCTCATCGCGCAGCACCCGCACACGTCCATCACGAACGAGGGACTCGGGCGCGGGCAGGCTGCTCGCGTTGTCGACGAGGGTCACGCACAGCCGGGCCCAGGCGGTCCCGCGCAGGAGCGAGCCGATCGCGCGGTCGAGCAGCTCCGGGCGATCGCGGAACGGGACGACGACCTCGACCGCGGGCTCGCCGCGGACCCGCGCCGCGACGGCGCGCCCCGTGCGGGTGGGCGCCGGCGCGGCGGGCGCGCGGTGCACGAGCACCGCGGCGACGTGGGCGGCTGCCGTGCCATCGGTAGCAGTCAGCGCCCTCGTCACCGCGCCGCGCCAGCCCGGCCCGTCGAGGGCTACGCCGGCGGCGAGCGCGGCCTCGGGCCGGACGAGGACGAGGCTCCCGGCCAGGTCGCGACTCACGAGCAGGTCCGGCGAAGGGCCCGGGCGCATGACCGGGCGCGTGCGCCGGCCGGCCGCGTCGAGCTGGTCCTCGTCGCAGGTGATGACCGCGGCGTCGGGAGCGAGGGTCGCGGCGCGCCCGAAGGCCTCGACCGCGCCGGGCGCCAGCCGGTCGCCGGGATCGACGACGAGGACCCAGGGCGCCCGCGTGCCCGACAGCGCGGCCGGGTCCTCCACGACGGCGACCGCGGCCGGGTTCACGTCAGCGCCCGCGATCCGGGTGGGCTGGCCGAAGCGCTGCACGCGCAGCCCCGCGCGCAACGGCGGCTCGACCTCCACCTGCCAGCGGGCGTAGGCCCGCCGCGCGTTGCCCTCGGGTCCGCGGAGGCGACGGACGAGACGCCGCAGCGCTAGGGGGCGCGAGGGACCCGCCACGGCGCGTGGGGCCTAGACGTAGTAGCGCTCGAGGGTGAGCACGAACGCCCCGAGCGCGTGCCCCGTGGCGAGCACGAGCAGCACGGCGGAGAGCGCGAGCCCCGTGTGGCGGCGCAGTCCGACCACGGCGGCGGCCACGACGGCCGAGTACAGCGGGATGAGCGGCAGGAGGTAGCGGGCCTGCTCGAACGACAGCCCGCCGCGCGAGGTTCGCCAGCCGTAGCCGGCGACGGTCACGAGCATGAAGACGCCCGCGGCCATCAGGACGTAGGTGAGGAGTTCGGCGCGGCGCCGGCGGAGGTGACCGGTCGCCCGCCAGAGGGCGCGGGCGGCGAGCGCGCCGAGGGCGAGGAAGATGAGCGCCGCCGGCACGTTGACCCACACGGGGAACTCGAACTGGTGCCAGCCAAAGCGCCCCACGAACCCCTGCAGCCACGTCTCCCAGAGGGGGTACTGCGGGAAGGCCGGGAACGGCGGGTTCGTGGCGAAGAAGTCCTGGTACTGGTCGCGCATCGGCCCGATGGGCGGCAGGAAGACCTGCCAGGTGTACGAGGCGACGTGTCTGAGGTACTCGAGGCGGTCCGGCGGCACGCTGTAGCCGCCGGTCGTCGTCCCGCCCGAAGCGCGACCGAGCACCTGCGTGTTGATCTGCAGCCACACCCAGAAGGGCAGCGCGAGCGCGAGGGCGGCCGCGGGGGCGCCCAGCACGTGCCGGCGGGCGCCCGCGCGCCAGGCGCGCACGGCGAACACGGCCACCGCGAGGGCGACCGCGGGGATGAAGCCGAACATCGTGCCCTTCGTGAGCAGCCCGACGAGCAGCGCGAGGCCGATGCCCGCTCCGCGGCGGACGGTGAGCCCGCGCCGGAACGCCCGTGCGACGGCGAAGAACAGCGCGGCGGACGCAGCGAACAGCAGGTTGTCCACGCTCACGCTGCCCGCCATGAAGGCGGTCAGCGGATGCAGCGCGACGACGAGCCCTCCGACCGTCCAGGCCCAGGGGTGGCGGGGCAGGAGCTCACGCACGAAGAGGAAGCAGAAGGCGATCGTGGCCGCGAAAATGAACAGGTTCGCCAGCCGCATGATCCAGAGTCGATCGATCAGGTCCAGCCCGCTGAAGACCCTGACGGGAAGGGCGGCGATCAGGTAGTACAGGGGCGGGTTGGCGACGCCGTACGAGGGGCCAGGCCCCCACCAGCGCGCCTGCGCCAGCTGGTCGCGGACGAGCCGGTCCTGGTCCGGTGACCAGCTCGGGTAGCCCTCGGCGCTGAACGGGACACCTCCGATGAACAGGCCGAGCTCGCTCGGCCTCGCCGTGCCGTCGTAGCGATCGGCGCCCAGGAAGCGGGCCATCGCGTCCACCTGGGCGACGTGGGTGAACTCGTCGGGCCCCTGCATCGGCGGGTTGATCACCGTCCAGACGAGCCCGTGGACGACCCCGACGAGCACGCACACGAGGAGCGCTCGACGCCAGTTGGCGCGACGCCGGGACGCGCCGGCGGGGACGCGCACGGCGCTGGCCCCCTCGGGAGGAGCGGGGGCGGCGACGGCGTCGGTCACGCCTCTCGCTCCGCGTTGCGGACGAACCACGTGACCATCGCGGTGCAGGCTCCCAGGAACAGCGCGAGAAGTGCCCAGATCGTCCAGGCCCCGATGAACCCGGGCCGAAGGAGCGTCGCGCGCTCGACGGCGCGCCCGGCGACGGAGAGGCCCGAGCGCGAGCCGGAGAGGAAGAAGTCCGCGCGCACTTCCTCCGCCGACCTCTGCCCGGGACCATTGACCGCGCCCGGGGTCGCCGGGTTCGCAGTCCCCAGGTTGCCCGCGAGGCTGATCGCCGAGCGCCCCGCGTTGCGGAAGCAGAGGCGAGCAAGCTCGACCGTCGGCCGGTTGGCTGGGAGCGGAACCGAGAGCGGGGGCGCCGGTCTGTCGGGCCTCGACAGGGGATACCCGCCGGGCACTCGGACTCGGGTCACTGCCCGGCCGGCCCCGTTGCGCACGGTGACGACGAGGGGCGGCCCAGTGCCGCTCGTAGCCCCGGGGTAGACCTGCAGGCGAGACGCCTCGGCCGGGACGTATTCGCCGCCTTGGCAGCGTTCGCTCTTCGGCGCCAGGATCACACCGCCCACGCTGCGGATCACGCGGGTGTTCGTCGCCGCAAGCCGAGGTGCGGGTGCCAGGAGGACCACCAGGGTCACCACCGCGATGACTGCGGCAGCGCCCCACGCGAAGTGCCGGATGCGGGGTGTCACGAGGAAGGGGCGGGAGCGGCGTGCAGGCTGGCGTGGACGTCGCCCGTGGGCTTCACGATAGCGGCGGACGCCCTTGATCCAGCGGCCGGCGCCACACGCGAGAACGGAGGACGGCGGCCAGGGTTGCGGTGCTGGTTTCCCCGAAACCGGCTCAGGCCGCGGCCCGCTCACTGCCGAACACGCGCAGGTCGGCAAGGAGGTCGCTCACCAGTCGAGGGTACACGCGCGAGGCCCGATAGGACTCGGCCTTGCGCCGCCCGCGCACCCGGAGACGGTGCCAGAGCCCGGGGAAGCGGCGCAGGCTTGCGAGCGCTTGCTCGATCTGCCCGGCAGTCTGCACCTCGAGGAAATCGATACCCGGCTCGAGCCCGTGCAGCGGGCTCAGAGGCTCTGAGAGCACCAGGTGACCGGCAGCGAGATGCAGGCACACGCGGTTCTCGAACGTCGGATACGGATTGTTGTGAAGGTTGATGCCGACGTCGTGACCGGCCATGAGCTCGGCGAGGTGCTCACCACCCGCGCCGAAGGCCACATGCAGCACATCGTGGTGGTGCTTGGCGGGGGTCAGCAGCGCCTCGCGGTGGGGCGTGGATCGCCCGACGAACAGCGCTCGGGGAGCGCCCGATGCCGGAGGGCCGACCGGTTGGAAGAACCGGTCGGCAACGGGCAAAGGAAGCGAGCGCCACACGGGTAGCACCTGCTGGGCACTGGACGCGATGTGGGGATCAAACGCGACGATGCGGTCGAAGTTGGCCGCGTCGGCCTGCCTGAGTTCCCAAAGCCGGCGGTCGAGATCCTCGTGCCCCGCGCGCTCGGCCGCGCGGGGCAGGGGCTCGGTGAGGAAGCCGAGGGTCCGGGCGCGCAGTCCGTACAGCGCTCCGGCGGGAATGATCTCCGGGCGAAAGACGATTACGACGTCCGCGTCGTAGTCGCGCAGACGGGCGACCAATCCGGCGCTGTCACCGTCCTTGCGAAATTCGAAGAAGCGGGTCTCGAAGGGATGCGAACCCGGGCCCAGGGCACACACTTCGAAGAAGGTCGTCTGACCCACGAAGGCCAGGCGCGCCGGTGGGCGGACGAACGCGTGGCGCACGGGCGACGATACGATAGCGGCGGTCGTGGGCGCGACCCCGCGTCCGGGGCGCCACGGCCAGCGCGCATGTTCGACGCTTCTGGCCGCGACACCGATCCCGACGCGCGCATCGAGCGCGACACCCGTCTGCGCGCCGTGGCGCCCCTCGCCGTCGGCGGCAGGTGGGTGGAGGTGCGCGCTGCCACGGGACCAGCGGCCGACGATCCCTCCCCGGAGGGTGCCACCGCGGTCGTCGGCGACTTCGCCGACCCCGCGGAGGTCGAGCGCCTGCGCGAGACCGCGGGAGAGGGAGCGCTGATCACGGTCTTCGACACGCTCGAGCACCTGTCCGCCTTCGCGCCGCTCGTCGACGCGCTCGTCGAGCTCACGGCCCGGCAGGGCGCGACCGTCGTGCTCTCCGTGCCCAACCACGACGTCCTCGCGACGCCTTCAGCGACCCACGGGACGATCTGGGGAGAGGGCGCGCTGGCCGAGCTTCGCTCGCTGCTGCCCGCCGAGCACGTGGTCGTCCATCAAGTGGCGCTGCGGGGCAGTGCCCTCATACCCCAAGGCACGGTGAGCGCGCACCCGACGACCGTGCGCCTCGGAGACGCGGCCGCCCCCGTGGGGTGGGTCGTCGCCTTCGGCGCCCGCGCCGGCGATCTCAGCGAGGTGCTTATCGTCGCGCAGGCCGACATGGCGACGGAGCGTGCCCTGCAGCGTGCGCTGCGGGCCGAGCTCGAGGTCCTTCGCGCGCGCTCGGCATGAAGGTCGCCTTCCTCGTCAACGACCTGCAGCTCTCGGGCGGCGTGGGTGTCGTCGTGGCGCACGCCCGCCAGCTCGCCGCGTCGCACCCGTTCGACGTCACGCTCGTCGTCGTGCGCGAGCAGCGGGTGCCCGACTGGGGCTACGAGGCCCTCGCTCATCTCCAGGTGGCCTCCCTGCAGGACGCGCGCGCCCAGCGCTTCGATGTCGCGGTGGCGACTTGGTGGGAGACCACCTCCTCGCTCTTCGACGTCCCGGCGGAGCGCTATGCGTACTTCGTGCAGAGCCTCGAGGACCGGTTCTACCCTCCTCGCCAGCCCGAACGGCTCGGCGCGGCGGTCACGCTGAACCTGCCGGTGGCGTTCATCACGAATGCGCGATGGATCGCGGGGACGCTGCGCGATCTGCGTCCGGAGGCACCGTGCTACCTGGTCCGCAACGGCACCGACAAGACCGTCTTCCCACCGCCGGACGGCATCGAGCCGAGCATCGACGCGCCGCTGCGCGTGCTCGTCGAGGGCTACGCCAGCAGCTGGTTCGAGGGCGTCAATCACGCGATTGCCACCACGCGCCTGATGCGCGAGCCGCACCGGTTGACGGTGATCGCACCCAACCGTGAGGGATTGGACGCGACCGGCGCGGAGCGTGTGCTCGGCCCGGTGACCCAGCGCGAGATGGCCGGCCTGTACGCGGAGACCGACGTGGTCCTGAAGCTCTCGCGTGTCGAGGGCATGTTCGGGCCGCCCCTCGAGGGCTTCCACATGGGCGCGACCTGCGTGACGACGGAAGTTACCGGCCACGAGGAATACATCGAGCACGGCGTCAACGCACTGATCTGCGACTGGGACGACGAGCGGGGAACCGCCCGCCTGCTCGACATGCTCGCGCGCGACCGGATGCTGCTGCACCGATTACGCCTCGGCGCGCTCGAGACCGCGCGGCGATGGCCGACGTGGGAGCAGTCGGGCCAGTTCATGGCCGCCGCACTGCGTGCGATCCGGCGCGTGCCGCCGGCACCGGTCACCGGCGGGGCGGCGCGGATGCTGGCAGACGTGTGGGCGGCATTGGAAGAGCAGCGGCTGCTCCTCCAGGAGCGCAACGAGTTCGCGGCCAAGGCGATGAAGCTCGAGCAGATCAAGGCACTGCCCGGCGTTGCGACGGTGATCCGCGCGCGACATCGGCGGTCGATTCGCCTGGGGCTGCGCGTCGCGTGCGCCGGCGCGCGGCGTCTGCGCAGCTGATGAGCGCCCTGCGCCGGGCGGTCCGGCGGCTGCTCGTCCGCGCCAGCCCCCCACCGCTGACGGTCTCCGCGCCGCGATCCTTGCTCGACGTCCTGCGCGACGGCGCCACACCGCTCACCGACGAGGGGCCCTCGCGGGCACAGGCCGACCGGCTCCGCCTGGGGCTGGTCATCCCCTCCTTCCGGCGCGGGAGTGGGGGCCACGCCACCATTGCCACCCTCGTCCGCGGGCTCGAACGGCGGGGCCACGCGTGCTCGCTGTGGTTGGAAGACCACGAGGGGCGTCACGCGACCGAGACGGAGACGACGACCGCGCGGCTGTTCGCCGAGTTCTTCGGGCCTGTGGCCGGGCCGCTGCACGCGGGCTTCAAAGAATGGACCGGCGCGGACGTGATCGTGGCGACGGGCTGGCAGACGGTCCCGTCCGTGTTGCGTCTGCCCGGTGCTGCCGCTCGCGCCTATCTCGTGCAGGACCACGAGCCCGAGTTCTACGGGACGTCGGCCGAGCACGAGTGGGCGACGTGGAGCTATGGCCAGGGCCTGCACGCGATCGCCGCCTCGGCGTGGCTGGCGCAGGTGATCCATGACCGCTACGGCGCACCCGTCTCGGCCTTCGACCTGGGCGTCGACCACAGCATCTACCGTCCGCTTGGCGTCCCCCGGCGCGATGACCTGATCCTGCTCTACGCTCGGGCGGTCACGGCGCGGCGCGCCGTGCCCCTGGGGGTCCTCGCCCTCGCGGAGCTGCACCTTCGCCGCCCCGGGCTGGAGCTCGCCCTCTTCGGCGAGGCCCGTCCCATCGCGACGCCCTTCCCTCACCGCATGCTGGGGGTCGTCGATCCCGCCCGGCTGGCCGCCACCTACGGCGAGGCGACTGTTGGCGTGGTGCTGTCGATGACCAACCCGTCGCTGGTCCCGACGGAGATGCTGGCCTGTGGTCTGCCGGTGGTGGACCTGGCCAGTGACAGCATGATCTCGTCCTTCGGGCGGAACGGACCGCTCGAGCTCGCGCCCTTCGATCCGATGGGGGTCGCCGACGCCGTCGAGCGGCTGCTCGACGATCCGCAGCTGCGCGCGACGCGCTCGGCGCACGGCATCGCGCTCGCCGCCGAGCGCCGCTGGGATCGCGCCGCGGAGCAGGTGGAGACGGGGCTGCGAGCAGCGCTGGCCGCTGGCGAGGTCAGCGGCAGGGCATGACCCGCAACCGAGGTCGCCGACGAGACTAGAGCTCCTCCGCCGCCGACGGCGCGGTGCGCTCGAACACCCAGAAGCCGAGCAGGAACAGCGCGACGAGGATGCCCACGGGGATGAGCAGCAGCGCTCCACCGCCCAGCACGTCAGCGACTGACGGATTGGACGGGCCGAGCAGCAGTCGGCGCAGTTCCTGGATGATCGCCGCGAGCGGATTGGCCATGAAGACCCTGGCCACCTCTGGATAGCGCTCGGCGAGCAGCGTCACCGGATACAGAATCGGTGTGGCGTAGAAGAGGGCTTGGAGGAGAACATCCCAGATGGGACGGATGTCGCGGAAACGCACGTACAGTGCCGAGAGCAGCATGCCCAGCCCCGCGGCGAGCGCGGCGAGGGCGAGGAGCGGCAGGGGCAAGGCGAGCCAGCTCCAGCGTGGTTCCACCCCTGTGGCAAGAACGAAGACGGCGAGCACCATGAGGTAGAGCGCCAGGTTGGCGGTGGCGACCAGCATCACCGACAGGGGCACGACCACTCGGGGGAACCCGACCTTGCGCACGAGCGCTTCGCGGTCGACCATTGAGGTCACCGCCGACCCCGTGACCTCGGAGAAGTAGAAGAAGCAGATGATGCCCACCAGGAGCATCACCCCGTAGTTCTCGACTCCCGCTCCCGCGCCGATCACCTCGCTGAAGACGAAAAAGAGGATCCCGAACAGCAGCAGCGGGCGAAGAAGCGACCACAGGTAGCCAAGCGCCGATCCGAAGAAGCGCACCTTCCAGTCGGTGGACGCCAGCGTACGCGCGAGGTTCCACGCCTGCCGTGGATCCCCGGTCAGGCCTTTCGGTCCCTCGACGCGGCGAGCCGGAGGCGCTGTCAACCCCTGCCCCTGCTGACAGCGTCGACGCGAACGCTCGGGGCGACGGCTGCTTTGCGCACCACGACCGCGTAGTCGCGGCTGTCGTAGACGTCTTGGTCGAAGTCGCCGACGGCCCCCGGAAAGACGACCTCGCCGGAGTCGAAGCCGGCGAGGCGGCACAGCGCCAGCAGCACTTCGGGAAAGAGCGGATGGTGGTGGGTGGGATCGGTCCAGAAGGCCTTGAGCGCAGCCGGGCTGTGAGGGTTGACCGTTTCGAGCACCGCGGTGCCACCGGGCA
>JAUJOF010000001.1:290292-346590 GCA_030447785.1 Solirubrobacteraceae bacterium
TGGGCAGAGCGCACGCTTTCCTCGTCGCCGCGAAACACGTCCTCGAAGCCGCGGTACCCCGTCGCATCCTGCTGCGCGGCGCCCCAGAAGCCGAGCGCACGGCGCCCGTCCGCGTCGTCGTAGGAGATCGCGGGGTGGGTGGAGGCCGGGCGCGCGCGCATTCCCTCCATGACGCGCTCGAGGTCTCTGCGCCCGACAGGGTCGAGACCGGCGGCGGTGCGCAGCGTCTGTTGGAGCTCCATGACCTGGCTGGCCAGCTGCGCCGCGCGCGCCTCGACGCGGTTGAGGTTGGCCTGGCTGTCCAGCACCAGGTCCTGGAGGCGCTGGGCCTGCTCGCGCAGGGCACTGACCATCAGGCCGTTCATCTCGTCCTGGTGGTAGGTGTACGGCCGCATCGCCTGCAGCGCGGTACGGCGGGCCAGACCTCTTGCGCCGCCTGCGAGTCGCGCGTCGGCGTCGGGCCTGTAGGTGAGCTTGTCCTCGGCCCGCAGGACCCAGCTGTCTTGGGGCAGCCCGTCCGTGTGCCCTGGCACCACCGTGCCACGGCTCGTCGTGAGGGCCTGGCGGCCGAGGCGCTTCACACGCTTCAGCCGCTCGCGCGCAGCCTCTCCCACGGCCGCTAACGAGAACGTCTCGGCGATGTCCCGCCTGGCCTGCTCACCGCGGCGTCGCGTCTCGTCCTGGTTCTCCCACACCTCGCGCATCAGCTGCGCGGCGTGGTTGAGATCGGGCTCGGCCCAGCGGCCCTCGGCGGGATAGTTCTCGCCTTCGGGTCCGACCTGCGTGAGCTCATGTCGCACGAGGTAGGAGTTCTCCGCGTTCATGAAGTCCAGATTGGACGAAAAGCCTGTGCCGATCACGGGCTTGCCCAGGGCCATGGCTTCGCCAAGGGTCAGGCCAAAGCCCTCGGAGCGATGCAGAGAGACGTAGCAGTCGCAGGCGGCCATGAGCGCGGCCCGCTCGTCCTCGGGCACGAACCGGTCGACGATGTGGACGTCGGGGCGGTCGCCGGCCGCGTCACTCAGCTGGGCGAGCCGTTGGGGCTTGAAGTCGCCGTTGAAGCTCTTGAGCAGAAGATGGGGGCCCTCGCCCGGGGTGAACGCGCGCATGAAGGCTTCGAGCAGCCCGAGCGGGTTCTTGCGTTGCAGCGTGGAGTAGAAGTCGAACAAGAACAGGAAGGTGAAGCCGTCGGGGAGTGGGAAGCTCGGTGCCGCGCCGTGTGGGTCAGGCGCCACGATCGGCAGCGGTACCCGCACCACCGGGCACGGTGCCGCATGGCTGAGCACCTCGGCCACATAGCTGGAGTACACCCAGATCTCGTCGACCAGAGCGAAGGCCGGGTCCCAGCTGGCGGGAACGACATCCGTCTCCCAGGCCCAGACGCCGATGGTGTAGCGATCGGCGAAGAACCCTGGCCCCGCCTCGGCGGCGAACTGCGGCAGTTCCGGGGCGTTGACGCAGACGAGGTTGAAGGGCAGGTCCTCGTCGGTGTGTAGGTCGGTGAAGTCGGTGATCTTGAGATGCGCGCCCTCCACGTGGGGCATGCGCGGATCGACCGTCGTGGTCCGTACGGGCACGCCGCCGGCCTGCAACGCCGCGACGTACAGGCGGGCCGCCTGACCCAGACCCAGGCCGCCGCGCAGGAAGCCTGCGACGTTGACACCCAGGGATCGGGCGAGCTGAGGGGATCGGGTGCTCATGAGTGTCGCGATGGTGCCACAGGTTCGCCGTACGCTCTCTGCGAAGCGTTCGGGCGCCGCTTCGGCATACGGCTGGGGCGGAGAGGTCGCGCCCGCGAGCGCGGGGTGGTCGTTCAGCGGCGCCGATCGCGCAGGTTGCGACGATCGCTCGTGCCCGCGCCGCGGCGAGCTCTCGAGCCCTGCTCGGTGCGGTGGCCCCGACGCGCGGGCTCCTCCCGATGCGCGACCTCCCGCGCGGGGGGAGGAGGCTCGTCGGGCCAGTGACCGTGCTGGTCGAAGAACGTCCGTGCGCGATCCTCGTCGTCGCGGTCGCGGTCGCCGCTGATCGACAGGCGATAGAGGAAGTTGAGCAGCCAGATCGAGGCGCCGGCGCCCAGCAGCAGCGCGAAGGCCTCCAGCCCGAGCGTGTCGCGGCGCACCAGCAAGATCACGAGCCCGGCCAGGATCACCGCCAGGGGCAGCACCGTGCGGATCAGGTAGAGCGGATCTCGCCAGCGCGGACGGTCCATGCCTGCAGGCTGCCCGCCGCAGGCCGCAAGGAAGCCCGGAGCCTGCCTACTCGGCCGGCGCCACGAGCACGATGTGGTCGCGGTGCACGGCCAGGAAGTCGTGGCGTTCGCCGCCCTCCCCGCCGTCCAGGGGCTCGACCGTCGCGTCGGTCAGCGAGATGAAATCGCGCTCCGTGGCGTTGAGCAGGTCGGAGATCCGCGAGCGGTAGCCGTCACGGGCCAGGGTGAGCGCTCCGGTGATCCGGTGGCGTTGGGTCTCCAGCGTGATGCGCTCGAGGCGATGCTTCACACCAGCACGCATCGGCACGGCGTCCGCAGCGCTCAAGCCGGCGCGCTGCGCAGCGTCTGCGGCGGGTAGCCAAGCAGGCTGTCGTGGCACAGACGATCGATGTCTTGGGCGAGGACGCGGAGCTGGCCTTCGCCCTGGAGGGCGAACGATCAGCCCACGCTCGCCGCTGCGCCCCGGCCGGCGCCCTCGACCTCCGGCCCGGCATGTGGCAGGCCGCCGACCACGCCGATCTCGCCCGCGGCGGCTACGGGCTCCTGCTGATGCAGGGCCTGCTCGTGCGCCGGGTGGGGCGCGACGGGCGCTTCGGGGCCGAGCTGCTCGCCCCGGGCGACCTCCTGCGCCCATGGGAGCACGACGGCGAGGCGAGCACCGTGCCCTTCGAGACGGCCTGGCGTGTGCTGGTGCCGGTGCGTCTCGCGGTGCTGGACTTCCCCTGGGTGCGCCGGATGGCGCCCTTCCCGGAGGTCGGCGCCGAGCTCATGGGGCGCGCCCTGGATCGGTCGCGGCGCCTGGCGGTCAACATGGCCATCGCCCAGCACCCGCGCCTGGAGGTGCGCCTGCACGTGCTGCTGTGGCACCTGGCCGACCGCATGGGCCGCGTGCATTCCGACGGCGTCCATCTGGCGCTGCCCATTACCCACGAGACGCTCGGCCACCTCGTCGCGGCCCGCCGGCCGTCGGTGTCGGCCGCCCTCGGACAGCTCTCTCAGCGGGGGCTGCTGGACCGCAACGGCGAGGGCTGGGTGCTGCACGGGGACCCGCCCGTGGGGCACGACCAGGAGTGATCCGACCGCTACTCTGGCACGCACCTGTCGGGTAGCCGTTCGTCGCAGACGGTCGATCATGCACCTTCCCTCGACTCGGAGAGAGAAATGCTGAAGAAGTCGCGCGTCCTGACTGTCCTGGCTGGTGTGGGAGCGGCGCTGGCCACCGCCGCCCCGGCGGTCGCCCAGCCCAACTGGGCACCGGCCGACGAGGCCGCGATCGCCCCGGGCAGCATGACCTTCACAAAGGGAGGTCAGTGCACCTCGAACTTCGTGTTCTTCGATCGGTCGAACAGGGTCTATCTCGGCCAGGCCGCCCACTGCTCGGGCACCGGTAGCAGCACCGAGACGAACGGGTGTGACAGCAAGTCGCGGCCCCTCGGTACGAAGGTCGACGTCGAGGGGGCCGAGAAGCCCGCCAAGCTGGCCTACAACTCGTGGCAGACCATGCAGCGCGTCGGTGAGGACGATGCCAGCACCTGCCAGTTCAACGATTTCGCGCTGGTGCGACTCGATCCGTCCGACGCCGCGGAGGTCAACCCCTCGATCCCCTTCTTTGGCGGCCCGACCGGCCTGGGTGCGGACACCAGGCCCGGCGAGAAGGTCCTCAGCTACGGCAACTCCTCCCTGCGCATGGGTCTGGACCTCCTCAGGCCGAAGGTGGGCACGAGCCTGGGTGAGAGCGGCGACGGCTGGACGCACAACGTCCTGACGCTCACGCCCGGCATCCCCGGTGACTCGGGCAGCGCCTTCATCGATCGCGACGGCCGCGCGTTCGGCGTGCTGAGCACGCTGCAGATCGCCCCGCTGGCCGGCTCCAACGGCGTCAGCGACCTCGAGAAGGCCGTGGACTACATGGAGGCCCACGGCGGGCCGCAGGTCGACCTCGCCCTGGGCACCGAGGAGTCCGACGGGCTGCTCGGCGGGCTGCTGCGGCGCTAGCAAACACCGACGACCACGCGAGCGGCCTGCCATCGGAGCAGGCCGCTCGCGCTTTCAGGATCCGCCACCGACCGGGTGCCGCAGACGTCGGCCCGGGTAGGCGTTCAGGATGTGGGTGACCGCAGGGGCCTCCGCCGCGACGACCGCCAGTCCTCCCAAGGCCCCGGCGCTGGTCATGGGCCTCGGTCTGGGCGGGTTCGTCGACGGCATCCTCTTTCACCAGATCCTCCAGTGGCACCACATGCTCACCGACACCGGTGAGAATCCCGCCAGCACGCTCGGTGGGCTGGAGACGAACACCCTCGTGGACGGGTTCTTCCACGCGGCCACGTGGCTTTTCGTCGTCGGGGCGATGCTCCTCACCGTCCGGGCCTGGCAGCGCCGCAAACTCGCCCCGCCATGGCGGACGCACGCCGGCATGCTGCTCACGGGCTGGGGCGTGTTCAACCTCGTCGAGGGCGTCGTCGACCACCACATCCTCACGCTCCACCACGTCCGCGACGACCTCGGCGCTCCACTGGGCTGGGACCTCGCCTTCCTCGCCCTCGGCGTGGTCCTCGTGGTGGTCGGGCTGGCCCTCGCCCGCTCCGGCACGCGCATCGCCGACGACCGCGATGGCGGGCGCGCCGCGCGAGCCTCCTAGCACGCACGACCACACGGCTCCAGCGAGCGGCCGGTCATCGGCCGGCCCCGTATCACCAGCCAGGGTACGGATCCTCCAGTCCCTCGAGGTCGGCCAGGTCGCTCGTGCGGCCGGCGGCGCGTTTCATGCGCCGCAGGTCTTCGAGCGAGCAGACCGAGACGGTCGTGTCCAGCAGGTCGACGATGACCGCCCGCTTGGCGAGCTCAGCGTAGGGAGGCACGCCGGGCAGGCCCTGGACGACGTTTAGCCGCCCGAGCGATGTGGCGATGATCCTCTGCTCCCCGCTCGACAACAGGGCGGCGATCGAGGCGGCGGTTCCGGCGAAGAGCTCGCCGGTCTGCACGTGGCCGCCCGCGTCCACGGCCACCTCCGCCAGCCGGCGCAGGTTCAGGGGGTCGGGCTCGGGCACGATGTCCACGTCCTTGGTGCCGCGGACGTAGCCCCAGGCGTTGACGGCGAGCCCTCCGATCAGGACGAACCGGACCTCGGCGGCGGTCAGGCGCCGGAGGAGCTCGTCGAACGCGGCCGCGCTCACCCCCGGCGAGCGGCGCCCGTATAGCTGAGCAGCTTGTGGCTCAGCTCGATCCCTTCGGCGAGGCGGGCGCTCAGCGTCCGACGCTCATGGCGGGGTCCGGGGTCGGGTGGCGCCGGTGTCGCTGGCGCGGCATCCGTCGTCTCGGAGGTGGGACGCTCCATGGCCTGGAGCTTATCTCGGCCCATCGGGAGTTCATGGTCTTTGGCCACTGGTGGAGTAGCAGCCGGTGGTCGGATCCCGACGACCCGGTTGACGCTCGCGCGCGGCGGTCGATACTGTCGCGCGGTCAGCACAACGGCATGAGGAAGCCGGTGGGAATCCGGCACGGTCGCGCCACTGTGACCGGGAGCGCCTCGCGGCGGCCCGGGAGTCAGGAACTTCACCTCCCGTTGTGACCAAGCCTTTCGAGCGGGACGCGCAATCCCGAGGAGGTCCCCGTGGACACCACCGTCGTCCGACCCATCCCCCTCCGGGAGCTGCGCCCGGCCTTCCTCCTGGCGGGCCTGGCCCTCCTGGCGCTGTGGCTCGTCAGCTTCGACCAGGGTCAGCTCTCCCAGGCCGGGGCCCTCCTGCACGAGCTCATGCACGACGGGCGACACGTGTTCGGCGTGCCCTGCCACTAGCCGCTGCGCGCGGTCCCCCGATGCCCATGTCGCGCTCCCTGCTGCTGTGGGGGCTGGCCGCCGGCCTGCTGGCCGGGCTGGCCGCCAGCTTCGTCGCCTTCCTGGGCGCCGAGCCTCGGATCGACGAGGCCATCGCCCTCGAGCAGGCGGCCGCCCCGGCCGTCCCCGCCGGGGAAGCGCCGGTCAGCCGCGACGGCCAGCGCGCCGGGCTGGTGCTGGCCTGGGAGCTGGCCGGCCTGTCGGTCGGCTTCCTCTTCGCGCTGGTCTTCGCGTTGCTGCTGGGTCGCGTCGGCCCGCGCCGGCCGCGCCACCTGGCCTGGGCGCTGGGCGGCGGGTGCTTCGTGGTGCTGGCGTTGATTCCCGCCCTCAAGTACCCGGCCAGCCCGCCGGGCGTGGGCGACCCGGCGACGATCGAGCCGCGCACGCTGTGGTACGTCACGCTCCTGGTGTGCTCCGCGCTGGCGGCCCTGGCCACCGTGCGCGCGTGGCGCTGGGCGCGCTCGCGCTGGCCCGCGGCCCGGGCGGGTGCCCTCGCCGCGGCGGTCGGGCTGGCCACGGTGGCCATCGCCTTCGTCCTGCTGCCCGGCGTCGACGGCGCACCGGCGGGCTATCCGTCGGATCTGCTGTGGGAGTTCCGGGCCGCCGCCCTGGCCTCCCAGCTCGCGCTGTGGACGGCGCTGGCCCTGGCCTACGGTTGGCTGGCCGAAAGGGCCCTGGCCGGCGGGCGGGGAAGGACGGCGTGAGCGGCGCGCTGCTCGTCGCGGGCACCGCCTCGGACGCGGGCAAGAGCCTGGTCTGCGCGGGGATCTGTCGCTGGCTGGCCCGCCGCGGCGTGCGCGTGGCCCCCTTCAAGGCCCAGAACATGGCGCTGAACTCGTGCGTGACGCCCGCGGGAGCGGAGATCGGGCGCGCCCAGGTCATGCAGGCGGCCGCCGCGGGGGTGGAGCCCGAGGCCGCCATGAACCCGGTGCTCATCAAGCCCTCGGGCGCCGGGCGCAGCCAGGTGATGCTCATGGGTCGCCCGCGCGCCGAGGCCGACGCGCGCGGCTACCAGAGCCTGCGTGCGCAGTTGCGCGAGCCGGTGCTGGACGCCCTGGCCGACCTGCGCGCGCGCTTCGACGTGGTGGTGTGCGAGGGGGCGGGCAGCCCGGCGGAGATCAACCTGCGCGCGGGCGACCTGGCCAACATGGGCCTGGCCCGCGCCGCGGGCCTGCCAGTGGTCGTCGTGGGCGACATCGACCGGGGCGGGGTGTTCGCCGCCCTGTACGGGACGCTCGCGCTGCTGGAGCCCGCCGATCAGGCGCTGGTGGCGGGCTTTGTGATCAACCGCTTCCGCGGCGACCGCGCCATCCTGGAGCCGGGCCTGGCCCAGCTGCGCGAGCTGACCGGCCGCCCGGTGCTCGGAGTGCTGCCCCATCTCGAGGGCCTCTGGCTGGACGCCGAGGACTCGCTGGCCCTCGAGCGCCCGGCGCGCCCGGTGGCGGCACCTTTGGGCGCCGACACCCTGGAGGTCGCGGTGGTGCGCCTGCGCTGGACGAGCAACTTCACCGACGTCGACGCGCTGGGCACCGAGCCGGGCGTGCAGGTGCGCTTCACCCGCTCGGCGGCCGACATCCAGCGCGCCGACCTGGTGGTGGTGCCCGGCACCAAGGCCACCGTCGAGGACCTCGAGGGTCTGCGCGCCGACGGGCTGGCCGAGGCGCTCGTGCGCCGGGCGCGCGCCGGCGCGCCGCTGCTGGGCCTGTGCGGCGGCTACCAGATGCTCGGCGAGGCGATCGTCGACGAGGTCGAGAGCGGGCGCGGCGCGGTGGACGGCCTGGGCCTGCTGCCGGTGCGCACCGTCTTCTGCGCCGAGAAGCTGCTGCGCCGTGTGACGGGCAGCGCGCCCGCGCTGGGCGGCGTGCCCGCCCATGGCTACGAGATCCGCCACGGGCGGGTGCAGCGCGGGGGCGGCGAGGCGCTGCTGGCGCCCGTGGCGCACGCGGGGACTGCGGACCCGGCGGGCGGCCTGCCCGGCGAGGGCTGCGTGCAGGGCACGGTGCTGGGCACCTCCTGGCACGGCGTGCTGGAGGGCGATGAGCTGCGCCGCGCGCTGCTGGGGTGGGTCGCCCGGACCCGTGGGCGCGACTGCGGGCGGGGGATGAGTCCTTCGCCGCCGTGCGCGAGCGCCATCTCGACCGCCTGGGCGACCTGATCGAGGAGCACGCCGACACCCACGCGCTGCGCGCACTGCTCGAGGACGGCGCGCCCGGCGGGCTGCCCAACCTGCCCGCGGCGGGGGCGATCGCATGAGTGTCGCGGCCACGCTGCCCGCCGTGCGACCGCTCGACGCCACCGCCTCGCGCGCGGCCGCGCAGCGCCAGGCCCAGCTGCTCAAGCCTCCCGGGGCGCTGGGGCGCCTCGAGGAGCTGGCGGTGTGGATGGCCGGAGTGACCGCCACCCCGCGCCCTGATCCCCGCGCGCGGATCGTGGTCGCCGCGGCCGACCACGGCGTGACCGCGCAGGGCGTCTCCGCCTACCCCCAGGCGCTCACCGCCCAGATGCTGGCGGCCTTCGACGCCGGCCACGCCGCCATCGCCGTCCTGGCCGGCCACAGCCAGGCCGCCCTGGTGCTGGTCGACGCCGGGGTGATCGATCCACCGGCGGTGCCCGCCGTGCCCGCGGGGCTGCCCGCGCCCTCGGCCGACCTCTCGCGTGAGCCGGCGCTGACCGTCGAGCAGCTCGAGCGCGCGCTGGAGCTCGGGCGCTCGCTCGCCGCGCAGGCGGCGGACGATGGCGTCCACCTGCTGCTGGGCGGGGAGATGGGCATCGGCAACACCACGCCCGCGGCCTGCGTGGCTGCCGCGCTGACCGGCGCCTCCCCGGCCGCGGTGGCCGGGCGTGGCACCGGGCTGGACGACGCCGGCCTGGAGCGCAAGCAAGCCGTCATCGCCCGCGCGCTGGCGGTCCACGCGGGCACGCTGAACGATCCCCTCGAGGTCCTGCGCCGCCTGGGCGGCGGGGAGCTCGCTGTCCTGTGCGGCCTGGCGCTGGGCGCCGGGGAACACGGCCTGGGCTACGTCTGCGACGGGGTCATCGCCACGGCCGCCGTGGCGGTGGCGGTGTCCCTGCAACCAGACCTGCGCCCGCGGCTGCTGGCCGCCCACCGCTCCACCGAGCCCGCTCACGGCCTGATGCTGGAATGGCTGGGCCTCGACCCGCTGCTCGACCTGGGCCTGCGCCTGGGAGAGGGCACCGGGGCGGCCGCGGCGCTGCTGCTGGTGGCGGCCGCCTGCCGGCTGCACGACGGGATGGCCACCTTCGCCGAGGCGGGGGTGGGCTGATGGGCGCCCTCGCCCGGACGGCGGCGCGCGAGCCGTCGACCGTCGCGGGCGCCCCCCGGGCAGGCGACGACCGCTGCCCGGGCGTGCTGCGCCTCCACCCCGCGCAGGACGGCGCGCTGGCCCGGGTACGTCTGGCGGGCGGGCGGCTGGAGGCGCGGGGCGCCGAGGCCCTGGCCGAGGCGGCCGCCCTGGGCAGCGGGATCATCGAGCTCACCTCACGGGCCAATCTGCAGGTGCGCGGGCTGCCGGCCGCGGCGGGCGAGCAGCTCGCCGCGCTGCTGGCCGGGGCGGGCCTCCTGCCCTCGATCGCCCACGACCGGGTGCGCAACATCATGGCGGCGCCGCTGGGCGGGCGTCATCCGCGAGCGTGCGCGCCCACCGACGCGGTGGTCGGGGCCCTTGACCGGGGGCTGTGCGCCGACCCCGTTCTGGCCGCGTTGCCCGGGCGGTTCCTGTTCGCCGTCGACGACGGCAGCGGGCACGCGCCGGTGGCGGACGCCGACGTGGCGCTCGTCGCCGAGGGCGAGGACGCCTTCGCCGTGGTGCTGGCCGGCGTGCCCACGACGATCCGCGTCACGGCGGCGGGCGCGCCCGAGGCCGCGCTCGCGGCCGCCGGGGCCTTCCTCGCGGCGCGCGAGGGCGGGGCGGAGGAGGCCTGGCGCATCGCCGAGCTTCCCGCCGGCTCGGCCGCCGTCGCGCGCGCGCTGGGGGGGAGGATGGCACCCGACAAAGACCGGGCCGCGCTCCGTGGCCGCCCCGATCGCCTGCAGCCCGGGCGCCTGGCCCAGCGCGATGCCCGGACCGCGCTGACCGCGCTGGCGCCCCTGGGGCGCATCGACCGCTCCGGCGCCGTGGGGCTCGCCGGGCTGGCGCGCTCGACGGGCGGCACGCTGCGGGTCTCCGCGCATCGCACCATCACCCTCGCCGACGTCGCGCCCGCCGAGGCCGACGGCGCGCTCGCGCAGCTGGGCCGCCTGGGCCTGGTCACCGCCCCCGGGTCGGGCTGGGAGGGGCTGTCGGCCTGCGCCGGGCTGGGCGCGTGCGCACGGGCGCGTGTGGACGTCCGCGCCGCGGCGGGCCGCCGCGCCGCCGTGCGGGACCCGGGCGCCGCGGTCGAGCACTGGTCGGCCTGCGAGCGGCGCTGCGGCGAGCCGAACGAGGCGGGCGTGACCGTCGCCGCGCGGGACGGCGAGCTCGAGGTCCGCGGCGCGGGCGCCCCGGGCGCCGCGCGCAGCGTCGAGGAGGCCCACGCGCTCCTGAAGGACGCCGGGTGATCGACTACCTGCGCGACGGGGCGGAGATCTACCGCCGGTCCTTCGCGACGATCCGCTCGAGGCCGACCTGTCGGGCTTGGACCGTGCTCGCGCGCACCGTGGTGCGGATGATCCACGCCTGCGGCATGGTGGACCTCGTCCGCGACGTGGCCGCCTCGGAGGGCTTCGCCACTGCCACCGCGGCCGCGCTGGCCGGCGGCGCGCCGATCCTGTGTGACACCGCGATGGTCGCCTCGGGCATCACGCGCGCGAGGCTGCCCGCCCACAACGACGTGGTGTGCACGCTCGCCGACGCGGAGGTCCCCCAGCTGGCCCGCGACATGGGCAACACCCGCACCGCGGCGGCGATGGAGCGCTGGCGTGAGCGCGTGGAGGGCGCCGTGGTCGTGGTGGGCAACGCGCCGACCGCCCTCTTCCGGCTGCTGGAGCTCGTCGAGGAGGGCGCGGGGCGCCCCGCCGCGGTCATCGGCGTCCCGGTGGGGTTCGTCGGCGCCGCCGAGTCCAAGCTCGCCCTGGCCGAGCACCCTGCCGAACTCGAGCATCTCGTGGTGCACGGCCGGCGTGGGGGCAGCGCCATGGCCGCCGCCGCGGTCAACGCACTGGCCCGGGAGGAGGAATGAACGGGCGGCTGTTCGGCGTTGGCGTCGGCCCCGGCGACCCCGAGCTGGTGACCGTCAAGGCCCAGCGTCTGATCGAGGCCGCCGACGTCATCGGCTACCCGTGTGCCCGCCATGGGCGCAGCATGGCGCGCCGGGCCGCCGCGCCGTACCTGCGCGCCGACCAGATCGAGGAGGCGCTCACCTACCCGGTGACCACCGAGGCCACCGATTCCCAGGAGGCCTACGAGGAGCTGCTGCGCGGCTTCTACGACCAGAGCGCCGAGGTCCTCGCCGAGCACCTGGTGGCGGGGCGCGACGTCGTGGTGCTCTGCGAAGGCGATCCCTTCTTCTACGGCTCCTACATGTACCTCCACGAGCGCCTCGCGCACCGCTTCGCCACCGAGGTGGTGCCCGGCGTGACCGCGTTCAGCGCCGCCGCCGCAGCGGCCGGGACCCCGCTGGCCAAGCGCGACGACCTCTTCACCGTGGTGCCCGGCACCCTGCCGCGCGAAAGCCTGGCGGCCGAGCTGCGCGGCGCTGACGCCGCGGTGGTGATGAAGCTCGGGCGTACCTTCCCCGCCGTCGCCGACGCCGCGCGGGACGCAGGCGTGGCACAGCGGGCCGTCTACGTGGAGCGCGCCAGCGCGCCGGAGCAGCGCTTGGCCGCCCTGGACGAGGTCGACGGCGACGTCCCCTACATGTCGCTGCTGCTGGTGCCCACCGCCAACGCCCCCCGGGGAAGCCCCGGCCCTCCTACGAGCGAGGCCGCGTCTCGGTGGTGGGGCTCGGTCCGGCAGGCCCCCGCTGGCTGACGCCCGAGGCGCGCGCCGAGCTCGCCGAGGCCGACCACCTGGTCGGCTACGAGACCTACCTGGCCCGCGTCACCCCGCGCCCGGGCCAGCAACTGCACTCGAGCGACAACCGGGTTGAGGCCCAGCGTGCCCGCCTGGCGCTCGACCTGGCCGCCGGCGGCGCGCGGGTGGCCGTGGTCTCCTCCGGCGACCCCGGAATCTTCGCCATGGCCGCCGCGGTGCTGGAGGTGGCCGAGGCCGACCGCGACGGCGTCGAGGTGCGCGTGGTGCCCGGCCTCTCGGCGATGCAGGCGGCGGCGGCCCGCGTGGGCGCCCCGCTGGGCCACGACTTCTGCGTGCTGTCGCTGTCCGATCAACTCAAGCCGTGGGAGGTCATCGAGCGCCGTCTCGAGGCGGCGGGCGCCGCTGACCTCGTGCTGGCCCTCTACAACCCCGCTTCGCGCACCCGCAAGGAGCAGCTCGAGCGCGCGAGAGGTGCTGCTGGGCCACCGCGCCCCCGACACGCCGGTCGTCGTGGCTCGGGCGGTGGGCGGCGAGGATGAGTCGGTCACCGTCACGACGCTGCGCGACCTGGACTGCGACGTCGTGGACATGCGCACACTGCTGCTCGTGGGCTCCACGCAAACCCGGGTCGCGCCCGGCACGAACGCCACACCCCGCGTCTACACCCCGCGCAGCTACGCCCCCGCTGCCGCTCCGTGTCCATGAGCTCTGCCGACGTGCTCGATGGCCATCCGCGTCGCGCCGATGGCTGAGCTTGCGAGGGGTGAGAGGAGCCGGTTAGAGTCGGGCCGTGGCGCACACCCCCGCGCCTCGTCCACCGCGCCACGATGGTCAGCTCAAAGGCAAGAGCTATCGCTGCGCGAGCGGGGCGCCGGCGTCGTGTCACATCAGGGCTGGTGCACTGTTCGGCACCCGACACTGGCGCAGTTTTCGCTGCCCCTTGACGGGAGGTCATCGAACCCGCGTGCGGTCTGCAGATGCCCCTCAGTCAGTCGCACCACCAGCAATAGTGCACGCCGCCGAAGCGAACATCCGCCGCATTCATGCAGGACTGGCGCCGCGGGTCCCAACCGCTCCAGCGGTCGAGGCACTCTGCTTGCATCGCGTCCAGGAAGGCGAAGTCGCAGTCATTTCGTGCCCTGCGATCGTTCTGGATCGTGCCCACCCGATCGCGGATAGCCTGCCAGCAATGGTCGTGCTGGTGACACTCGTCCGTGAAGTCGAAGCTCATTCCGGTCTCTCGCGACCAGGAGCAGTAGTCCGTGCTGTGGGCAGAGGCCGACGACGCACCGAGCGCCAGCACCGCCGCTGCCAGCGCCGCCGCTGCCAGGCCGGCGAGGCAGATCGCGCGAAGAGGCCTCCGCTTCGACATCACCGGCCAGCAGCCGCCGGTGAGGGCCGTACTCCCGGTGGTGTCTCCCTTCGTGACCATGTGGTTCTACCTCCTCCAACGGTGTTGGAAAGCCCCCAGGCAGGTCTGGCCCCCGGAAGCCGTTCAGGAGGCAGTACCCAGTCGGTCGGCGGTGTAACTGGCCTTGGAACGCGCTTCACGAGCGGCATCGTTGAGCGGTCGCGTGCGTCGCTGGCCGTGGCGCTGCTCGGCGATCGGGAGCTCGTGCTCGATGAGCCGACCGTGGCGCTCGATCGCGCATGAGCGCGCGCGTCACGCTTGCAACCGCCCACGGGTTGCCGCCCAACTGCGCCGCGACCAACGCACGCATGAGGGAGCCGCGGTGGCCGCGTGACGCCGCCGCAGCGCCCCTCTTCGTGCCCTCGGGTGCTGTCGTGTCCAGGGGGAGGCTCGCCGCGAACGAGCTCGATCACCTCCTCCCACAGCCTTCCGTGGCGTGACCACCGCGGGGGTGCAGCAGCGCCGACGTCGTGGTACGCGCGGTAGTCGGCAATCTCCTGGGAAGGACGGTCGCTCACGGCGTGAATCCCCGAGAGAGCCCGCGCGAGCCCCGCCGAGGAACGCGTCCATGCTCCGGAAGCCCGGGCGGGCGGCCGGTCAGGCGGGTGACCAGCATCGTCGGGACGTCGCACACCGCGCCCGCGGCATCGGCGGCGACAAGCCGCGGTACGGGGGACCGACGACTCCGCGAGCAGCTCGAGCACCGCCGCCTCGCGCTGCACCGTGAAGTCGGGGTCCTCGACGACCCACTGGGGCCGTGCCCAGCGGCGCAGGACGAGCCGGTGACTGCCGCCGTGGCGGTCGATGACCGTGAGCGCGTGGTTTGCGTGCCAGCCGCCCGTGGTGAGACGGCGCATGGCGGCGATGCGGCTGCCGGCGCCGATCGAGTCGGCGACCCAGCGCAGCGTCGGGCCGCCGACCATGGAGGACTGGATCGTGCTCATCTCCGACTACGCGCTGCGCTGTCTGCGCGCCCACCCCGACGAGGCCGGCGCCGCCACGCGCCGCCTCGACGAGCTGGCGATCGCGCTGGCCGATCTGGGCTTCTCGCTGACGCGCACCGGCATCCGCGCCGGGCGCACCGACATCGACCGGGTGCTCGTGCACTCGTCGGCCAAGCCCCTACGCGCGTGCGACGCGCTCGCCGCCGAGCTCGACGCGCGCGCCGGCGACCTCCGCGCCGTCGTGCTCTGCGACAGCGAGCGGCCGCCGAAGCGCCCGGAGGGAACGCCCCTGGAGCTTGGCGGCGGTGGCCGAGGCCTCGTGGGGGCGAACGCGGCGGACCCGAGGTTGGCGCTCACCCGGCCGCTGCTCGTGACGGCAGAGACGTTCGCGTGCTCGGCGCAGGACGCCGACGCCCTAACCGCGGAGTTGCGTGCCCTCGGCCTCGCCACCGCCGCACTGCGGCGCTCGGGCGACCTCGTCTTCGTCCTACCACGAAGCTTTCGCGCGCTGGCTTGGCGCAGGCGAGCTGCGCTACGCCGTCTCCTCCGAGGTCGGGCGCGCCGCCCTCGCCCAGGCCTCCGGGGTGCCCGAGGTCTTCGAGGGCCAGCCGCGGCGGCTATGGCTGTAGCCGGACAGCTGGACTCTCCAGGGGCTCCGCCGTACCTGCCCGGCTTCGAGCGCCGAGGCGAACCGGCTGGATGGAGTTTTTCCTCCCTCGATGAGTTTGCGGCGATGATCGGGTCTTGGGAATGTGAGTCATCGAGGCGCCGGGCGGCCGGCGCGAAGGGGAGTAGCATGGGACAACCGGTCGTGCACTTCGAGGTCATCGGGAAGGACGGGGCCGCGCTGCAGCGCTACTACGCCGAGCTCTTCGGCTGGGAGATCGACGCGGCCAACCCCATGAACTACGGGCTCGTGGCGCGCGAGGGCAACACCAACGCCGACGGGGCCGGGATCGGCGGCGGCGTCGGCGTCGGCCCGGAGGGCTACGAGGGCCACGTGACCTTCTACGTCGAGGTACCCGACGTCGAGGCCGCCCTCGTCGAGGCCGAGCGCCGCGGTGGCCGGCGGCTCATGGGCCCCGACAAGGTCACCGACGAGATCGAGATCGGCCAGTTCGCCGACCCCGAAGGGCACGTGATCGGCCTGACGGCGGCGGCGTCGTAGCGCTGAGAGGGCCATGACGCATCACAGCCTCGAAGGTCACGGCGGCGTGTTGCAGCGGGCCGGCCTGCCGGGGCGGCTGGATTGATGCCCGACCAGTTGCACTTCACCGCCTCCGAGGAGGCCAACGCGCTGATCGCGGCCGATCCCCTGGCGCTGCTGGTGGGCTTCGCGCTGGACCAGCAGGTCACGGTGCAGAAGGCCTTCGCGGGTCCGCTGGCGCTGCGCGAGCGCCTGGGCGGTCTGGACGCGCAGACGCTCGCTTCGGCGGACCTCGAAGCGGTGTTCCGCCAGAGGCCGGCGATCCACCGCTTCCCCGCCGTGATGGCCGGGCGGGTCCACGACCTCGCGGTGCACGTGCGCGACGAGTACGCCGGCGACGCCGCGCGCGTGTGGACCGAGGCGGGCGACGCCGACGCGCTGCGGCCCGCCTGGAGGCGCTCCCGGGCTTTGGCGAGATGAAGGTCAAGGCGCTGGGCGCGGTGCTGGCCAAGCACTTCGGCGTCGAGGCCACCCGCGAGCTCGTGCCCTGGCATCCCACGCTCGGCGACGTCGACTCGCCGCAGGCGCTGGCCGACTACCAGGCGGCCAAGCGCGCGCACAAGGCCGAGTGGTTCAAGGCCCAGCAATGAGTGGCGGAGCCGCCGATGCGGCCGCGGATCAGGTCGAAGGACGGTCTCGCCCAATCCGGTGGATACGGGGACGACAGTGAGGTCGTCGATGCCGGCGAAGTCGTCCGGATTGGCTGTGTAGACGGGGAGCTGGTTGGCGGTCGCGATCGCGGCGATCATGGCGTCGCAGGATCGGGCGCTGGTCGTGCGACCGGCTCGTCGCAGCGATGCGGCCACGCGTCCGAACGCGCGCGCCGCCGCGGCATCGAACGCGAGCGGCGCGAAATCGGCCTCGGCCTGCTGGAGGTGCGCCTGGCGCGCCGCGCGCTCGCCCTCGTCCCGCGCGACGAGTGGACCGACCGACAGCTCGGCGAGGGTCACCGCCGTGATGAGGGGCTCGGCAGGAAGCGCCCGCGGGTCGGCGATCTTCCCGAGCAGGATCACCGTTGAGGTGTCGAGGATGCCTCGGTCGTGAGGGGCTTGCGTGCTCAGAGTCCGGCATCCACGATCTGTCGATGTCCGCGCGCAGCGCGGCGGGATCCACCGCGGGAAGGGCCCGCCACCGTTGGAGCAGCGTCTGTGCGGATAGAGCGGGCCGCGAGGCCGGGCGCAGTTCTGCGACGGGCTTCCCTGCTCGCGTGATGGTGATCTCCTCGCCGGCGGTCGCTCGGTCGACCACGGCACCACCGTTGTTGCGCAGTTCGCGAATCGTCACATCACCCATAGGACCGCCAACGTATCACCTGTGATACCTCTTTAGGTCAGCCTCCCCCGAGGAGGCCGAGACCAGATCGTCAGCGCGAGGGCGACTCGGCCCAGACGGCGGACTGTGCGAGGTTCAGTCCTCGCTGCCCTCGCGAGCCTGCACGACGAGCAGGAGGTCTCCGGCCTGGACGTGCGCCCCGTGCCCCGCCACGATCTCCTCGACCACGCCATCCGTCTCGGCGAAGACCTCGACCTCCATCTTCATCGCCTCGACGGTGAGGAGCACGTCGCCCTTCTCCACCCGCTCGTCCTCGGCGACCGAGAGCGAGGCGACCATGCCCGGCACGGGCGCCGCGACCTGCCCGGGATCACCTTCGTCGGCCTTGCGCCGAGCCTCGGTCGGCTCCGTGCTCTGGTCTCGCACCCTCACCTCGCGCGGCTGACCGTTGAGCTCGAAGTAGAGCGAGCGGTACCCCTCGCTGTCGTGATCGCCCAGCGCGAGGAGGCGGATGAACAGTGTCTTGCCCGGCTCGAGGTGCACGACGAGCTCCTCGTCCTGGGGCAGGCCCCAGAAGAAGGTGGGGGTCGGCAGCACGCTCACGTCGCCGAACCGACGCTGGAAGTCGGCGAAGTCGACGAACACCGACGGGTACATCAGGTAGGAGGCGAGCTCCTGGTCGCTCACCCCGCGCCCCACCTGCTCCTGTACGGCCTCGCGGACGGCGTCGAGCTCGACCGGCTCGAGCTCCTCGCCCGGGCGGACCTTGCGGTGGTCACCGCCTCTGAGCACCTTGCGTTGGAGCTGGTCCGGGAAACCGCCCGGGGGTTGCCCGAGGTCTCCGCGAAAGTAGCTGACGACCGACTCCGGGAAGGAGACCTCATGCTCTGGGTCGAGCACCTCTTCGGCGGTGAGGTCGTTGGTCACCATGGACACAGCGAGGTCGCCGACCACCTTGGAGGTGGGCGTCACCTTCACGATGTCGCCGAGCATGCTGTTGACCTCGCAGTAGGCGCGCGCCACCTCGCGCCACCTGTCCTCGATGCCCAGGCCCCGCGCCTGCTGGCGGAGGTTCGTGTACTGCCCGCCCGGCATCTCATGCCAGTAGACCTCCGACGCGCCGGCTCGGATGTCGCTCTCGAAGCCCGCGTAGTAGCCGCGTACCACCTCCCAGTAGGCCGCCGCGTTCTCCAGTGGCTCACGCGCCAGGCCGGTGTCGCGCTGGGTATGGCGCAGCGCCTCGACGATCGAGCCCAGGTTGGGCTGGGAGGTGAGGCCGCTGAGCGGGTCCATCGCGGCGTCTGCGGCGTCGACCCCGGCGTCGGCGGCTGCCAGCACGCTGGCCGCCGAGATTCCACTGGTGTCGTGGGTGTGGAAGTGGACGGGGATGCCCACCTCCTCTCTCAGCGCGCGCACGAGGCGTCGGGCGGCCTCGGGCTTGCACAGGCCGGCCATGTCCTTGATCCCGAGCACGTGGGCGCCCGCGTCCTCGAGCTCGCGGGCGAGGTTGACGTAGTAGCGCAGGTCGTACTTCGTCCTCGCCGGGTCGAGGATGTCGCCCGTGTAGCAGATCGCCGCCTCGCAGAGAGCCCCTGTCTCGAGCACGGCATCCATGCCGACGCGCAGGTTCTCGACCCAGTTGAGCGCGTCGAAGACGCGGAACAGGTCCACGCCGGCTTCTGCGGCCTGGGTCACGAAGAAGCGCACGACGTTGTCGGGATAGTTCGTGTAGCCCACCGCGTTGGAGGCACGCAGCAGCATCTGGAGGAGGATGTTCGGAACCCGCTCGCGCAGAGCGGCGAGCCGGTCCCAGGGATCCTCCTTGAGGAAGCGCATCGCCACGTCGAAGGTGGCTCCGCCCCAGCACTCCAGCGACAGAAGGCCGGTCAGTTGCCTGGCGTACATCGGCGCGATCGGCAGCAGGTCGTACGTGCGCACGCGTGTCGCCATCAGGGACTGGTGGGCGTCGCGGAAGCTCGTGTCGGTCAACAGCAGCCGCTCCTGCGCTCGCATCCAGCGCGCGAAGCCCTCGGGACCGAGCTCTCGCAGGAGATCGCGCGTCCCCCGTTCGAGGTCTGAGCGGTAGGGCACGTCGGGCACTGGCGCCGCAGGGAGCGGGCCGGGGTCGGGCTGGCCCGCCACCTCCGGGTTGCCGTTGACCAGCACCTCCCCGATGAAGTCGAGCAGACGGGTTCCGCGGTCGCGCGGCTGCGCGAAGTCGAAGAGCTCGGGGGTCTCGTCGACGAAGCGTGTGGTGACCTGGCTCGCCCGGAAGCGGGGATGGGCGATCAGGCCCTCGAGGAAGAAGAGGTTGGTCTTGACCCCGCGGATGCGAAACTCGCGCAGCGCGCGCTCCATCCTGGCCACCGCCTCCTCGGGAGTCGGGGCCCATGCCGTGATCTTCTCGAGCAGCGAGTCGTAGAACGGTGTCACCTCCGCGCCGGCGTAGGCCGTGCCGCCATCGAGGCGGATGCCGAAGCCGGTCGCCTCGCGGTAGGTGGTGATGCGTCCATGATCGGGCGCGAAGTTGTTCTCGGGGTCCTCCGTGGTCGCGCGGCACTGCAGGGCGTGGCCGTCCAGTCGAACGTCGGCCTGCGCCGGCACGCCGCTCTGGGGCGTGCCGATGGAGGCGCCCTCCGCGATGCGGATCTGCGCCTTCACGAGGTCCACGCCGGTGACCATCTCGGTCACGGTGTGCTCCACCTGGATTCGCGGGTTGACCTCGATGAAGAAGAACTCTCCGCTGTCGACATCCTGCAGGAACTCCACGGTGCCGGCATTGCGATAGCCGGCCTCGCGCATGAGGCGTACGGCGGCCTCGCACAGCTGGCGGCGCGTGGCGGGGTCGAGCGGCGGCGCCGGCGCGCGCGCCACCACCAGCTGGTGGCGACGCGGGACCGAGGACGCGCGCGCGACGAGATGCACCACCAGCACCCCGAGGGCGGCCAGGGCCCCCATCCGGCGTCCGGCGGCCTCGCACCGCGGGCGGCGCGTGGCGGGGGCGAGCGCCGGCGCCGGCGCTCGCGCCACCACCTTCTGGTGGCGACGCTGCACCGTGCAGTCGCGCTCGTAGAGATGCACCACCTGCCCCGCGTCGTCGGCCAGGGTCTGGACCTCCAGGTGGCGCGCGCGCTTGACCAGGCGCTCGAGGAAGACATCGTCGCGCCCGAAGGCGGCGCCCGCCTCCCGGCGCGCCGCGGCGGTGTGCTCGGCGAGGTCGGCCGGATCGTTGACGACGCGCATGCCGCGACCGCCGCCGCCCCAGCTGGCCTTGATCATCAGTGGGTAGCCGATCGTCTCGCCGAGTCGCTGCACATCGTGCGCATCGTCGGGCAAGATCCCCGTGGCGGGCATGACGGGCACCCCGGCTCGCTGGGCCAGCTCACGCGCCGCCACCTTGTCGCCCAGTCGCTTCATCACCTCGGCGGGGGGGCCGATCCACGTCAATCCCTCGCGCGCGCAGGCCTCTGCCAGCTCGGGGTTCTCGGCCAGGAAGCCATAGCCCGGGTGGATGGCGTCAGCGTTCGCCTCTCGTGCCACGCGCACGATCTCGTCGATTCCCAGGTAGGCCCGCACAGGGTCTTGACCGCCGCCGACGAGGTAGGCCTCGTCGGCCTTGAAGCGGTGGAGGGCGAACCGATCCTGGCGGGAGTAGATCGCCACGGTCCCCAGGCCAAGCTCGGTGGCCGCGCGGAAGACGCGGATCGCGATCTCGCTCCGGTTCGCGACGAGCAGCTTGCGAATGCTCCCCAAGACCGCGCCAGGATATCCGCGATCAACGAGGGGTGCCGCCACAGCTCCCGCTTCCGGGTCCGAGCTGCCGCTTCTCATCTGAAGCGCGAGCGAAGCTGAGGCCGGCGAGCGTGAGTCTCAATCCTTTAGGGGACGGGCGTGTCTCGCTGGTCTCACTCCTACGCGAAAAACGATCGCTACCCGCCTGAGCCGTTGATTTCGGCGATCACGCGCCCGAGCCGCCCGCGCGGTCCGACCCACAGCGTCACGTTCTCGCCGTCGGTGAGATGGAGTCGCAGGCGAGCGGCCACGGCGACATCGCGTCCGGACGCCTTGCGGATCGTCGCCCGCGGCCAGTCGTGCACTTGCTCGCCGAGCACTTTGGTCACCAGCACGACCCGGCGGTCGGTGACGACGAGCACGCCCGCACGCACACCGCGGCTGGCCTCCGCGAGCACGCGCAGCTCCTCGTCCCAGGCCAGCAGCGCCCAGGCGTGCTCGAGCGCCGGCGCGACGACCCAGGTGCGGTCAAACTGCTCGGCGGCGGCCTGCTGCAACCGCACGGCACGCGGGTCGAGTGGCACCACCAGGCTGGCAGCCCATCGCGGATCGCGGTCACCGCTTCATCGCCGTTGCGGAGGTCGGCCGGGTCGACGCCCACGACCAGCCCGTCGGCGGACACGAGGTCGAGCCCTCCGCCGAAGCGCTCGATCGCGGCGACGGCGTCGCCAAAGCGGATCGTCGCCGAGTCGACCTCGCCCTCGACGCTGACCCCTGCGTCGCCGACGATGACCGCCCGCGGCGCGTCGGTGTGCTGCGGTGCGCGCCGGCGCTGGAAGCGTCGCCCGGCCACCACGTCGCCGGTGGGCCGCGCGAGCTTGGGAAGCTCGACGCCCGCTGCGGCCCCTTCGGGCACGATCGCGATGAGCTCGTCAGACAGTGCGCGGGCGAGCGCGGCGACCTCGCCGGCGTCCGCGGCGCTCACGCGCTCGAGTACCTCGGCCGGGGTGACCAGCGCCTGCCCACCGAGCAGACGGCCCGCGTTGCGCTCGAGCGCCGCGCGCTGGCCGTCGGGCTCATCGCGCGCCACGCGACCAAAGCGCAGCAGGTGCTCGCGCCCGTCCTCGATCGCGACCCCGCCGGCCACGTCGCGCCACGCCGCGAGCATCCCCTGGCCGACGCCGGCGGCATGCTCGTGCTGGCAGTCCGCGAGCGCACGACGTGCCGCGCGCCGCCCGAGACGCGCCCAGCCCGCCCGTCGACCTCGTAGCTCACGCCAAGCGTCGTGCGCAGCATGTCGTGGGCACGACGCTCGAGCGCCGCCGCGACGAGGCCCGCGAGGGAATCGTCCGCGCCAGACGTGGCGAGCGCCCCGACGGCGACCGCGCCCGCCGGCCCGTCGACCCGCGCGGGCAGCGCGAGGCCGGGGAGCGCCCGCGCGTCTGGGGCCGCGGCCCGATCGCCGTCGAACAGCTCAAGAGCCAAGCCGGCGGGCGGTGAGCCCGAAAGCCAGAGGGCGGCGTTGCCGCGCACAAACCAGCGGGTCGCCCACCTCAGCACCGCGTCATCGTCCAACGCGCGCAGGCCGAGCTCGTCAAGGACGGCGACGCCCAACCCGCGCGCGCCGCAGCGCTCGTGCAGCAGCAGATGTGGCAACGCGCTCCCCGAGGCGGCCGCCTCGGCGGCCAGCACACGGCGTTCGACGTCAAGCCCGTCGCGCGGAAGATCACACAGCGCAGCGCAAAGCGCAGCAAGCCCGGCGACGACGCGGTCCTCGCCGCCCCAAACCTGGAAGTGGGTCTCGAGCAGCCCGACGCTGCCGCCGAGGCTGTGCTCGCGGCCGGCCGTCCGGATCGCGGCGTGCTCGACGAGGTGAGTCACGCCGTGCTCGACGAGACGCTCGTCCGCCTCGCCCACGCGGAAGAGCAACCCGGCACGCAACGGGCCGGGGACCTCGGACCACACGACGGGGACACCATCGACTTCCGTCTCGCGCAGCTCCACGGCGCTCACCTGCCCGCAAGGGCGCCGCAAAAGCGGCCGGACAGCGCGCGCACCACACCGGCCCCGTGTCCCCGCCACGGGACCGCCCATCACGGCCGACCCACCCCTCGGACCGCGGTGGCAACGCCGTATCCGTTCGCGTGTCGTCGGTTGCCGCCGCGGCCACAGCTCGACGCCGCGCTCCCGCATCCCATGCGCCGCGCAGCGGGTCCGGCTTGGTCCGCGCGTGCAGTCGATCGGTTCGACGACCCGAAACGGGGAGTATTACTAGCGGGTATTACGTACGCTACGCTCAGCCGATGCGCGTGACGAGCAAGGGCCAGGTGACGATTCCCCAGAAGGTCCGCGAGCAGCTAGGCATCACCCCGGGCAGCGAAGTCGCCTTCGAGCTCGACGAACGCGGCGCACGGCTGGTCCGGCTCAGTCCCGGCGAAGGAAAGGCCTTGGCGGGCCGGATGCGCGGGCGCGCGACCGTGGCGATGAGCACCGAGGACATCATGGCGCTCACCCGCGACGATGACTGACCAAGCCACCGTCGGAGTCCTCGTGGACTCCAACGTCCTGCTGGACCTTTTCACCGACGACCCAGCATGGGCGGCATGGTCTGAGGCGCGCCTGGCCGAAGCCTTCGACGGTGGGCAGGTCGTCATCAACCCCATCGTCTATGCGGAGATCTCCGTCGCCTTTGAGCGCATCGAGGCCCTCGAACACGCGTTGCCCGAACAACTCAGACGCGAGGCTCTGCCTTGGGAAGCCGCGTTCCTGGCGGGCAAGTGCTTCGTCGACTATCGCCGACGCGGTGGAGCCAGGCGCTCGCCTCTGCCCGACTTCTACATCGGGGCGCACGCTGCCGTCACCGGCCGGGCTCTCCTCACGCGCGACGTCAGGCGCTACCGAACGCTGCTGCCCACCCTCACGCTGATCAGCCCCTAACCGCCACACCTGCGCAACGACCAGGGCGACCGTCGACCACCAAGGAGCCTGGCGCCTGAGGCCTCGGACAAGCCAGCAGATCCCCGAGCGCTCCCGCAATTCGCGCGAAGGAAGCGCGAACAGCGAAATCAGCGGTGGTTGCCCCGGCCGCCGCGATGAGCCAGCCGTCCGCGCGCAGCGCGTTGCGCACCTCTCGGAACTTCTTGGCCACACACCGACGCTTAAGCCGCACGTCGGACGCCGACGCGCTCCTCTCCGCTCGCCGCTGCAACGCGGCCAAACCACGCTCGGCGATAGCTCCTCAAAGCGCAAGCGGGGACACCCCTCGTATGCGCTGCTCCTCCTCGTCGCGCAAAGTTCACCGCAACCGCCCACGCGCTCCCCCCCATCTGCCCGCATCTGAACCAGCTCTGCCGTCGCCGAACGTCAGCCGAACCCAGGGCATGGAAGTGCAGGCGGCGCATGATCGGAGAAGTACATCCGGATCGCGATTCTGTAGAAGCGACCGATCGTCGGCACACCCATAGCATCCCGCGAGCGACGGACGCCCCACCGGCGCTGCTAGTGGGAACGGGCGGCGATGGATGCGAGCGCGGTCGACCGTTCAGGAAGCGGCGCGCGTGGCGTCGGCGTCGGCTGACGCGAGCGTGTGGTGCGGAACGCTGACGAAGTCGATCGCGTGACCGCGTTCGTCGGCGACCTCGATCAGCGCGGCAGCATCGCTTGCCTCGATAACCGTTCCGACGGTTCCCGCGGGCCAGCGGCCGGACTCGCCCAGTAATTCAACAACGTCAAGCTCGGTATATGGCGGGGTCGCCATCACGTCCGATTGTCGCAGGCGTTCATGGGATGTCCACCCAAGTCGAGACCAGACGCGGGGCAGCGCCACCTTCGACCAGCCAGACCGTGGCGACCGGGTAGGTCGAACCGTTGAGCCCGTCGATGAGCACGACGACGTCGTACAGGACGCCGAACGGCGTGATCCGCGTCGCCCGAACTGAAGCTCCGACAACAGCGGCGAGGAGCTGACGTGCAGGTAGCGCCAATCGCCCGACCCGATACCGAGCGCCGCACGCAAGACGCGCGCCTTGTGGCGCCCACGCGGATGATCGGGATTGAGCGCGTACGACACGAGCTTGTCGGCCGGGATGACCGCCTCACGAGCTCGGGGCAGGTCGGGCGCACCAGTCACCGCGACGAGGCTACGCGAGCGTCCGGACCCGAACTCACGCGCGGCTGCACTGTCGCGTGGGCGCCCACGCCTCTCCTCTCGGCGTGGTAGCAGCTTCAGCAGAGCGCCGCTCCTCGTCCAAGGGCGGGAGTCGCGCATCCGACGGCCGGCCTGCCGCTGTTGCCTCGAAGCAGAAGTGGCGAGCCACGCTGTGCTCCCGCGGAGGGTGGCAACCCTTCCTGCTCACGGTGCCGGAGCTCCACCACAGCTGTCGGCGCCGGGTGAAAACTAGGCCACCTGCGCCGGTTGAAATGTGGGCCACCTGGGTCGTTGTCCGGTGGTCTGCGGAGCCTGGGCTCGTTTGCGCAGAGCGAGCTCGGGAGGACCGGGGTGGTCGAGGTGGAGCAGTGGGCGGAGATCCGGCGGCTGCACTTCGTGCGCGGCTTGTCGATGCGCGAGATCAGTCGACGGACGGGGTTGCATCGCGACACGATCAGCAGGGCGGTTCACAGCGGTGAGCCGCCGGCCTATCGCCGGGAGGCGGCGGGTTCAAAGCTCGATGCGTTCAAGGAGGAGATTCATCGGTTGCTGCAGGCCGACTCGAAGTTGCCGGGCCAGCGGATCCGTGAGTTGATCGCGCCGCTGGGCTTTGAGGGCGGCAAGACGATCGTCGATGACTATCTGCGCGAGGTGCGGCCGTTGTTTGTGCCGCCGCCAAGGGCGTTTCAGCGGACCGTCTACCGGCCTGGGGAGATCTGCCAGTTCGACGTCTGGGAGCCCGCGGCGGAGGTCCCGGTCGGGCACGGCCAGATGCGGCGGGGCTGGGTGGTGGTTGCGTGCTTGGGCTACTCGCGCGCGGGCGCTGGCGCGCTGGTCTTCACCAAGCAGATTCCCGACCTGCTCGCCGGGATCCGGCGCTGCCTCTGGCAGCTCGGCGCGCTGCCGAGCACGCTGGTCTGGGATCGCCAGGCCGGCATTCATGGCCACGGCGGCCGCCCGAGCGACGAGTTCGCCGCGTTCTGCGGGCAGCTGAGGGTCGATTGGCGCTTCTGCGAGCCCGCCGATCCGCAGGCCAAGGGCGCCGTTGAGCGGCTCCAGGGCTACGCGGAGACGAACTTCGAGCCGGGCCGCCGGTTCGCGAACGAGCTCGACTTCCAGGACCAGCTCGACGCGTGGTTCGCGCAGGTCAACGCCCGGACGCACAAGACGCTGCGGGCCCGGCCGGTCGACCGCCTCGAGCACGAGCGGGCGGTGATGGCGCCGTTGCCCGCGACGGCGCCGGACGTCGACCGCCGCTGGGTGCTCAGAGTCCCGCCGGACCCGTTCCTGCGCTTTGACACCTGCGACTACTCGCTCGACCCTGGGCTGGTCGGCCGCCGCGTTGAAGCGCGCGTCACTGACCGGGAGATCCTCGTGGTCGCATTGGACACCGGCGAGCTCGCTGGCCGCCATGTTCGGTCGTTCGCGCGGCACCGCACGATCACCGATCTCGGGCACGCCCGGGCGCTACGCGCCGGCCGCGAGCCGGCCGAGCCGGCCGTCGAGGTCCGGCCGCTGGAGCGTTACGACGCGCTGATCGCATGACCCGCCCGTCGTCGGAGCTCGCGCATCTGTTCCGTCAGCTCAAGGCGCCCGCCGCCGCGCGGGCGTTGCCGAAGCTCGCCGACCGCGCCCGCCAAGAGGAATGGAGCTTTGAGCAGTTCGCCGCCGCGCTGCTCAAGACCGAGACCGACTCGCGTGACAGCCACGGCGGCCAGGCCCGGATCAAGGCCGCCAGGTTCCCGGCGCGCAAGACGCTCGAGGAGTTCGACTTCGCGTTCCAGACCTCGCTGCGACGCGACCCGGTCCTGCACCTCGGCCAGCTGGACTTCCTCGCCGGCCGCGAGAACGTCGTCCTGCTCGGCCCGCCTGGCACCGGCAAGAGCCACCTCGCGATCGCGATCGGGATCCGCGCCTGCCTGGCCGGACACCGCGTCGCGTTCAAGACCGCCACCGAATGGGTCGCGCTGCTCGCCGACGCCCAACGCTCAGGGCGCCTCGACGCAGAACTCGATCGCCTCCAACGGATCCCGCTGCTGATCGTCGACGAGGTCGGCTACATCCCGTTTGACCCGCAGGCCGCGAACCTCATGTTCATGCTCGTCTCGCGCCGCTACGAACGCGCCTCCATGATCGTCACCTCCAACAAGCCGTTCTCGGCCTGGGGCGACATCTTCGGCGACGACGCCACCGCCGCCGCGATGATCGACCGCCTCGTCCACCACGCCGAGATCCTCGCGCTCAAAGGCGACTCCTACCGCCTCAAGGACCGCGACCTCACCCGCAGACCGCCGGCCGAAAACTGACCCCCCTCCGGAAGGACGCGCCCGCCGACGCCGCTCCGCCTCGGCCTACGGCCTCGGCTCCGCGGCGCCAGCGGAAGACCGCGCTAGGTGGCCTACTTTTCAACCGGCGCGACCGGCCCAGTTTTCGACCGGCCTTGACAACAGCCTGCGTGGGTTAGGCCACGGTTGCGATGCCAGGTGGCTGGCGTAGCGGGACGCCCACTTCTGCTTCTCGACGCAGGCGGGAGCGCTCCACCGCCCGGCGGACGGTGCCGTCTACCACGCTCGGCCGTGTACCCGCCTTCGCTGATTCAAGGCGTGCGAGAGCGAGACCCGCGTGGGGTAGCTAGGTGGGAAATAAATCCCCCGAGTGCTCCGGCGATCGCTTAGGGTCGCTCCAGGCGACAATCAAAGTGGAGGAGGAGGACACTGTGCGGGTACTGTTGAAAGCCCAGCTCGATACTCAGGCGACGAACGAGGCGAGTGCCGGCGGCGAAATGCCAGACGCGTTGCGGCAGACGATGGAGCGCATTCAGCCGGAGGCTGCCTACTTTGGCCCAGAGGATGGCGTGAGGACGGCCTACTTCTTCTTCGACCTAAAGGACCCGAGCGATATACCGGTGATCGCAGAGCCGCTGTTCCAGACGTTCCGAGCCCGACTCACCTGGACTCCGGTCATGAACCAAGAGGACCTGCAGAAGGGGCTCTCAGATCGCTGAGCCCAGACGAGTAAACACGCCCGGAGCGCGGTCGACGTACAGGCGACTCAGCGCCGTCAGCGCGGAGGAAGAGATCGCCGGACGAGACTGCCCCTTCTCGACGGTTGCGGCACTCGCAGGCACGCCAACCGGCTTACGGACGCCTGAACAGCAGGACAACGAGCGCCACAAGCGAGGCGACGCACAGGAGCGCGAACGGCCCGCCGAACAACACATAGGTCATCGTCGAAGAGTCCTGGTAGCCCCAGAGGTTAGATAGTGGTCCCAACGCGAGGGCCCCCGAGATGGCGGCTATCGCGGCGAGGGCGCCCGCCGAGATCCAGCGCAGCGCCCCAACCGGTTGCTCCAAGCTGGGGTGACCTCGACGGTTCCAGATGCGCCTCACGAGTCCACCGTGCCTATCTCCGGGGGCTCGACCGCGCTCATTGACCACCCTACGCTCACCCCTGCCCTTCGTTTCGCGGCACTGCCGCTTCTAGGGGCAACGACACGTTGCAGCCGCGGAGAGCTCGTCAGGCATCCGCCACAAACTCGAAGCTGTCCTGCGAGAACTGGAGCCCGCCCTCGGTGACCGCACCGATGCAGATGTAATCGCCCGAGTCGAACCCGACGAAGAGGAGCCGCCGCGCAGCGTTGCCGAGGAATAGCAGCGGATGGATCTCGGTTGCGAGATGGCGAACCGCCAGGGCGGCGTAGCCCAGACAAAGCGGATACTCCGCATCGTTCCCGAGGAGGTCCTCCTCGTCATCAAACGACAAGCCCTTGCCGCCATAGGCGACCTCGACGATTGCCTTGAGTACGCCAGATCTCGCGCAGTCGCTTGACGGCACCCACGAGACCTTGCACGCCCAATCACCGTAGGTCTCCGGGTCATACGGCGACGCCGAGACGTCAGGTCAGCAGCGACCTCACCGTCGTACACGGGGTTGAAGAGCCCGAACCAGACCCCGTCGTCCTCCTCATGCGGTGGGCTCGAGAAGGCGTTCGTCAACCAGCTTCGGAGATGGTCCAGGTCGCCCGGAATGTCGAGCTGTGAAAAGCGCTCCCAGTCCGGATGTGGACGGTGTCTCGCGCATGTCTCGACGATCGTCGAGAACCCCTCGGCCACCGTGCAACCCGACTTCACCACCTTCTCGACCTCGTCATAGCGCTCGCTCATGCCGAGGCATTCTTCCAGCACGTCACGTGCAAGGCGGAGCGTGCAAGCGGCGTGCCACGGGACTGCGGGGTCGGGTCTGGCGACCCGCTTGTCCGCATGCTTACGGTCTAAGCGCTGACTGCCGCTTCTCGACGAGGCGGGGAGCGAGGCCCTCGTTGTCGCTCCTGCCTCGATGCAGCAGTCTCGGCCGCGTCGGACCTACTGCCCACGCGGCCTCTGGACGGTGGAGCGGGCGAACCTCTCGTGCTTCTCCGTGAATAGGCACCCGAGAGTCTTGCGTTGCTTCTGGGCGGTGACGCTGTCGGGATCAGCTCGGACCGCGGCGCTAATCCGCTGGTAGGCGGCCGCGTCGTCGTACTCCCAGACGGCAAGTACCTCCTGATCGTCCGTCTCCCAGCGCCCTACGAGTCGAGCGCCATGACGGACCTGAATCGGCAGCAGGTAGCGATTGAAGAGTCGTGGAAGGCGGCAAGCCTGTCCGGCACTGCGACATAGCGACGAAGGCGGTAGGCCATGAGCGCACGATAGATCCCACAACGGCCGTGGAGATCGTCACCCTCGCGGCGTCACTTCGCCGGGATGCCGTGATCCCTCGCGCCGCCCCTTTCGCTGAGGGGCGCTGTGCCGGCTCGACACTTGCTGTCTCGATCCGTTAGCGACCGAGCACCGCGAGCTCGTCGGTGGCCCCGGCTGCCGGCCCGCTGCCGGGCTTGTCGCAGCAGCGGCCGCTGAAGCGGGACTCCCGCGCGAGGGACCGCTGCGACGCGGTTCGAGCGACCGCCGGTCCGCGGGATCGCGAGAGGCAGTCCCGCTTGTGATCATCGAGCGATCCGGCGAAGGTCAGCGACTACGCAGGCGCCATCTGCTCGGCCACGCCTGCAAGCGTCGGCCATTCGCGTGATTCCTGGACGCAGCGAGCGAACAGCCACAACCGGAGTCGCTCGGGGTCGAGTCCGAGCAGATCGGCCATGCGCCGCACCAGCGCATGAGGATCGACATGCAGGCGGGCGTCGCAGTTCAGCATGTGCTGGATCGCGTCATACGTACGATCGCCGACGTAGGGCTTGGGGTCGATGACCAACCACGGCTCGCGCTCGGCGGCCAGGACGTTGTCGGCGTGCAGATCGGTACACAGCAGCACGTCCCGCTCGGCGTTGGCCGGCAGACGCGCGCGCGCCAAGTGTCCCGCACATTAGCGAGAGGCCGAGCTCGCAGCCCCGAAGGGGTGCCAGCACACGCCCACCCGTTACGTATCGAGCGATTCGTTCCACTCGGCGCCAAGCACCCACGACAGGGCGGACATCCGGCCGCTAAGGAAGCCCCATTCGAAGTCATCCCAGTCCAGGTTCTCCGGTCCGTACTTCTCCTCGATTCGAGCGGCTTCCGCCGCAGCTCGCTCGAATACTGCCTCTCGGCCTTCGCTGAGCGACTCTTCGCCACTCTCCAGCTTCATGCGCCAGTTCTGGTGCCGGTTCCACCAAATCTTGTCCCAGAGCTCTTGGTATGCCTCGAGAATCCGCTTGTCGTTTCGGCGAAGCAGGAGAGGCCAAGACCTGCCGGGGTCTTGGTCGTCCGGGATCCACTCGACCTTGTCGCCTTCCTGCGTGTACCCGACTCGATGACCGTTAGGGCCAGCTTCGTCTGGGTTGGCCGGGTCGGACGTTTGAGCTTCGGTTCGCTTTGGTGCTCGTGGACCGGCGTGGAGTCGCGCAAACTCTCGATTAAGCTCTTCGATCTGGGCCATAAGATCTGAGTCAAACCGAGCAATCTCGATCCCCGCCTCGCGAAGGCAGAGCTCGCCCCGACCGCGGATTGAGTCGTTTGGGTCCAAAACGCCGATAACCACCTTGCGAATCCGCCGTTCGATGATTCGGTCGGCGCAAGCGATCTTCGGCCGATTGCGGGTGGTGCATGGCTCCAGGGTCGTGTAGATGGTGGCCCCGCGAGTGTCTCGTTTGGCAGCTTCTTCTCTAGAAGCGCAAACTCAGCGTGATCTCCGGTACCGGTCTCACCTCGGAACGCCTCGCCCAGCACAACACCGTCCCGAACGACGACAGCTCCGACCTTCGGCGAGACTTTCCCCGGCTCGCTCTCGCTCAGGCGTGCGAGCACGATTGCGCGCTCCATGGTGGTCCGGTCGGTGGTCGTATTCGGCGGCGTCGCTGATCGCGGATCGATCTGGAGGATGTCAGTGGCCCTGTCGGTCGATAGGCGGTAGGCGCTGGCTCGGTCGTGACCGGCGGAGGTGACCCGGAAGACGCTGGCGTGGCTCAGGCGCTCTGGCTCCGAGAGTTGGTCAATCAGTGCGGCCGGGTCGTCGAAGCGCACCAGGCCGTCTTCGCGCAGGTCGATGATGCGGGTGGCGACGGCCTCCAGATGGTCGGAACCGAAGTCCGCAATGATCTGGTTGTTCAGCATGCTTCCGTCGGCGAGTGCCGTGGCGCCAGGCGAGCGCTCAAGTTCAATCAGCCAGCGCAGGACCTGGTCGGCCCCGGGCGTCGACGTCGCTGCAGCACCTGGCGTGATGTCTGTGACGACCGCGCGCGGTCGTCCTGCGGCGCGACCAGCGGCCGTGAGCGTGAACTTCACCAACACGTTCGAAGAGTTTGAGCGCAGCTCGTGGAGGTAGCCGGCGTCGGCCAGGTCGAGAATGTCGCTCTCGGTGATGCCCAGTGACGGTTCGTTGGCCACGCTTGGCTTGAGGCCGGTGCGCCCGCCCGCCATCAGAAGAAGCATCCACTCGGCTGCCTGTGGCTCGCAGTTCTACCTCGCGCTCGACGAGCGCTTGGAGCACCGAGACCTGTCGGCGTTCGAGCACCATGCCGCCAGGATGACACGACCCGAGGGCTGCCCCACGTCATGCTTGCCTGCAAGTCGCCGCCCTCGGGCGGATTACGCGGGCATGTGCCAGTCCAGTCCTCCGGCACCTTGCGTCGAGCCCCAGCGTCTTGCTTGGGATCCCGCGCACTTCTCCTTCCGCGTGAACGCGAAGCGGCTCCGGGTCAATACCGCCTCCCCACCCGCACCACCACCTCGTGCACGGCCACCACCGTTTCCACCCCCGGCCGCGGCGGCCGGCGCACGACAATCGCGGGGAGCCCCCGTTGTCGCGCAGCGTCGAGCTTCGCGCGGGTGTGGTTGCCGCCGCTGTCCTTCGTGACCACGATCTCGATGTCGTGGTGGTCGATCAGCGCGAGCTCGCCGTCGAGCGTGTAGGGGCCTCGGTCGAGCAGGATCTCACGGCGCGAGGGCAGCGGATCGTCGGGTGGGTCCACGCAGCGGATCAGGAACCATGCGTCGCTGACGCCGGCGAAAGCCGACAGCCCCTGGCGACCGGTGGTCAGGAGCACCCGGGAGCCGAGCTCGGGCACACGCACCGCAGCCTGATCCAACCCGTCGACCCAGAGCCACTGGTCTCCCGGGCCCTCGGTCCAGCCCGGGCGCTCCAACCGCAGAAGCGGCACCTTCGCATGCTCGGCGGCCCGGACGGCGCTGGCCGAGATGCGCTCGGCGAAGGGATGCGTTGCGTCGACCATCGCGGCGATCTCGTGCTCGCGCAGCCACGCCGCGAGCGCGTCGGGACCGCCGAAGCCGCCGATCCGCACGTCCCCCACCGGCAATCGCGGGCGCGCGACGCGGCCGGCGAGCGAGGTGATGACGTGGTGGCCCTGGCCGAGGAGCTCAGCGGCAAGCTCGCGCGCCTCCGCTGTTCCCCCGAGGATCAGGACGCGGCTCATCGCGCGCGGCGCAGGAGGTAGGTGTCGAACATCCAGCCCTTGCGCTCCTTGGCCTCGGCGCGGACGCGCTCGATCTCCCCGGCGATCTCGTCCAGCGGCCCGTCGATGAGCAGCTCGTCGGGACTGCCGAGGTAGGCGCCCCAGTAGATGTGCACGCCCGGCTCGGAGATGGCGGTGAACGCGGTGGCGGCGTCGAGCATCACGACGACGTCCTCGGCGCCGGAGGGCAGGCCGTCGGCCAGGCGCCGGGCGGGAGTGATCTCGATCGCCCCGCCGATGCGGTTCAGCGCGATGCCGTGGCGGGCGGCGAGGATCTGCACGCTGCTGATCCCCGGGATCACGTGCTGGTCGAAGGCCACCTGGCCGCGGGCGAGCACGTCGGCGAGCACGTCGAGCGTGCTGTCGTAGAGCGCCGGGTCGCCCCACACCAGGAAGGCACCGTGGGACCCCTCGTGCAGGTGCTCGCGCAGCGCGGCCTCCCAGGCGTCGGCGCGCGCGGTGCGCCAGGCGGCGACGGTGGCGCGGTATTCGCTGGGCGTGCGGTCGCGGTCGGGGTCGCGGATCTCGACCGTCTCATAGCGCGACGGCTCGCGCACGTAGCGCCGCAGGATCTCGAAGCGCAGGTCGACGAGCTCCTGCTTATCGGGCCCCTTGGTCACGACGAAGAAGACCTCGACGGCGTTCATCGCCTCGATCGCCTCGACGGTCACCTGGGCGGGGTCGCCGGGGCCGATCCCGATGACCGACAGCCTCGCGGTCACGACACGACGCGCTCGCGCCCCTTGGAGTACAGGTGGCTGGAGCCGCGGTCCTCACCCGCCAGCACCGGGCCGACGATGATCACCGCGGTGCGTTTCACGTCGACCTCGCGGACCTGCTGGGCGATCGTCGCCAGGGTGCCGCGCAGCACGAGCTCCTGCGGCCAGCTCGCCCAGGCGACGACGGCCACCGGGCAGTCGGCGCCGTAGTGGGGCGCCACCTCGTCGACGATCTCCTCGACGGCCTGCACGCCGAGGTGCAGCACGAGCGTCGCGCCGTGCGCGGCCAGCGCCCCGAGGTTCTCCCCCGCGGGACGCTTCGTCGCTCGCTTGGCGTAGCGGGTGAGGATCACCGTCTGGGCGACGTTGGGTGCGGTGAGCTCCTGGCCCAGCGCGGCCGCGGCGGCCGCGAAGGCCGGCACGCCGGGCGTGAGGTCGTAGGGAATGCCCAGCGCGTCCAGGCGGCGCAGCTGCTCGGCGGCGGCGCTGTAGATGGACAGGTCGCCGGAGTGCAGGCGCGCGACGTCGTGGCCCTGCGCGTGGGCGCGGCCGATCTCGTCGACGATCGCGTCGAGGTCGAGGTGCCCGGTGTCGACCAGCCGCGCGTCCGGCGGGGCGTGCTCCAGCACCGCGCCGGGGACGAGCGCTCCCGCGTACAGGCAGACCGGGCAGGTGGCGATGAGCCTCGCGGCGCGCAGGGTGAGCAGGTCCTCCGCCCCGGGGCCGGCGCCGACGAAGTGCACGGTCACCGGCTCGCCGCCCACTGCACGATCGGCAGCTGCGCGCGCCAGGCGGTGAAGCGCCCCACCGGCTCGGCGTGCTCGAGCCCGATCCGCGTCAGGGTGCCGCCGTGGGCGTCGCGCGCGGCCAGCAGCACGCCCTCGCCCTCGACGCTCACGGCGTTGGCGACGATCCGCCCGCCCGGACGCAGCGCGGCGACGCACGCGTCGATCACCCCCGGCTCGGTGACCCCGCCGCCGATGAAGACCGCGTCGGGTGCCTCGAGCTTCTCTAGGGCCTCGGGGGCGCGGCCGGGGCGCACGACGAGCTGGGGCACGCCGAGCATGTGGGCGTTGGCGGCAATGCGCTGCGCGCGGTCCTCACGCTCCTCGACGGCGATCGCGCGGGCGATCGGCTCGCTGCGCAGCCACTCGATGGCGATCGAGCCGCTGCCCGCGCCCACGTCCCACAGCAGCTGATCGGGCACGGGCGCCAGGGCAGCCAGGGCCATCGCGCGCACGGCGCGCCTGGTGAGCTGGCCGTCGGTGTCAAACGCCTCGTCGGGGAGCCCGGGCGCCAGCGGCAGCAGCGGCGTGCCGGGCGCCGCGCGGCACTCGACGGCTACCGCGTGCAGCGGGTCGGCGGCCCGCTCGGCCCACGCGTCCGCGGTGCTGTCGATCACCCGCTCGTGCTCGCCGCCCAGCTGCTCGAGGACGACCAGGCGGCTCGGCCCGTGGCCGCGCTCGCGCAGCAGCGCGGCCACCTCGGCGGCCCCTGTTCGCCGGCCACGTAGACGACGACGCGCCGGCCCGGCTGCAGCAGGCGGGCGAGGGCCTCCACCGGGCGGCCGACCGCGCTGACCAGCTCCACCTCGGCGGCCGGCCAGCCCAGCCGCGCGCAGGCCAGCGCGAAGGCCGACGGGTGGGGGTGCACCCGCAGGTGCTCGGGCCCGAGTCGGCGCGCAAGCGTGGCCCCGATGCCGTGCACCATCGGGTCGCCGCTGGCCAGCACGCAGGTAGCGCGGTCGGGATTGGCGACCAGCTCGTCGACCAGCGGCCCGATCGGCGAGGGCCAGCGCCGGTGCACGGCGCCGTCGTCGGGCAGCAGCGCGAGCTGGCGGGTGGAGCCGACGATCACCTGCGCCGCGGCGAGCCCGCGCGGGCCGCCTGGCTGAGCCCCTCCAGCCCGTCGGCCCCGATGCCGACGACCGCGATCACGCCGGCACGGCCTTCGGGCGTGCCGGCGTCGCGGCGGCGCGCACGAGCGCGCGCCGCGAGCAGGGATGGGCGGCCCAGTGGACGTGCAGGTAGCCCGCCTGCACGCCGCCGGCCACGACGCCGTTGTCGCGCTCGATGCCCCGCGCGGCCAGGCGCCACGCCGGGGCCGCGTCGTCGTCGAGCTCCACCGTCGAGAGGTGGAACTCGTGGCCGCGCACCCGCTCGCCGGCGTCCATCCACGGCGTCCGCGTGACCGCCCTCGCCTCGCGGTAGCCCAGCGTCAGCCGCCCGGCCATGCGCCCGACCGCCGGGAGCACGCCGCACATGGCGTGGCCGTCCAGCGTCCGGGAGAGATAGAGGAGCCCGCCGCACTCGGCGAGCACGGGCCGGCCGCCGGCGGCGAACGCGGCGATCTCGTCGCGCAGCGCGGCGTTGGCCTCTAGCTCCGCGCCGAAGACCTCGGGAAGCCGCCGGCCAGGACGAGCGCGCCGGCGCCCTCGGGCAGCGCCTCGTCGCACAGCGGGTCGAAGGCCAGGAGCTCCGCGCCGGCGGCGGCCAGCAACTCGAGGTTCTCCTCGTAGTGGAAGGAGAAGGCGGGGCCGCGTGCGATGGCGATCCGCGCGGGCGCCGGGGCGCTCTCGTTCCTCGGCAGTGGACTCCAGGCCGGGCCGGCGGCGTCGGGCGCCGCGCGGGCGAGCGCGAGCACGCCGTCGAGGTCGACGTAGCGCTCGGTGGCCGCGGCCAGCGTGTCCAGCGCCTCGCTCGTGCGCCCCTCGCGCTCGGCGGCGGGCACGAGGCCGAGGTGGCGCTCGGGCGCGGTCACGCGGTCGTCGCGGCGCAGGGCGCCGACGACCGGCACGCCGAGGGCTCCAGCGCCTCGCGCAGGAGCTGCTCGTGGGTGTCGAGCCGACGCGGTTGAAGATCACCCCGGCGACGTCGATGCCGGGGTCGAACGTGCGGTAGCCGTGCACGATGGCCGCCGCGGAGCGCGCCATCGACGAGGCGTCGACGACGAGCAGGACGGGCGCGTCGAGCAGCTTGGCCACGTGGCCGGTGGAGGCCAGCTCGCCGCGGCCCGAGGCGCCGTCGAAGAGCCCCATGACGCCCTCGACGACCGCGACGTCGGCGCCCGCCCCGCCGTGACGCACCAGCGGCGCCATCAGCTCGGGACCGCTGAGGAAGGCGTCAAGGTTGCGCGCGGGCCGCCCGGAGGCCAGCGCGTGATAGCTGGGGTCGATGTAGTCGGGGCCGACCTTGAAGCCCTGGACCGCAAGCCCCCGCGCGCGCAGGGCGCCGATCAGCCCGCAGGCGACCGTCGTCTTGCCCGCCCCGGAGCTGGTGCCCGCGACGACGACGCGGGGGATCATCACGCGGCCCTCCGCGGGCGGCGGACGCCGGGGTGGGCTGGGTTTTCCTTGACAGCCGAGGGAAAGGCAGCCCACCTCCTCCTCTTGGCGAAGGTCACGCGGCCCTCCGCGAGGCGGGCCCGGGGCACAGGGCGTGCAGGCCCGCGCCGGCGGCGGTGGCCAGGTCGGCGGCCAGGCCGAGGCGGACCCGGCCCTCCTCGGTGTCGACCACGTGCACCGTCGAGGCGGCGCGGCCCAGCCGCGCCGCGGCGGCGCGGACCTCGCCCCCCGCGTCGGCGACGCGCCCGTCGGTGAGCACGATGGCCACCGAGCGCCGGCGCGGGTCGCGGACCGTTTCGCGGCGCACGATGCGCTCGGCGGCGGCCAGGCCCGCGGCCAGCGGAGTGCGCCCCCCCGTGGCCAGGTCGCGTACCGCGGCGGCGGCCTGCTCGACCGGGGCGCCCGGCGCGGCGACGGTGCGGGCATCCCCGTCGCGGAAGGCGACGATCGCGATGCGATCGCGGCGCGCGTAGGCGTCGCGCAGGACCTCGAGCAGCGCGCCCTTGGCGCGCGCCAGGCGCCGGCGCGCGCCCATGGACCCCGAGGCGTCGACCACCAGGCACAGCAGCGCGCTCTCGCGCCCGGCGCGGACGTGCTCGCGGGGCGTGTCGTCTCCGGCCAGACGGGCCTGCAGGGTGGCCACGACGGCCAGGTCGTCGATCGCGCCCGCCGCGGCCACGGCCGGCCGGGCATCGATGGAGCCGGCTCCGGGCGACGCGCTGCGCGCCCGGCGTCCGGCGGGCCCCTGGCCGGCTCCGGCGAGGGTCAGCGCGCGCAGCGGCAGGTGCGCCGCGCTGGGGGGATCCCGCCGCTCGCCGGCCGCGCGCTGGTCGTCGCCGCCGGGGGCCTCGCGCTCCTCACCCACAGGCGTCGCCGACCCATCTCCGGGGGCGCCTCCGGCGCCCGCTCCCTGCCCTCCGGACGGCGGCTCCGGCGCGCCGCCGTTCCCTCCTGCACCACCGCTCGGGGGCTCGGGGTCGGGCTCGCCGTCGCCCTGCTCGCCCTCCAGCGCCCGCTCCAGCTCGCCCTCGTCGCCGCGGCGATCGTCGAGCGGGTCACGCCGGCGGCGGTGGGCGAGGGCCAGCGCGGCCGCCCGGCGGACGTGCTCGGCGTCGACCTCCGTCGCGCCCTCCAGCGCGGCCAGCGCCCGCGCGGCTCGCGCGGTGACGATGTCGCCGCGCACGCCGTCGACCTCGAGCTTCGCGCAGGCGCCGGTGATGCGCGCCAGCTCGCGCTCGGGCAGCCCGACGCCCGTCAGTCGCTCGCGTGCGGCGGCGATGCGGACCGCGAGCTCGCGCTCGGCCCCGGCCCAGCGCGCGACGAAGCCCGCGGGATCGTGCTCGAAGGCCAGCCGGCGGCGGACGATCTCCGCGCGCTGCGCCGGGTCGGTGGGGGTGGTGACGTCGACGCCCAGGCCGAAGCGGTCCAGGAGCTGGGGGCGCAGCTCGCCCTCCTCGGGGTTCATCGTGCCGACCAGCAGGAAGCGGGCGTCGTGCTCGACGCTCACCGCCTCGCGCTCGACCCGGGCGACGCCCGAGGCGGCGGCGTCGAGGACCGCGTCGACCAGGTGGTCGGCCAGCAGGTTGACCTCGTCGACGTAGAGGATCCCGCGGTGCGCGCGGGCCAGCAGCCCGGGTTCGAAGGCCCGCTCGCCGGCCAGCGCGCGTCCCAGGTCCAGCGCGCCCACGAGGCGGTCCAGCGTCGCGCCGAGGGGCAGCTCCACCAGCGCGGCCGCGCGCGGAGCGGTGGGCGCATCGGCGGCTACCGGGCCGTCGGGCGCACGTTCGCCCGGCGCGAAGGCGAACCCACCGTCGCGCGCCGCGTCGACCGCCGCCAGCAGCGCCGCCAGCCCACGCACGGCGGTGGACTTGGCCGTGCCCCGCTCGCCGCGCACCAGCACGCCGCCCACCTCCGGGGAGACCGCGTTGACCAGCAGGGCCTCGACGAGGGCCTCCTGGCCGACCACCGCGCTGAGGGGGTAGGCGGTCATCCGGCGCCGGCCTCCTCGAGCTCGCCCTCCAGGGCCAGGAACCGCTCGCGGATGGCGTCGAGGGTGGCGTCCTCGGGCTGGGCCCACAGCCCCCGCTGGGCGGCCTCGAGCAGCCGCTCGGCGATGCCGCGCGCCGCCCACGGGTTGGAGCCGGCCATGAACGTCGCGATGTCGGGGTCGAGCAGATAGCGCTGGGCCACCTGCTCGTACATCCAGTCCGCCGCGACGCCCGTCGTCGCGTCGTAGCCGAACAGGTAGTCGACGGTCGCCGCCAGCTCGGCCGCGCCCTTGTAGCCGTGGCGCAGCATCGAGGCGATCCAGCGCGGATTGCTCACCCGCGCGCGGAACACGCGCCGGGTCTCCTCGTCCAGCGTGCGCGCCTTGACCCGCGAGGGGTCCGAGCTGTCGCCCAGGTAGGCGGCGGGGTCTCTGCCGGTGAGCGCGCGCACCGCGGCGACCATGCCGCCGTGGAACTGGAAGTAGTCGTCGGAGTCGAGGATGTCGTGCTCGGCGGAGTCGACGTTCTTGACCGCCGCGTCGATGCGCGCGTGGCAGTCGCGCATCGCCTCGCGGGCCGGCGCGCCGTCCAGGCCGCGGCCGTAAGCGTGGCCGCCCCACGCCTCGTAGACCTCGGCGATGTCGCCGTCGTCGCGCCAGTCGCGGGCGTCCAGGAGCTGGAGCAGCCCCGCCCCGTAGGTGCCCGGCTTGGAGCCGAAGACGCGCATGGTCGCCCGCCGCCAGGCGTCCTGGCCGCCCAGCTGCGAGGCCAGGCGCTCGGCGTCGGCACGGGCGTGGGCGGCGACGAAGTTCATGTCGTCGGGCTCGTCCAGCGCGCAGACCGCGGCGACGGCGTCGTCGAGCAGGCGCACCAGGTGGGGGAAGGCGTCGCGGAAGAAGCCCGAGATGCGCACCGTCACGTCGATGCGCGGACGGGCCAGCTCGTCCAGGGGGATGACCTCCGTGGCGGTCACCCGCCCCGACTCGGGATGCCACACGGGGCGCACGCCGAGCAGCGCCAGGATCTCGGCCACGTCGTCGCCCTGCGTGCGCATCGCGGCGGTGCCCCAGGCGACCAGGCCGACCATCCGGGGCAGCTCGCCGGTGTCGCGCTCGTGGCGCTGCAGCAGCGCGGCGGCCAGGCGCTCGCCGACCTCCCAGGACAGGCGGGAGGGCAGCGCGCGGGGGTCGACGGAGAAGAAGTTGCGCCCCGTGGGCAGCACGTCGACGCGCCCGCGGGTCGGCGCGCCCGAGGGCCCCGGCGGCACATGGCGTCCGTGCAGCGCGGCGAGCACGCCGTCAAGCTCTGCGTGGGTGCCGCGGATGCGCGGCACGATCTCCTCGCAGGCCAGGCGCAGGGCGCGCGCGACGCCGTCGTCGCCCACGCCGAGCACCGCCGCGCAGACGGCGTCGACGGCGGCGGCGTCCCATCCGCGGGCGGCCAGCGCGTCGAGCAGCGCGGCCTGAGCGGCCTCGAGGCGGTCGACGAGGTCGCCGGCGCTGGCCGCCGGGCCGCGGAAGCGCTCCACCAGGGCGGCAGGCGGCTGCTCGACGCGGGCGCCCGGCGCGGCCACCAGGGCCGGCTCGTCCAGTCCGAAGGCCGCGCCCACCGCGCGGCGAAGCCCCGGCGCCCCGCCGGCGCCCAGGCGCAGCATCGCGCTGGTCAGCCCGCGCAGCTGGTCGCCCTCGGGCGCGCTGCCCAGGACGTGCAGGCCGTCCTTGATCTGCACGTCCTTGACCTCGCAGAGGTAGCCGTCGATGTGCTCCACCAGCGCGCCGACGTCCTCGGGGCGCTCGTGCACGCCGATGTCGGCCTGCAGGTTGGCCGCCTCGATGGCCGTCCAGATGCGCGCCGCGAGCGCGGGCAGCTTGGAGGGGTCGAGGACCTCCAGGCGGGCGTACTCGTCGAGCAGCGCCTCGAGCTCGGCCATCTCGTCGTAGGTGTCGGCGCGCATCATCGGCGGGACGAGGTGGTCGACGATCACCGCGTGGGCGCGGCGCTTGGCCTGCACGCCTTCGCCGGGGTCGTTGACCACGAAGGGGTAGATCAGCGGGGTGTCGCCCAGCGCGGCGTCGGGGGTGCAGGAGGCCGACAGCGCGAGCATCTTGCCCGGCGTCCACTCCAGCGTTCCGTGCTTGCCCAGGTGGACGATCGCGTCGGCGCCCCAGTGCTCGGTGATCCAGCGATAGCAGGCGAGGTAGTGGTGGGTGGGTGGCAGCTCAGGGTCGTGGTAGAGCCCGACCGGGTCCTCCCCGTAGCCGCGCGGGGGCTGGATGGCCACCAGCGCGTTGCCCAGCTCCAGGGCGGCGACGACGAAGTCGCCCTCGTGCACGTAGTGCTCTCCCGGCGGCGGCCCCCAGCGCTTCTCGATCGCTGCGCGCAGGGCGTCGGGCAACGTGTCGTACCACGCCAGGTAGTCGGCGAGGGAAAGGCGCAGCGGCGCGCTGCGCAGCTGCGCGTCGGTGAGGAACTCGGGGTCGTGTCCCCCGCCCTCGATCAGCGTGGCCATCAGGTCGTCGCCGTGGGCGAAGGGGCGCTCCACGCGCATGCCGTCGCCGTGCAGGGCGTCGAGCAGCTTCAGCGCGCTGGCCGGCGTGTCCAGGCCGACGGCCATGCCCACGCGCGCGTGGCGGGTGGGAAAGCTGGTCAGCAGCACGGCGACGCGGCGCCGGGCGGCGGGCAGCGAGCGCAGCCGGGCGTGGCGCACGGCCAGGCGCGCGACGCGCGCGCAGCGCTCGGGGTCGGCCACGTAGCGGGGCACCGCGACGCCGACCGACGACTCCCCGCCGTCGCGCTCCTTGAAGGAGATCACCCCGCCCAGCAGGCGGCCGTCGAACTCGGGAATGGCCACCTGCGTCGCCGCGTCGAGGGGGGAGAGGCCGGTGTCCGAGGCCTTCCAGGCCGCGCGCGAGCCGGTGGCACACACCGCCTGGAGCACGGGCACGTCGAGCGCCGCCAGCGCGGCGGCGTCCCACTCCTGCCAGGTCTCGTCCTGTGCGGCGCGCGCGTCGGCGGCTCCCGAGCCCCCGGTGGCCAGCATCGTGGTCAGCAGCGCGTCGACGTGGCCGTCGAGCAGCGCGAGGGCCGGCACCTCGCCCTCCGCGCCGCGGCGTAGCGTGGTCGCCCACACCGCCAGCGCGTCGGCGCCCGCGTCGTGCAGGGCGTGGACCAGGGAGTCGACGAAGGCGGTGTTGCCCGTCAGCCGGTGGGAGCGGTAGAAGCAGATCCCCACGGTCGGACGGCTGGGGTCGTGGCCGGCCAGCGCGTGTTCGAGTGCCACGTCGCCCTCGCCGGGCAGGTAGACGCCCAGGTCGGCCACCTCGCGCGGTGGCTCGAAGCCCCAGCCCTCCAGCAGGAAGGTGTCGGCCAGGAAGCGCAGGAGCTGGGCGACGTTGTCCACGTCGCCGTGGCGCAGGTACTCGCCCGCGTGGGCCACCGCGCCGGCGGGGGCCAGCGAGAGGGCGGTCATCTCGGCGTCGGGGGTGACCTCCCCGCCCAGGGCCAGCAGCGCGATGCCCTGCTCGGCGCACCGCGCGCGCAGGGCGTCGAAGCCCTCCGACCAGCCGCGCCGGCCTCCGAGGATCCGGCACAGCACCACGCGCGGCGCCCCCTCGAGGATCTCGTCGACCAGGTCGGCGCCGCCCTGGGGGCCCGGGTTGGCGCAGCGCACCTCGGGAAAGTCGTCGGGGAGCCGCTCCACGGCGGCGGCGGTAGCGAGGATCTCCGTGTCGGCGGTGGTCACGAAGCGCAGCACGGGCGGGCCTCCGTCCGGTCGGGGAGAGGGCGCGGGGTCGGCCGGCGCCCGGGCGATCCCGGACTTCCCCGGGCTCCTCGCACCGCCGCGCTGACGGCGCGGAGTCTACTGCTCGGCTACATCAAGACGACGCCCGAGCGTCTGTCGGAGGCGACCACCGACACCTCACAGCGACTTCGTCCGGCCTCAGCCAGCGGCGAGGCGCCGCAGCAGCTCGCCTGCCTCGGTGGCGACCTCGGCCACGATCTCGCCCGCCGGCTGCACCTCCCGAACCGATCCCACCGACTCGCCGGCGTAGAGCGCCATCGCCTCGATCCGCCCGGTCGCGGTATCGGCCGGATTGTCGGCGGAAAAGCGGCGCACCTGCCGGCGCTCGCCGAAGATATGCATTTCGCCGACCACTTCTCCCTCGTAAACGCTCGCGGCCTCGAGCGCGGAGCGCAGAACGCGGTGTGGAGAGGGCGGGCCGTCCACGGAGAATGCCTCGGTCAGGGCGGTGTCCTCTGTCCGAGCGGCAAGCAGTGCGTCGAGGTACCCAGGGTGCGTACGCGCCTCCTCGGCGGCGAGGAAGCGCGTGCCGAGGCGCACCCCCCCGGCCCCGGCGGCAAGCGCTGCCGCAACGCCGCGGCCGCTGCCGACTCCCCCGGCGGCGACGACCGGCAGGTCCACGGCCTCGAGTACGCAGTCGAGCAGCGGGATCATCCCAACGCCTCCCTTCGCCCGCCCGCCGGCCTCGATCGAGCGGGCGACGACGAGGTCACACCCTTCCTCCTGCGCCAACCGGGCCTCGTCGGCCGAGATCACCTGACGACACGCGAGTGCGCCGGCGGAATGAATGCGCTCGATCAGCGTCGGATCGGGCTCCCCGATGTAGAGCTCCACCAGCGGGGCCTTTTCGGCCGCGACCTCGAAGGCCTCCTGGTCGAGGATGGCCTGGCTGAGGTTCACGCCGTATGCGCGCGTCTGGGAGTTGAGCGCATCGAGCGCCTCGGATAGCTCTTCGGCCGCCATGCGCACGGCGGCGAGCATCCCGTGGGCGCCCGCCGCGGCGACGGCCGCCGCCAGCGCCGGATCCGCCGCCGGGTATCCGACTGGTGCCTGCTGGATCGGCAATGCGCAGCCGACCAACCGCGTGAACTCGGTCTTTGGCAGGCGAGCGTCGTCCACGTGCGGGGCCTCGCTTGCCGGCCGTGACTCATCGGACATGGTCCCGATTCTCGAAGAGCCGGTGTCCCAGCGTCAAGCCGACCCGATCGGCCCTCAGGCCCCGCCGATGCCGCGGATCACGCGGCCGGTGCCCTCGCAGTCGGGGCAGGCCTCATCGTCGACCTCACCGCTGCCGCTGCAGCGCGGGCAGACGTCCTCGCCCGCTCCGGGCGTGTCCGGCGGGGCCTCGTCGCCGGGCGCCATCCTGTCGAAGGCTCTGTCGTGGGAGTCGGCCATCGGGCGCAGCCCTACCCGGCATGTCCGCCTCCTGATGCGCCCGACCTGCGATGGTGGAGGGCGTGAGCGCCTTCTCCTCGGCTACCGGGAGTGCCCCCGCCCGCCGCTTCCGTCGCACCGACGGCTTCAAGCTCGTCGGCGCCCTGGTCGCGCTGATGTGGGTGAGCGAGATGGTCGACGTGGTGCTCGGCGGGCGCCTCGACGGGCTGGGCATCGAGCCGCGCGACCTCGACGGGCTCATCGGCGTGGTGCTGGGGCCCTTCCTGCACGTCGGCTTCGGCCACCTGGTCGCCAACACGATCCCCTTTCTGGTGATGGGCGGGGTGATCGCGCTGGCCGGTGCCCTGCGCGTGGCCGCCGTCGCGGTGATCGTGGGGCTGATCAGCGGCCTGGGCACGTGGCTGATCGCGCCCGAGTCCACGGTGCACATCGGCGCCAGCGGGCTGGTCTTCGGCTTTGCCACCTACCTCGTCGCCCGCGGGGTGTTCAACCGCGACCTCCTCCAACTAGTGGTCGGCGCCGCGGTGGTGCTCATGTTCGGCACCGCGCTGCTGGGCGGCCTGGTGCCCCAGCAGGGCATCTCATGGCAGGCCCACTTCTTCGGGGCCGCCGGGGGCATCGCGGCGGCGCGGGTGCTGGCCCACCGGCGCGAGGAGCACCCGGCCCGCGCCTGAACGGCCGCTACTCCCCCTCGCCGGCGGCGCCCTGCCACTCTCCGGTCGAGCGGAACACCCATACGCGCAGGGCACGGTCGATGGCCATGCGCGACAGCTTGTACAGGGTGCCCTCGAGCACCGCCGCGGGCACCAGCAGCGGAAGGCTCACATCTTCCTGGGCGGTGTCCGGCGCGTCGTCGTTCACGGCCTTCGCCCAGATCCGCGCAGCGAGCTTCTGGCTGAGGATGCCGGCGACGAGGATGATCGGGAACTCCGCCTTGAGCAGGAATTTGGCCATGGGGCCCCGCCTACCCCGCCAGGCTCGATGTGCACCACGATCTCCCCAAGCGCCCGTCCGACCCCGGCAGGCCGGACGGGCGCGGGCGGCACGCCCGAGCTAGACGCCCAGCTCCTCGGAGGCCATCCGCGCGCCCTCGACGCGGTTGGCGATCTTCTGCATCGCGATGTCGCGAGCGAAGTCCGGCGAGCCGTGCTTGGGCTTCTCGTCGCGGCTGAACGGCGAGAAGCCGCAGTCGTCGGTGGCGCCCAGGCGCTCGACGGGGATGTACTTGGCCGCCGTGACCAGCTGGTCCTTGATCTGCTCGGGCGTCTCCACCTCGGGCGAGAGCGGGTTGACCACACCCATGAAGCACACCTGGGGCACGCCCTCGGCATCCTCGCGGCTGTTCTCGCCGCACAGGCGGTAGACGCTCTCGCGGTCCTCCTCGCTCGAGCACTGGATCAGGAAGTAGCCCGCGTTGATCTTGAACATGTGGTTCAGGAGCTTCTCGTACGGGACGTCCTTGGAGTGCACCGAATCCATGTCCCCGCCCGGGCAGGTGTGGATCCCGATGTTGCGCCGCTCCTCGGGGGAGAAGCGCGCCATCACCCGGTTGTTGAGGTCGATGAAGTCCTGGAGCATGTCCTGGCCGGTCCAGGGGTTGCGCTCATCGTTCTTGTTGGCCAGGCGGCCCTCGGTGAAGTCCACCGACACGCGCACCGCGCCCGCGTCGAAGCACTTGCGGATGTCCTTTTCGCACTCGTCGACGAGGTCGCTGAGGAACTGCTCGCGCGAGTAGCCCTCGATCTCCTCGTGCAGGGGATACAGCAGCATCAGCATCGAGGGCGCGATGACCGCCTGCTTGACCGGCCGGGAGGCGATCGCCTTGTTCTTCTCGACGAACTCCGCGGCGTATGTCTGGTACTGGAACGGACCGCCGGTCAGCCGCGGAAGCTGGCGGTGGTGGCCGTCGTCGAAGATGGCGAAGAACTGGCCGTCGCCGGCGAGGTTGGGGGCCAGGCCGGTGCCCGCCAGGGTGTGCGTGAGGGGATAGGTGGCGAAGCTGGACTCGCGCTGCTCGCCGTCGGTCACGTAGGTCTCGCCGGTCTCTGACTCCAGGCGCCGGATCGAGTCCTCGGCCGCCGCGTCCTGCTGCTCCTGGAGCTGCTCCCACGTGATGTCGCCCTGGTCGTAGGCCTCGTAGGCCTCCTGCAGCTTCATGGGGCGGGGCAGCGATCCGACCAGCTCGGTGGGGATCGGCATGTGGCTCTCTCCTCTCGACGCTTGCAGACCATGAGGTGATGGCCTGCCTCCCGATGCGTTGATACCACGTCGTCTCATCGGTGAACCGCTCGGGACAGACGGACGTCCTCCTCGGACCCGGAAGCTCGGGGCACAGACCGCAGCGTCGTCCTACTGCGAGCGCTCGAGGATTGTCACCACGCCGACCGCGTTGTCGCCCTCCACGAAGCCGCCGGCGTTCCGGGCCACGAACAGCGCAAGCGGGGCCGGGCGGTTTGGGGCCCCTGGCGCTCGGCCGTCGGGAGGCGGACCGGGCGGGGTTGGAGCCGGGCGCTCGCGGGAACTGCCGGAGACCACACGGCGGAAGAGAGGGATCCCATGAGCTCCAGCCCATCCACTCATGCGCGGCGTCGCCCGCGCCGCCCGCGCCGGAGCGCGAGGTCGGGGGCGGCGGTGCTCGCCATGGGGTTCGCGGTCGCCGGCTGCTCGAGCGACGAGCCGCCGGGAGCCGGGCAGGCTGCGACGCAGCGCGACCAGCCACCGCCCAGGCAGCAGCAGCCGCCCGGAGGCGGTGGGCAGGCGGAGGGCCGCCCGCAGCCGGGGACGGCCACCGGCAGGATCGTCGGGCGCGCCACCGACGCCCAGAGCGGACGTCCGCTGTCCAACGTCTACATCGTCGTGGGCTACCAGGGCATCCAGCGGGCCGCCATCACCGGCCCCGACGGGCGCTACGTCGTGCCCGAGGTCCCCGCCAACGAGCCCGCGGCGATCCTCGGCTTCCACGAGAACAACTACCGCTACCACAACAGTCAGTTCGACCGCAGCGTCGTCCCCCGGCTGCGGCCGGGTCAGACCATCGACTACGACTTCCAGGTGCGCCGGCTCCCCCCGCGCGGTCAGCCGGAGGTGACCGATGCCGCCATCGCGACCACTACCGCGCGACCGGGGCAGACCGTGGAGTTCGCGCTCACCGTGACCAAGCCCGGTGAGGGCGGCCTGTCGCAGGAGGTCTTCGCCGCCAGTCCGAAGATGGGTCGGGTGGCGTGGCTGAGGCCCGCGGGCGGCAATCGCTTCCGTGGGACGGTGACGGTTCCGCCCGACACCCCGCCCGGGGAGTACCCGTTCGCGTTCTTCGCCGCGAGCAACCAGTGCTACGACCCCGAGCAGTTCCCGCGGCGGACGCTGCGCGTCTTGCCCGGCTGAACGGGCCGCCACCACGAGCGGCCCTCCCGCGCAGGAGGGCCGCTCGTCTTCAGAACGGGAACCGTCCCTTGCGTCGGTGGGCGAAGCGCCGATCCAGACCCCAGACGCGCCCGGCGGGCACGAGCAGGAGGATGAGCAGCGGCACCCACTCGTGGGGCTGCTCGAACATCCAGCGCCCGCTGGACAGGTAGAGCAGCTGGAGGAAGATCTGCTGGCCGAAGCCGACCAGCGCCGCGCCACGCGAGAGGAGGCCGACGATGAGCAGCGCGCCGACGCCCAGCTCGACGAAGGTGATGACCCACTGCAGCCACACGAAGTTGGGCAGAAGCACGTCGTTGACCAGCCCCGGGATGACGGGCAGTTCGTTCTTGGCGGCCTCGCCCTGCAGGATGCTGCGCGCCTCCTCGCGGTTGATGAGAAAGGAGCTGTAGGGACCGATCTCGATGTTGCGAAACGAGAAGAGCTTGGCCAGCCCGTTGGCGAAGAAGATGATGCCCACGAAGATGCGCAGCCCCGCGAGGCCCTTCCCGAGTAGCCGAGCGTCGGGCAGGCCCTCCGTCCGGTCGGCCCCGGTCGTTCTCATGTTGTCGCCACGTTCCTTTCGCGCAGGGTCAGTCTCTTCGCGGGCGGCTGCCCGGCCGGTCAGGCGAAGCCGCCGGCCGCCAGGCGGGCCAGCGTATCGGCCCCCGTGGGCAGGTCCAGGGCGGTGCAGTAGCGGTTGAGCATCAGCGTCGCGCTCACGGCGAGCGTGAGCTCGACGAGCTCATGCTCCTCGAGGGCCTCCGACGCGCGGGTCGCCAGCTCGGGGGCCACCGGGCCGCGCCCGAGCGCGACGGCGTCGATCCACGCGATCATCACCCGCTCGCGCGCGTCGCTGAAGGCCTCGTCGAGGTCGCCCTCGCCGCGCAGGGCGCGCACCTCGCCGGTCGACAGACCCACGTCCAGCGCGACGGCGGTGTGGGTCTGGACGCAGTAGCGGCACTCGAGCAGGGCCGACGTGCGCAGGATGGCGATCTCCTTGGTGCGCTCGTCGAGGCCCGCGGGACCCAGGGCGGCGCCGACGAAGGGCAGGGCCACCTCCAGCAGCTCGGGCACCTGGGCCAGCGACGCGGTGATGGGACTCGGGGTCCCTTCGCCGTAGAAGCGGCGCGCCAGCAGCGGCGCCTGCTCCCGACCGAGCAGGGAAACGAGGGCCTCGGGGTCCTGTTCCTCGCTCACGACCCCGTGCCTCCCCGGGCACCGCGGTCTCGCTCGTCGTGGGTTCGCCGCCCGACCGGGCGGCAGCCGATCATGCTCACCTGATGCCGATCGAGGCGTCGTGGCCGGCCGGGAGATCGTCGGCGATGCGCACCAGCGACCCGGCGGCCGCGCTCAGCGGCGAGGTGGTGCGCGAGACCAGTAGGTCGGTGTCGAGCCGCCCGCCGCGCACCGTCGGCGCGAAGGGGCTGTAGAAGGCGCCGTCGGCGGTGAGCGTCAGCTCGGGCTCGAGCTGCTCGAAGCCGGCCAGCACGCCCATTTCGTTGGAGACCGCCCGGCCGCGGTTGATGACCGGCCGCACGACGTGGTCCTCGTCGGGGATGCCCATGGAGCGGTGCAGCTCGCAGAGGCGCTCCTGCTCCTCGGGATCGGCTGCGTCGGGATCGTCGAGGGTGGTGGCGATCCGTACGCCGATCCCCCGCTCGACGAGCTTGGGAATGGCCTCCACCACCTTGCGGAAGTTCTCCGGTCCGCGCATCTCGTCGTTCTCCACGGGGTCGGGGTGATCGAGGGAGATCTGGATGTGCACCGGCAGGTCGGCCAGCGGCTCGATCTCGCGCAGGCGCCGCTCGTTGAACAGGGTCGCGTTGGACAGCACGATGGTCGGCAGCTCGCGGCCCAGCTCGGCGACGAGATCGGGCATGTAGTCGAGGATGAAGGGCTCCCCCCCGGTCACGCCGTAGCCGGTGAAGCCCAGGGCGCTGGCCTCGCGGGCTCGCTCGAGGATCGCCTCGCGGCCCAGCTCGCGCCGCTTGACCAGAGGAGCCGACTCGGTGAGGCAGTAGGAGCACTGCAGGTTGCAGTGGTAGTTGGAGTAGAACCACACCCGTCCGCCGATCTTCTCGGCGGCGATCGCTTCGGCCAGGGCGGTCACTGTGCCGGCTCCGTGGTGACTCGGCGGGGGTGGTCGCTCATGCGGCCAACCTATAGCAGCGCCAGGCGGGCAGCCCCGGGGCGAGCAGAGCAATGTGGCGCGCCGCGCTTCTGCGCCGACCCTCGATGATCTGTGCTTTGCGCGTTCTCGTTACACACGGTTCGGCTTCCGCTAGAAAAGGGTCCTCGATGCACCGTCTGACACCGCTCATCCTCGCCGCCGTCGCCCTTCTGGCCATCGGGTGTGGTCGCGAGGGGGCCAGCGAATCCCGCGGATCCGCGCAGCGGACGCTGACCATCGGCGCCATCCCCGACCAGGATCCCCAGGAGCTTCAGCGCCTGTACGGGGTCGTCGCCGACCAGCTCCAGCGCGAGCTGGGGGTGAAGGTCGACTATCGGCCCGTCACCGACTACACCGCGGCGGTCACCGCCTTTCGCGTCGGCGACCTCGATCTGGTGTGGTTCGGTGGGCTGACCGGGGTGCAGGCCCAGCGCCAGGTCCCCGGCGCACGGTCTCTGGCCCAGCGCGACATCGACACGAACTTCCACAGCGTGTTCATCGCCAACCGGCGCAGCGGCCTGGAGCCGGTGGAAAACCAGAGCGGGCTGCGTGCGCTGGCCGGGCGCACCTTCACCTTCGGCAGCCAGAACTCGACGTCGGGGCGCCTGATGCCCCAGTTCTTCCTGGCCCAGGCGGGCGTGCCCCCCCAGCAGTTCGAAGGGGCGCCCGGGTTCTCCGGTGCGCACGACCGAACGATCGAGCTGGTCGAAGCCGGCGCCTACGAGGCGGGAGCCCTCAACGAGCAGGTGTGGCGCGAGGCGCTGGAGGAAGGCGAGGCCGACCGCGAGCGCGTCCGCGAGATCTGGCGCAGCCCGGCCTACAACGACTACCAGTGGATCGCCCGGGCCGACCTGGACGAACGCTTGGGCGACGGGTTCACCGAGCGCGCCCGGACGGCGCTGCTGAACATCGACGGCAACAGCGCCCAGGAGAAGCAGATCCTCGAGCTCTTCGGCGCGGGTGGCTTCGTCCCCGTGCGGCCCGGCGACCACCGCGAGATCGTCCGGGCGGGCGAGACCACCGGCCTGCTGCAGAAGTGACCGCGGCGTTCGCACTCCGTGGTGTGGGGGTTCGCCACGGTGAGGCGTGGACGCTGCGCGACGTCGACCTGGAGGTGCAGCCCGGTGAGCACGTCGCGCTGATCGGTCCCAGCGGCGCGGGCAAGACCACTCTGCTCGCGCTGCTCAACGGGCTGGGTAGTCCCAGCGCCGGAACGGTGGAGACCCTCGGCTGCGAGCTGGCGCGGGCCCCAGAGCGCCGGCGGCGCGCGGTGCGCGCGCGGGTGGGCACGGTGCATCAGGGGCTGCATCTGGTCGATCGCCTGGCGGTGGTGCACAACGTCTCCGCCGGGCGGCTGGGCGCCTGGCCGCTGTGGCGCGCTGCCCTCTCGCTGGCCGTGCCCCAGGAGACCGGCGAGGCCCGCGCGGCGCTCGAGCACGTGGGTCTTGCCGACCGGCTGTGGGAGCGCACCGACCGCCTCTCGGGCGGCGAGCGTCAGCGGGTCGCCGTGGCGCGGGTGCTCGCCCAGCGCCCCGAGGCCGTCCTGGCCGACGAGCCGACGGCCAGCCTGGACCGCCCGCGCGGACGGGAGGTGCTGGCGCTGCTGCGCACCGCCGGCGGGCCCGGCACGGCCCTCGTGGTCAGCCTGCATGACGTGGACCTGGCCCTGGAGTGCTTCCCGCGGATCGTCGCCCTGCTGGACGGCCGCGTGGTCTTCGACGGGCCTCCGGCGCAGGTGCCCAGGGACGTCCTGGTGCGTGCGGGTCGCAGCGCGACGGGTGCCCCGGAGGTCGCCGGGGTCACCGCGTGAAGCTGGGAGCACGCGACGCGGGCCAGGGCGCCGCCGCGCTCGAGGCGGGCCTGGGCGTCGGGGCGGCCTGGAGGCCCCGGCCCGGACGCGCGCGCCGCTGGGCGCTGGGCGCCGGGGCTCTCGGTCTCCTCGTGGGGGCCGCTCTGGCGGTCGTCGAGGCGCTGGGCGAGGTCAACGCCGGCGGCTGGCCGCTGGCGGCTCGCTTCTTCGCCGCGGTCGTCGAGCCGCGCCTGGATGCCGCCTTTCTCGAGGTGGTGACCTCCGCCGCGCTGACCACCCTGGCCTACGCGGTTCTGGGGACCGTGCTGGCGCTGGTGCTCGGGCTCACTGCCGGGCCGCTGCTGGCGCAGGCCGGCTGGGAGGCCGGGGGACGGCGCCCGCCGCGGGCGATCCGCGGCGCGTGGGTGGTGGCGCGGGGCGCGCTGGCGCTGCCCCGCGGTGTCCACGAGGTCGTGTGGGCCCTGGTCCTGCTGGCGATCCTGGGCCTCGACCCGCTCGTCGCCGTGCTGGCCATCGGCCTGCCCTACGGCGCCGTGACCGCCAAGGTGACGGCCGACCTGCTCGACGAGGCGCCGCGGGCGCCCATGACCGCCCTGCTGACCGCCGGCGCCAGCCGCCCGGTCGCCCTCCTGCACGGCCTCGTCCCCGCGGCCCTGGGCGACCTGGTGGCCTACGCCTTCTACCGCTTCGAGTGCTCGCTGCGGGCGGCGGCCATCCTGGGCATCGTCGGTGCCGGCGGGCTGGGCTTCCAGCTCGCGCTGAGCTTCCAGGCGCTGCGCTACGGGGAGATGTGGACGATCATCGCCGCCCTCGTGGTGCTGGCCGCGGCGGTCGAGGGGTGGAGCGGGGCGGTTCGTCGCCGTCTGGGCGCCGAGCGGCGCGCCGGTTGTGCCCCGGAGGACGGCTCGGCCCCGCTGGCCGGTCCCCATCCCCCGCAGATCGCTCCTGCCGCGCGCCCGGGCCCGCCGGCGCGTCCGGGCCGCGACCCGGTGGTGGTCGGTTCACTGGTCCTCGTCGGCGTGCTCGCCGTGGGGTCGGCCTGGTGGCTGGCGGTGGATCTGTCGACGCTGTGGGCGTCGCGCACCCTCTCGCTCTTCGGCCAGGCGCTCGCCGACGCCTGGCCGCCCGACTTCGCCGGGGCGGGAGGGACGGCGCTGCTCGGCCAGGCGGTGACCACGCTGGCCATGGCCGCCCTGGGCGCGGGACTGGCCTTCGTGCTCGCCCTCGGCCTGGTCGTCCCGGGGGCCGCGGCGCTGCACCTGCGCCCGTCCGCGCGCGGAGGGCGGGTGCGCCGCACGCTGGGCCGCCTGCCGCGCGGGTTGCTGAGCGCTCCGTTGCTGATGCTGCGCGCGGTCCCTCCTCCGGTGTGGGCGTTCGTGCTTCTGCTCGTGCTCTTTCCCGGGGTCCTGCCCGGTGCCGTGGCGCTGGCCCTCTACAACCTCGGGGTGCTCGGGCGCCTGTTCGCCGAGGCCGTCGAGGAGGTCGACGAGCGGCCGCTGCGCGCGCTCGAGGGCGTGGGCGCCACCCGGGCGCAGGTAATCGTCTGCGGGCTCGTGCCCGCGGCGCTCACGCGCTTTGCCGCACACGGCCTCGAACGCTGGGAGATGGCGATCCGCGACACGGTGGTGGTGGGGCTGGTCGGGGCGGGCGGCCTGGGTCTCGCGCTCGACGGCCAGCTCGCCAGCTTCGCCTTCGGAGCGGTCGCGGCCACCCTCCTCGTCCTCCTCGCGCTGACCTTTGCGGTCGATCTCGCGGGCACCGCGCTGCGACGCGCGCTGCGCTGACGCCGGGCTCTGGAGGGACTCGAGTCGTGTTCCGCATCCGGCGTGGGTCACACGCAACTCTACGAGCTGCGCAGCCGGCCGATGCCGGGCACGAACCGTCCGACGCGGGCGGCGTAGTGCGCGTAGCGCTCACCGTGGACGCGCAGCAGATGAGGCTCCTCGACCCCCCGAGTCTGCAGCTCGAGAGCGAGGACGGACGCCAGGACCGCCACCAATCCGACCACGGTCGGCGCGAGCAGGCCCGCGCCGAAGGCGGTGGCGATGATCGTCGTGTACACGGGGTTGCGCACAAGCGAGAACGGTCCGTCGACGACGAGCTCGCCAGGGTCCCGAGGATCGATACCCGTCCGCCACGCGCTGCCCATCGTGCGCTGGGCCGCACCTGCGAGCAGCGCCGAGAGAGCGAACACCGCGACGCCCAGCGTGTGCGCCGGAGCACCGTCGAGGGCAGCGATCGGCTCGGTCAGGCCGCTCAGCGCCAGGATCGGTGATCCGAGCACGAGTGCCAGCGCGGCGACGCAGAGCAGGTCGGCGAGGCGCTCGGTCGAGCCCTTCGCACGGGGGTCGACCCACCCCGTCTCCCCGGTCCGCGCGTACAGCACGAGGGACCGGACGCCGAAGACGAGCGTCAGGTAGGCCAGGCAGAGTGCGAGGGCCAGTCCCGGCACGTCGAGTCGGCGCCGTCTCAGCCGGCCGTGGCCGCGCTGTCCTGCCCGCGGCCCCGCCTGCTACCGAGTCCGACGGCGCCCACGACCAGGTTGACCAGGCCGACGAGCCCGGCCAGGACGACGTAGTAGACGAGTTGCTGAGTGGGTTCTTCGGTCATGATCAACCAGCATGCCAGCAGGGCCCTCAGACGATTCGCCTGCCGGTGCTCGGGGAAGAACCGCGCCGTGGCGCGCTGGCTCCTCCCGATCATCCCCCTGGGTGTGATAGTCGTCTTGGCCCTCGCCTCGTGCGGCGGGGGCGGCGGGGGAGGCGGTGGCGGGTCGGCGCCTGCCCCGGTAGAGCTGCCCTACCCGCCCAAGGCTGCCGAGCCGGCGTCCTCTCCGCCGCTCGAGCAGCGCCCGGCCGGACGTGTGGTGAGCATCGGCGGTCCGGCCGAGGGGATCGCTGCGGACGGTCAGACGGGGTTGATCGCCGTCGCGCGCAAGGACCAGCCGCAGCTTGCGCTGGTCGATGCCGGCTCGGGCGAGGTGCGCGAGCGCACACCCCTTCCGGCGGGCGCGCGCCACCTGGAGATCGCCCAGCCGGGCGGGCCGGTGCTCGTGCCCGCCGAGGACGCCGACGCGCTCGTGCAGGTCTCGCTTCCCGATGGAGCCATAACGCAGACGACACCGGTCGGGGACTTCCCCCACGATGCCGCCTTCGTCGATGGGCGCGCGTATACCGCCGACGAGTTTGGCTCGACGGTCACCGCCGTCGAGAACGGCCGACGTGTGGGCCAGGCGCCGGTCGATGTGCAGCCGGGGAACATCGTCCCCGTGGGCGAGGAGCTGGCCGTCGTCTCTGTGCGCGCCTACACCCTCACGCTTTTGGATCCGATGACGCTGCGCGGCGACGGCTCGCAGTTCACCGGCAGCGGCCCCACCCACGCCGCCGTCGACGCCGACGGGCGCATCTACGTGACCGACACGCGCGGCGACGCCCTCAGCGTCTTCGCCAGCCGCCCCGACCTGAAGTTCATCGCTCGCGTTCCCCTGCCCGGCGGCGCGCCGCTGGGCCTCGAGGTCGACCGCCGTCGTGGCCGGGTCTGGGTCAGCCTCACCGGCACGAACCAGCTGCTGGAGTTCGAGGCCTCCGACAACCCGCGCCGCCTGCGCACGCTGCCGACGGTCCGCCAGCCCAACTCGCTGACCGTCGACGAGAGCACCGGCCGCGTCGCTGTCGCCTCCGCCAGCGACGACGCCCTGCAGTTCGTCGGGCCCTGATCGCGGCCGGGAGGCTCAGAGCCAGCTCGAGGCGCTCGTCGCCCACGCTCGTAGGGTGGCCGAGCCGATCGCGGCAGAATGCACGTCATGACGGCGCCGGAGTCCCCAGCCAGCTTCTGGAACCGCCGCTATCAAGACGTCGAGCGCCTCTGGTCGACCGAACCCAACGCCATCCTCGTCGAGTCTGCGGACGAGCTCCAGCCGGGACGCGCGCTCGACCTCGGCGCCGGCGAGGGCCGCAACGCGGTCTGGCTGGCCAGGCGCGGCTGGCGCGTCAGCGCTCTCGACGTCTCGAGCGCGGGGCTGGCGAGGGCCGCACGGCGCGCGGCTGGGGAAGGCCTGGAGCTCGAATGCGTCGAGGCGGACTGGCGCGAGTACCGGCCGGCCGCTTCATTCGACCTCGTGGTCATCAGCTTCATGCACCCCGCGCCTGAGGAGCGCGCTTCCATGTTCGCGTCCGCTCGGGAAGGCCTGGTGCCTGGCGGGCACCTGTTCGTCGTCGGCGTCGACCTCGCCGAGCATGGGCGCCGGGGTCCACCGGACGCGGACCGGCTGTACACGCCCGAGCGGATGCGTCGCGCACTGCAGGGATTCGAGCTGCTGCGCTGTGAGTCAGTGGGCTATGAGGGGGAGAGCAAGGAGGGACGCCGACCGGTTGTGGATGTCGTCGCGATCGCAAAGCGGCCCGCATCAGGCTGAGGGCTCATCACCCGAGACCGTGACCGCAGTCAACGCCAGCAGCATTCCGAAGTCGACCGCGCCTCAAGCGCGCAGCTTTCGCCAAGCCTCCCCGGCCTCGGGCAGCGCCTGGGGCAGCGCCGCCCACGTCGCCGCACTGGCGAGGAGACAGTAGAAGCACACTGCACGGTGCTTGGTGATCTGCTCGGCGGTCAGCCATGCCGCTCCCGCGGCGTCGCCCGCGATCTTGGCTGCGGCGAGCAGCGGGATGATCGGCTGGTCCTTGGCCCGGTCGGCGGCGCCCATGCCGATGAGCGCGAGCGTCGCGCCGTAGCTCGCGAGCGCCAGGGCTGCGTCGGGGGTCTCGAGGCTCTCGTACGCCTCCCCGGAGGCGTCGACCTTGTCGGAGTCCACGCCGGGCAGCGGCGGGTCGGGGAGGTGGCGCAGGATGCCGGTCTGGTAGAGCAGGATCACGCCCATGCTGCCCGCGGCGCCGAGCATGAGCCCGGTCTGCCGGCGGCGGCGGGTCAGGTGGGCCGAGACCCGGCGGCGCAGGTCGTCGCTGATCCGCTCGGCGCGCTCGGAGCTCGAGCGGCCGACGCCGCCGG
>JAUJOF010000001.1:346690-366706 GCA_030447785.1 Solirubrobacteraceae bacterium
AGGTCGTCGCTGATCCGCTCGGCGCGCTCGGAGCTCGAGCGGCCGACGCCGCCGGGGCGGCCGCGTGCCTGGCGGACCGGCGGACCGGCGGGCGGGGACAGGCGACGGATGCGGTCGGTCAACGGCATGTCGGCGTCGCTCCTCTTCGTCGGGTGGTCGAAGGCCCACCCCCTGATGTGGACGGGCATCCCCGCCCCCAGCGGCTGCCGATGGTTCGTCCAGCGCTCGATCACGCTGCCACGCCGCCCGGGTCGCAAGACTGACGACCGCACACGCTCGACGCCCCCGTTCGCCCCCGACTCGCTCTCGCTCTGGATCACGTCGCCGGGTCGCTGGACGTGCGCGGCGTGTCCCGCGGCGCCGTGACGGGGGTCGGTCTCGGCGTCGGCGTCGGGGCGTGCGTCGCCGCGGCCCTGAGCGTTTGGCCGCTGGCGCTGGTGCTGTGGCTGCTGAACCGCACCCTGGATGGGCTCGACGGCGCTGTTGCACGTCGCCGGGGACCGACCGACCTCGGCGGCCTGCTCGACTTCGTCGCCGACTTCGTGGTCTACGGCGGCTTCGTCGTCGGTGTGGCGATCGCGATCCCGGATGCCCGCATCGCGTGCACTGCGCTGCTCGCCGCCTACCCGCTCAACAACGTGGCGCTCCTATCGTTCGCGTCGCTCGTCGAGAAGCGCCGGTTGGCCTACGGCGACGAACGGTCCCTGCGGTTCACCCCTGGCCTCGCCGAGGGGACGGAGACCATCCCGGCCTACGCCGCGTTCTGCCTGATCCCGGTGGAGTCCGACATCGTCGCGTGGGCGTTCACGGGGATGGTCTTGGTGACGGTTGTCCAGCGGCTGGTCGTGGCTCGCCGGGTGCTGGCCTGACCTCAGGGCCGACTACCACTCGCTGTCACGAAGACGACGATGTTCCGCTACGGACCCTAAGCGTAATCGGGCTGCTCTGAGTGGCGGCTATGTGACGGTGTCGGCGCGGGCGGCCAGCGACGACCGGCTCAGGGACGCAGCTGCTGCAGGCGGTCGCGCAGGCGCCGAACGCGGTTCTCGAGGTTGCGCGGGACGTTGACGTCCAGCTCGCCGACGGTGCCCTGCAGCTCTTCGGCCAGCTCGAGCAGTTCGTCGCGGGCGACACGCTCGGCGACCTGGGGGTCGACGACGCGGCGCAGGCGCTCAGCGGCCTCGGCGGTGCCCTCGTTGACCTGCGCCAGGCTGCGGCGCAGCGCGGCCTCCTCCTCGGCCGACAGGCTCTCCCGGCCCTGCTGGGCGAGGTCCTCGGCCTGCCCGCGCGCATCCTGGAGGGGTTGGCGGGCCTGCTCGGCCAGCCGGACGGCGCGCTGGCGAGCGGTGGCCAGCTGCTCGCTCACGTCCGCGCTGGGGTTCTCGGCGAGGCGCCGCGCGGCCTCGGCCACGCTTGCGCCGGCGGCCTCGGTACCCCGCACGAGCTCCTCGGTGGTAGGACGCTGGCCGCCCTCGGTGGGGGCGGACTGGCCGCCCTGCTGCTCGGCTGGCGGCTGGGTGCGCTGTGCGGGCGGCTGGCCTTCGCCCCCGGAAGGAGGCTGAGTTTGGTTGGCGGACTCCTCGCCCCCGCTCCCGCAGGCGGCGACGCCCAGAGCGGTGGTGGACAGCAGTGCCGCGAGCAGTCTTCTCATGGGAGAAGGACTGACCCGCCGCGCGCGATTTAACCCGTCGGACGGTCAGCCTCATGACCGCCGGCGTCGGCCAGCGGACATCCGCGGCGAGAACCCGCCGACTGTCATGGCCCAGCTCGGGCACACCGACGCCGCCTTCACGCTGCGCGTCTACGCCCACGCGATGGGCCGGGACGCGGGCGACGAGGAGTGGCTGAAAGCGCTCGTCGCGGGCCGCGATTGGGCACCATCGGGCACGGACCGGGCGCAAGTGACGCAGGAAGGCGTTCCCGCGCAAACGCCCGCAAACGACGAAGACCCCGCAGATGCAGGGCCTTCAGACGATGGGCGCGGCTGGTTTCGAACCAGCGACCTCTCGCGTGTGAAGCGAGCGCTCTCCCGCTGAGCTACGCGCCCTCAGGGGAGGGCAATGCTAGCGATCGCCCGAACGGGGTCGGCAGGGCACGGGTCAGGCTGCGGCCGGCCTCCCGGCGCAAGGCGCGAGCTAGACTTCCCGGCGGACCGTGCTAGGCGGGAAATTAGCGGTGTCCTGTACTCGCAATCCGCTCTAGCGAGGCCGAATCCCCTCCCGAGGGGTGGTGGCCACGGGGCCAGCCCGTTCGCCGGCGGTGCTGATGGCCCGGGTCCCCGCGCGATGTCGGCCCGTGAACCAGGTCAGGTCCGGAAGGAAGCAGCCTTAAGCGGTCACCGATAGGCGCAGCGGGTGTCCCCGGACCGGAGCCGCAGGCGGCGCCAGCGCCCGAGGCCACCCTTCGACGGAGGGTGCACGGTCCACCTCCTCAGGGCGCCAGCGGGGCGAGCCCCTCTCGCACCACCTCGAGCGCCGGCTTGGGCTCGCCGTCGAGGGTGAGCAGACCCTTGGCGTTGATGCCCGGGGTGGGCTCGCGGCCCGGATAGGCGTCCTCGATGGAGCCGCCCCGGAAGTCGGGGCGCAGCGCGAAGTCGCGCAGGTTCCACACCAGCGCTCCATCGAGACCGTCCATCTCGGCGTAGGTGTCCAGCCGGCGCTGCAGTAGGGCGGCGTGGAAGCCCACGCCGCCCGGCTCCCCCGGGTCGTTGCGTGCGCTGGACTCGGCGCCGACCTCGGTGACCGCCACCAGCTTGTCGGGAAAGAGCGCGCGCATGCGCTGCAGGCGCTCGCGCACGGTCGCCTCCTGCTCGGCGGCGGAGGCGTCGATCTCCTCGTACCAGCCGGTGTAGTCGGTGATCCCGATCGCGTCGAGCTCGGCGTGCAGTGTGCCGACCTCCTGGGGCAGGTCGCGGCCCCAAAGGTCGGCGGCCACCGGACGGGTGGGGTCGAGCTCGCGCACCTGCCGCGCGGTGGCGGCGACCCACTCGGCCTGGCCGCCGGGCGCGCCCTCGCCCGGGGCCTCGTTGCTCAGGCTCCAGGTCAGCACGGACGGGTGGGCGCTCATGCGCCGCACCGCTTGCTCGACGTCGTCGGTGGACCGCGCGCGGCGCTGCGGGGTCTCGGCGCTCCACGCGCCGGCGGGCTCCCAGGGCGCGACCTCCTGCCAGACGAGGATGCCCGCTGCGTCCAGGCGGCTCAGCAGCGGCTCTGAGAGCGGCCGCTGGGCACGTGTGGCGTTGGCGCCCACCGCGCGCAGGTCGGCGATGAGCGCGTCCATGTCCTGGGGGCGCAGGCCGTCCCCGCGGTCGCGCACGCCGGGGGGGAGGGAGGCGCCGCGCAGCACGAGCGGCTCGCCGTTGAGGCGCAGGTCGCCGCCGTCGAAGTCGAGGTCGCGAAAGCCCACGCGGCGGGTGAGCAGGTCGACCGAAGCGTCGCTTTCGGCGCTGGGCGGGCCGGAGGACGGCGCCTGCGCGCCGGACGGAACGGTCTGCGCGCGCAGCACGAGCTCGTGGAGCACCGGACGCTCGGGCGACCACAGCGCCTCGGGGGGCACGTGGAGCGCGCTGCGCACCACCGTCGCCTCCCCGCGCGCAAGCCCCGTCAGCGGCGCAAATCGCAGCTCCCGGCCGGCCACGGCGCCGGTCACGGTGATCGGCCCCCCGGCGCCGCGGTCGCGCACGCGGGCGAGGATCTCCACGCGCGCGCCGTCATCGGCCGGGACCCGCTCTGTGCGCACCTGAAGGTGATCGAGTCGCACCGCCTCCAGGCGCTCGAGCGTGACCTGCCCGTTGAGCCCGCCCCAGTTGAACCAGCCGCGCGCGTAGCCGGCATCGCGTTGGGCCTCGGGATCGCGCCAGTCCACCCGCGCGACGATCCGGTGGCGGCCGGGCTCGAGGTCGACGGGCAGCTCGAAGGCCTGGTAGGCGCCCACGTGTCCGCCGGTGCGCCGGCCGTCCACCCAGACGGTGACCTCGTGGTGGGCCGAGGCGAAGCGCAGCGCGTACTCGCCGCCGCGCTCGACCGCCACGGCGTGCTCGTACCAGCCCACGCTGCCGTCGTAGGCGCGCTCGCCCTCGGGACCGGCCACCGCGCCGCTGTTGGGGACGAAGGGCAGGCGCACCTCCCGCCCGCCGGGCACGCCGTCGCGCCAGCCGCGGTCCCGGCCGACATCGCCGGGGTCGGCGCGATAGCGCCAGACCTCCAGGGTGCGTTGGCCTGTGCCGTCGGCTCGGGGCGAAGCGTCGTCGCCGGCGGGCCCCACCAGCACGAGACCGCCCGCGAGCAGGGCGGTGGTGAGGGCGACGGCGAGCAGGGTCAGGCGCATGCCCGGGTGCAACGCCACGGAGGAGGCAGAGGTCGCACGGCGCGGCTCAGCACGTGCCCCACACCGCCCAGGCCGCGTTCTGGGCCCGGCGCTGCATCCCCGGGGAAGGCGGGGGCACCGAGCGGTCGAGGTCACGGCGGTCGAGGACGAAGTCCTCGGCCACCGCGCGCGAGGCGGGGCGCAGGTAGACGCCGGCGGGAGGGACGCCGCGCTCCTGGGCGATCACGAAGGAGCCCGCCGGCGCGCCCGTCCACAGGGCCAGGTAGGGAACAGGCCGGCGGTTGGGCACGGCCAGCGGCGCGCAGCCGGGCGGGATCGCCACCGCGCCCGCCGGGCGGAGGAGCGCTTCGAGATCGACCACGATCGCCTCCTGGGTGAGCAGGGCCGCGCGCAGGTTCCCGAGGCGGTCGAGCTGGCTGGGCGCGAAGGCCGCGACCACACCGAGCACCACCGCGGCGAAGGCCATCCACGGCCGCCGCCACGGGTCCTCACGCGCCAGCCGCCGCCAGCCCAGCAGGCCGGCGCCCGCGAAGAGGGCCAGGATCGTCGCGGGGAAGAGCAGGTAGCGCGTGAGGATCGACAGCCCGGCCGCGGCGAGCACGGCGAAGGCCAGCACGCCGGCGACGCCCGCCGCGGCGCCCAGGAGCGCCCCGCGGGTGCGCAGGCGCCACAGGGCCAGCACCCCTCCGCCCGCGGCGGCCAGCACGAAGGGCTCGCGCAGGATCTCACCGAGCCGGCGCGCCGTGCCCACCGGGACGTTGGTCAGCCCGGTGAGGCGCCCGAGCTCCGCAACGCCGGCGCGCGTGCCGGTGAGGGAGTCCAGGGCGTTTCCCGCGAGCAGGAGGTCGCTCAGCGCCCAGAGGACCGGGCCGGCCGCGGTGAGGGCGAGGAGCAGCGCCCAGCGCCGCGGGCGGGTGCTCCTTCCTGCTGCGGGTGGCCCAGCCGGCGCGGCGCGCCGGGCGGCGGCCTCTCGCCGCTCGCTCCGCCACAGCCACGCCAGGTACAGCGCGGCGAACAGCCAGGCCTCGGGGCGCAGCAGGCCGGCGAGGGCCAGGAGCCCCAGGACCGGCGCGCCGGCGTGCGGGCGGCGGGTCTCCACGAGCAGCGCTCCGAGCACGAGGGCCACGAAGGGCAGGTCGACGTAGGCGCGCAGGCCATAGGAGAGGACGGGCTCGCGGGTGATGAGGATCGCGGCCGCCACCAGGCCGGCGCCCACGCCGAACCAGCGCCGGCCCAGGGCGAAGACCAGCCAGGTCACCACGCCCAGGCACAGGTACGCGCCGCCGACGACGACCGTCTCCTGCGCCGCGGTGTAGCGCGGCGGGGTGGCGGCGCCCAGGGGCGCCACGGCGACCCCGGCCGCCGTCAGCAGCGGATGCTGGGTGGGCGCCAGCGACGCGGTGAGATCGGGACCGGCGCCCTCGAACAGTGCTCGGCCCCACAGCAGGCCGTAGAGCGTGTCGTAGTTGACCAGCGCCACGGCGCCGAAGGCCAGGGCCAGCGCACCTGCCACCCCGGAGACCACCACCACCGGCGGGCCCCACTGCCTGAGGGTGCGCACCATCGCCCCGAGAAGGTAGTCGGCCCGGGGGCGCCTCCCGGGCGCCGCGTGCAGCGAGGCACGTCCCATTGGGACGGACCCCTAGACTCGGCCCTCGTGTCCGAGGCCGCCTCGCTGTACCGCCGCCACCGCCCGCGCACCTTCGGCCAGGTGGTCGGCCAGGAGCACGTCGTGCGCACGCTGCGCAACGCAGTGGAGCAGGACAAGGTCCACCACGCCTACCTGTTCGTGGGCTCGCGCGGAACGGGCAAGACCTCGATGGCCAAGATCCTGGCCGCCTGCCTCAACTGCCAGCAGGGGCCCACCACCGACCCCGACGGCACGTGCGACTCGTGCGTGGCCATCGCCAACGCCACCTCGCTGGACGTCATCGAGATGGACGCGGCGTCCAACAACTCGGTGGACGACATTCGCGACCTGCGCGAGAAGGTGGCCTTCGCGCCGGTCTCCGGGCGCGCAAAGGTCTACATCCTCGATGAGGCGCACATGCTCTCCCCGCAGGCCTGGAACGCGTTCCTCAAGACCCTCGAGGAGCCGCCGCCCCACACGATCTTCGTGCTGGCCACCACCGAGGCGGCCAAGGTGCTGCCCACGGTCGTCGACCGCTGCCACCGCTTTGACTTCACCCGCCCGGCGGTGGACCAGCTCGCGACCGTACTGCGCCGGGTGGCCGCCGAAGAGCAGATCACCATCGCCCCCGAGGCCGTCGCCCTGCTGGCCCGCCACGCGACGGGCTCGTTCCGCGACGCGCTGGGCACGCTCGAGCAGCTCGTCACGTATGCCGATGCCCCACCCGCCTCCGGCGACGACCATGGGGCCGCCCCCGGCAACGGCGCCACGATCTCCACGGACGATGTCCTCGCTGTGCTCGGCGTAGCCGACGCGGACCTCCTCTTCGGCGCGCTGGACGCCGTCGCCCAGCGCGACGCCCGCGCGGCGCTCATGGCCACCGCGCAGCTCATCCGGTCCGGGCGTGACGCGAGCGCCTTCCTGCGCGATCTGGAGGCCCACGCGCGGGACCTGATGGTCGTGCAGACGCTGGGCGAGGTTCCGCCCGAGGTGGCCTTGACCGCCGACCGGGACCGCCGCCTGGCCGAGCAGGCCGGGCGAGTGGGGCGGGGGGACGTGGTCCGCCTGCTCGACCTCCTGGCCGTCGCGCTGGGGGCGATCGCCGACGGCGCCGACGGGCGCACCCGCCTGGAGCTCGCGCTCGTCGAGGCCGCCGCCCCCGAGCTCGATCCCGCCACCCGGGCCCTCGCCGCGCGCGTCGAGCAGCTCGAGGCGCGCCTGGCCGGCGCCGGGCCGGCGGTGCGCGAGGTCCCGCGGATGGAGGCGCCCGACGGTGATCCCGTGTCGGGGGCCTCGCCCAGTGCGTCTCCCTCGGCCGGGGAGACTCCGCCCCCGCAGACCGCCGAGCCGCCGGCCTCGCTCGACCTCCCCGCTCTGCGCGACGCGTGGCCGGCGGTGCTCGACTCCCTGCGCGCCGAGAAGGGCTTCCTGGCGTCGTGCGTGGAGAAGGCCGCGCTGGTCGAGCTGGAGCAGGGCGTGCTCACCGCCGCCTTCCAGGCCGACGACGATTTCATCCGGCGCAAGTGCGAGCAGGAGCCGGCGCGCGCCGCCGTCGCCGAGGCCGTGCAGGAGGTCACCGGCGCGCGGGTGCGCATGGCCTACGAGCTGCGCGAGCCCGATCAGTTGCCCGACGGTGGCCCCGCCGCGCCCGAGCCGCCCAGCGAGGAGGATGTTCTCGCCCGCCTCAAGCAGGAGCTCGGCGCCACCGAGATCGTGCCCGACCACCCCGAGCAGGAGCGCCCCTGATGCCCCAGCCCAACATGAACCAGATGCTCAAGCAGGTCCAGAAGATGCAGCAGGACATGATGGAGGCTCAGGAGGGCCTCAAGCACGAGGAGGTCGAATCCTCCGCGGGTGGGGGCATGGTCACCGTCAAGGTCAGCGGCGACCTCGTGGTCAAGGCGATCACCATCGCCCCCGAGGCCATCGACCCCGAGGACCCCGAGCTGCTGCAGGACACCGTGACCGCTGCGGTCAACGAGGCGCTGCGCGCGGCGCAGGAGCTGGCCGCGGAGAAGATGGGCGGTCTGACCGGCGGGATGGACCTGGGCAGCCTCGGTCTGGGAGGCCTGGGCGGGCCCGGTGGCCCCGGCGGGCTGGGCGGCCCGGGCGGCCCCGGCGGGCTGGGCGGCCCGGGCGGCCTTCCTCGCTGAGCTTGTTCGCCCCACCCGTCCAGAACCTCATCGCCGAGCTCGGCCGTCTGCCGGGCATCGGCCAGCGCACCGCTCAGCGCCTGGCCTTTCACCTGCTGCGCGTCTCACCCGAGGAGGCCGGCGCGCTGGCCGACGCGATCCGAGAGGTCAAGGAGCGCATCGGGGCCTGCGAGGTGTGCTTCAACCTGGCCGACGCCGCGCGCTGTCGGATCTGCGCCGACGAGCGCCGCGACGGCGGGCTGATCTGCGTGGTGGAGGAGCCCGGCGACGTCATCCCGGTGGAGCGCACTCACGAGTTCGCGGGTCGCTACCACGTGCTGGGCGGGGCGCTGTCGCCCATCGACGGCGTCGATCCCGAGCACCTGCGCATCGACGAGCTCTACGCCCGCGTGGTCAGCGCGGAACCGCCGATCCGCGAGGTGGTGCTGGCCACCAACCCCACGACGACCGGCGAGGCCACCGCCCTGCACCTCGCCGAGGGCCTGCGCGAGTGCGCCCCCGAGATCACCGTCACCCGACTGGCCTCCGGCCTGCCCATCGGGGCCGACCTCGAGTACGCCGACGAGGTCACCCTCGGCCGTGCCCTGGTCGGCCGTCGCGTGCTGTAGGAGGCGAGTCAGGGGTGCCGGAGGCGGCCAGGTGGCCGCCGGAGGTGGGCCCCCAGGTCGCGATAGCGACACATGCTCCTAGGTCCCGCGCTTGCGCAGCGTGCGGGCGCGCTCCAGCGCCTGGCGCACGCGGCCGACGGACACCTTGCCGGTGCGCACCGCGCGCACCACCGCGCGGTAGGCGGCCTCCTGCTCGGCCCGTCCTCCGGGGACGAAGAGCACGTCGCAGCCCGCCTGCAGCGCCTGCACGGCGACGCTGCCCACCTCGCCGCCGCCCACCGCGGTGGTGGCTACCAGGTCGGCGCTGACCACGGGGCCGCGGAAGCCCAGCTCCTTGCGGGCCAACTTCACCACCTGGGGCAGCAGCGTCGCCGGGGTCACCGGGTCGATGGCCGAGTACAGCGCGTTGGACAGCTGGACGCCCGCGGCCCGGTCGGCCACCGCGGCGAAGGGGCGCAGGTCGGCCTGGCCCAGCTGGTCGAGCGAAAGCCCCACCGTGGCCGGGCCCAGCTCGGGGTCCTGCGAGGCGGCTCCCTCGCCCGGGAAGCGCCCGACGATGGGCGCCACTCGGCCGGCCCGCCAGGCCGCCACCGCGGCGCGCACCGAGGCCGTCACCACATCGGCGCTCTCCCCGTAGGAGAGCCCCTCGGCCGCGCCGCCCACCACGCCGATGTCCGCCCGCGGTGCCAGCACCGCATCGACGCCGAGGTCGGCCAGCGTACGCGCCGCCGCGCGGGTGGTGGAGCCCACCGCCTCTGCACCCTCGCCGCCCGCCTCCCGCGGCTCGTCGGGCGGCAGGTCGGGAAAGGCCGACGCCTGACCGCCGGGCTGGGGAGCCACGATCACCGGGGCCCGCCCGCCGCGCAGGGCGGCCACATCGCGGGCCTGGGCGATCAGCGCGGTCATCTGGGCCTCGTCGACGTAGTTGTTGGCATCGACCAGGATCGCGCCCCACTCGCGTTGCTGGAGGCGCTCGAAGAACGAGGCAGTGGGCGTCTCGCCGGCGAAGCCGACCAGGAAGAGGCCTGCCACCGCCTGGCCGATCTGGGCGTCGGACAGGTTGGTCGCGCGCCGGGCGCGCTTGTCGTCCTTGCCCTCGGACCCGCTCCCGGCGACCTGGCCCCGGGGATCGCCGAAGCGCGACCCGGCCTCCAGGGTGGGGAAGGGATCGCCGCCGCTCCCGCCGGTGGCCACCACCAGGGCCACCACCACCCCCGTCAGCGCCACTGCCAGCGCGCCGAGCGCCGCGAGCAGGCGCCGCCGGCGCCACCACGGCCCCTCGCCCTGGCCCAGCCGCGCGAGGCGGCGAAGCAGGCGCGGCCACCACGGATCCTCGCCCAGCCGGTCGAGGCGAGCCAGCAGCCGCCGCCACCACGGACCCTCCCCGTCGATCATCTAGCCTTGGACGCCGTGCCCGGCAGGGTCGTCATGAAGTTCGGGGGGACCTCGGTGGCCGACGCGCAGCGCCTGCGCCGGGCAGCCCGGCGCATCGTGGCCAAGCGCGACGAGGGCCACGACGTCGTCGCCGTCCTGTCCGCTCGCGGTGAGACCACCGACGCGCTCATCCGCGACGCCGAGGAGATCTCCCTCGAGCCCGACCCGCGCGAGATGGACATGCTGCTGTCCACCGGCGAGCGGCAGTCCTGTGCGCTGTGCGCGATGGCCATCAACGACCTGGGCCACCGTGCGATCTCCCTGACCGGCTCACAGGCGGGGATCGTGACAGACACGTCCCATACGAAGGCCCGTATCCTCGACGTGCGCGCCGACCGCATCGAGGAGGCGCTGGGGCAGGGCAGCATCGTGCTGGTGGCGGGCTTTCAGGGAGTCTCGACCGCCCGCGACGTGACCACGCTGGGGCGCGGGGGGTCGGACACCACCGCGGTCGCCCTGGCCGCCGCCGTCGGCGCCGACGTGTGCGAGATCTACACCGACGTCGACGGGGTGTTCAGCGCCGACCCGCGCATCGTCCCCGACGCCAGGCTGCTGCCCGTGATGTCGTTCGAGGAGGTGCTGGAGATGGCCGCCTCGGGGGCCGGCGTCCTGCAGCTGCGCTCGGTGGAGTACGCCCGCAACCACGGGGTGCGCATCCACTGCCGGTCGAGCTTTCACGACGAGCCGGGTACCGTGGTGGTCGCCGAGCAGGAGACCGCCGTGGAGCACCCTCTCATCACCGCCGTCACGCACTCCACCGAGGAGGCGCGCGTCACCCTCAAGGGGGTACCCGACACCCCCGGCTTCGCCGGGCGCATCGCCACCGTGTTGGCCGAGGCCAACGTGAACATCGACATGATCATCCAAAACGAGCCGGTGAGGGAGGGCCAGGGCGCGGACATGAGCATCACCGTCCCACGCATCGACGTGACCGGCGCCCGACGCGCGCTGGGCGGCCTGGCCGCCGAGCACGGGGTGGAGATGGCCACCGACGAGGCGATGGGCAAGGTCTCCATCGTCGGCGCGGGCATGCGCACGCATCCGGGCGTGGCCGCGCAGGTCTTCTCCACGCTGGGCGACGAGCAGATCAACATCAAGATGATCTCCACCTCGCCCATCAAGATCTCCTGCGTGATCGCCGTCGACGCGGTGCCCAGGGCGGTGCGCGCCCTTCACGCGGCCTTCGGGCTGTCGGGCGAGGGCACCATCCGCCAGGAGCGCCCGTTCGGGGAGTTCGCCTGATGCGCCTCGCGGTCGTGGGCGCCACCGGCGCGGTGGGCAACGTGATGCTCGAGCAGCTGCGCTCGAGGGCCTTTCCCGCCGACGAGATCGCCGTGTTCGCCAGCGCGCGCAGCGCGGGGCGCGAGCTCGACGGTGGCCTGATCGTGCAGGAGCTCACCGAGGAGGCCGCCGGCGGCTTCGACCTGGCCATCTTCTCCGCCGGCGGCTCGACCAGCCGCGAATGGGCGCCCCGCTTCGCCCAGGCCGGTGCCGTGGTGGTCGACAACTCGAGCGCCTGGCGCATGCACGACGACGTCCCCTTGGTGGTCAGCGAGGTCAACCCCGACGACCTGGCCTGGCACGACGGCATCGTGGCCAACCCCAACTGCTCCACCATGCAGCTCATGGTGGCCCTCAAGCCGCTGCACGACGAGGCGGGCATCGAGCGGCTCGTGGTCTCCACCTACCAGTCGGTCAGCGGCACGGGCATGAAGGCCATCGAGGAGCTGCGCCGCCAGGCGCGCGCGGTGCTCGACGGAGAGCCATGGGGCGAGCCGCGGGTCTACGCCCACCAGATCGCATTCAACGTGCTGCCCCACGCCGGGTCGTTCGCCGAGGGCGACGACCACAGCGACGAGGAGCGCAAGCTCATGAACGAGACGCGCAAGATCCTCGGCGACCCCGCCATCCGCGTGAGCGCGACCTGCGTGCGCGTGCCCGTCATCTTCGGCCACTCGGAGGCGGTCAACGTGCAGACGCGCCACCCCCTGGGGCCCGAGCGCGCCCGGACGCTGCTCAGCCAGGCGCCCGGCGTCACGGTGCTCGACGACCCGGCCAGCGGCGTGTACCCGATCGCCACCGCCGCCGCCGGCCGCGACGAGGTGTTCGTGGGGCGCATCCGCCGCGACCCCTCACACGACTGCGCGCTGGATCTGTGGGTGGTGTCGGACAACATCCGCAAGGGCGCCGCCACCAACGCGGTGCAGCTGGCCGAGCTGCTGGTGGCGCGCGATCTGCTCCACGGCCGTGCGGGGGCCCGGGCGGCCCAGGCCTAGAACGCGCTCGCCGGCCCGAGGCGCGGCTGGGCTAGCGCCCCAGGCCGCGAAGCTCGCGGCGGCTGGACACGCCGAGTTTGCGAAACACCGAGCGGGCGTGGGTCCGCACGGTCTCGATGCTGACGTAGAGCGCCTGGGCGATCTGCGCGTTGGAGGCCCCGGCGCGCAGGTGATCGAGGACCTCGGCCTCGCGGGGGGTGAGCACCTCGGGGCCCGGCGGCTCGGGCGTGGGCGGTGTGGCGCAGCGGGGCAGGACCTGCAGGCCGCGCGAGGCGAGGTGGATCACGTTGAGGATGTCGCGCGCCTCGGTCTCCTTGGACAGGCAGGCGGTCGCGCCGAAGCTCAGCATCTGGTTGGCCTCGGCCGGCGTGGGTCGGTTGGCGAGCACGAGCAGGCGGGTGGCCTCGTGGGCGCTGGCCAGACGGTGGACCTCGACGCTCGTGCGCAGCGAGCCGAAGTTGAGGATGGCCACCCGGGGGCGATGCTCGACCAGCGCGGCGCGCATGTCCTCGGCGGACACGTCGTGGGCCACGATCTGCAGGTTGGGATCGTCGGCGATCAGCGCTTGCAGGCCGAGGCTGACCAGGTCCTCGAAGCGAGCCAGAAGGATCGTTACCGCTTCCCTCCGGTTCATCACTGTGTTCATCGGCCGCGGAGGGGGATGAGGCCCCCGCCGGCCGGTGGGTTAGGAGGGGGGTTTTGGCCTCCCCCGAAGATCCCCCCCATCAGGGGAGGCGCGCCCGGCGCGCGCCCGGCACCATTCGGTCACGCTAGACCAGGGGAGGCGCCGGGAAGGTCTTCCGTCGGAACGGAAGGGGTACAGCCTCCATCGGGGGCGCTGTGGCCATCGGGGGGTGGTCACAGCGCCCCCGTGTCCCTAGTACACCCATCCGGCCGGATGTACTTAGGGCCTATCCCGCTAGGGATCGCACGCCAAGGCGGCCGATCCGCGGCGCCTGGCGCCACCCGCGGTGCTCGCCGGTGCTCTGCACCGACTGCGCCCGCGTGCGGCCCCAGGCATCCACGGTTCGACCACCTCGCCGCGCGTCCCTACCGAGATAGACCCTTAGCGCCGCGCGCCCGGCGGCCCCGTCAGCCGCCGTTCACGCCCCCGACCACGGATGTCGACCAGTCGATGACCGAGGTGGGCTTGACCACGTGGCGCTGCATGCCCAGCTCCTGGGGCTCGAGTCCGAGCGCGAGCCCGAGCAGCTGGGGCAGGTGGAGCACCGGCATGCGCAGCTCGCTCCCGACCATGCGCTCGGCCAGCGGCTGCTGGAGGTCCAGGTTGAGGTGGCACAGCGGGCAGGGCGTCACCAGGCAGTCGGCGGCGGCGGCCACCGCGTCGCCCAGGTGGCGCCCGGCCTGCCTGAGCGACACCTCCTTGTTCATGGTGATGATCGGGAACCCGCAGCACTTGTAGGCGCCCGCGTAGTCGACCACGGTGCCGCCCAGCGCCTCGATGACCTGGCCCAGGTAGGTGTCGCGGGGCTTGGCCTCGTCGATGCCCAGCCGGTCGGTGGGGCGGACGATGTAGCAGCCGTAGAAGGGCCCGACGCGCAGGTCGGTGAGCGGACGCTTCACGCGCGAGCGCAGCTCCTCCAGCCCGATCTCCTCGACGAGCAGCCAGAGGAGGTTCTTGTTGGTCAGGCCCTTCTCGTAGGTCAGCCCGTCCTCACCCAGCGTCTCGTTGACGTGCGCGCGGTACTCGGCGTTGGCGTCCAGGCGCTCCTGACACTCGGTCTGCGCCCCCTGGCAGGTCGAGCAGATGTTCATCATCAGCTCGGCGCCCTCCACCTGCTGGGCCAGCGCGAAGGTGCGAGCGTTGAGCGTGTCGGCCAGCTCCTGGTTGTGCTCGGCGATCACCCCGGCGCCGCAGCACGAGGCGCGGTCGAGCTCCACCAGCTCGAGGTCGAGCAGCGGCGCGACCTTGTCCATCGAGCCGTGCAGCTCGGGCGTGAAGCCCCGGCTCACGCAGCCGGGCCAGTAGGCGACCTTCATCGGGACGGGCTCCCTTCGGGGGACTGGCCGGGCTGGCCGGCCTCGGCGCCCTGCTGGCCGCCGTCGCCTCCCTGCGCTGCGTCGCTGGCGGCATCGGGCGTGGCGCCCCCGGCGCCCTCCTGCTCCTCGTCGTAGCCGCTGATGTACAGGTTCAGCTCGAAGCGCTCGCCGGCCTCACGCCCCTCGATGGTCTCGTAGATGCGCTTGATCTGCTTGAGGTCGTCCTTGGGCAGGCGGTGGGGCTTGAGCACGCCCTTCGGGGTGACCTTGCCGCGCAGCAGGGCCTTGGCGATGACCGGCAGGGATTCGAGCAGCTCGCCGCCCGCCCTGGGGGACAACTTGGCCAGCCGGGAGTCGCCGCCGTAGGAGCGGGGCAGCACCTCGGCCTCCCACAGGATCCCGTAGTCGCGCACCAGGTTGGTGAACGAGCGCTCGTGGCGCCCGCCGTTGTTGCCATCGTCGATCTGATGGTCACGCCCCGCCACGCGGCGCAGGCGCATGATCTGGCTCATCGGCGCCACCCCCTTGGGGCATGCCTCGATGCACTTGAAGCAGTGCGTGCAGTCGTAGATGCCGTGGGGATCCTCGGCGAGGTCCTTCAGACGCGAGAAGTGCTGGGCGTCGCGCGGGTCGCCCACGAAGCGGTAGGCCTTGGCCAGCGCGGCCGGGCCGATGAAGAGAGGATCGACCTCCATCGAGAGACAGTCCGACACGCAGGCCCCGCACTGGATGCAGGCCATGGACTGCGTGACGTCCACCATCGCCTCGTGGGGGACGATGTACTCGCGCTCGGGAATCGGCTCCTTGTTGATCAGCCACGGAGTCACGCGGCGGATCTTGGCCCAGTGGACGGCGTCCATGTCCACGATCAGGTCCTTGATCACGGGCATGTTGCCCATGGGCTCGACCTCGATCACCCCGTCGCGCGCGCCGGTCATGGCCTGGTCGAGGTGCGTGTGGCAGGCCAGCGCCGGCTGGCCGTTGATGCGCACCCCGCAGGAGCCGCAGATGGCCGCCCGGCACGAGCAGCGGATGCCGATGGAGCCGTCGAAGCGCGCCCTGGCCTGGAGGATCCCCTCCAGGACCGACTGGTGGCTCTCGAGCTCGATGGTGTGCTCGTCCCAGTAGGGCGCCTCGCCTGCGTCGGGGTCGTAGCGGCGGAGTCGAAGAGTGAACTCGGGCATGATTCCTATCGGTATCCCCTCCTGAGATTGCGAAGCCGAAGGCTGAGCAACTCAGTACTTCCTCTCTTCGGGCTCCCACTGGGTCATGGTCACGGGCGAGTAGCTGACGTGGGGCGTCTCGTCGCCGTTGCGCGACAGGTCGATGTGCTTGAGCCACTCGTCGTCGTTGCGCTCGGGGAAGTCGGTGCGGAACTGGGCCCCGCGCGACTCCTTGCGCTCGATGGCCGCCATCACCGTGGCCTCGGCGCAGTCGAGCATGTAGCCCAGCTCGATGGCGCCCAGCACGTCCTGGTTGAAGACCGTCCCGCGGTCGTCGATGTAGGCCGATCGCGCCTCCTCCTTGAGCCGGCGCACCGTCTCGTGGGCGGTGGCCAGGCCGTCGGCGTCGCGGAACACCGCGACGTTGCGGTTCATGATCGTGCCCAGCTCGTCCTTGATCTCCGACACGCGCCGGCCGGTGCGCTCACGGGCCATGATGGAGTCGATGTGGTCGGCGTCGCGGCGCAGGCGAGAGATCGGCGCGGAGGGCATCCTCATGGCCTGGGCGCGCTCGGCAGCGTGCTGTCCCGAGCGGCGGCCGAAGACGAGCGTGTCCAGCAGCGAGTTGGCCCCCAGGCGGTTGCCGCCGTGCACCGACACGCAGGCCACCTCTCCGGCGGCGTACAGGCCGGGCACCGAGGGCACCCGGCCGTGCACGTCGGTCTTCACGCCGCCCATGATGTAGTGCTGGCCGGGGCGGATCATGATCGGTTCGCGGGTGATGTCGGTGCCGGCGAAGTCCTTGCCGATGTTGACGATCTCGCGCAGGGCCTCGAGCACGCGCTTGCGCGAGACCACCGTGATGTCCAGCGCCAGGCCGCCGTTGTCGAAGCCGCGGCCCTCGTTGATCTCGGTCTGCTCGGCGCGCGAGACCACGTCTCGCGAGGCCAGCTCCATCTTGTTGGGAGCGTACTTCTCCATGAAGCGCTCGCCGTCCTTGTTGAGCAGGTGGGCCCCCTCCCCGCGAGCGCCCTCGGTGATCAGAAAGCCGTTCTCCACCAGCGTGGTGGGGTGGTACTGGATCATCTCCATGTCCATCAGCGGCGCGCCGATCTCATAGGCCTGGGCGATGCCGTCCCCCGTGCAGATGAGGGCGTTGGTGGTCGGCTTGAAGCACTGCCCGGCGCCGCCCGAGGCGAGGATGACGGCCTTGGCGTCAAAGATCTCCATCTCGCCGGTGCGGATGTCGCGCGCCACGCAGCCGGTGCAGCGCCCTTCGTCGTCCTGGATGAGCGAGGTGGTGAACCACTCCTCGTAGGAGTCCACGGTCTCGTGGTACTTCGTGAGCTGCTCGTAGAGGACGTGCAGGATCGCCTGGCCGGTGATGTCGGCCACGTAGTAGGTGCGCGCCGCCGAGGCGCCTCCGAAGGCGCGGGTGCCCAGCTGGCCCTCGTCGTTGCGGTGGAAGGTGACGCCGATGTGCTCGAGGTGCAGCAGCTCGTCGGGCGCCTCGCGGCACATGATCTCGATGGCGTCCTGATCGCCCAGGTAGTCCGAGCCCTTGACCGTGTCGAACGCGTGGGACTCCCACGTGTCCTCGGGCTTGAGTGCGGCGTTGATGCCGCCGGCCGCCGCCACGGAGTGCGAGCGGACGGGATGGACCTTGGACAGGATCGCCACCGTAGCCCTGGCGTCGGCCGCCGCCAGCGCGGCCCGCTGGCCGGCCAGCCCGGCGCCGATGATCAGCACGTCGTGTGAGGGCATGGCCTGACTCTATCGTCAGCGCCTGGGGTGATCGCTCCCGCCGGGGGTCAGAGGGTGGGAGCAGTCATGCGCACCGGCGGCTCCTGGTGATCTTCCTCGCGGACCGGGAGGGCGATCGTCGCCGCCCCGTCCGCAGGCGGCGGATCGGCGAGGGCCGCGCGTCCGGCGTGGGCGCCCAGCTCGCGATAGGCCTCGAACTTCTCGTCGGTGTACAGCTGGTCGGCAGTGGAGTGATGGGGGAAGTCGGCGTCGTGCGCGTGGAAGGCGCGCACGTCGAAGGGCAGATTCTCGGTCATCACCGTGCGCGCGTAGACCAGCTCCCCGGTCGCTCCGCCGGGGAAGCTCACCGTGCCGCGCACCACGCAGCGCTCGGCGAAGCCGGTCTGCGGGTCGGGTTCCAGCGCCTCGGTGCGGATGGCGACCTCCACGCCCAGCTCGCTGCGGGCCAGCGCGATCGCCTCGCCCAGCGCGCGCAGCGACCGCCCCCCGCTGGCGTCGAAGCAGTGGATGCGCGTGCAGCCGCGGCGCAGCAACTCCACCAGGCCGAGGTTCTCGTAGTGGCCGCCGTCGGTGACGTACAGGAAGCGGTCGTTGAGGGAGTTGCGCCCGAGCAGCTCCTTGAGCAGGTAGATCGGGCGCGGACGCGGATAGGGCGCCCGCCCGGCGCGCAGGCTCTCCAGCCGGCGGGGATTGGGCACCCACACGCCGAGGCGCACGTTGGCCAGCGCGAGCAGGAAGCGCAGGGGCCAGCGGGTCATCTTGCCCATCGAGGGCGAGATCGCCGCTCCGGAGACGGCCACCGCGGCGGGCAGCGTGAGATCGCGCTGCAGGTGCCGCGCGGCGCGGGCCGAGCGGCCGTGTCCCAGGGCCTGCTCGAAGGCCACGGTGTCAATCGCCCCGACCAGCGGCCCGCCCATGGTGGTGGGGCTGAAGGTGAAGCTCGTGACCGCGCGCCCCGGCGGGGTGGCGCCCGGGTCGGACACGTTGGCCGCCGCGCACACGATCAGGGTCGGCCAGTGTTTGGTGGTGAAGCCGCCGCCCGGGCGCACCCGCGACTGCGACAGGAGCGCGAGGCGGTCGTAGTCGCGCTCGACGGCCTGGCCCGGCAGGTCGGGCGGGTCGTCGGCGTGCACCCGCACGCGCTTGAGGGCGAAGGCCGTGCACAGCCGGCGGCGGTAGAAGGGATGCAGCGACCACGAGGTCAGGTCGCCGCGGTAGTACAGGGCCAGGAAGACCGCCAGCGCTCCGCCCGCCAGCCCGAAGCGCACAAGGGGATCGGGACCGAGCATGAGCACCAGGGCCAGCACGAGTAGGCCGATCACCAGCAGCGGCCCGAGCACGGCAGCAGCCAGGAGGCCGAGGCTCACCCGCAGCCGCGGCGCCAGCCCGCGCACGGCCCTGGCCACACCACCGGCCTGCTCCTGGGTGATCTTGGGCGTGCGCAGGCGCGCGCGCACCTCGAGGACCACCGCGGCCAGCAGGGCCGAGAGGCTCCCGCCCACGCCGAGGCCGCTGACCCCGGCGATGCCACCGGCCGCCTCGCCCGATCCGGGTCTGATGGTCGTCGCCGGCTGCGCGGTTTCGGCGCCCCAGTTCGCGATGGCGGCGATCAGCCAGGGCAGGAGCACGTCGGCGAGCGCCAGCACCACGGTCACGGTGAGCAGGCGCAGGGACCAGGTCTCGAGGATCATGCGGACCCGGTCGCGCCCCAGGCGCAGCAGTACGCCGGCCAGGCCCATCGCCACCAGGACGGCGACCAGCCCGCCCAGCACCCACCGCGTCGCCGTCCAGCCCGATGCCGCGAAGCCCTCCGAGCCCGCCTCGGCAAGTTGGGGATGGGCGCCCAGCTCCCGGTACAGGAGCGACAGCGCGAAGGCCACGACGATCAGGAAGGAGATCACCAGCGCCAGGTTCACGGCCATCCCGAAGACGATGCGCGCCGCCAGGCGGGCCTTGCCAAACCCGCCGGGGGCCATGTAGGAGGTGCGGTTGCGCAGGTACTGCTCCTCGGGCGCGCCGCGGTGGAAGGGCGGGCGCTCCTCGGTCACCAGCTCGGGATCGGAGTCGTCGCCATGCCCGGCGCGGTCGGGCTCGGAGGTCTTGGCGACCATCGCCACGGCGGCGGCGATGTACGAGCCACCGGAGACGGCGGCCAGGTAGCGCGCGTCCTGCAGCACGCCGGCGCGGCCCAGCTCCTGAAGCGCGCCGAGGTTGAAGGCGGCCGAGCGGATTCCTCCGCCCGAGCAGCAGATGCCGATTCGCCCCGGCTCGGCGGCCTCGACGAGGCCCAGGTGGGAGGGCACCGGCTCCGGGCGCGCACCGAAGAGCAGGTGGCGCCAACGGTCGGCCCTCGTCCACCGCGCCCGGGCCCAGACGGCTTCGGCGGGGACCTTCGCGCGCAGCCCGCTGTCGCCGGGCGACGCCTGCACCGGCGCGTGAGCGGGGGTCTGCTGGTCGGCCATCCTTGCCTCCAGATGGGAGCCGGGCGGCCCCCTGTCGTTGACTCGTGCCGATGGTAACGAGGAGGGAGGCCCGTGGACAAGGCGGGATTAGGTGTTTCGCCTGCGGTCGCCGGAACCGGCGACCTCCGGCGACGTCACGCGCACCCGGAACCGGCGACCTCCGGCGACGTCACGCGCACCCGGAACCGGCGACCTCCGG
>JAUJOF010000001.1:366806-449367 GCA_030447785.1 Solirubrobacteraceae bacterium
CGACGTCACTTGCGCGATGGCAGCGCCGCGGCCACCGCGCGGCGCACCTGCTCCACCGTCACCACCCCGCGCAGCACGCCGTCGGGATCGACGGCCATCAGCGCGCCCTGGTGGCTGAGGCCCTCGCGGCTCAGCAGTTGCTCGACCGGCATGTCGGCGCGGACCCGCCAGCGCTCGACGTCGCCGTCCAGCAGCCCAGAGACGGGGGTGGCGGGCCTTCCGGCCTCCACCTCCTGGTCGACCTCGGCCTGGCGGGCCAGGCCGAGGAAGCGCCCGGCCTCGTCGACGGTCGGAAAGAAGTCCCAGCCATAGCGCAGGAAGAACGTCTCCCGGGCGTCGAGGGCGCTCGTCGCGCCGGGCATGGTCACCGGCTCGGCGTCCATGATGTCGGCGACCGTGACGCCGTCGAGGCTCTGGCTGAAGGTGGTGGAGAGCATCGCGCTGCGCGCCCCCTGGGTGATGAAGAAGCCCAGGATGCCCAGCCACACCGCGTTGAGCAGGTCGCCGGTGGCCAGCCCGAGATAGACGCCCAGGCCCACCAGCAGCCAGCCGAAGCCCTGGCCGGTCCATGCCGAGGCGCGCGTGGCCTTGATGCGGTCGCCGGTGACCCCCCACACGAGCGCCTTGGCCAGGCGCCCGCCGTCCAGGGGGAACGCGGGCAGCATGTTGAAGGCGAACAGCAGCACGTTGAAGGTCGCCAGGAAGGCCAGCAGCGCCGGCACCGGCGACGCGCTGCCGGCCTCCTGGAGGGTCATGAGGGCGAGCACGTCGCCACCCCCGGCGGCCAGCACGCTCGCGCCCGCGCAGGCCAGCGCTACCAACAGGGTCACCGCCGGGCCCGCCGCGGCCACGCGGAACTCCTCGCCGGGCGTCTGGGTGTCGCGGGTCATCTTGGCCAGGCCGCCCAGCAGCCACAGGTCGATCCCGCTGATGCCGATCCCGTTGCGCTTGGCCACGACCGCGTGGCCAAGCTCGTGCAGGACCAGCGAGACGAAGAACAGCAGCGCGCTGATCACCGCCACCGTGTAGGCCTGCACCTCCGAGCCGCCCAGCTGAACGCGGAAGCGCTCGGACAGCAGGTAGATGAGCAGGAACAGCACGATGAACCAGCTCGGGTTCACGCCGATGCGGATCCCGAAGAGGCGCACGAGCTGGATGGAGCCTCCGCCGAACATGGGCGTTGATCATGGCAGGGGGGTCTGAACCGCTTCCCGGACCGTGCGCAGGAAGCCCCCGACCTCGGCGGCGGTGCGCTCGGGCTGCTCCTCGAAGACGAAGTGCCCGGCGTCCTCGAAGATCAGGAGGCGATGGTCGGGCAGGGCCCGGGCGAAGCGGTGGGCGCCGCTGACCGGCGTGAAGCGGTCCTTGGCGCCCCACAGCAGCAGTGTGGGGGCGGCCAGTTCGGGCACGCGCGGCTCGTAGGGCGCGAGCTTGTCGAAGTCGCCGGAGCGGTGGAGGGCCAGCACCGCGCGCCGGCGCGGCTCGTCGGCGACACCCTTCCAGCAGGCTTCCACCATGTCTGCGCTCGCCGCCGGGCAGGCGGCGCGCAACATGGACGAGAAGGTGCCATGCGTCATGTGGACGAGCATGCGCTCGCCCATCGGACCGCGCAGCGTGTCGCCCAGCCCGTGCCAGCGCGCGTCGACGAAGAAGCCGGTGCACGAGAGCACCAGCGCACGAGGACGCAGGCCCACGTCCAGGGCCCAGCGCAGCGCGATGAGCCCGCCCCAGTCGTGCAGCACAAGCGCCTGTGGGTCCAGACCGGTGGCGGTGACGAAGGCGTCCAGCGCTCGCACGTGGGCCTCCCAGGTGCCCGCGCCGTCCTGCAGAGGCGAGTCGCCGAAGCCGGGCAGGTCGGGGGCGACGCCGCGCCAGCCCGCGCCGGCGATCGCCGGCAGCACGTGGCGCCACATGTACGAAGAGCCCGGCCAGCCGTGCAGGCACAGGGCGACGGGGGCGTCGAGGTCTCCGGCTTCGCGCGCGTGGAGCACGGCCCCGTCCGTCACCCCTCTCCCGTGTGGCGCGCCGGGGCCCGCGCCGCACCCCCCTGCGGAGTGTGGCGCTCCAGGATGCTGCGGGTGTCGATGCCCGGGGGCAACGTGCCGTAGTTCAGGCCGCCGTGCCCCGCCAGGCGCGAGGCGCAGAAGGCGTCGCTCACCGCGGGCGGGGCGTAACGCACCAGCAGCGACCCCTGCAGGCCCAGTGCCATCAGCTCGACCACGCGGCGCGCGCGGTGCTCGATGGCCTCCGGGTCGGCGAACTCCTCGCGCAGGCGCGTGACGAAGGCGTCCAGGCGCGCGTCGGCGCCGCCCGCCTCGTCCAGCTCGGCGAAGAAGGCCTCGAGGGTCCGCTCGCCCGTGCGGCTCAGCGCGCGCAGCACGTCGAGCGCGTTGACGTTGCCCGAGCCCTCCCACACCGAGTTCAGCGGCGCCTCGCGGTACAGGCGTGGCATGCCCGACTCCTCGACGTAGCCGTTGCCCCCCAGGCACTCCAGGGCCTCGAAGGCAACGCCGGGGAAGCGCTTGCACACCCAGAACTTGCCCACCGCGGTGCCCAGGCGCTTGAGGTGGGCGGCGTCCTCGTCGTGGGGCGCCTCGTCGTAGGCGCGCGCCAGGCGCATGGCCAGCGCCGTGGCCGCCTCGCTCTCCACGGCCAGGTCGGCCAGCACGTTGGCCATCAGCGGCTGGTCGGCCAGCACCCGGCCGAAGGCGAAGCGGTGGGCAGCGTGCCAGGTGGCATTGGCCACGGCATGACGCATGCCGCCGGCGCTGCCGATGACGCAGTCCAGCCGGGTGTGGGCGACCATCTCGAGGATGGTGGCCACGCCGCGCCCGGGCTCGCCCACCACGCGCGCCCAGGTGCCGTCCAACTCGACCTCGCCCGAGGCATTGGAGCGGTTGCCCAGCTTGTCCTTGAGGCGCTGCAGGCGGAAGGTGTTGCGTGCGCCGTCGGGCAGGATGCGAGGCACCGCGAAGCACGACATCCCCTCGTCGGTCTGGGCGAGCACGAGGAAGAGGTCGCACATCGGTGCCGAGCAGAACCACTTGTGGCCGGTCAGGACGTACTCGCCGCCGGCGCCGTCGAGCGGCTCGGCCACGGTGGCGTTGGCGCGCACGTCGGAGCCGCCCTGCTTCTCGGTCATGGCCATGCCGCACCTAGCCGAGCCCTTCTCGTGCGCGGGTCGCAGCTCGCCGTCGTAGCCGCGGCTGGTCAACAGCGGCTCCCACTCGCCGGCCAGGTCGGGCTGGGCGCGCAGGGCAGGGACCGCGGCGAAGGTCATCGTGATGGGGCAGGCGAAGCCCCCCTCGGCCTGGGTGGCGGTGAGGTACATAGCGGTGCGCGCCGCGTGGGCGCCGGCGCGCCCGGTCGTCCAGGGAAGGCTGTGCAGCTCGTGACGCGCGCCCAGGGCCATGAGCTGGTGCCAGGCGGGGTGGAACTCCACCTCGTCGATGCGGTTGCCGTAGCGATCGTGGGTGCGCAGCCGCGGGGGGAACTCGTTGGCCTCCACACCCCAGTCCATCGGCTCGCCGCCCCACGCGGCGCCGACCTCCTCGCAGCGCTCGCGCGCCCAGCCGCCGCCCTCGCGCTCGAGCGCCTCGACGAGCGACAGGTGATCGGTGAAGAGGTTGCGATCGGTCAGCGGCGGGGGCTGGTTGGTGACCGTGTGGGTGACCGTGGTGGCCATGGTCCTAGTGGCCCTTCTCGCAACGATCGACCGCAAACAACGGGCGCCGATCACCGCCAGGCGGCGTCCTCGGTCGGGGCAATGGCCCCGCCATTGCACCCTCCCTGCGTCCTGGCATGGCGGCGCCGGCACCGCGTCGTTTCCGGCCGAACGTCACGAGAAGGACCACTGGGTGGGCTGCGCGATCGCGACTCGGGCTCCGGCAGCGCGGAGGGACAGGTCGACGAGGGCACGGATCAGGTGATCGGGCGACACGGCTTCGTCGGTTCGCGCGAGCGGCCCGACGAGCGCCTCGCCGATCGCGCCGACCAGGGCTGCGGCGGTGAGGTCGACGTCCTGGGCTGGAAGGTGGCCGTCCGCGATGCCCTCTTCCAGGACGGCGGCGAAGCTCTCGGCGTAGGCGCGGCGGAACAGCAGGCGCTCGCCCTCCACCGCCGGGTCGGCGGGCTCGGCCAGCAGCGCGTAGGCCAGCCGCGGCGCGCGCAGCGCCCGCCGCGCGAAGGTCTCGACCCCGGCGGTGAGGCGCTCGAAGGGGGTGGGCCCTTCCACGATCGCTGGGCGATCGCCCAAGGGCTTCCCCCTGCTGACCGCCGCGCGCACCGCGTCCACCTCCCGCTGCGAGGCCCGCCGGAAGACCTCGGCGAACAGCTCCGCCTTGGAGGGGAAGTGGCGATACACGCTGCCGGTGGCCACGCCGGCCTCGCGGGCCACCGCGGCGATGGAGGCCGCGCCGAAGCCACCGCGAGCCATCAGCCGGGCCGCGGCGTCCAGGAGCTGCTCGCGCGTGCGGATCCTCCGCGCCTCGGTGCGCTGGGTGGTTCGGTAGGGCATCGCCGCCAAGAAGTGAACCATCGTTCAAACCTTGTGGCAAGGTCGCTGGAAGCGATGGACGCGATGGACGCCGGGTAGCACCGCGCCATGCTGGCGGCCGCGACCGTGCTCCTGGTCGCGCTGGTCTCCCTGCTCATCACCCGGGTGGCGACCATCGCGCTGACCCTCACCGGCATGGCGCGCGACGCCGCTCGCTTCCAGGCCCGCTCGGCGCTGTCGGGCACCGGGTTCACCACGACCGAGGCCGAGGCGGTCGTCAGCCACCCGGTGCGCCGGCGCATCGTGATGACCCTCATGCTCCTGGGCAGCGCCGGCCTGGTGACCACGATCGCCACGCTGATCCTGACCTTCGCCAGCGCCGACCGCGCGCAGGCCTTGGCCCGCCTGGGCGTCCTCATCGTCGCCTTGACAGGTCTTCTGTGGCTGTCGCGCAGAGCCTGGGTGGACCGGCGGCTGTCGGCGCTGATCGCTCGTCTGCTGCGCCGCTACACCGACCTCGAGGCAGCCGATTACGCCCAGCTGTTGCACATCGGCGGCGAGTGGGGGGTCGGGGAGGTGGCCGTCCGCGAGGGCGACTGGCTGGCGGACACCACGCTGGGGGACCTGCGCCTGCGCGAGGAGGGCGTGGTCGCGCTGGGCCTGGAGCTGCCGGGGGGCGAGTACCTCGGGGCGCCGAGCTTCGAGACGGTGGTCCGCCCGGGCGCCACCCTGGTCCTCTACGGGCGCGCCGAGCGCCTGGCCGAGCTGGACGACCGGCCCGGGGGTGCGGCCGGCCAGCAGGCACACGAGCAGGCCGTCGCCGACGCGCGCCGCTCCTCCCAGGCCGAGCGCGAGCGCGCGGGGACCTGACCGCCGGGCATCGCGGCGCCCGCCCGCCCGCTACGGGTCAGAGCCGCGCGGCTCGAGCGGCCGTCCGCCGCGGGTGCGCTCCTCGGGCTCGCCTCGACGCGCGGGCGGGTGGGTCACCAGGCCGCGCAGCGCGCCCACCAGCCGGCGCCCGAGGGGCTCGGCGTCTGGGTCGGCCTCCCCGGTCTGGTGGGGCAGCTGCTGGGCGAGCTCGGCGCCGAACAGGAACACGTTGGCGGTCAGCCAGACGAAGACCATGAAGGCCACCACCGTTCCCAGCGAGGCGTAGACGGCGCTGAGGTTGGCGAGGTTCCCCAGGTAGACGGCGAACAGCGCCTTGGTGCCCTCGAAGCCGACGGCCGCGAGGACACCGCCTGCCAGCGCGTGACGCAGGCGCACGTCCGTCGCGGGGATGAAGCGGAACAGCAGCGTGAAGGTCACCAGCCCCAGCACGGCCGGCAGCAGCCGGCCGAGCACGAGGACGGCATCGCCGATGGCCGCGCCCACCGAGCCCAGCTCCTCCTCGCTCACCTCGGAGATCTCGCGCACCAGAAAGGTGAGGATCATCGAGGCGGCCACGACCACGCCGGCGACCAGGACCAGGACCACGTCGAGGGCCTTCCCGCGCAGGGGCGGCCGTGGGTCCTCGACGTTCCAGACGGTGTTGAGCGCGAAGCGCACGGCGCCCATCACGCCGCTGGACGAGAGGATGAGGACCACGAGGCCCACCGCGCCGGTCGCTCCGGCGCTCCGGGTGACGGTGCGCAGCAGCTGCTCGAGCTCGGCGCGCCCCTCGTCGACCCGGAGGGGCACCCTCCCGAGGATGGTTTCGATGATCTGCGAGCGGGCCGCCTCGTCGTCGAGGACCAGACCGGCCACCGCGACGAGCAGGATGGCCAGCGGGAAGAGCGCCAGCAGCGCGTAGTAGGAGATCGCCGCGGCCAGCTTCGGGCAGCCGTCGGCCAGGAACTCGGAGAACGCCCCCGCGAAGGTGGCACCGGCACGGCGCAGCTGGCGCATCCGACCGTGCTACCCGACTCCCGTGCGGGATGTGACGCGCGCGGGCGTGTGTCCTCGCCCGCCGCGGCCCTACACGAGGCCCAGCCCCTGGACCGCGTCGCGCTCGTCGGTGAGCTCCTTGACGGTCGCGTCGATCCTGCCCTGGGCGAAGTCGGCGATCTCCAGGCCCTGCTCGATCTCGTAGGAGCCGTCCGAGCAGCGCACCGGGAAGCTCGACACGATGCCCTCGGCCACGCCGTAGGAGCCGTCGGAGGGAACGGCCATGGAGCGCAGCCCGTCGGCGCCCAGCACCCAGTCGCGCACGTGGTCGATCGCGGCGTTGGCCGCGCTCGCGGCGCTGGAGGCCCCTCGCGCGTCGATGATCTCGGCGCCGCGCTTGCCCACGCGCGGGATGTACTCGTTCTCGTACCACTCCATGTCCACCTGGTCGACCGCGCGCCGGCCGGCGACCTTCGCGTTGAACAGGTCGGGGAACATCGTGGGGGAGTGGTTGCCCCACACCACGAGGTCCTGCACGTCGCCCACGCCAACGCCCAGCTTGCCGGCCAGCTGGGCGACCGCGCGATTCTCGTCCAGCCGCGTCATGGCCGTGATGCGCTCGGGCGGGATGTCGGGTGCGTTGGCGGCGGCGATCAGCGCGTTGGTGTTGGCCGGATTGCCGACCACCAGCACCCGCACGTCGTCGGCCGCGTGGGCGTTGATGGCCTCGCCCTGGGGCTTGAAGATCGCGCCGTTGGCCTCGAGCAGGTCGGCGCGCTCCATGCCCTTGGAGCGCGGGCGGGCGCCCACCAGCAGCGCGACGTCCACGCCGTCGAAGGCCTGCCCGGGGTCGTCGTGGATGTCCACGGACGCAAGCAGCGGGAAGGCGCAGTCGACCAGCTCGAGCGCGGTGCCCTCCGCGGCCTTGACCGCGTCGGGGATCTCCAGCAGGCGCAGCTCGATCTCCTCGTCGCCTCCGAGCATCTGCCCGGAGGCGAGGCGGAAGAGCAGGGCGTAGCCGATCTGGCCGGCGGCGCCGGTGACTGCGATTCGGGTGGCCATCAGGCGGTCATCTCCTCGTTCAGGTTCGCGTCGATCGCGTCCAGGAAGTCCTGGGTGGTCAGCCAGCCCTGGTCGCCGCCCACCAGCAGGGCGAGATCCTTGGTCATCGTTCCGCTCTCGACGGTCTGCACGCACACGCGCTCCAGGGTGGCGGCGAAGTCGCCGACCTGCGGCGTCTCGTCCAGGCGCCCGCGGTGTTGCAGGGCCCGCGTCCACGCGAAGATCGAAGCGATCGGGTTGGTCGAGGTCTCCTCGCCGCGCTGGTGTCGGCGGAAATGGCGCGTGACCGTGCCGTGGGCCGCCTCGGCCTCCACGGTGTTGCCGTCGGGGGTCATGAGCACGCTGGTCATCAGCCCCAGCGACCCAAAGCCCTGCGCGACGGTGTCGGACTGCACGTCGCCGTCGTAGTTCTTGCACGCCCACACGTAGCCGCCCTCCCACTTCAGCGCGGCGGCCACCATGTCGTCGATCAGGCGGTGCTCGTAGGTGAGCCCGGCCGCCTCGAAGTCCTGCTTGAACTCGTCGTCGAACACCTCCTGGAAGATGTCCTTGAAGCGCCCGTCGTAGGTCTTCATGATCGTGTTCTTGGTGGACATGTAGACCGGGAAGGCGCGCTCCAGCCCGTAGCGCATGGACGCGCGCGCGAAGTCGCGGATCGACTCGTCGAGGTTGTACATGGCCATCGCCACGCCCCCGCCGGCGGGAAAGTCGAAGACCTCGAGCTCGATCGGCTGCCCCCGTCGCTGGGCGTGAAGGTCAGCATCAACTTGCCCTCCCCGGGGATCCTCGTGTCCGTCGCACGGTACTGGTCGCCGAAGGCGTGACGGCCGATGACGATCGGCTTGGTCCACCCGGGTACCAGCCGCGGCACGTTGGCCATCACGATCGGCTCGCGGAAGATGACCCCTCCGATGATGTTGCGGATCGTCCCGTTGGGCGAGCGCCACATCTTCTTCAGCTCGAACTCCTCCACCCGCGCCTCGTCAGGGGTGATCGTCGCGCACTTCACCCCGACCCCGTGCTCGCGGATCGCGTGGGCGGCGTCCACGGTCACCTGGTCGTCGGTCGCGTCGCGCTGCTCGATCCCGAGGTCGTAGTACTCGAGCTGGACGTCGAGGTGGGGCAGGATCAGCTTCTCCTTGATGAACGCCCAGATGATCCTGGTCATCTCGTCGCCGTCCAGCTCGACCACGGGGTTGTGCACCTTGATCTTCGCCATGGGCGGCGATGCTATGGGAGAGGCGCCGTGGCGCGTCTGCGACGGCCCGACGGGCCGATCAACGCCGACTGGGCGATCCTCGAGGCGGCTCGGCCATCGATCGTCCGGTGGTCACGCCGCTTCCTTCGGATGCCAGCCCCGCCCGCGCTTCTCGACCAGCCCGTCCTGCGCGAGGCCCGGCAGCACGCGGTAGAGATAGTTCTGCTGGATGCCCATCTGCTCGGCGATGTCGGGAATGGAGATGCCGGGGTTGGCCTTCACCAGGTCGAGGGCCTGGGTGGCGCGGGTCCCGCTGCCGCGGGGGCGCCCGCGGCGGCGGCCGTTGGAAGAGCCGGAGGAGGCGCGAGAGCGCCGGCCGCGCCCGGCGCCCGTGGCGCCGCCCGCCGAGGACCGCTCGCTCACACCGTCCAGAGCGGCCTTGGCGGCCTCGAGACGGTGGTACTCGTCCACCAGCGGCTTGAGCTCCTTCAGCCGGTCATTGATCTCACGCTTCTTGTCGTCCAGGAAATCAGTCATATCAGTTACCTTACACCACTCACATTCACTTCTCCAACAGCTGCTTCAAACGTTGCAGGGAGGCGCTGGCTTCGCGCTCGGGCACACCGCCCACCAGCGCGCCCGAGGCTACCGAGCCCAGCGGCCCGAAGGGCGCCTTGAACTCGTTGCGGTACTCGAAGTGCGTCCCGCCGCCGCCGCGTTCGTGCAGGCGGTTCTCGATCAGGGCCTTCGAGCGAGCCGGGCCCTTGCCCTTCCACCGCGCGAACCACGGTGCCTCGACCTCGTCGAGCCTCCACTTCACATGGAAGGTCAGACCGCGCAGGCACAGTGCCTGGTCCATGCGAAAGCCCGGGCGAAGCGGCCCGTCGTCGACGCGATCCACCCCACGGGCGATCGTGACCCACTCCGTCGTGCGCGCGGGGTCCATGGCGGCCTCCCACACCACCTCGGGCGGTGCGGCGATGTCGATCTGGGCGACGACGAGGGACACGGCGAGTCCACCCTACCCCCGGCTCGGTCCCTCAGCCCTCGACCAGGGCCTTCAGGCGCTGCAAGGAGGCGTCGGCCTCCTCGCGCGGCGCGTCGCCGGTCACCGCCCTGGCGGCCATCCTGCCCATCGGACCACCAGGGGCGTCGAAGCTGTTGGCGTAGAGGAAGCGCGTTCCGCCGTTGGCTCCCACCAGGCGGTACTCGGTCATGGCCGATGAGCCGGCGGGGCCGTCGCCCTCCCAGCGCACCATGCGCGGCGCATCGACCTCGGCGGCCGTCCACGCCACGGTGAACGATTGGCCACGCAGGGTCATCTCCTGCTCCATGGTGAACCCCCGCTCCAGCGGCCCGGCATCGGCGCGCTCGAGCGCGCGGTGGATCGTCACCCACTCGGCCAGGCGGCGGGGATTGGAGACGATCGCCCACACCTCCTCGGGCGGGGCGTCGATCTCGATGGTGGTCTCCACGCGGTCGGCCATGGGAGCGCCGTACCCGCCGTCCGGCCGGTCAAGCCGTCCGTGGCGCGTCAGCGCGCCGCGAGCTCCTCGTCGGCCTCCCACTCGCGCAGCGCGCGCTCCACGGCCCGGTCGAAGGAGCGCAGCCCCACCCCGAGGACGGGCCCCGCTTGCTCCTCGCGGGGCAGCAGGTCGGAGCCCAGCGAGCCCATGAGCGGCTCGATCAGGGCCGGGTCCTCACCGACGATCGCGGCGGCCACGCGGCTGGAGACCGCGGTGAGGCTCACGGGCAGCCCCACCGACGGGCGCCACACGAGCATGTGATGGCTGATGCGGTCGATCATCTCGCCGTAGCTGAGGATGTCGGGGCCCACCGCGTCGAGCGACCGCCCGCCCGCGACGGGTGAGGTCGCCGCGGCGGCCAGCAGCTCGGCCATGTCGCGGCCGTCGATGGGCTGGGTGCGAAAGCGCGTCCAGGGCGGCAGGGGCATGACCGGCACGCGCTCGACCAGGCGCACCAGGAAGCGGAAGGAGCGCGAGCGCGCGCCGATCACGATCGAGGCGCGCAGTGCCACCGAGTCGGGCAGCGCGTCGAGCAGCACGTCCTCGACGGCCAGGCGGCTGGACAGGTGCGCCGAGACGCGCTCGCCCCCGGGGACCAGGCCGCCGAGGTAGACCACGCGTCCCACGCCGGCGGCCCGGGCGGCGTGCGCGAAGTGCTCGGCCGAGCGCCGCTCGGCGTCGGCGAACCCTCCGCCGCACGCCGAGGCACGCTCCATGGAGTGGATGAGGTAGTAGGCGACCTCGACGCCCTCCAGCGCGCGCTGGAGCCCTTCGCCGGTGAGCGCGTCGCCGGCCACCATGGCCACGTCGGGGGGGCCACCCCCGCCCTCGTCCGCTGCGCGGCGCGAGAGGCCGACGAGCTCGAGCCCGTCGCGCAGCAGGCGGGGGACCAGGGAGCCGCCCACCGAGCCCGTGACGCCGGTGACCAGGATGCGCATCGCGCGCATAGGCTGGCACGCCATGGAGGTGGTGCGCCGCCTGGAGGCCGCCGCGCGCGAGCGCCTGGATCCCGCCGTCTTTGCCGTCTTCGCCGGCGGAGCGGGCGACGAGCAGACGCTGGCGGAGAACGAGGAGGCGTGGCGGCGCGTGTGGGTACGCCCGCGCGGGCTGGTCGACGTGGCGCACGTGGACTCCTCGCTCACTCTGCTGGCCCACGATCTGCGTACGCCGGTGCTGCTGGCGCCGGTCGCCGCCCACGCCCTCGTGCACCCCGAGGGCGAGCGCGCGACCGCCCGCGCGGCTGCCGCGGCGGGCACGCTGTTCATCCTCTCCACCCGCGCCACCACCGACCTGGCCGACGTGGCCGCCTCCGCGCCCGAGGGCGCGCGCTGGCTGCAGCTGTACGTCGAGCGCGACCGCTCGCGCACGGCCGCGGTGCTGGCCCGCGCGGCGGCTCACGGCTACGCCCGCATCGTGGTGACCATTGACTTACCGGTGGCCGGCCGGCGCGAGCGCGAGCTGCGCCACGGCGACGTGATCCTCCCCGAGGGCATCACCGTCGCCGACCATCTGGGCGGGACGGGGAGCGCGGAGACCAAGCCCCTGGGCGGCTGGGACGCGTCGCTGACCTGGGAGGACCTCTCCTGGGTACGCGAGGCGAGCGGCCTCCCGGTACTGGTCAAGGGCGTGCTGACCGCCGAGGACGCGCTGGCCGCAGAGCGCCACGGCGCCGAGGCCGTGATCGTCTCCAATCACGGGGGCCGCCAGCTCGACGGCTGCGTTCCCACCGCGGTGGCTCTGCGGGAGGTGGCCGACGCGCTCTACGGCCGCCTGCCCGTGCTGGTCGACGGCGGCGTGCGCGACGGCGCCGACGTCCTGCGCGCGCTCGCACTGGGTGCGGACGCGGTGATGATCGGCCGCCCATATGTCTGGGGGCTAGCCGCCGGGGGAGAGGAGGGCGTGCGGGCGGTGCTCGACGCCTTCACGCAGGACCTCCAGCGCGCGATGGCCCTGGCCGGCTGCCCCACCCTCGCCGACGTCGCCCCCGACCGGGTCCGCCTCGCCGGTTGGTGACCGGCGAATCATCCGCAACGTGCGGCTGGTGCGCCGCGCAGGGGGGTGAAATCTGGGTACGCGGTACCTCGTCGGTGGGAGCCCCCCGATTTCTGCGCCATTTGCGACGTGCCCCGACCGGGTTTCCCGCCATTTGCGAGAAGGCCGTCGCCAGGGCTCTTGTACCTCCCTGTCCGGGCAGGGTTCAATGCCGCCCGGCCACGGCACTACCGCCACGACACAGGGAGCGCATGACGAGCATGGGGAAGGGACGGACCGCCGCGAAGAAGGTGAGCTGTGAGCAGTGCTACTTCCGCTGCAACCTGCTCTGTGCGCTGGAGCTCGACGAGCCGTGCACGACTTTCCGCCCCGACCATCCCGAGGGTCTGCGCCCTCCGCGCCAGCTGCGCTTCACCTTCCGCCAGGAGCGCCGCTCGCGCGCCGCCTGGGCCTTCCCCTCCGCCCAGGAGCAGGCCGCGCTGCACGCCTGAGCGCGCGGCACCCGAGCGCGCGGCGGGTAGTCTCCGCCCGTGCGCATCACGGTGCTGGGCAAGTCACCCTCCTGGTCAGACGCGGGCGGCGCGTGCAGCGGGTACCTGGTGGAGGAGGCCGGCACCGCGCTGGTGCTGGAGTGCGGCAACGGTGTGTTCGGCAAGCTGCGCGAGCACCGGCGCTATGGGGAGATCGACGCGGTGGTGATCTCTCACCTGCACGCCGACCACTTCCTCGATCTCGTGCCCTTCTCCTACGCGCTGAGCTACGGGCCGGGCGCCGGCGGGGCGCGCCCCGCGCTGCACCTGCCGCCCGGCGGGCGAGCCGGGCTGCGCCGCGTCGTGGGCACCTGGGGGCCGGAGGAGCTGGTGGAGGGGGCGTTCACCGTCCGCGAGTACGATCCCGGCGAGACGCTGGAGATCGGTCCCCTACGGGTGCGCTTCACTCCCGTGCCGCATTTCACGGTCACCCACGCGGTGCAGGTCAGCGACCGCGCGGGCGCGCGCTTCACCTTCGGCGCCGACACCGGTCCCTCCGACGACCTGGTCGCCTTCGCGGCCGGCACCGATCTGCTCATGCTCGAGGCCACCGTCGCCGAGCCCGACGCCGAGCCCCGCGGCCATCTCACGCCCGCCGAGGCCGGCGAGCACGCCGCCCGCGCCGGGGCGCGGCGCCTGGTGGTCACCCACCTCACCGACGAGGCCGACCCGGCCTGGGCGCTGCGCGAGGCCCGGGGCGCCTACGACGGACCCGTCGAGCTGGCCGCCGAGAGCGCGGTCTACGAGCTCTAAGGGCCTATCCCGCTAGGGATCGCACGCCAAGGCGGCCGATCCGCGGCGCCTGGCGCCACCCGCGGTGCTCGCCGGTGCTCTGCACCGACTGCGCCCGCGTGCGGCGATCCGGCGCACACCACTCCCTTGACGGCCGCCACCCGCCGCGCCCACACCACTCCCTTCGGTCGTGCCACGGATCGACCACCTCGCCGCGCGTCCCTACCGAGATAGGCAGCTCGACGGTGCGTCGGCGGGCGCCCGGCCGTGGATGCCGGGCGCCGCGCGGAGCGCAGTCGATGCAGAGCATCGGCGAGCATCACGCGTGGCGATGACGGCGTGCCGGACGTTTCGGACGGGCGCGACAGGTCGCGCCCAGCAGGCGCTCGACCTCGGCCAGGAAGCGCTGCGCGATCGCGATGGCCGCCGCTCCATCGGCCATGGGTCGCGGACCCTTGCCGTAGTCCACGGCGATGCGCTGCTCGTGCAGCTTCGCGGCCTCCTCGACGACCGCGCCTTCGAGCCGGCCGGTGGCGACCGGCTGCTCGCGCAGCAGGTGCCAGGTGCCGTGATGGGTGCGCGCGAAGCGGTCCTCCTCGCTGAGGGCCGCGCGGCCGGCCTCGAAGGTCGCGTAGTAGGACAGCGAGACGGCCGTCTTGGGATCCTCGTACTGCTGGGCCCGCCGTGCCCGACCCAGGCGGTCGCGCGCCTCCTCGAGGTGCTCGCGTGTGCGCTCTCTCATGCCGTCCGGGCGGTCGGTGGCCGGCACCGCGTCCACCGCGACGGGCCGGCGCTCGTGGAGCACGACGCGGTCGCGGTCCACCTCCAGCATGAAGAAGGCCTCGACGCGCCGGCGCTGGCGTATCCAGCTCTCTTCGACGACATGGGTCTGCAACGTCAAGGGCGGGTCCCCGCGCTTCTCGCCCCCCTCCCGCCGCGCGAGCTCGGTCACGGCGCGGAGATCCGTGCCGTCGGCCACAACGATCAGCAGGTCGACGTCCGAGTCCTCGCGCGGCGGCTCGCCCCGCGCGCGGGACCCGAACAGCCACACCGCGAGCAGTTCCTCGTCGAGGCGCTCGGCCAGCACGGCGATCAGGCGGTCGATCGCCCGCTGCTCGGCGGCCAATAGGGACGTCTGCTCGAGCATGGCCATCGCCGCGGACTGTACGCGGTGCTATGACTGGCCCGCCATGGCCTCGCAGCGTCGCAACCTCGAGCTCAAGGCCGTCGACCGCGACCCCGAACGCACGCTGGGCGCCGCGCTCGCGCTGGGCGCGAAGGAGCACGGCGTGCTGCGCCAGCGCGACACCTACTTCCACGCCGTGCAGGGCCGGCTCAAGCTGCGCGAGGCGCCACCCGAGCCGGCCGAGCTCATCGCCTATGCGCGCGCCGACCGCAGCGGGCCGTCGGTCAGCCACTGTCGCGTGGTCCCGGTGGCCGACCCCATCGCCCTGGCCGAGGCGCTCGTCGACGTCCTCGGGGTGCGCGCGGTGGTGGAGAAGACGCGGCGTCTGCTGCTCTGGAGAACGGTGCGCATCCACCTCGATCGCGTCGCCGGTCTTGGCGACTTCGTCGAGCTCGAGGCCGTCGCCGCCTCGCCCGGCGGCCTGACCGCCGAGCAGGTCAGGATCGACGAGGCGCGGACGCGGCTGGGGCTGACCGACGACCTGCTGGTCGCCCGCGGCTATGCGGATCTGCTCCCCCGGGGCAGCGGGGCGTGGCCCATCCACCCCGCGTAGCCGCGGGCCGGCGGCGCGGCGTCGGCCACCGGGGCGCCCCTCTCGTAGCCTTGTGTGCTACGCAGTTCTACAGTGGTGGCGTGTCGGGAGAGGTCTCCGTCCGCGACCTGCGCAATCACACAGCCGATGTCGTCGCCGCGGTCCGAGCCGGCCAACGTCTCTCGTTGACCGTCAACCGGGTCCCCGTCGCCGACATCGTGCCCCACGAGGCCACGCGCAGCCCGTGGGTCCCCGCGGCGGTCCTGCGGGAGATCATGGCCGAGACCGGAGCAGACTCAGGGCTCCTGGACGACCTGGCCGACGTGCGTGGGGCACTCGTCGAGGAGCTGTGAGCCGTGCCGTTGCAGACACGTCCGTCTTCATGGCTCGGGAGGCTGGCCGCCCGCTTGGCGACCTGCCCAGCGAGATCGCGGGTCTCCGTCGTCACCGCCGCCGAGCTGGAGCTCGGAGTTCTTCGCGCGGCAGATGCACGAACACGAGGGCGAAGGCTCGCCACGCTCTCCAGGGTGCGCGGCGCCTTTCCCTTGCTCTCGGTGGACGATGCGACCGCGTCCTGCTTCGCGCAGCTCGCCGACACCCAGGCGCGCGCCGGGCGCAGGCTCCGCCGTCACGATGCCTGGATCGCCGCCACCGCCCTGCGCCACGGGGTCGCGGTCGTCACCCAGGACGCCGACTTCACGTCGTTCCCGGCGGTGGAGGTCATCCGGGTCTGAGCGCTGGCCGTCGCGGCTTCCAGGAGTAGGCGACGGAGGCTTGCGCGGGGTGGGAGTAGCCGGAACGTAGTCCTCGCTGCAACCCAGCGGGCACGGGCGACCGGAGACGCCCGAGTGAGCCGGTGTGCGTGCGGTGGCACGTCCGCTGAAGGTGCTTCACGGAGCCGGGGCCCGTAGACCCCGGTGACGCTCCTCCAGGCGGTTGCACGAAGCGAGGCGCTTTCCACCGTCGCGTTCCCGAAGACAGCGACGTGCGCGACATCGATGAGGCGCACCGACGAATCTGCCGGCGCGGGGGCTGCCACATGACCAGCGCCACATTGACCCCGATCGCTCTCCGAGAGCCCGAGATCGACGAGCTGCCCGCGGCTCAGCACGCCGTGCTGGCGCGCCGCGAGCGCTTGCGAAGGGTGGTCGACGACGGGCTGGGCGGTTTCTGTTCGCATACCGACGACAATCCGCCCAGCGCCGCGATCGCGCCCCCCTCCCACCGGCCGCTGGGCGGCTTTGCGTCGCATAGCGAGCACAATCCGCCCAGCGCCTCAACCAGGTTCCCCTCACCGCCGCCGGTCGCCGGTATCCCAGCCCCCGCGGCGCAGACCGGGCGGTCGGGAGCTCCGGTCTCGAGACCGCCTTCGGGGCCCCTGTTCTGTGCTGACCCCGCGGCGGAGACCGGGCGGCCGGGAGCTCCGGTTCCCTGTCCCGCCGATCGGCCTCGAGCAAGGCACTTCCCGTGTAACACTGATCCGGTGCTACACGGGCCGCATGGCGAACCTCACGCTCACCCTCGACGACGACACCCTCCGTCGCGCGCGCATTCGCGCTCTCGAGCAGGGCACATCGGTCAACGCGCTGGTGCGTGACTACCTCGAGCGCTACGCCGGCGAGTCGGCCGCGGCGGAGGGCCTGCGCTCCTTCCTCGCCGCGACGGAGCGCAGTGGCGCGGGCAGCGGGCCCGAAGGCAGGAGCTGGACCCGCGACGAGCTGTATGACCGCAGGTAGGGCCTTCGCCGACACCAACGTGCTCGTTCTACGCAAGCGACGAGGACGCCCCGCGCAAGCGCGCGACGGCCCGTGAGTTGCTCGCGACCTTCTCCCCAGGCGACCTCGTGCTCTGGGACGCGCTCATCGTGGAGGCCGCCCCGCGTGGGCTGATGCGACCGCCTGCTCACCGAGGACCTCGCAGACGGGTCCACGATCCGCGGCGTGCGCATCGAGAACCCGTTCGCCTGACCCCCTCCTGGGGGCAGTACGCTCACCCCATGGGTAGCGAGCGTGACCTCTTCGCCAACTTCGAGCGCATGCGCCGCGACATGGACGAGCTGTTCGGCGACGTCTTCGACCGCGGGGGGCTGGCCGTGCGCCGCCACGCCTTCTCCCCGGCCGTGGACGTCTTCTACGCCGACGGCCCGCCCCGCGCGGTGGTGCACGCCGAGCTGGCGGGTATCGACCCCGACGAGCTGAGCCTGGAGATCGAGGGCCGCGAGCTGGTCCTCGCCGGCCACCGCAAGGCCGCGCGCGCCGAGGGGCGCGTGTACCAGCAGCTGGAGATCGAGCACGGACCCTTTCGCCGGCGCATCTCGCTGGGCGCCGACGTGCTGGCCGACCAGGCCAAGGCCACCTACCACGACGGCATCCTGCGCGTCGAGCTGCCCCTCGTACCGCCCGAGCGACGCTCGCGCTCGGTGCCGATCGAGAGTCCGGGGGACGAGCGTTGATCGACGTCGACTCCCAGGACGGAGGGGAGACTCGCGATGTCGAGATCGGCGCGAGCGAGCACCCGGTGCCCGACACGCTGCCCGTGCTGCCCCTGCGCGAGATCGTCCCCTTCCCCGACACGGTCATCCCGCTGGCCATCGGCCAGGAGCGCTCGACCAAGTTGGTCAACGACGTGCTGGCCGGCAACCGCCTGCTGGCCATGGTGGCCAGCCGCCGGCCCGAGCTCGAGCAGCCCGGCCCCGAGGAGCTGTACGAGGTCGGCGTGGTGGGCGTCATCGCGCGCATGCTGCGCGTGCCCGACGGGTCGCTGCGCCTGCTGGTGCAGGGCGCGCAGCGCATCGCCATCACCGGCTGGCAGGCCACCGAGCCCTACCTGGTGGCCAGCGTGGAGGAGCGCCCCGACGAGGTCACCACCGAGTCGCCCCAGCTCACCGCGCTGGTGCGCAACGTGCAGCAGGCCTTCACGCGCATCGTCGAGCAGGTGCCCTACCTGCCCGAGGAGCTGCAGCTGGCGGTCAACAACGTCGAGGATCCCGGCGCGCTCAGCCACCTCATCGCGGGCTCCCTGCGGTCCCCCGCCGAGGACAAGCAGGCCCTCCTGGAGGAGCGCGACGTGGCCAAGCGCCTGCGCCGCCTGGTGGAGATGCTCGCGCGCGAGCTGGAGGTCATCTCCATCGGCACGGAGATCCAGAGCCAGGTGCAGAGCGAGATGGAGAAGGGCCAGCGCGAGTTCGTCCTGCGCCAGCAGCTCAAGGCCATACAGGAGGAGTTGGGCGAGGGGGACGAGGCCCAGCAGGAGGCCGACGACCTGCGCGAGCAGCTCGCCGCGCTCGAGCTGCCCGAGGAGACGCGCAAGCAGGCCGACCGCGAGCTCAACCGCCTCGAGCGCCTCAACCCGGCCGCCGCGGAGTACGGGGTCATCCGCACCTACCTGGAGTGGATCGCCACGCTGCCCTGGAACACCACGACCGAGGACAACCTCGACCTGGCCAACGCGCGCCAGGTGCTCGATGCCGACCACCACGGCCTCGAGCAGGTCAAGGACCGCATCCTCGAGTTCCTGGCCGTGCGCAAGCTCACCGGCGGGCGGGACGAGGTCCCCCGCGGCTCCATCCTGTGCTTCGTCGGCCCGCCCGGCGTGGGCAAGACGAGCCTGGGGCGCTCCATCGCCCGCGCGCTGGAGCGCAACTTCCAGCGCCTCAGCGTGGGCGGCATGCGCGACGAGGCCGAGATCCGCGGGCACCGGCGCACCTACATCGGCGCGATGCCCGGCACCTTGATCCGCGCCATGCGCGACGCGGGCTCCAACAATCCGCTGGTGATCATCGACGAGATCGACAAGATGGGCGCCGACTTCCGCGGCGACCCGGCCAGCGCGATGCTCGAAGTGCTCGACCCCGAGCAGAACGCGACCTTCCGCGATCACTACCTCGACGTGCCCTTCGGCCTATCCAACGTCATGTTCATCACGACGGCCAACACGCTGGACACCATTCCAGGGCCGCTGCGCGACCGCATGGAGATCCTCCAGCTGGCCGGCTACACCGAGGACGAGAAGCTGCAGATCGCCAAGCGCTACCTGCTGCCTCGCCAGATCGAGCGCAACGGGCTCAAGCGCTCGCAGCTGCGCATAGGCGACAGGGCGCTGCGCGCGGTCATCCGCGACTACACGCGCGAGGCCGGCGTGCGCAACCTGGAGCGCGAGATCGGCACGATCTGCCGCAAGGTCGCGCGCGAGGTGGCCGAGGGCCAGGAGATCGCCTCGCCGTCCATCTCCGAGGAGCGCGCCCGCGAGCTGCTGGGCAAGCGACGCTTCTTCACCGAGGCGCGCCGGCGCACGCGGGTGCCCGGGGTGGCCACCGGCCTGGCCTGGACGCCGGTGGGCGGGGACGTGCTCTTCGTGGAGGCCAGTGCGATGCCGGGCACCGGGCACCTGACCGTGACCGGCCAGCTGGGCGACGTGATGAAGGAGTCCGCCCAGGCGGCGCTGTCCTACGTCAAGGGCCACGTGGGCGAGCTCGCCCCGAACCTCGAGGCGAACTGGTTTGCCAGCCACGACCTGCACCTGCACGTCCCCGCGGGGGCGATCCCCAAGGATGGCCCCAGCGCGGGGATCACGATGGTCACCGCCCTGACCTCGCTGCTGACCGGGCGCTGCGTGCGCGACGACGTGGCCATGACCGGCGAGATCACGCTGACCGGCCAAGTCCTGCCCATCGGTGGGCTCAAGGAGAAGGCGCTGGGCGCCCAGAGCCACGGCATCAAGCGCGTCATCGCGCCCGAGCTCAACGAGGTCGACGCCGAGGACGTGCCCGAGCACCTGCGCCGGCGGCTGGAGTTCTCGTTCGTCTCCGACATCGGGCAGGTGCTCGAGGCGGCGCTCGTGCCGCCGGCCTCAAACGGGCGGTCACGGGCGCGCGAGGCCGGGTATATGCTCAGCGAAGCTCGAGCAAGCGACCGAAGGTGAGGGAAATGGCAGCGAAGCGCAAGGCGGCGAAGAAGGCCGCAGCGGGTGCGGGGTCGACGGTCGCGAATGCGCGGGCGAACCCCTACGTGTCCCGCTTCATCGAGGACGAGGACCTGCGCGACAACGTGCGCGTGGCCTTCGAGTCGGCACGTGACGCCTACGACCGGCTGAGCAACGGCAAGACCGCCGGCAAGACCGTCCTGGACGACAAGAAGTTCCAGAAGGACCTGCAGCGCTCGGCCTCGGCCCTGCGCGAGGTCGGCGACTCCCTGCGCGGCAAGAAGCGGCGCAAGAAGGCCAAGCGCGGCGGCATGGGCCTGGGCAAGCTGCTCCTGGTCACCGTGGTCGGCGGGGCGGTCGCCCTGGCCGTCAGCGAGGACCTGCGCAACAAGGTGCTCGACATGCTCTTCGGGGCCGAGGAGGAGTTCGACTACACCTCGACGACCTCGCCCACGGGCGCCCCGCCCGCGGCGCCGGTCTCCTAGGGGACGTGTTCCGGAGGGCGCCCGAAGGCGCCCTCCGTCTCGTCTGGGCTGCGCTTCGCGGGAAGGCAGCGCGTCCCGTGACTCCCCGGGCGCCTACCCCGCCGACGTCGGGCCTGCGCTCTTCTCGGGGCGAAAGCGCGTGGCGATGGTGATGAGCAGGTGGGCCACGCCGAGCACGATGAACACCGCGGTCGGCGCTCCCTCGTCGGAGAAGGCGAACAGGAAGGGCGTGGCCACCAGCAGGGCGGCCAGCGCGAAGTCCAAGACGAGGTGCACCGAGATGGGGATGGAGTCGATCGCCGAGGTCGGTCCCTCGGTGGCCGCCGCGACGACCAGCACCACCACCCCGGCCACGATGGACACCGCGGTCGCCGCACTGGCCTGGTAGCTGAACAGGAAGGGCGCGGCGATGAGGAACGCGCCCGCGAGATACTCGATGGCCCCGTGCACGAAGACGGGGATGGGACCCTGGCGCAGCATGTCCAGGACCCTACCCGGCCCGCCAGCCAAACAGCTTGGGCATGCGCGCCAGCGTGCGCAGGACCCCGCGCCGAGGCAGGCGGCCACGCCGCACGAGCGTGGGCGTGACCGGTGGGCGGGTGAAGCCGTGTGACGCGGTCACGCGGGCGGCGGCTTGGGCGAGCGCCACGGCCGGGCCAGGCGGCCGGCCAGCTCGGCGGGGAGCGCGTCGATCGCCACGCGCTCCTGGGCCAGGGTGTCGCGGTCGCGCACCGTGACCGTGCGGTCCTCCAGCGACTGATGGTCGACGGTCACGCAGTAGGGCGTGCCGATCTCGTCCTGGCGGCGATAGCGCCTGCCGATGGAACCGCCCTCGTCGTACTCGCTCTGGAGCACGCCGCGCAGCGCGGCGACGACCTCGCGGGCCAGCTCGGGCTGGCCGTCCTTGCGTACGAGGGGCAGGACGGCGGCCTTCACGGGGGCCAGGCGGGGATGGAGCTTGAGCACCGTGCGCTGCTCCCCCGCGCCTGCACCGGGGCCGCCGGACGCGGCCTCGGTGATCTCCTCCTCGTCGTAGGCGTCGACCAGGAAGGCCAGCGTGGCGCGGTCGGCGCCCGCCGCGGGCTCGATCACGTGGGGGACGTAGCGCTCCTTGGTGGCCTGGTCGAAGTACTCGAGCTTCTCGCCGGAGAACTCGCTGTGCTGGGTGAGGTCGAAGTCGCCGCGGTTGGCGATTCCCTCCAGCTCCGACCAGCCGATGGGGAAGAGGTACTCCACGTCGGCGGTCCCGCTCGAGTAGTGGCTGAGCTCGTCGGGATCGTGGTCGCGCAGGCGCAGGTTGCCCTCCCGGATGCCCAGCTCGACGTACCAGTCGAAGCGCACCCGCCGCCAGAAGGCGTACCAGTCCCCGGCCTCGGCGGGCGGGACGAAGAACTCCATCTCCATCTGCTCGAACTCGCGCGTGCGAAAGATGAAGTTGCGCGCGGTGATCTCGTTGCGAAACGACTTGCCGACCTGCGCGATGCCGAAGGGCGGCCGCTTGCGGCTGAACTGCAGGACGTTCTTGAAGTTGACGAAGATGCCCTGTGCGGTCTCGGGGCGAAGGTAGGCCACCGAACCCGAGTCGCGCACGGGGCCGACCGTGGTCTCGAACATGAGGTTGAACTGGCGCGCCTGGGTGAGATCGCACTCGGGTCCCTCGCCCGGGGGCTTGGAGGGCTTGCGCGGACACTCGAGCTCGGGGAGGTGGTCGGCGCGGAAGCGCGCGCCGCAGGTGCGGCAGTCGACCAGCGGATCGGTGAAGTTGCTCAGGTGCCCGCTGGCCTCCCAGGTGCGCGGGTGCTGGATGATCGCCGAGTCCAGGGCGACGATGTCGTCGCGGTCCTGGAGCATCGCGCGCCACCACTCCTCCTTGACGTTGCGCTTGAGCAAGACCCCGTAGTGGCCGTAGTCGTAGGTCGAGCCCTGTCCACCGTAGATCTCGGAGGTGGGGAAGACGAAGCCCCGGCGCTTGCACAGGGCGACGATCTTCTCCATGGTGACCACGTCGGATGCCACGGCATCCGACGATATAGCGGATGGGGACAGCTCCCGGCTGCGCCGGTGCCACGACGAGCGCCGCTCGTCATGGCACTCCTATACTGAGAGTGCCTATGCCGATCTACGAGTACCGCCGCCCCGACGGGACCACCTTCGAGGTCAGGCAGCGCATCACCGAGGATGCGCTCACGACCGACCCCGACAGCGGCGTACCCGTGGAGCGCGTGATGCACCCCATCGCCGTCCACTTCAAGGGCAAGGGCTTCTACAACACCGACTACGGCACCAAGAAGCGCGCGCGCGAGATGGAGAGCTCCGCCAGCGAGGGCGCCGACAAGCAGGACGCCAAGAAGGCCGAGAAGAAGGACGGGGACAAGGGATCGGCGAGCCCCTCCTCCTCCTCCTCCTCCTCGTCCTCGGGCGGCGGCGACGGCAAGGCCGCGAAGGCCTCGTCGTCGCCGTCCAAGCAGAGCGGCTGACTCACGCGGCGCCGTAGCGGAAGGAGATGCGCGCGCCGCCTTCGCCCGTGCAGTCGTAGTTCGTGTCCCCGCCGCCGGCCTGCGAGGGACGGCAGGAGAAGCCGGCGACCTCGTAGGCCTGGCGGCCCTGGCCGACCGCTCCGGCGATGACCCTCTCGGCCTCCGCGCAGACGATCCGCTCGGCGCGGATCCGCGTCGCCCGGTGCCCGGGTAGTTGAAGGGCCGCGCAGCCGGCACCGCCCAGCTCGGTGGGGTCCGTGATCTCGGGTTCCTCGTCCCCGCCGCACGCGGCCGGGAGCACGAGGACGGCCGTCAGGAGGAAGGGCAGCGATCGGCGCACGACCGTGCCCTACCCGTCCAGGAAGCGCTCGACGGCCCGCTCCTTGAGCTCGGTCGGTACGTTGCCGTCCGGCGTTCCCAGCACACGCGTCTGGGGATCGCCGGCGAACATCAGCGCGAGGAAGGCCCCCAGCAGGGTGGGGCCGCTCATGTCCGAGCGCACGGCCTGAGGTGCCTCCCAGGCGATCAGCGGCAGGCGCAGGAGGGCCGTCGGGGTGATCAACTGGTCCTTCATCTCGCCGATGATCTCCTGCTGGCGCCGCGCGCGGGCGAGATCGTTCTCGTTGGGGCGGCACTCGTTCTTACGCGTGCGCGCGAGTGCCAGCGCCTCCTCGCCGCTGAGCTCGGTGGGCTCGCCGGCCCGGACCCGCACCGTCACCCCGCCGTTGGCGTCCCCGCCGTTGATCCGGCCGACCACGCACCCGCCCTCATAGGTCAGGCCGCCCATCGCGTCGATGAGCTGGGGGAAGTCCTCGAAGCTCGCGAGGATGACGTGGTCGATCTCCACGCCCGTGTAGCTCTCGACGGTCTGGACTGCCAGGTTGGGTCCGCCGATGAGGAAGGCGGCGTTGATCTTCTGGGTGCCGCGCCCGGGGATCTGCACCAGCGTGTCGCGCGCGATCGACAGCCGCGCGTTGGCCCCGCCGCCCATGCGCATCAGCATGATGGTGTCGCTGTTGGCCGGGCCCGTCGTGGTCGAGCCCGGCTCGGCGTTCCGGGCGCTGCGCTGGTCGGAGCCCAGCACCAGCACGTTGGTGGCCTCGAAGGGCGGGAAGCCCCCGGCGCCCAGCGCGTCATCGACCTCTCGGTCGACCGAGAAGGACTCGATCTGCGCGCTGACCAGGAAGATCAGCAGCGACACGGTCAGCCACGCCGCGACGGCGATCCCCAGCCACTTGACCACGCGTCCCACGCCGATGCGCCGCCCGCCGGGACGGCGAGGGGTGCGCGCTCGGTCGGGCACGTCGCCGCCTCCCCCGCGGCGGCCCAGCAGGCCTCGGCGTGAGTGGTAGACCGTGTACTCGGGTGGGGGACTCTCGGGCATGGGCGGGAGCGGGCGGCCGTGCCGGTGGGCGGCCGAGGGCGCACTCTAAGGTGGCCGCCATGACGACCGGCTGCGTGATCGGCGTCGACCTCGGTGGCACCAAGCTGCTGGCCGGTGCGGTCGACGGGGACCTCATCGTCCGCCACCGCGCCCACCGGACGGTCGGCGGGCTCGAGCAGGCGGCGCTGCTGGACACCGTCGTGGACGCCGTGCGAGAGGCGATCCTGGCCGCCGCACCCGACGCCCCGGTGCTCGGCGTGGGCTTTGGCATCCCCTCGCTGGTCGATCGCGCTACGGGCACCTCGCTGCACTCGGTGCACCTGCCGCTGGAGGACGTGCCCTTCCGCGACCTGATGGCCGAGCGCCTCGACGTGCCGGTCTTCGTGGACAACGACGCGACCGCCGCGATTCTGGCCGAGTGGCGCTTCGGTGCGGCGCGGGGTGCGGCCGACGCGGTGCTGCTCACGCTGGGCACGGGCATCGGCGGCGGTCTCGTCGTCGGCGGGCGGATCGTGCGCGGCGCGCGCGGCATGGCCGCGGAGCTGGGGCATGTCCCGGTGGAGCGCGACGGGCCCGCCTGCGGCCCGGGCTGTCCCGCGCGCGGGTGCCTGGAGGCGGTGGCCTCGGGTACCGCGCTGGCGCGGGAGGCGCTGGCGGCCGCGCGGGGGCACCCGCGCAGCGGGTTGGGTCGGGCGCTGGCCGGGGGTTTGGAGATCACCGGCGCCCTCTGCGTCGAGCTGGCCCACGACGGCGACGCCGCGGCGCGGGCCGTGGTGGCGGAGGTGGGCCGCCGGCTGGGCGTGGGGATCGCCGGGCTGGCCAATGTCTTCGATCCCGAGATCGTCGTGGTGGGCGGTGGCGTGATGGCCGCCGGCGAGCTCCTGCTCGGCCCGGCCCGGGAGGTCGCCGCGGCGCGCGCGCTGCCGCCGCTGGGCTCGCTCGTGCGCGTGGAGCCGGCGCGCTTCGGCGCGGAGTCGGGCATGGTCGGCGCTGCGGCGCTGGCGCTAGAGGGTCTCGGGCGCCTGCCCGCCGGGGAGCCCGCGGAGCTGGGAGGCGGGGGGTGATCCCCACGGGGACGGTGGCCCGCGGCCGTCTCATCGTATGCCCCACGCCGATCGGCAACCTGGAGGATGTGACCCTGCGCGTGCTCGCCTCGCTGCGCGAGGCCCATGTGGTGGCCTGCGAGGACACGCGGCGGACCCGAGTGCTGCTGGAGCGCTACGGCGTGAACGCGTCGCTGATCTCCTACCACGAGCACAACGAGCGCGAGCGCACGCCGCAGCTGCTGGAGCGCATGCGCGAGGGGACGGTGGTCGCCCTCGTCAGCGATGCGGGGATGCCGCTCGTGAGCGATCCGGGCTTCGTGCTCGTGCGCGCCTGTGCGCTGGCCGGGCTCGGCGTGGAGGTGCTGCCCGGCCCCAGCGCGCCGGTGGCCGCGCTGGTGGCCAGTGCGCTGCCCGCCGAGACCTGGCGGTTCGTGGGCTTCCTGCCCCGGCGGGCGCGCGACCTCGTGGCGGTCCTGGACGGGGCCGAGACCGTGGTGGCCTTCGAGGCGCCCGGACGGGTCGGCGCGTCGCTGCGCGCGCTGGCCGAGGCGGACCCCCAGCGCGAGGTCGCGGTCTGCCGCGAGCTGACCAAGGTCCACGAGGAGGTCGTGCGGGGTACCGCCGGCGAGCTGGCCGCACGCTACGAGGCGCAGGCGCCGCGCGGCGAGGTGGTGCTGGTGGTGGCGGGCGCGGCAGCGTCGAGTCCCGAGGCAGCCTCGCAGGCCGCCGCCGTCGACGCGCTGCGCCGCCTCGTCGAGGCCGGCGCGCGAGCCCGCCCCGCGGCGGGCGTCGTCGCCGAGCTGACCGGGGTGCGGGCCAACACGCTGTACCGGGCGCTGACCGAAGGGGAGTGAGGGGCGCCCGGGGAGCGGGTGAATCGTCAGGTCTTCGCGCAGCGGAGGTGTCGAATCCACGCGGATCGGCGGTCCCGGCGCCGAGGGACCGTAGGTTCTCGACGTGTCCCCGCGCCATCTCGCCGTCGCCGTTGTCCTCTCCGCGCTGGCGGTCGCGCTGGCCTTGCCGCCGACGGCCGGCGCCGCGGCGTGGCGCTGGCCGCTCGAGGGCCGGGTCGCCCGCGAGTTCCGCGTCGGCGCGAACCCCTACGCGGGCGGTCAGCACCGCGGCGTGGATCTCGCCGCGCCGCTGCGCACCCCGGTGCGGGCGGTCTGCCCGGGTCCGGTGCGCTTCTCCGGACGGGTGGGCGACAGCGGCCTGGTGGTCAGCGTGCTCTGCGGCGAGCTGATCGCCAGCTACCTGCATCTCGGCGAGATCGCGGTGCGCCGCGGGGAGCATGTGTTCACGGGCCGCCGGCTGGGCGCGGTGGGCAGGACAGGGGACCCTCCGCCTGGCCCTGCCCACCTTCATCTCGGCGCGCGCGAGGCGGCCACCGGCCGCTACCGCGATCCGCTCGAGCTGCTGGGTGGTCGCGGCGCGCCACCCGGCGCACCGGTGGTGGGCGGCCCACGCGGAGCGAGGCCCCGTCCCGTTCCCAGCCCTGCCCCGCTCGGCCGCGCGCCCGCGCCGGTCCGCGCGCCCGCTCCCGGTTTCGCGCCCGCGCCCGGCCTTGCGCCGGCGCCCGGTTTCGCGCCGGCGCCCGGTTTCGCGCCGGCGCCCGGTCTTGCGCCCGCGCCCGTCATCGCCGTCCCGCCCCCGGACGTTCCCGCGCCCGACCGCCCCGTTCCCCTCGCCGCCTGGCTCGGGCTCGTGCTCTTCGCCGCGGGGGTGCCGCTCGGCGGGCTGGTCCGCCGCTCACGCTGGGCGCGGAGCCGCGGCGGCTGGCGCGGTCAGCCGCTGAGCAGCGCTGCGACGTCGCGCGCGCAGCCCGCTCGGGGCGCCCCAGCGCCCCGCCGGTAGCCTCCGGGGCGCATGGCCTTCTATGTCACCACGCCGATCTACTACGTCAACGCGGCGCCCCACCTGGGCCACGCGTACACCACGATCGCCGCCGACGTGCTGGCCCGCCACATGCGCCAGCGCGGCGAGGACGTCTTCTTCCTCACCGGCACCGACGAGCACGGCGAGCCGGTCGCTCTGGCCGCCGAGCGCGAGGGCATCACCCCGCGCGAGCTGGGTGATCGCAACGTGGAGCACTTCAGGGCTCTCCTGCCCCAGCTCGGCGTCACCAACGACTTCTTCATCCGCACCTCCGACCCCGAGCACGAGCGCCGCGTGCAGGAGGTGCTCCAGCGGGTGCACGACAACGGGCACGTCTACAAGGGCACCTACGAGGGCTGGTACTGCCCCCGCTGCGCCGACTTCAAGTCCGACCAGGAGGCGGGGGAGGACCACCGCTGCCCGATCCACCAGATCCCGCTCGACCGTGAGCGCGAGGACAACTGGTTCTTTCGCCTGTCGGCCTTCCAGGAGGACCTCGAGCGCCTGCTGGCCGAGGACAGCGACTTCGTGCTCCCGCGCCACTTCCGCAACGAGGCGCGCGCGTTCGTGGCTCAGGGCCTGCACGACGTCTCGCTGACCCGCGCGCGGCTGAAGTGGGGCATCTCCGTCCCCTGGGATCCCGACCAGGTCTTCTATGTGTGGTTCGACGCGCTGCTCAACTACGTCACCGCGCTGGCCTTCGCGCGCGAGGGCGACGACCTCACCGAGCGCTTCTGGCCGGCCACCTTCCACCTCATCGGCAAGGACATTCTCAAGTTCCACACGGTGTACTGGCCGGCCCTGCTGCTGGCCGCGGGCCTGCCCGTGCCCCAGCACGTCTTCGTCCACGGCTTCCTGCTCATGCGCGACTCGTCCGGCGTCGAGCACAAGATGAGCAAGTCGTTGGGCAACGTCCTCGACCCCTTCGAGGTGCTGGCCACCTACGGCGCCGACCCGCTGCGCTTCTACGTGCTGCGCGAGGTGTCCTTCGGGCAGGACGGCGGAGTGTCCACCGCCGGCTTCGCCGCGCGCTACGAGGGCGAGCTGGCCAACGAGCTGGGCAACCTGGCCAGCCGCGTCACCGCGATGCTCGCCCGCTACCGCGACGGCGAGGTCCCCCGGGCCGGGCTCGACCCCGAGCTGCGCGAGGAGATCGACGCCACCGCGGGCCAGGTCTGCGCGCACCTCGACGGCGCCCAGCTCACGCCGGCTCTCGACGCGGCCTGGCAGCCCGTGCGCCGGCTGAACCGCTACGTGGAGGAGCGCGCGCCGTGGGCGCTGGCCAAGGACCCCCAGCGCGCCGGTGAGCTCGACCGGACGCTGGCCTCGCTGGCCGAGGGCCTGCGCGTCGTGGCCATCGTGCTGGCGCCGTGGCTGCCCGACACGATGGACCGCCTGCTCGACGCGCTGGGCGCGCAGGATCGCACGCTGGCCAGCGCGCGCTACGGCGCCGAGGTGCCCGGCCGGGTCGAGCGCCTCGCGCCGCTGTTTCCCAAGGTCGACCTCGACACCGCCGCGGCGTGATCGACAGCCACACGCACCTGGACAGCTGCGCGGGGGACGACCGCGAGCTGGTCACCGCCGCCGAGGCCGCGGGCGTGCACCGCATCCTCACCGTGGGCACCGAGGGCGCGTCCTGTCGCGCCGCGCTGGGCGCCACCGAGGCCTTCGGGCAGGTCCGCGCCGCCATCGGGCGCCACCCCAACGAGGCCACGGGCTTCGACGACGAGGACCTGGCCGAGCTGCGTGCGCTGGCGGCCCACCCCGGCTGCGCGGCCATCGGCGAGACCGGCCTGGACTTCCACCGCGACCGGACCCCGCCCGACGACCAGCGCCGCGCCTTCGCCGCGCAGATCGCCCTGGCCCGCGAGACGGGCAAGCCCCTGGTCATCCACACCCGCGCCGCCGACGACGACACCATCGCCACGCTGGCCGAGCGCGCGGGCGGTGTGACGGTGATCCTGCACTGCTTCTCGATGGCCGAGCGCCTCGAGCAGTGCCTCGACCACGGCTGGTGGATCTCCTTCGCGGGCAACGTCACCTACCCCAGCGCCGGCGACCTGGCCGCCGCGGCCCAGCGGGTCCCCGCCGAGCGCCTCCTGGTGGAGACCGATGCGCCCTACCTCACCGCTCAGCCCGTGCGCAGGGAGCGCAACCAGCCCGCCTACGTGGTGCACACCGCGCGCTTCCTGGCCGAGCGGCGCGGGGTGGCCTACGAGGAACTGGAGGCGACCGTCGAGCGCAACGCCGCCGGCCTGTTCGGGTGGTGAGGGCGCCGGTCGAGCTCCCCGCCCAGCCCTCGCTGCGGCGCATGGCCCGATTCGGCGTGCGACCCAGGCGCCACCTGGGTCAGAACTTCCTCGTCGACTCGAACATCCTGGGAGTGATCGAGCGCGCCGCGGTGCTCGCGCCCGGCGACGTCGTCCTGGAGATCGGCGGGGGGCTCGGGGTGCTCTCCGAGCACCTCGCCGCCCGGGTCGACCACGTGCACGTGGTCGAGCTCGACCGCGCGCTGGAGGCCCCGCTGCGCGAGGCGCTCGATCCCTTCGCCGAGCGGGCCACCCTGCACGTGGCCGACGCGATGGAGCTCGACCTGCCGGCGCTCGCCCCGGCGCCGACCAAGGTCGTGGCCAACCTGCCCTACGGGATCGCCGCGGGCGCGCTGCTGCGCACGGTGGAGGAGCTGCCGGGTGTCGAGCGCTGGGTGGGGATGGTCCAGCGCGAGGTGGGCGAGCGCTTCGCCGCCGCGCCCGCCACGCCCGCCTACGGCGTGCCCTCCGTCCTGGCCCAGTTGAGCTGCACCGTCCGCGTCCTTCGTCCCATCGCGCGCACCGTCTTCCATCCCGTCCCCAACGTCGACTCGGTGCTGCTGGGGATGGAGCGGGTGCGCGCCGGCGCCGATCCGGCCCTGGCCCGCCTCGTGCGCCACGCCTTCGCCCACCGGCGCAAGGCGCTCGCGCGTTCGCTCTCCCTCGCGCCGGGGGCGCCGCGCGACGTGCGCGACCGCGTGCGGGCCGCCCTGGAGGCGCTCGGTCTCCCGCCCGACGCGCGCGCCGAGCGCCTGTCCCCCGAGAGCTTCCGTGCCCTGGCCGAGGCGCTGTGACCGCCCTCGTCGCTCTCGCACCGGCCAAGGTCAACCTGTGCCTGTTCGTCGGCCCGGTGCGCGCCGACGGGCGCCACGAGCTCGTGACCGTCTTCGACACCCTCGACCTGGCCGACGACGTGCGCCTCGAGCCCGCCGCGGACTCGCACGACGAGGTCGTGTGCCCGGGCGTGGAGGGCCCCAACCTGGCGCGCGCCGCGCTGCACGCGTGGCGCGCGCGCAGCGGCTGGGACGGCGCCCCGGCGCGCCTGACCATCACCAAGCGCATTCCCGTCGCGGGCGGCATGGCGGGAGGGTCGGCCGACGCCGCGGCGGCGCTGCGTCTGGCCGCGGCGGCCGCCGGGATCGACGATCCCGCGCTGCTCGAGGAGATCGCCGGCGGCCTGGGCGCGGACGTGCCCGCCCAGGTGCGCGGCGGTCGCGTCCTGGCCACGGGCGCCGGCGAGATCCTGCGTCCGCTCCCCGGACCGGGCGAGCCCTACGGCGTGCTCGTCGTACCCGTCGAGGCGCGGCTGAGCGCGGGCGCCGTCTACGCGGAGGCCGACCGCCTCGGGACGGTGCGCGACGCGGAGGGACTGGCCGCCGCGCGGGGGGCCGTCGAGGAGGAGGTGGGGATCCCCGCGCCCGGGCTCCTCGCCTCGGGCCTCGTGGCCAACGACCTCGAGGTCCCAGCGCGCGTTCTCTGCCCCGCCATCGACGGCGCCCTGGAACGGGTCCGCGCGGCCGGGGCCGATCACGCCCTGGTCGCGGGCTCGGGTCCCACCGTGCTCGGGCTCTTCCTGGGTGCCGACGGCCCGCGGCGCGCCCGCGCAGCGGCCCCATCGGTGCCGGGGGCCCTCGCCGCCGCGCCGCTGCCCGCGGGGGCGGGAGCGCCGCGTCCGGCGCCCGCGTGAGCGCCCCGGGCGGGCCCCGAATGGCTTTGGGCGCCGTCGCCGCGCTGGGGGCCCTTCCTCGTCCTGCTGGTGGCCTCGCCGGGCGGACCCACGTCCCGCTCGATCTGGCGGTGCAGGCCGCCGTCGAGGACCTGCGCGCCCCCGCTCTCGTGGCGGTGGCGCGGGTGGCCACCGAGGCCGGCGCCTCGTGGACCACCGGGCCGGCCGCCCTCGTCGCCGTCGTGGCGCTCCGGCGCCGGGGGCGACCCACGACGGCCCGGGTGATCGCGGCCGGGTGGATCATCACCTTCGTCGGGGTGCAGTCGGCCAAGCTCGCGCTGGGCCGGGGGCGGCCGCAGCTCGCGGAGGTCCTGATCGACCTCGGCTCCTATCCGTCCGGACACGCCGCCTACGTGATCACCTGGGTGGCGATCGCCGTCGCCTTCGGGCGCGGACGGCCCGCCGTGGTGGTCGCGGCGGGCGTCGTGGCGATCCTCGTGGGCCTCACCCGCCTGTACCTGCGCGCGCACTGGCTGTCGGACGTCCTGGGCGGCTGGGGGCTGGGCGCCGCTATCTTCGCCCTCTGCGCCCTGGCGGGCGCGGCGTTTCCCGCATGCGCGAGGATGTGACGCCCCGGATCGATCGCCCGTGAGCAACGAGCTCATCTCCTACATCGTCGCCGCCGTGTGCGGCCTGCTTGTCGTCGGCGCCTTCGCCTGGTTCATCCTGCTGCCCGCGTGGCACAGCTACTGGAAGCTGCGCGACCGCATCGCGGCCTGCTTCCTCGCGCTGTACGTGCTGCTGGCGCTGCTGACGGTGGGGGCGGCGGGGGTGTGGCGGTGATCTACTTCTGGGACACCATCGCGGGCTGATCGCGGCCTGATCGCGGACGCCCTCGCCGCGCCTGGCCGGCATCCCGGGCGAGGGCCGTGCAAGAGCACTGTCCCTCGCCGGAGTGCCCCCAGGCATCGACGATGACGTGCGCGCTCAGCCCGCGATCGTGGTGGCTCCCCGCCATTCTCGCGTCGTTGCGCCCCTTGGCGGCACCCTCTTTCGCCGCTGAGGCCCGCCGCCGCGCCCGCCTCCCGGTAGCCTTTTCGCCATGTCCACTCCGGCCGAGGGCACGGCCGGCCCCGACGCCTCTCCGCGCTCGATGCCGTCACGGAGGCGGTGGCGTCGGGCGCCGGGTTGCCCGACGTGGTGCGCCGCGGCGCGCGCGCTCGACGCGACCCTGGTGCTCAGCGATCGTGCCGGCGCGGTGGTGGCCGTGGCCGCCCGGTCGCCCGCCGACGAGCGGGCCGTGGTGGCCGGGGGCGAGGGGATCGAGGAGCTCGAGCTGCGGCTGGCCGACGACCTCGTGGGCCGGTTGCACATGCGCGCGCGTTCCGAGGCGCCGGTCGGCGTGGTGCGCCTGGTGGCCACGCTCGTGGCCGGCGAGGTCGAGCGCCTGCGCGCGCCGGCGCGGGCCTCCCAGGAGGCGGCCGCGGAGTTCCTGCGCTCGCTGTTGGACCGCGAGCTGCCCGACCGCGACGCGGTGCTTGCGCGCGCGGGCGAGCTGGGCGTCGCACTAGAGGAGGGCGGGAGCGTCGTGGTCGCCCGCGCGCACGCTCATGCGCCCACCGATGACGGCTGGCGCGCCCGCGTGCTGGCGGCCGCTGAGCGCGGCGCGCGCGGGGCGGCTCCCGACGCGCTCGCCGCCGCCCTCCAGATCAGCGCCTCCGCGGGCGTCGAGATCGTCCTGCTGCTGCCGGGCGCCGACGACGCCCGCGCCGCGCGCGCGGCCGAGGGCGTGCTGCGCGAACTGCAGGCCGGCCTGCCCGGGCATACCTTCGCCGTGGGCCGCAGCCGCGTGGCCGAGGACGCCGCCGAGCTCGCCCGCGCCGGCGCCGAGGCGCTGCTGGCCGCCAACGTGGCCGAGGGTGCGACCAGCGGCGTGCTGGCCTTCGAGGAGACCGGCGCCTACCGCCTCCTGCTGCCCGCCATGAGCGAGGATCCCGCCGAGCTGAAGCGCTTCTACGCCGACACGATCGCGCCGCTGGCCGCCTACGACACCCAGTACGAGACCGACCTGGTGCGCACCGTCGAGGCCTACCTGGACAACGACGCCAACGTCGCCGCCACCGCCCAGACCCTCTACACCCACCGCCACACGATCCGCTACCGCCTGGAGCGGGTGCGCGAGCTGTCGGGTCTGGACATGGGCTCGACCGACGGCCGCGAGCGCCTCTCGCTGGGCCTCAAGGCCATGCGCGTCCTCGGCGTCCACCGCCCGGGCGGGCCGGCCACCGAGGCCGGCGTGAGCGCGGGGCGCGTTCCGCCGCGGCCCCCGTAGGATCCGCCGCGCGATGGCGCTGGGCATCTTCACCGGGTCGGGCACCTACACGCTGCCGAGCATGGACGCGGGCGAGCCCCACTGGGTGGACACCCCTTCGGCCGCGCGCTGCTGACCGAGGGGCGCCTCGGGGGTGGACGTCGTGCACTGCTCCCGCCACCGCCCCAACCACGAGCTGCTGTCCAGCCAGGTCACCCACCAGGCCAACATCTGGGCCCTGCGCGAGGCCGGTGTGCGCGGAATCCTCGCGGCGACCGTCTGCGGCGCGGTGGACCCCGAGGTGGAGCTCGGCGGCCTCGTGGTCTTCGACGATCTGCACTTCGTGGCCAACCGCCTGCCCGACGGGTCGGCGTGCACCCTGCACACCGAGCCCGGGGGCCGGGCGCGGACACTGGATCTTCGACCGCCCCTTCAGCCAGCCGCTGCGCGAGGCGCTGCTGGGCGGGGCCCGGGAGGCGGGCCACGCCGTGCGCGACGGCGGCTGCTACGGCCACGTGGACGGCCCGCGCTTCAACACCCGGGCCGAGATCCGGGGCCTGGCCACCTGCGGGGTGACCGCGGTCTCCCAGACCGCCGGCCCCGAGACCACGCTGGCCGGGGAGGCCGAGATCCCCTTACGCGCTGATCGGCTACGCCACCGACTACGCCAACGGGGTATACGACGAGCCCACGGCGATCGAGGAGCTCCGCGCCTGATCCAGGCCAGCGGCGACACCCTGGCCACGACGCTGCAGGCCGCGGTGGGCAAGGTCGACGAGGACACCCTGGAGCCCGTGGGCACCCACTTCCGCTGGGACTGATCCGGCGCGATTGGCCCTCAGGCCCCCGGGGCAGCACGCGGCCATGGAGCGCGACGACAAGTTATTGAGAGAAGAGTCCGCCGCGGCCGCCGAGGAGGCCGGCAAGATCGGCGGCGAGCCGGGCGTCGAACCCGGCTACGAGCACGACCCCGACCGCCCCGGCGTCCTCGAGGACGAGGCCATGGCCCCCGTCTACGAGGCCGGCGGCGGCGAGGCCGAGGGCTTCGAGCAGGCCGAGGCGATGCTCGAGGAGCGCGCCACCAACCCCCCGCGGCCCCAGTCCGATGGCTCACGCGGGCGAGGTCGACGAGGAGGCCCAGGCCGTCGAGGGAGCCGGCGACCTCTACGCCGAGCCCGATCACCTCGGGGCGCCAGAGGTGCCGGAGGACGAGCGCAGCGACTAGCCTGTTGGGGGGCCATTCCGGCCGTTGGGGAGTGGTGTAATTGGCAGCACGGCAGCCTTTGGAGCTGTTTCAAGTTCCGGTTCGAGTCCGGACTCCCCAGTGGGTTCGTCCGGCGCGGCTGCGAACATACGTTTGTGCCGCCGCGTTACACCGAACAGGAAGCTCACGACGCGGTTGCTGCGTCGCTGAGCTGGGCCGAGTCGCTGCGGCGACTCGGCATGTGCCACACCGGTGGCGCACGCCTGATCCTTCGGAAGTACGTCGCCATATGGGGCATCTCGATCGACCATTTCGATCCCCGAGCGGCTCAGCGCGCCGCGCTGCGACCGGAGCCGGTTCCCCTCGACGAGGTCCTGGTCGAGCACTCGACCTACGCGCGGCACGCCATCAAGCGACGGCTCTTCGCTGAGGGACTCAAGGAACGCGCGTGTGAGCTCTGCGGCCAGGGCGACGTGTGGCGAGGGCGGCCGATGGGCCTCATCCTCGACCACGTCAACGGCGTTCGCACCGACAACCGCCTCGAGAATCTCCGGATCGTCTGCCCCAACTGCAACGCGACACTCGATACGCACTGCGGCCGACGGCTCAAGCTCGGCGACGTCAAGCGTGAGTGCAAACGATGCGGCACGTCGTTCGAGGCGCGCGACAGGCGCCAGCGCTACTGCTCCCGCGACTGCGGGCAGCGCCACGAGCGCACCGGGCGCGCGAACCCGGGGGCTCGGCGTGTGGAGCGGCCTCCCTACGCCCATCTCATCTCCGAGGTTGCGACCCTGGGCTGGTCGGCCACCGGCCGGAGATACGGCGTCTCCGACAACGCCATCCGCAAGTGGGTCCGCGCCTACGAGGCTGCTACCAGCGTCGCCGCGGACGCTCCCGAAAGCGGGGAGTGAGCACCGCGCGAGATCGCGGCGTAGTCTGGGGCACGGCGTCAGTGCTCGGCGCTCGGGTTGCTCTGCTGGGGAGGGCGAGACCCTCAGGCCACGCAGCATGCCGGGAGCTCACCGGGCCATACGTGACCGCCAGCTTGGTGTCCGTTGTTGGTCACGGGAGCGCGGCTACGGCAGCAGCTCGGCCAGATCGCGCGGACTGGCGCAGATAGGGCCCCTTGACCGGGCATCTGAGCGGGCGGGGGTTGCGGGACACCACGCCGCTCATCGCCTCAGGGCGGTCGGCGCCAGCGCCCTGTCCAGTGGGGTTTCCCCTTACGAGCGGGTCCCGGCTAGCGCAATCGTTGCGGCTGGCGCACCAAAGCGCTGCAGCGCGCCGGGCACGCCGCGATGTCGCTAGTTACCTACTTCGCGGCTTTGACCGACGCGTCGTGTCTCCTCGTTCGGAGATGGCCCACAGTACGCCGCCTGCGATGAGGCCAATGAGCGCCACGGCCCGCCTTCAGCGCCCTGTGCGACCCCGCCTGCTGAGAGCGTGATCATCGCCGCGACGCTCCACGCCAGCGCCGGCCCCTTCTTTCCGCGGATGAACATATCCCAGAAGACGAAGGCGACCGCGATCACCACTACCGCCAGAAAGACCCATCCCATTTAGTGCGACGCTATCCGACTGCTTCGGGCGGGATGCCTTGGCCAGTGTTGCAAGCGCCGTTCCCCTTAACGGACGCTGCCGGAGCGCCAATCGTCCCAAGCAGGGTCAATCGGGGTCCGCGCCCCGATCCCGACAGCGAGCCCGCCAACGCTAGAGCTCGTCGAGGTCTCGGAGCAGCTTGAACTGCTTCTCAAACAGCCGATTCTGCTCGTCGCGGAGTCGCTTGATCTCGGTGAGCTGCGAGTCGATCAGCGCGCCCATGACGTCGAGCCGGGTCTGCTGTTCAGGTCCGCCCCGCCCGGCTATGTCCGTTTGGCGTTCCACGATGCGCGCCAACTCGAGCGCAGCCTCGCCCTGGCGATCCATGACGGCCTGCTGCTCCCGGTCGAGGGCTTCCCCGGCTGCCGCCTTTTCCTGTGCTGTCGAGCTCGGATTGCTGAGTCGAGTACAGCGATCGACCCAACGAGTATTCCCAGCACGAGCGCAGCGACGCCAACGAGGTGGGTTGGTCGCACGTCGCGAGGCAGTTTCGCGAGCCACGGCGTGAGGAAGACGACAGCGTCCCGACGCTGACGATCATGACGGCGCTCGCCACCACGATGCAGTGGAAGCCGGTGGGCTCGCCGGTGATGGCGCCGGCGATCGCTACGACTTCCGCGTAGAGCAGAAAACAACCGAGGCACACGATCCCGAAGACAACCCGGCTGTAGTGGCGGCCGGGTGTCGCCGGTGGGCGTAGCCGCTCGGTTAGCAGCGCCCCGAACATCAAGGCTGGGAGCAAGGCTGCAGCGATCTGGAAGAACGCTCGATCGTCTTCCATCGGTAAGAGCTTGACAGCCGCCGCGGCGCTGAGTCTGGTGTCACACCGTCCTGGGCACCCGCCGACCCTGGCCGTCGCCGCTCGCTGCTCCCTGCCCGAGCCCTATGGCCGGCCTCCAGCGGCCGGAATTCGAAGCCGACCTAATCCGTGAGCGAACCACCGCCGGACTTGCCGCCGCGCGCCCGCGGCCGCCGGGGTGGGCGCAAGCCCGCGCTAACGCCCGCCAAGATCAACGCCGCCCCGCCAGATGCACGCCGCCCGTCAGCACACCGTCAACGAGATCGCCCAAGCCCTCGGCGTCAGCCGCGCGAGCGTCTATAGCGCGCTCGCCAAGCCTTCCGAGCCACCGGCGAGCGGATAGCGCCACCGAGATCGCAGGAGAGGGTCGCGCTAGGTCCGTCCCAGGCCAGCGTCTCCTGCTATAGGAACGTCAGGACCCTCTCTCGGTATCCTGAGCAGGAGGCTCGTCGAGCCGTCCGCGCGAGTTGTGGCGCCGCATGTCGTCGACGAGGTCGTCGATGAGGTGTTCGACCTCCGATCGCACGGACTGACCGTCGGCGAGCCGCACGACGCCACGGAATCCGCGCGCGAGATCGTCGGACTGCTCGTAGACGACGAGCGGCAGCGGAAGTCGGCTCCGCGGCTTGACCTCGCGGTCAGCGCGCGCCGGGTCGGTGTCGTCGAGCAGGTCAATCCCACGATCCGCACCCTCGATTTCGATCCACGCGCTGGCGACGTACTCGCTCCGCTCGGGATGCTCGTTCAGGATCTCCAACGTCAAGACGTAGTCGAGCGGCAGGTCAGCGCGCGCGAACAGCACGCCCTCAGCTGGCGACGGAAAACGGGTTAGCCGGTGCCCGAACTCAACTCGCATCCGCGTCTGCTCGCGCTGCTTATCGCGCTGACGCTGCCACGCCAATGCCTGCTCGGCCAAGTCGTTCGCTCGCCCGCTCCGACGAAGCCCTAGCGCGGCGACCACGAACGCGCCGCCAGCAATGATGACGGAGATGGTCTCGGTCGCCAGGCTCACTCGGGGAAGGTTGCCATCCGGGTAAGACGCGGGGGTGTCTAACCAACGAGCTCCCACTCGGCCGCGACTCTTCACGGACACCGCCCGATGGCAGAACCCGATCCTTGCGGCCGGGGTTTTGGCCCGCATGGGCGGGCAGCAAAGGATGCCTCGGCGGTAATGGTCCACGCCGGCGCCGCCACGGCTCGACCGGCCAAGGTCGGCCGCACGAGGCGTCACGACGACGAAGCAACCACGATCTTGCGAGTGAGCTCAACAGCGGGACGGAGCACCTCGTTGTAGAACGCGGGCGCCAGTGCGAAGTGCGTCTGCGCGTCCATCACGGGCACGAGCTCCTCGGGCTTGTCACCCTTGCCGCGATAGATGATGGCTCGCTCTCCGTGCAGTTCTGACGGCCGGCGTCGTTGGTGCGTGAAGCCGTTGCGCTCCTGCTTGATGAAGCCGAACAGCTCGTTCTCCGCGAGGGCTCGAAGGTCGCTCCACTCGGCACGGTCCTGATAGGCCGTGTCAAGCTCGCTCAGGCTTCCACGGCCGAAAGAGGGCTGTCGGCGATCCCCCCGACGGGTGGTCTCGACAGGCAGCCCAGCTCGGCAGCGCAAAAGTATGGCGAGGCGGTCACAGGCGGCTATCCCACGATACAGCGCCGAGTCCACCATCTGGGCCGCGAACCATCGCGACAGGATCCTGCTGCCCGCGATTTGCTGGTGGGGGCGCTCAAAGAGCTCAGCCGCGTTCGGCGGCTCGACGGCGTACCTCTGAGCGACGACGACTACCTCCGCTGGCCACGGCATAGCGTCGAACTGCTCGTCACCTGACCCCTTCACGGTCGGGGCGTCGCCCCGCTCGCGCTTGATCACGTAGTCGCGAAGGAGCGTCAGCGCCAGTAGCGCTTCGAACCGGTACTCGTCGATGAGCAGGTGCAGTGTCTGTTAGCGCGTCGATGTACGTCCGATGCAAGTCGGGGTCCGCAATGCCCTGGAGCTCGTTCTCCGGGTACTCCATGACTAGGTCGGAAAAGCCCTCGTAGTCAGGCAACGCGTAGTCTTGATGTTCCGCGTCGCGAGCGTCGGCAATCGCCTGAGCATCGATCTCGAAGGGCACGGCCAGAGGCTATGGGCCACCGAGTTCCGCTGACGCTGGTCGCTTACGCTGGCCTCACGCTGGCGCCGTTCGTGGTTGCCGTCGCTCGCGGTGAGTGGAATGCCGCCATCACTGCGACCGCGGTCCTGGTGGCCGTTTTGCTCATCTTCCTGCTGCGGGGAAGCCGCGTCGCGTGGTGGTGCGCCGTTGCTTTGGAGTTCGCCCACCTGGTAGCGAATGTTGTGGATCCGCCTCCATGGTGGACCTGCGCCTTGTCTGTGCTGGCGTTCGCGACGCTCATCGCTCCACCGACCCGCCGCTACGTGCGCGAGGCCCCGACCGGGCGCGCCCGGTGAGCGATCGCTGGCCGGAACACCCGAGAGCGGTCGTCATGGACCCGCCGATGGACGATGGCCTTGGCTCATCGTGACGCACGTCGCGGGCTCTCAGCTACCGGCCGTACCGCCCCCTCCCTCTCGGCCGGTGGAGCGACAAGGCGGGTTCGGCCGGCGCCGCTGCGCGCCGGCCGAACCGCTGGTGGCCTATGCCGCGGTGACGGCGCCGGACTCGGTCGGCAGGCCGGCGGCGACCCAGTCCTCCTTGCCCTCGACGTACTCGCGCACGTTGGTGTACCCGAGCCTCTCGAGCTTGGCGGCCGCGACGCCCGAGTTCTTGCAGGGCGTGTTGGCGCAGTAGGTGACGATCGCCGCGTCCTTGTCGGCCAGCAGCTTGGGCGCCTGGGCGTCGATGTCGTCGTGTGGGATGTTGATCGCGCCCGGAATGTGCTCCTGGTCGAAGTACACGGCGGGGAGGGCCTCGACGACGATGACGTCGCCGTGGTCGACGAGCTGCTTGAGCTCCTCGCGGGTGATGCTGGTGGGCATGTGTGCCTCCTGACGCTCGTGGTGATTCGGGAATACGGACCGTTGGTCCGCTTCAGGCGGCCCAACGTAGCACAGAATCGGACCTATGGTCCGCTTGTGGCACACTGCTCGTCGTGCCCCGGACCGAGTCGATGTCCCCGATGAGCCGTGTAGAGCTGCCGGTCGTCGGCGAGCCGGCACCCGAGCGGGCCGACGCCTCGCGAAATCGTCAGAAGATCCTCGAGGCGGCGCGGCGCCTGTTCGCTCAGCGCGGTCTGGCCGAGGTGACGATGGAGACCGTCGCCGGCGAGGCCGGCGTGGGCAAGGGACGGTCTTTCGGCGGTTCGGCGACCGCGGCGCGCTACTGGAGGCGCTGCTCGACGAGCAGGAACGCGAGCTGCAGGAGCGACTCTTGCGCGGGCCACCGCCGCTCGGCCCCGGCGCGCCCGCCCGCGATCGCCTGACCGCCTTCCTCGACGCGCTCCTTGACCTCTGGGAGCAGCACGGCAAGCTGGTGCTGGCGTCAGAGACCTCCGCCCCTGGGGCGCGCTACCGCACGGGCGCCTATGCCGCCTGGCATCAGCACACCATGCTCCTGCTCGCCGAGTGTCGCCCCGACGCCGACGCCTCCCTCGACGCCCACCTGCTGCTCGCAGCGCTCGACGCCCAGCTGCTGACGCACCTTCGCGAAGAGGCAGCGGTCGACCACAAGCGCCTCGCGCGCGGCCTTCGCGAGCTCGCCACAAGGCTCAGCGCGTAGACCCCCGCCGTCGGCCCAACATGCCCGCCACCGACCGGCTGAGCCCTCCCGGTGAGGGATCGGCAACGGGACACCGCCGGCTGCTCTGCGGTCGCCTGATGGCGCCCTGCGGCTTCAGTGGGTAGCAGCAGGCCATAGGCCGCGAGCGACGGCGCATCTTTCACGGCGCCTGCCCTGACCATCGCTACCCACTCGTCGTCGGCCACGCGCAGCGTGCGCATGTCCTGCTCCTCGGCCGTACGGCCCACTTCGCCGAGCGTGAGGTCGGTTGCCAACCACACGTCGAAGCCCTGGGTCGAGTACCCGTAGGCCTCGTAGAGGTGGCCGAGGTGACGCAGTGCTCCGGCACGCAACCCCGTCTCCTCCTCGAGTTCCGCCCGCGCGAGCTCCCCGGGCTCGACGGTCGAATCGTCCTCCCAAGAGCCCTGTGGGAACTCCCCACAGGCGCTGACCGACGGGGTAGCGAAACTGCTCGACGAGCCACAGCCCGCGATCGTCCTTCGGGATGATCAGCGCGAAATCCGGCTTCTCAACGACGCCGAAGACGCCCCGCGAGCCGTCCGCCCGCTCGATGTCGTCCTCGCGCACGCGCATCCACCGGTTCTCGTAGACGGTCCTGCTCGCGAGGCGTCGGATCATCGATCCAGTGTGATTTCGCGCTGGCACATCTGTCTACCTCGCTCGGACGCCATCGCGGGCGCGGTCATGCCGAGCACGCGCCTGCAAGAACGCCCGCACGGGCGCCGACAAGCCGATCGGCTTGCGGGAGGCCGCTCCATGCCGGCCGCGACGGTCGGGACCGACGCATGGCTCTGTGCTGGTAATACGACGCCTATGGAGCACTTCCGCGCAGCCGGCCTCGAGCCTTTCGAGAACCAATGGCACTTCTCACACGCCGTGGCGGCCCGAGGGCTGTTGCTGCTCTCCGGAGTCACCGGAACCGACGTCGACGGAAGTGTGCCAAGTGACCCGGCCCGAGCAGTTCGAGCAAGCGTTCGTTTATCTGGGCCTGTATCTCGAGGCGGCTGGCGCGTCGCTCGAGGACGTCGTCGAGTTGACGAGCTACCACGTCGACCTGCGCCAGCACCTAAACGTCTTCATGGCAGCTAAGGACCGCCACCTGGTCGCGCCGTACCCGGCCTGGTCGGCGGTCGGCGTCGCGCAGCTGATCACCGAAGGCGCTTTGGTGGAAATCCGCGTGATCGCCGTCGACCCCAGAAGGTGAGCGCCGATCAAGGATCGTCCTGGGGCGCGCGTCAGCGGCTGTAGTTAGGCGCCGCGGGACTCGGCGAGGCGTCGCAGCCAGTATCGGAACCAGTCGGCACCGTAAGGGACGTAGACGCGAGTTGGCACTCCGCGAGTCCGGAGATCGTGGAGCACCTCGGGGCGCACGCCGAGCAGTTGCTCGACCGGCACGGGCCCGTGCGCGAGGAGCAAGGCCTCGCGCAGCCGGGCGTCGTGAGTGGCCATCGTCCATGCCGTGTTGCGTTCGGCTAGACGGAACGCCAGTTGCAGAAATGCGACGTCGGTCGGCTCTCCGTAGGGATGGGCGCCGGTGGCCTCCACGTAGGCGCCCTTGACGAGCCGGACGTGCACGCCGGCCTCGACCAACGCGTCCGCGTCAGCGGGCGAGCGCAGCAGGTTCGCTTGGACTGTGGCTCCGAGCCGGTCGGCCAGGCCGCGCGCGGCGACCTCGACGACGCACGCCAGGACGGCGTCGGTGTGCGCTGCCTCCTCGGCCCCGACCTGCACCCGCCGGCCGGCCGACAAGGCGCTCGCAATGGCCGCGAGGCGCTCCGCGACGGCCGACGAGTCCGTGACCAGCGCCAGATGCGAGAGATCGACCGACAGCCAGGCGTCCGCCGGGGGTGGCGGCAGGGCGCGGGCGAGATCGAGGTAGTCCTCGAGCACATGATCGGCGGCTGCCGGGTCGCTGACGCGCTCGCCGAAGATGTCGACACTGACCCCGTGCCGCTGCTCGAGCAACCTCGCGGCGGTGTCGAGTGCGTCGGTGCCTGTCCGGCCCGCCACGTAGCGCGAGGCGGCACGCCAGGCGGCCGCTTCGCCGCCCGGCGCGCGCTTGACCGTGCGCTCCAGCCGCTCGCTGGTCGCAAGTCGAAACAGCGCTATGCGGTCGAGCCCCATGAGCTCATGCTGTCAGCGACCCCGTCGGTGCGCCTGTCCCACAGCCGGATCCCCTTGCGGGCCGGCGGGTCGGGGTTGACATCAGTGGGTGTGCGTACGGTTCCCCGGTGCCTCGGGTCAGCTCCTTCTACGGCATCGCGATCTACATGTATTGGAACGAGGCGCACCATGCGCGGCCACACTTTCACGCCCGATATGCGGGCGAGGCCGCATCGATCGACCTCGTCGGCGAGTTGATCGCAGGCTCGTTGCCGCGGCGCGCGCTCGTGCTCGTCGCCGAGTGGGCCGACGCGCACCGCGAGGAACTGGAGGCCAACTGGCACCGCGACCACCGCGACGAACCGCTGCTGCCGATCGATCCCCTTCCATAGAATCGCCCATGTGGAGCCGCTGGTGGACATTGTCGCGGTCGAGGTCACCGATGAGTACCGGCTGCGTCTGAGCTTCTCCGACGGAACGACCGGAGAGGTCGACTTCGGGGAGCGCGAATGGCGCGGAGTCTTCGCACCGTTGGCCGATCCGAGCTACTTCGCGCAAGTGACGGTCGACCCCGCTGCGGGCACGATCACCTGGCCCAACGGCACAGACATGGCGCCGGAGCCTCTGTATGAAGAGGCTCGCCGTCACCTCGCTCACGCGAGGCCCGCGAAGGAGCTGAGTACCGCGCCCGGCGAGCAAGCCGTCCGCCCCGGTCGAATCCTGTCCAGCGGTCGCCGCGGCCGTCGAGCGGTGGCGTGGCCACCGCCCGCGACCGGGCGCTCGCATACCCGGCAGCGGCCGAGCAACAGCCAAGACCGTCCCGCAGGATCCGCTTACGCGACGCCCAGACCGACCGCGCCGGCGCGTTTGGGCACCGCCGTTCGGCTGTCACAGGACCAGCGCGACGAGTCGGCGCCAAGACGATCTGCACGACCACGATAGGACTGATGCCATCGGCTCGGCGACGTCGTCCCCGCCCCGCACCGCGCCGCCCGCCGCACCCGTCCTACCATCCCCCCGGTGAAGGCGCCGACCGTCGTCGTCATGGCCGCCGGCCGTGGCACCCGCATGCGCAGTCGCGTGCCCAAGGTGCTGCACGACCTGTGCGGGCGGCCGCTGGGGCTGTGGCCCGTGGAGGCGGCGCGGCAGGCGGGGGCGGGGAAGGTCGTCGTGGTCGGCGGGCCCGACCGGGCGCTCGAACCACACCTGCCCGCCGGCGCGGTGCTCGCCGTGCAGGAGCGCGCCGACGGCACGGGCGGGGCGGTGCGCGCGGCGATGCCCCACGCCGACGACGACGCGCCGGTGATCGTGCTGTCGGGTGACGTGCCGCTGGTCACCGCGGGCACGATCCAGGGGCTGGCCGCTGCGCACGAGAACGGGAGCGCGGCGGCGACCATGCTGACCATGGAGCTGCCCGACGCTACGGGCTACGGGCGCGTCGTGCGAAACGCGGAGGGCGACGGTGTCGAGTGCGTCATCGAGACCAAGGCGCCCGGTGACGCGACCCCCGAGCAGCTGGGCATCCGTGAGGTCAACGCGGGCGTCTACGTCTTCGCGCCGGGCCCCCTGCGCGCCGCGCTCGACACGCTGGACGCCGACAACGCCCAGGGCGAGCTGTATCTCCCCGGCGTCGTGCCTGCGCTGCGCGAGGCGGGCCACCCCGTCGCCGCCCACCGCGTCGACGACGTCACCCTGACCATCGGCGTCAACGACCGCGTACAGCTCGCGCAGGTCCGCGTGGTCGCCCAGGGGCGCATCATCGAGCGCCTGATGCTCGACGGGGTGACCTTCACCGACCCCTCCAGCGCGAGCATCGACGTCGACGTGGCCCTGGGGGCGGACACCGTGGTCGAGCCCGGCTGCGTCATGCGTGGGAGCACGGCGGCGGGGGAAGGCTGTCGCATAGGACCCCACGCCACGCTGATCGATGCGCGGCTGGGCAGCGATGTGACGGTCATCCACTCACACCTGGTCGAGTGCGAGCTGCACGACGGCGCCACCGTCGGACCCTTCGCCTACCTGCGCCCCGGCGCCGTCCTGCGTGCGCGGGCCAAGGCGGGCACCTTCGTGGAGATCAAGAACTCGGACATCGGCCAGGGCTCCAAGGTCCCGCACCTGTCCTACGTGGGCGATGCCGACATCGGACCGGGCGCCAACCTGGGTGCGGCCACCATCACCGCCAACTACGACGGGCGGCGCAAGCACCGCACGACGATCGGCGCGGGCGTGCGCACGAGCGTCGACACCACCCTGGTCGCGCCCGTCGCGCTGGGCGAGGGTGCCTACACCGCGGCCGGTTCGGTGATCACCCACGATGTGCCCGCGGGAGCGCTGGGCGTGGCACGCGAGCGCCAGCGCAACGTCGAGGGCTACGCGCAGCGCAAGGACCGCGAGGAGGAGGGCTCGTGACGCCGCTTTCGGTCACGACGGCGTCCCCGCCCCGCCGTAGACTCGACTCCGCGATGACGGCCGCGCCGCGCCCGCTGACCCACAGCCTGGACATCGGCTACGACAAGCGGCTCATGGTCTTCTCGGGCCGCGCCAACCCTGCGCTGGCGGCCCGCATCGCCGACAAGCTCGATGTCGACGTGGGGCCGGTCACCCTCAAGACCTTCTCCAACGGGGAGGTCTACTGCCGCTACGAGGACAGCGTGCGCGGCGCGGACGTCTTCATCGTCCAGCCCACGTGCGCCAACCCCGCCACGGGGATCTCGCCCAACGACGCGCTGATGGAGCTGCTGCTCATGATCGACGCCGCGGTGGGCGCGTCGGCCCACCGCGTCATCGCGGTCATGCCGTGTTCGGCTACTCGCGCCAGGACAAGAAGTCCGCACCGCGCGAGCCGATCTCCGCGCGCATGGTCGCACGCATGCTGGAGGCGGCCGGCGCCGACCGCGTGGTCACGATGGACCTGCACGCCGGCCAGATCCAGGGCTTCTTCTCCAAGCCGGTCGACCACATGACCGCCCTGGGCCTGCTCACCCAGTACTTCCAGGACCTCGACCTGCCCGACCTCGTCGTGGTGGCGCCCGATGCCGGCCGCGTGAAGCTCAACAAGAAGTTCGCCTCCAAGCTGGGCGCCGAGCTGGCGATCCTCGACAAGGAGCGCCCCGCCCAGCAGGTCGCCGAGATCGGCTACGTCATCGGTGACGTACGGGGCGCACCGCGGTGATGGTGGACGACATGATCGACACCGCGGGCACGCTGACCGCGGCCGGCCAGACGGTGCTCGATGCGGGCGCCAAGCACGTCTACGCCGCGGCCACCCACCCGGTGCTGTCGGGCAGCGCCTACGAGAAGCTCACCGCGTCGGGCTTCGAGGAGATCGTGGTCAGCGACACCATCCCCCTGCGCCCCGGCGCGCCCGCCAACATCCGCACGCTCTCCTGCGCCGACCTGCTGACCGCCACGATTCGCGGGATCTTCACCGACGCATCGGTCAGCGACGTCTTCCAGGGCGAGAACCAGCTGTTCTGACCTTCGGCCCGTGAACGCTGGGCGGATGGGGGTCGCGACAGTCCGCGCGACAGTTCAGCCGGTGCCGGCGCTGAGGTAGGCGTCGAGGGGTCGGCCGCGTCGGTACGTTGCCGGGCACGAGGTGGCTTTAGTGGTCGAGGGTGAACGCCACGGTGGCGTGGCCCATGTAGGTGCTGAGGGCCTTCGCGTTGAAGCTCGCGGCGATCGCGAGGCTGGCGAAGGGTTGTCGCTCACAGGCTGCCTTCGCGCTACTTCTTCGACGGGCGAGCGGGTAAGTGGGAACGCGCCCGGCCACTACCTAAGGATCACCCGTGAACACACGCACCATCTCGATCATCGCGCTCGTCCTGGTCGTCATCGTCCTCATCATCCTGCTGACCTGATCGCGGCCCGGGATCCACGCAACCCAAGCCCATCCCGCGTCGATCCGGGTCGCAGGCGCGACGGCTGCGAGCAACCCCCGTGCCGCCTGCACAGGGTGGTTGCCCCAATGCAGGGCGGGGTGTCCCGTGGCACCCAAGAAACGAGATGGCCCCCGGGTGCGCGACAGTCGACCCCTGAACCCAGCGGTCGTGAGCGGTCGCCGGGCGGTCGAATCCCAGCGTGCCATCGGTACTCTGCCCGCCGTGCCGCGCCCTTCGAGGAACCAGCTGTTCTGACGTGACCGACCCGCGGAGCGGTCTTCGAGCAGACGAGGAACGGGGCGGGGAGGTCGCAAGGCCGCGCGGAGCGCGGCGGGCGTCGTTTCTCCTCGTGGTGGGCGCCACCGCGGACGCGGGGGAGGGGGAGGTCGCGGCGGTGATCCCCGGGGCAGAGGTGGTCGAGCTCGTCCCGCCGGCGACTCCGCTCCGCTGGTGGCCGCGCGCCACGCGGGGGAGGAGATCGACCCCGCCGCGCTGGTGGCCAGGGCGCAGAACGCGGCGAGCGCCGGAGATGGGCAGGACACCGATCCCCAGCGCCCGTGGGAGGACGATGAGCTCTTGGTGGCCGCTGTCGCCCACGGCGGCCTGCTCGCGCCGTTGACGCTCCGCTACGCCACGCGCGACCTCGCCTCGGAGCTGCAGGCCGCGGTCGTCGTCGCCGCGCCGGCCCGCGCGGGCGCGCTGAACGCCGCCCGCCTCACCGTGGAGGCCGCCCGCGGGGGCGGGCTGGCGGTCGCGGCGCTCGTCCTCACCGGCTGGCCCGACCCGCCGTCGCGCGTGCAGCTCGACGAGCGCGTGCTCCTGCACGAGCTCACCGACCTACCGGTCCTCACCCTCACCCCGGGGGCGCCCCCGCCGGACTGGGACGTCGCCGACTGGGCCACGGCCGACGCGGGCGCCCCGCCCGCGGGCGCCCGCGTGACGCTCGAGCCCTACATCGCCTGGGAGGGTGAGGCGCCCGGGGACCCTCGCCACGCCCCCCGCCCGCGGCTGATGGACACGCTGGAGGAGGTGGTGGCCACCGAAGGCCCGGTCCTGGCCGCTCGCGCCTACGCGGTGGTCAACCGCGCCGCCGGCGGCAGGAAGCTGACCTCGGTGGCCCGCGCCCCGCTGTCCAGCGCGATGTACTGGCTGGCCAAGGAGCGGCGCATCGCGCTGACCGCCAAGGACGAGATCCCCTGGCAGGACGACGACGTGGCCCGCGCGCTCGACGCGCCCGCCGTACGCGTGCGCGAACTGGGTCCCCGCGAGCTGATCGAGGTCCCCCTCGACGAGGTGGCCGAGCTCATGCGCCGCCTGCGTCCCGCCCATGGCGAGGACCCGGCCGCCCTCAAGCGCGCCGTCCTGGGCGCCTACGGCCTGCGCCGGCTCACCGCGCGCGCCGACGCCTACCTGGAGACCGCCCTCGCCCTGCTCTGATCGTTCGGGGGAAGCCTCACCCCCCGCCACGCAGCACGAACCCGCGCTCGGCCAGCGCCTCGAGGTCGTCCTCGAAGGCGGCGAAGTCGCGCGCCAGCAGGTGGTCGACGGGCACGCCGGTAGGGCCGCGCCGGCGCAGCCAGCGCCGCAGCACCGCGTCGCCCACCCGCTCGGCCGCCTCCTCGGTCAGCGTCAGCAGGATGCGCAGCTGCGGGCGGTGGTCGAGCTCCCCGGTGATGATCTCCAGCGGGTCGGCGTCCAGGACCGCGCACAGCTCCTCGTCGCTGAGCCCCAGGCGCTGCATGAGCCAGACCGCCGGGGAGTCCATCACTCAGGGTCGGGGTGCTCCTCGCCGGGCCACACGCCGGTCAGCCCGGCCCAAGCCGTGGCCAGGCCGCGGTTCACGAAGGCACGGGTGACCGCGAGGATCGCGCCCTGCATGGCGGTGGCGAACAGCAGCCGGGGCACGGTGGTGTTGCGCGTGGTGGCCTCGGGCGGCTCCTCGTCAGAGATGACGCCCCAGATCTTGTTGAAGATCTGGCGGGCCGCGATGCCCGAGAGCAGGCCGATGACGATGCCGAAGGGCTTGAAGATGACGCTCATCGGACTCCTGTCCCTACCCATCCGGCGCCTGGATCCGAACGCTCGTCTACCCTTCCGCGCGCCATGACGCGCCCACCCTTCCTGCTCGTCCTCGTGATCGTCCTCGCCGCCCTGGTGGCCGCCCCGGCGGCTCAGGCCCAGACGGCCGAGCGGCCCGACCGCCAAGCGCTCTACCACAACGGCCCGAACACCCGCTACATGCTCGACGGCGAGTGGCTGTTCCGCCTCGACGAGGCCGGCGTGGGGCTCGACCAGCGCTTCTTCGACGGCACCTCGCGAGCGGGCTGGACACCCACCACGGTGCCCAACGCCTGGAACGCCACCGACCAGTCCACCGCCTCCATGACCGGCACCGTGGGCTGGTATCGCAAGGACTTCCGCCTGCCCTCCGGGGCAAAGCGCTTCGACTGGGTGGTGCGCTTCGAGTCGGTCAACTACCGCACGCGTGTGTGGCTCAACGGCGAGGAGATCGGCTCCAACACCGGCGCCTACCTGCCCTTCGAGCTGCGCCTGCGCGACGACGACCTCAGGCGCGGGGGCACCAACCGCCTGGTGGTGCGCATCGATAACCGCCGGCTGCCCACCGACTTCCCGCCCTCGGGGCAGCTCGAGGACGGCACCCCGGCCGGCGGGTGGTGGAACTACGGGGGGATTCTGCGCGAGGTCTACCTGCGCCGCGTGGACCACGTCGATGTCTCCAGCGTCCGGGTGCGCCCCAAGCTGCGCTCGAACGGCGACGCCGACGTGCAGATGCGCGTGGTGGTGCGCAACCACGACTCGTCGACCCGCGACGTGGGCGTCCGCGGCTTCTTCGCCGGGCGCAGCCTCTCGCTGGGCAGCGCACGGATCGGGACGCGCTCGTTGCGCTCCTTCACGCGCACCCTGCGCGTGCGCGACCCGAAGCTGTGGTCGCCCACCGACCCCAACCTCTACAACGCCACCTTTCGCGTCAGCACGCTGGGGGCCGAGCGCGTGCGCTGGCAGATGCGCACCGGCATCCGTGAGATCGAGGTCGACCGCGGGCGCCTGCTGCTCAACGGCAAGCGGGTGGACTTCCGCGGAGTCGGACTGCACGAGGACGACCTCCAGAAGGGCTTTGCCATCGACAACGTCGACCGGCGGGAGATCGTGCGCAACGTGCAGGAGCTGGGGGCGACCCTGATGCGCGCCCACTATCCGCTGCACCCCTACCTGCACGAGCTGGCCGACCGCAAGGGGGTCATGGTGTGGTCGGAGATCCCCGTCTACCACATCAAGACCGAGTACCTCAGGCAGGCCAAGGTGCGCCGCCTGGCCGCCCAGGAGCTGGAGAAGAACATCCGCGAGAACATCAACCACCCCTCCATCGTGGCGTGGTCGGTGGGTAACGAGCTGTCCTCGCGCCCCGGCCCGGAGCAGGGCGAGTACCTGCGTCGCGCGGCCACCAGCGCCCGGCGGATGGACCCCACCCGGCCGGTGGGCTACGCCTTCGCCGCCTACCCGTCGGCGGGCTGCCAGGAGGAGTACGCCCCGCTGGACATCATCGGCATCAACGACTACTTCGGCTGGTATCCCGGGCCCAACGGCCAGATCGCCGACCGCGAGCTGCTCAGCGAGTACCTCGACCAGGCCCGCGCCTGTTACCCCGACAAGGCCATCGCCATCACCGAGTTCGGCGCGGAGGCCAACCGCAGCGGGCCGGTGGAGGAGCGGGGGACCTTCGAGTTCCAGCAGGACTTCATCAACTACCACCTGGGCGTCTTCGCCACGAAGCCGTGGTTGAGCGGCGCCACCTACTGGGCGATGCAGGAGTTCCGCGTGCGCCCCAACTGGGAGGGCGGCAACCCGCGCCCCAACCCACCCATCCACGAGAAGGGCGTGCTGCGCTTCGACGGCACACGCAAGCCGGCCTGGTCCGACCTGCAGCGCTCCTTCTCGGCCACCCAGCAGTTCGGCCTCCCGCGCTAGCTACGGGTGCCGGAGGCGGCCAGCGGGTGGCGGAGCGGCCAGATGGCCGCGGAGCCGGGTCCCGCGCGAGGTCACCGCCGGAGGCGGGCCCCCAGGTCGCGATAGCGACACATCCTCCCGCGCGCCGGGCCGCGCGCCGCGGCCCTTCGCTACCCTCCCCCGTCGGCCATGGCCTCCCGGACCGCCACCAAGCTCGAGCTGCAGCTGCGCGACCCCTCCGGGGGCTCGCGCGCGGCCCGCCGCCTGCGCCGCACCGGCGCGGTGCCCGGCGTGCTCTACGGCGACGCGCGCGAGCCGGTCTCCTTCCAGGTCGACGCCCGCGTGCTGCGCCACGCCCTGGCCGCCCGCGGCGCGGTGCTCGAGCTGGCCCTCGACGGCGCGACCCAGCCCGCCGTGCTCAAGGATGCCCAGATCGATCCGGTGCGCGGCGGCACGCTGCACGTCGACTTCCTGCGCGTGCGCCTGGACGAGACGATCCAGGCCACCGTCTTCCTGGAGCTGACCGGCGCGGACCAGGCCCCGGGGGTCATCGAGGGCGGGGTGCTCGACCAGGTGACCCACGAGCTGAACGTCGAGGCGCTGCCCGGCGACCTGCCCGAGTCGGTCTCCCACGACGTCTCGGGCCTGCAGATCAACGAGACCGTCACCCTCCAAGCCGTCCGCGCCCCCTCGGGCGTCACCCTCCTCGACGACCTCGAGGAGACGGTGGTCGCCAGCCTCACGCCGCCCAACGTCGATGCGGACGCCGAGGAGGAGGAGATCGAGGCCGAGACGGAGGTCGTCGGCGAGGTCGGTGAGGGTGCCGGCGAGCTCGAGGGCTCCGAGGCGGACGCGGGGGCGGGCGACGTCCCCACCGATCGCTCCGGCGAGTAGGCCGAGCAGGCGTGCGCCTGCGCCGCGGCGGCGGGGCGAAGGCCCCCGCCCCGGTCGACTGGCTGGTCGTGGGCCTGGGCAACCCCGGGCCGCGCTACGCGGGCACGCGCCACAACGTCGGCTTCCTGGTCGCCGACGCCTTGGCTGCGCGCTGGGAGCTGCCCCGCCCGCGCAAGGCCTTCCAGGGGCTGGTGGCCGATGGGCGCACGGGGCCGGGCGGGCCGCGCGTCGCGGTCCTGTGGCCCCAGACCTACATGAACGAGGCCGGGCGCTCTGCGGGCCCGGCGCGCGGCGCGCTGCGGGTGCCCGCCCTCGAGCAGGTGCTCGTCCTCCACGACGAGATCGACCTGCCCTTCGGGGAGGTGCGCACCCGCGTCGGTGGCGGCCTGGCCGGGCACAACGGCCTCAAGTCGCTGCGCGCCGAACTGGGCGACCCGGGCTTCGGGCGGGTGCGCATCGGCGTGGGGCGCCCAGACTCCACCGACCCGGAGATCGTGGCCGCCTACGTGTTGGGGCGCTTCAGCGAGCCCCGCGAGGAGGTAGCCGCGCTCGTGGAGCGGGCAGGCGACGCCGCCGAGCGTGTGGTGCTCGGCGGCGCCTGACCGGCCTACGAGGGGGCGCGGGTGTTGACGAAGCCCGGGTTGGGCGTGCGCTGCCTGACCGTGTCGAAGTCGTAGAAGCGACCCGGCTTCTCGCCCTCCGCGCCGAAGCCGAAGCCGGCGGCCTGCAACTGGGTCACCGCCCCGCGGATGTCGAAGAAGCCCCGCTGGCCGGTGGTCGGCAGGTCGGGGCGCTCCTCGCGTCCGGTGAAGCGGATGAAGGCCCGGTCGTTACCGGTGCCACCCAGCGACTGCAGCGCCAGCGCGCGGTGCACCGCCTCGGTGCCCATGAACTCCGCGGCGAAGCGCGCGAAGCGCGAGTTGGCGATGCCGCCGGCACGCGCGAACACCGTGGTGCCCAGCAGGTAGGCGTTGATGAAGATCTGGTCTCCCACCGCGAGCGTGGTGAAGAACTCGTCGCGGCTGGAGAAGACGCGGTCGGGCACCCAGATGCGCTTCGTGGCCGGGCTTCCGCCGACGGCATCGGAGACCAGCACGTCGTAGTGGATGAGCTCCTCGCGCGAGGCGGCCTGGATGTTCCTTCTCTCCACGCCGCGGAACTGCACGCCGGGGGCCTCGAGGCCGACGGTGTTCACGATCGTGGCCAGCACCTCCGCGGTGGCCGCGACGTTGAGGATGTTCTGCGGCGTGTTGGGCGTGTCGGAGCGGATCTGGGCGTCAGCCTGGTCGGTCCAGGCGAGCATGCCCATCGTGCCGAACGCCGCGGCGGCACCGGCGACGACCTGGCGACGCGTGGCCGCCGGCTTGTCGGCGTGAGCGCTGTCGATGGTCTCGTAGACGTGGTTGAGGACTTCGGACACCAATGCCTCCCTAGGTGGATTCGCCCGTCCGGGGACGGGTCTCTGGAGGGCTGGTGCGTATGTCTCCCGTCTCCCGGATCACTCGGCCTAGACTCCGCCGCCGCCTCACCATGTCGCTGCGCCCCCTCCTCGCCCATCTCGACGACACGCCCGACGGGGCCACGCTGGCCCGCGAGGGCGGGCGTGCCTTCGTCTCGGCCAGCCTGCGCCCCTACCTGATCGCGGCGCTGGTCGATGGCGTCGACTCACCCGCCTACGCCGGGCGCCCCGTGCTCGTGGTGGCCGGCGACGATCGTCAGGCACGGGATCTCGCCGCGGACCTGCGCGCCTGGCTGGCGCCCCGGCCGGTGCGCTTCTACCCCAGCCGGGGGGTCGCCTACGAGTCTCACCTGGCGCCGCCTCCCCACCTCGTCGGCCTGCGGGTCGCGGCGCTGGACGCGCTCATGCGCGACGAGCCCGAGGGCGAGGCGCCGGTGGTTGTGGTCTCCGCGGTGGCCCTCAGCGAGAAGGTGCCCGACCCGGAGCTGCGCCCGCGCTCGCTGGGCCTGGCCGTCGGCGATCTGGTCGACCTCGACGAGCTGGCCGGCGAGCTGGTGGCCGCCGGCTACGAGCGCGTGGAGCAGGTCACCGATCGCGGCCAGTTCGCGGTGCGCGGAGGGATCGTCGACCTCTTCGGGGCCACCGAGGACCGCGCCATCCGCGCCGAGCTGTTCGACATCGAGGTCGAGTCGCTGCGCTGGTTCTCCACCTTCACCCAGCGCTCGCTGGGCGAGGCCAGTGAGGTGGAGATCGCTCCGGCGGCCGAGCTGGCACCCCAGTACCGGGAGCTCGCGGAGATCGCGGCCGGCGACGACGAGGAGCGTACCGACATCGCCGAGCTGCTGCCCGTCGACCGCTTTGGCTCCTTCCTGGACCTGGCCGGCGACGCCGCCGTGGTGCTGGCCTCCGAGGAGGACGTCGAGCCCGCCCTGCGCGACCACTGGCAGGACGTCTGCGCGGCCTTTCACGACACCGACGCCCACCACCTCTACGTGCCCCCCGGGGAGGTCTCCCGGGCGCTGGACGCGCGCGCCGCGGTGCGCTTGAGCGCCATCGCCGCCGACCAGCCGCTCGAGTTCCGCGCCCAGGCGGCTGACACGGCGGCGCGCTCGCTCAAGGAGGCCGAACCCGAGCTGGAGAAGCTCGTGCGCTCGGGCTATCGCACCGTGGTCACCTGGCCGCGCAAGGGGGAGGGCGACCGCGCCGCCTACAACCTCGCGCGCGTCAAGGCCGAGTGGCTGGGCTCCGGCAATGGATCGGCGCCCGGCCCCGACCGCGTGCGCTTCGCCGCCGCCGCCCTGCGCGACGGCTTCGTGGCCGGCGGGCTGAAGCTCGCGGTCATCCCCGAGCACCGCCTGTTTCGCCGCCGGCGCGCCGAGCCGTCCGGGCCGGAGGTCGGTGGCCGCCGTCGCGGGGCGCTTCGCTCCTTCGCCGACCTGCGCACGGGCGACATCGTGGTACACGAGGACCACGGCATCGCGCGCTTCGCGGGCTTCGACACGCGTACCGTGGCGGGCACCACACGCGACTACCTCCAGCTGCAGTTCCAGGGCGAGGACAAGGTCTACATGCCCGTCGACCAGCTGGCCAAGATCAGCCGCTACGTCGGGGCGGGGGGCGCCCACCCGCCGTTGAGCAGGCTGGGCGGCAAGAGCTGGGAGACCATGAAGGCCCGCGCGCGGCGCGCGGCGCAGGAGCTGGCCGGCGAGCTGCTCAACCTCTACGCCGAGCGCAAACGGCGCGCCGGCACCGCCTTCGAGCCCGACGGCGACTGGCAGCGCGACTTCGAGGGGCGCTTTCCCTACACCGAGACGCCCGACCAGGCGGAGGCCATCGAGCTGGTCAAAGCCGACATGGAGACCCCCCGGCCCATGGACCGCCTGATCTGCGGCGACGTGGGCTACGGGAAGACGGAGGTCGCCCTGCGCGCGACCTTCAAGGCGGTGGCCGAGGGCAGGCAGGTGCTGATGCTGGTGCCCACCACGATCCTGGCCCAGCAGCACTTCGGCACCTTCTCCGAGCGCCTGGCCGACTGGCCCATTCGCGTCGAGCACGTCAGCCGCTTCCGCTCGGTCGCCCAGCAGCGGGCGGCCGTGGAGGCCTTCGCCTCCGGGGCCGCCGACATCCTCGTGGGCACCCACCGCCTGCTCTCGCGCGACGTGCGCGCCAAGGAGCTGGGGTTGATCATCGTCGACGAGGAACAGCGCTTCGGGGTCAAGCAGAAGGAGCTGCTGCGCCAGCTCAAGCTCAAGGTGGACGTGATCTCCATGAGTGCCACGCCGATCCCTCGCACCCTGCAGATGTCGCTGGCCGGCGTGCGTGACATCTCGGTCATCGAGACGCCGCCGGAGGGCCGCCGACCGGTCAAGACCTACGTGGGCGAGTACGACGAGGAGCTCGTCCGCCAGGCGCTCGAGCGCGAGCACCGCCGCGGGGGCCAGGCCTTCTTCCTGCACAACCGCGTGGAGACCATCGACGAGACGGCCGAGCGCCTGCGGGGGCTCCTCCCCGACCTGCGCTTCGAGGTGGCCCACGGCCAGCTCGACGAGCAGGAGCTCGAGGCGCGCATGCTGGCCTTCCTGCGCGGCGAGGCCGACGTCCTGGTGGCCACGAGCATCATCGAGTCGGGCATCGACATCCCCTCGGCCAACACGCTGATCGTCGACAGCGCCGACCGCTTCGGCCTGGCCCAGCTCTACCAGATCCGCGGACGGGTGGGCCGCTCGCGTGACCGCGGCTACGCCTACCTGCTCTATCCCAGCGCCGCGACGCTCACCCCCGAGGCCGCCCAGCGCCTGAGTGCCTTGAGCGACTACACCGAGCTGGGCGCGGGCTTCAGGATCGCCATGCGCGACCTCGAGCTGCGCGGGGCGGGCTCGCTGCTGGGCGACGAGCAGTCCGGCCACGTGGCCGCGCTGGGCTTCGAGCTGTACCTGCAGATGCTCGACGAGGCCGTGCGTTCGCGCTCAGGGGAGGGCGAGGCCCAAGCCGACGCGCCCGAGCCCGTGCGCTTGGACGTCAACGTCGACGCCTACGTGCCCGCCGAGTACATCCCCTACGAGCAGGCCAAGATCGACGTGCACCGGCGCATCGCGGGGGCGGTCGAGGTGGCCGAGTTGGGGCTGCTGCGCGAGGAGCTCGAGGACCGCTTCGGGTCCGTGCCCGATCCCCTGAGCAACCTGCTCGACCTCCAGCAGGCGCGCATCAAGTTCGGCCAGGCGGGCGCGCAGGCCGTCACGTTCCGCCAGGGGCGCCTGGCCGTGACGCCGATCGAGCTGGATTCCCGGCGGGCCAGGGCGCTGCGCGAGCGCATCCCCGGCGCGCTCTACGAGTCGGGGCGCAGCCAGTTCTCGGTACGGGTGCCCGACGACCCCCAGCAGCGCTTCCCGGCGGTGGTACAGGCGGCCGACGCGCTGCTGGCCACGACCCGCGAGGCGGCCTGACGGCCCTCGCGCCGCGTGTTAGGGCATGTTGAAGCACCCCATGGCGCGCGGGGGTGGTCGTCTACCCTCGCGTCACCCATGAACGGATTTCGCGCGCTCCTACCCGCCTGCGCCGTCGCGCTCACGGCTCTCGCCCTGTCGGCCTGTGGCAACGCCATCCCCGGCAACGCCGTGGCCACCGTCGAGGACGAGGGGCCGATCACCAAGCAGCGCTTCGACAAGTGGATGCGGATCGCCGCGGCCTCGTTGCGTCCTCCGGCCCCCGAGGGCCAGAAGCAGCCGCCCGTGGTGGTGCCCACCCCGCCCGACTTCACCGACTGCGTGCGCCAGCTGCGCGGGCAGGCGCCCACGCCCCAGGGCCAGCGCCCCACGCCCGACGATCAGCTGCGCCAGCAGTGCCGGCAACAATACGACGCGCTGCGCGACGAGGTGATGCAGTTCCTGCTGTCCGCCCAGTGGATCGAGGGCGAGGCCCAGGAGCAGGGCGTGCAGGTCTCCCAGCGGGAGATCGACCAGCAGTTCGCCCAGGAGCGCGACGCCTCCTTCCAGGCCGAGAAGGACTACCGCCAGTTCCTGCGCGACTTCGGCTACTCCGAGGAGGACCTCAAGTTCCGGGTGCGCCTCACGGTCCTCCAGCAGAAGATCGTCGAGAAGCTCACGAAGGGCAACGAGGTCACCAACGAGCAGATCCGCCAGTACTACCAGCGCAACCGCCGGCAGTTCTCCCAGCCCGAGCGCCGCGACCTGCGTGTCGTGCTCACCGAGGAGCGCAGCGAGGCCCAGGAGGCCAAGCAGGCGCTCCAGGACGGCGAGTCGTTCAGCTCGGTGGCCAAGGAATACTCCATCGATCCGGCCACCAAGGGCGAGGGCGGCGTGCTGCTGGCCCAGGCGCGCGAGAGCCTGGAGCAGAGCCTGGGGGAGGCGGTGTTCAGCGCCCAGGAGGGCGAGCTGAGCGGCCCCGTGGAGACCCAGTTCGGCTGGTACGTCTTCAAGGTCCAGCGGGTGATCCCGGCCGAGCAGCAGCCCGTCGAGCAGGCCGCCGACAGCATCCGCCAGCTGCTCACCCAGCGGCGCAGCCAGGAGACCCTCCAGCGCTTCGTCGAGGAGTACATGAAGCGCTGGAAGGAGCGCACCAACTGCCGCGAGGGCTTCGTCGTCCAGAGTTGCTCCGGCGCGCCGGAGGAGCCCGAGGGCGGGCAGGCCCCGCCGGGTGCGGCCCCCGACGGCCAGCCCCAGCCCGTCCCGCCCGGGGGCGGCGCCCCGCAGCAGGTGCCGCCGGGCGGCGGCGCAGCGCCCCAGCAGGTGCCCGTGCCTCCGCAGGGTGGGCCGCCGGGCGGCGGCGCAGCGCCCCAGCCGGTGCCCGTCCCGCCGCAACAGGCGGCGCCCGGCGGGGAGAGCCCCGCCCGGCGGGTAGAAGGCCCCTGGACGCCGGACGCTCCAGCGGCCGCCGGAGACCCTCGGGGATCGCCTCCGGCGGGCCATCGACCAACGGCTTCGCCGTCGGTGCCCGCCGCCTCCGCTTAGGATGGGTCGCCGTGCCGCGTCAGGAGATCATCGACGCGCTCGGCCGGGTGGACGACCTGACGCGCCGCCTGCGGGCGGACTGCCCGTGGGACCGCGAGCAGGACGAGCGCTCGATCGTCCCCCACACCGTCGAGGAGGCCTACGAGCTGGCCGACGCGGCAGGCCGCGGCGACGACGCCAAGCTGCTCGACGAGCTGGGTGACGTGCTCTTCCAGGTCCACTTCCTGGCGCTGCTGCTGGAGGAGCGCGGCGCCGGCGATCTCGCGGCGGTGGCCGAGCACCTCCACGCCAAGCTCGTGCGCCGCCACCCGCACGTCTTCCCCGGAGCCGCCTCGGGCGGCGCCGGGACAGGCGAGGGCCAGGAGGTCGATGCCGCCAAGAGCGCGATGGACGTTCTGCGCGACTGGGACGCGATCAAGCGCGAGGAGGCCGGGCGCGAGCCGGGCATCTTCGGCGAGGTGCCCGAGAACCTGCCCGGCCCGCTGCACGCGCGCAAGGTCCAGCGCCGCGCCGCCTCCACCGGCTTCGACATGGACGACGTGCCCTACGAGGCGATCGAGTCCGAGCTCGAGCAGTTGCGCGCTGCGCGCACGCGCGAGGAGGCCTTCCACGAGGCCGGTGACGTGCTCTTCGCCGCGGTCAACGTCGCGCGCAAGCTGCGGGTGGACCCAGAGCTGGCGCTGCGCGCCGCGACCGCGCGCTTCCGCGGCGCCGTCGAAGCCGCCCAGGCGCTCGCCGCCGCCCAGGGCGCCGACTGGAACGAGCTGCCCACCCAGCGCCAGCTGGGCTACTACGCCCAGGCCAGACTGAACGAGATGGAGGCCGGAGGCCCGCCTCCGGCCCCCGGAAGGGAGACCGACACGTGAGCCAGATCGAGCACGTCCACGCCCGCCAGGTCCTCGACAGCCGGGGCAACCCCACCGTCGAGGTCGAGCTCGCGCTGCGCTCGGGCGCCACCGGGCGCGCGGCGGTGCCCTCGGGCGCCTCGACCGGCGAGTTCGAGGCCACCGAGCTGCGCGACGGCGGCGAGGCCTACCTGGGCAAGGGCGTCACGCGGGCGGTGGGCAACGTCAACGGCGAGATGGCCAGCGCGATCGCCGGGCAGGACGCCACCGACCAGGCGGGGCTGGACCGCGCGCTGATCGAGCTGGACGGCACGCCCAACAAGGCCCGCCTGGGCGCCAACGCGATCCTCGGCGTCTCGCTGGCCGCCGCGCACGCCGCCGCCGCCGAGGAGGGCCAGCCGCTGTGGCGCTACCTGGGCGGCGAGGCCGCGCACGTGCTGCCCGTGCCCATGATGAACGTGCTCAACGGCGGGGCGCACGCCGACAACCGCATGGACTTCCAGGAGTTCATGGTGGTCCCGGTGGGCGCGCCGTCCTTCACCGAAGCGCTGCGCACCGGCGCAGAGGTCTTCCACGCCCTGAAGGCGATCCTCAAGGAGGCCGGCCTGGCCACGGCGGTGGGCGACGAGGGCGGCTTCGCGCCCGACCTGGGCTCCAACGAGGAAGCCCTGCAGATGCTCGTCAAGGGCATCGAGGCGGCCGGCTACCGCCCGGGCGAGGATGTGGCCATCGCCCTGGACCCGGCCACGAGCGAGGTCTTCGCGGACGGCGCCTATGTCCTCGAGCACGAGGGGCGCACGCTGAGCGCCGAGGAGATGGCCGCCCTCTGGGCCGACCTGGCCGACCGCTACCCGATCGTGTCCATCGAGGACGGCATGGACGAGGAGGACTGGGACGGCTGGCGCGCGCTCACCCAGCGCCTCGGCGAGCGGGTGCAGCTCGTGGGCGACGACCTGTTCGTGACCAACACGCAGCGCCTGCGCCGGGGCATCGAGACGGGCGCGGGCAACTCCATCCTGGTCAAGGTCAACCAGATCGGCACGCTCTCCGAGACCCTCGACGCCGTGCGTACCGCGCGCGAGGCCGGCTACAGCGCGGTGATGAGCCACCGCTCGGGCGAGACCGAGGACGTCACGATCGCCGACCTGGCCGTGGCCACGGGCTGCGGGCAGATCAAGACCGGCGCGCCCTCGCGCTCGGATCGGGTGGCCAAGTACAACCAGCTGCTGCGCATCGAGGAGGCGCTGGGGGTCGACGCCGCCTACCCGGGGCGCTCGGCCTTTCGCTCCTGAGGCAACCGCTCGCCCATGCGTCCACGCGGGGAGGGGAGCTCCTCGGCGCGGCGAACTGCGCCCCGATGGCCCCTTCTCCCCGCGTGCGCTGGGACCGCGTCGGCCGCTTGGCGCTGCTGTTCGTCCTCGCGCTGCTGCTCTATCTGTACATCGGACCCCTGTCCTCGCTGGCCACCACCTGGCACGCCTCCAAGGAGCGCCAGACGCGGGTGGCCGAGCTCGAGGAAGTCCAGGCACGCCTGCGGGCCCGCCGCGACGAGCTGCGCGACCCCCGCGCGCTGGAGCGCGAGGCGCGCGAGCTGGGCATGGTCCGCCCGGGAGAGCGCTCCTATGTCGTGGAGGGCCTCCCCGGCGCGGGCGAGCGCTAGCGGCGTAGGGGTGCCGGAGGCGGCCGAAATGGCCGCCGGAGGTGGGCCCCCCGGGGCGTTACCCTCGCCCGCGATGGCGGGCTTCGAGACGGCGCTGCAGCAGTGGCGGGAGGGGGAGCGGCGCGCCGCCGGGGCCAGCCCCGAGGAGCGCCACGCCGTCGAGCTGGTCATCGACCGCGTCGTCGCCCAGCTGCGTCGCAAGCTGGGCGGCGCGTTCACCGTCGACGAGCTGGTCGCCCTCTACGAGCGCGAGGGCACGGGCTGGACGCTGGACATCGCCGTCCGGGCCGCTCCCGACCAGCCGCGCGCCTGGGACGGGCGCACCGTCGGCGACGCGGCCTTCCACCGCTACCTGCGCGAGGCCGTGGACTACGCGGGCGGCCGCCGGCTGTCGGCCTAGGTCGCCGCCGGGCGGCGGTCGAAGATGCGCAGCCGCCCGACCGGGTCGAAGCCCAGGCGGGCGTAGAGTTCCTTGGGCCAGTCCTGGTCGTCGGCCACGATGAACAGCAGCTCGGGCTCGAGCGCCTGCGCGGCGAGCAGCGCCGCGGTGACCACCGCGCGCCCGTGACCACGCCCGCGCGCCGCGGAAAGCACCACCACGTCTTCGATCTGCGCCACGCCGTGGCGGTGCCACAGCTTGCAGTAGGCGATCACGCGCCCGTCGCCCGCGCCGTCGCGCACGAAGAAGCAGCGTTCGCTGCCTGCCGCCGCCGAGAAACGGCGGTGGTGCTCGAGCAGCTGGCGGCGGGGCTCAGCCTGGTGGCCCCACCGCTGCCCGCAGACGTACGCCTCCACCGCCGGCAGGATGTCGCCCAGCGTTCCCTCGCCCACCGCCTCCACGCCGGCCACGCGGTCGGGCGGGCGGCGGTGGGCCATGACGACCTCGGTCTCATAAACCCAGCCGGCGCGGGCGAAGGAGCGGGTGAGCTCCCGCCAGGCAGACTCGTCGTCGACGATCAAACGGCGATGGGCGAGCCCGGCGAGCACCCGGTCGGTCTCCGCCATCGCCGTCTCGGCGTCCAGCGCGTCGCCCGGGGCCCACAGCAGGTTCTGGTCATAGACCAGCGGGAGGGCGGGCTGCAGGTAGGCCCGGCCCCAACCGAGATCCTCCACGCGCGCCGCGACGGCGGCTTGTCCCTCCCGCTCGAAGGCCAGCGCGCGGGCGTAGTCAGTCGTCGTCGCCGGCACTGGCCCGGCGGATGACGATCCGGTCCTCCTCGACGGTGACCTCGACCGGACGGTGACCCGCCCAGTGCTCGGCGTAGGTGGGGTCGTCGGCCACGGCGGGATCGAGCCACAGACCGTACCCCTCCTCGCCGTGGTCGAAGGTGCCCTCCAGGGGGCCGGCGGCCGCGCGGCGCCCGCGTCCGCGACCGCCGCGGCGCCCGCGCCGGCGCGGGCGCTCCTCGCCGTCCTCGGAATCGGGGTCGGCGTCGGCGTCGCGGTCGGCGGCGAGAGCCTCCTCCTCCTCCTCCTCCTCCTTGCGGCGCCTGGCCTCGGCCTGTTCGAGCTCGACCGCGATCGCGGCGTCGTCCTCGGCGCGCAGGTCGATCTCGTCGTCGAAGTCGGTCATGCGGGGCGTGGAGCCGGCGTCGCCCTCCGGCTCCAGGTCGTTCTCGCGCTTGAAGGCCTCGATCTGCTGGACGGTCACCTCGAGCTGGTGGGCGATCCAGGCGTCGGTGCGCCCTTGGGTGACCCAGGTGCGGATCTGGTTGAACTGCGGGCGTAGGGAGCGTCGTGCCATAGGGGGGTGCAACCTATCTCATAGGTTCGTCCGACCCGCCGCGTCCGGACGTTTGCCATCGGTTGCTCCGGGGCACGCGCTGTGCGAAGGTCCGTATCCGCCCAACAAGGAGGTTGAGCACATTGCTCGTCCTGACACGCAAGTCCAACCAGAGCATCATGATCGGCGATGACATCGAGATCACCGTACTGTCGGTCATGGGCGAGAAGGTCCGCATCGGGATCCAGGCGCCGCGCGAGGTTCCGGTCTTCCGCAAGGAGGTCTACCTGGAGATCCAGGAGGAGCGAGACGCGGACCCTCTCGAGGCCGCCCCGGCTCGCCAGCAGCGCGCCGGGCGCGGCCCGTCGAGTGAGGAGGTCCGCGGTCCTGCGACCGACGGCGCGTCGGCTCGTGCCGAGGTCGACGAGGCCCTGCGCCGCCTGCGCGCTCCGTAGGAGCGTTCAGCCCATCACCCACAGCAGCGCCTGGAACATCAGCACCGTGACCAGCACGGCGGTGCCCAGCAGCGCTGCCGTGAGCGCCACGAAACGCAGGGTGCTGCGTTGTTGCTCGCGCATCCTGGCGCGCTCGCGGGAGCGCTTGGCCGCCTCCCGACGCAGCGCGTCGCGGCGTGCCTCGTCCTGACGCTGCTCCTCGACGAAGTCCTGCTCGAAGGAGGCGATGCTCTGGCGCATTCGCATGCGCGCCGTAGTTTACCGTCGAGTTATGCCCACTGGCTGTGAGCCCACTCAGCGCGGGCGCAGCGCGCCGAGCACCAGCCCGGCGAGCATCCCGACCAGGCCTCCCACCGCGGTGGCCACCGGGCTGGCGAAGTCGACCACCACGGCCAGCACCACGAGCATGGCGGCCAGCACGCCGGTGCCCAGCAGGTCGGCCTCGTCCTCCCCGCCGTCGCGCCGGCGTGCGCGCACCACGGGCAGAGCCCAGGCGGCCAGCAGGGCCAGCGCGCCGCCTCCGCCGCCCAGCGTCAGCCCGGCGCCCAGCGCCGAGGCCGCGGCGTTGCCGGCCATGCCCGCGACGAAGAAGAGCACCAGCACCAGCAGGGAGCCGTGGCGGCGCTCGAGCAGCCAGCCGAAGACGGCCACCGCCAGCAGCGTGGTGAACTGGGCCACGACGCTGCTGTAGGTGAACAGCGAGGTGACCAGACGCCAGCCCTCGCCGGAGACCCCCAGGTCGGTCAGCGGCGTGAGGCCGAGCGTCTGGGCCAGCAGGATCTCCGCCTGGAACAGCACGAGGAACACCAGGCCGGCGATGACCAGGGCGATGGTGGCCAGCGGACGCGCGGTCTCGTCGCCACGGATTCCGGGGATCTCCCCTGCCCGCAGCCGGCTCAGGCGCGGGGAGTCGCGCTGTCGGCGCCGGCGGCGCAGGCGCGGCTGGCGAATCTTGGCCGGCCCGTCGGCCCCGCGCTCGATCTTGGGAGCGCGCTTGCGCAGCCGCTTGCCGCAGTACGGGCACTCGGTGACGTAGGGGCTGACCTCCGAACCACAGCTCTTGCAGATCACGAAGAGGTCCGGACGGCTTGACACCCGCACGATTCTAGTCGGCGGAGAAGGCTCCCAAGCCGCTGGGCGCACCCACCTCCCACGGCTCGCTTGCTTCGCCCCTACGGGGCGGTCGCCGCGACGATCTCGGCCATGACCTCCCCCAGGTCGCCGTTGGTCTCGAAGATCTCCAGCTGGCGAGTGGCGCCGTTGCCGCGCTGGAGCAGGTCGACGACGCCCTCCAGCTCACCCTCGGCGCCCAGGTCCTGAGCGTGGGGGCGCAGGCGATCGACCAGCCGCCGGGCGAGCTGGCGGGTGGAGATGCGCTCCTCGGAGGGCAGGTCGACCAGCTCGCCGTCGAGGCCGTGGCGCGCGGCCAGCCACTTGTTCTCGTCGAGCATCGCGTAGGGGTAGTCCGACAGCGCCACGCCCTCGGTGAAGTGCTCGGCCAGCTCGCGCACCATGGCCTGGATGAGGGCGGCCAGGGCCAGCGTGTGCTCCACCCGGGTCTGCTGGTCGCACACGCGCACCTCCACCGTGCCCAGGCGCGGGTGAGGGCGGATGTCGTACCAGAGGTAGGTGTAGTCGGCCATCACACCGCTGGAGACCATGAACTCGATCGACTCCGCGTAGTGGTCCCACGTACGGTACGCGGGCGGGATGCCCACGCGCGGAAAGGCGCGGAAGATCGGCGTTCGGGTCGAGAGCAGGCCGGTGGCGTCGGCGCGCCAGAAGGGCGAGTTGGCCGACAGCGCCAGCAACACCGGCATGTGCACGCGCATGCCGTCGGCCACGTGGATGGCCTTGTCGGGGTCGTCGAGGCCGACGTGGACGTGCATGCCGAAGATGAGCTCCTGACGGGCCACGAAGCGCAGGGCGTTGACCAGGTCGCGGTAGCGGTCGCGCGCGACGATGCGCTGGTCCTCCCACATGGCGAACGGGTGGGTGCCGGCGGCACCGATGGTGAGGTCCTGGCCGGCGGCGTGGGCGAGGACCTGGCGGCGCAGCTGGACCAGCTGCTCGCGGGCGGTCGGCAGATCCGGGCAGGGCTTGGTGGCGACCTCCAGCACGGACTCCATGAGCTCGGGCTTGACGTCGTCGGAGGGAGCATCGACCAGGAGCTCCTCGATCGCGTTGACCAGGGCGTAGGATTCCCGGTCGACGATCATCAGCTCCTCCTCGATGCCGACCGTGTAGTTCGGCCCGCGGAAGGCGTGCTCCATCGCGCGGGGGAGCGTACCCGTGCACGCGCGGAATACTCCGGGGTTGGTCACGCGCCTGCAACGACGCGTGCACGGGGCCGGGGCGGCGCGTAGCTTCGCGTGCGATGCGCCGGCCCGACCGCCCTCCTGTGGACCCTCGTCTTCCTGGCCCTTGCGGGATTCGCCGGGCAGGAACTGCTCGCGGAGTTGGGCGACGGCGTACTTGCCGCGGAGGGCCGGGTGGTGGGGGTGGTGGACGGCGACACGATCGCGGTTCGCCTGGACGGGCGCGAGGAGACCGTGCGCTACATCGGCGTGGACACGCCCGAGACCAAGCGCCCGGGGACGCCCGTGCAGTGCTTCGGGCCGGCGGCCAGCGCGTTCAACGAGCGACTGGTCGACGGTGAGCGGGTGCGAGTCGAGCGGGGGGTGGAGGAGCGCGACCGGTACGGGCGGCTGCTGGGGTACGTGTACCGCGCGTCGGATGGGCTGTTCGTCAACGAGGCGCTGGTGCGGGGCGGGTATGCGCGGGCGCGGGCGTATGCGCCGAACGACCGGTATGCCGCGCAGTTCGACGCGTTGGCCGAGGCAGCGAGGGAGGGAGGGAGGGGACTCTGGAGCCGCTGCTGAGGACGCTCGGTCGATCGCCGTCGCTATGCGGGGATGATCGACCAATCGTCGTCAGCGGACGGCGATCTCCCCCGGCTCGCCGTCGATCAGGCGCCCGACCACGGTGCCGAACGAGGTGTCGCCGCCCGGGGGCACCGCCGCGAGCAGGCCTCCCGACGTCGTGGCATCGCACACCAGGCGACGCGCGGCCTCCGGCACATCGGCGGCGAACTCGGTGAAACGCTCCTCCGCGTAGGCGCGGTTGCGCCTCGAGCCTCCGGACACGGCGACCCCCTCGTCGCCCTCCAGCAGCGCCATGACCCCTTCCAGCGCCGGGAGCTGGTCGCTCACCACCTCGGCCGCGCACCCGCTGGCCAGCGCCAGCTCGTGCAGGTGGCCCACCAGCCCGAAGCCGGTCACGTCGGTGAGGGCGCGAGCCCCGGCAGCGCGGGCGGCGGTCGCGGCATCCTTGTTGAGGGCGGCCATCGTCTCGGTGGCCAGGGCGAGCAGGGCGTCATCGCTCTCTAGGTGCTCGCGCTTCACCGCCGTCGTCACGGCTCCGACCCCGAGCGGCTTGGTCAGCACCAGCACGTCGCCGGGCCGACCCCCGGCGTTGGTCAGGACGTCGCGGGGATCCACCGTCCCGGTGACCGCCAGCCCGTACTTGGGCTCGGGGTCGTCGATCGAGTGCCCGCCCACGATCGAGGCTCCCGCCTCGGTCACGGTGTCGTGCCCGCCGCGCAGGATCGCGCGCAGGATCTCCCCGCCGAGGTCCTCCAGCGGGAAGGCCACGAGGTTCAGGGCGCTGAGCGGCTGACCGCCCATGGCATAGACGTCCGACAGGGCGTTGGCCGCGGCGATGCGCCCGAACCAGTAGGGGTCGTCGACGATCGGCGTGAAGAAGTCGACGGTCTGCACCAGCGCGAGGTCGTCACGCACGCGCACCACGCCGGCGTCGTCCGCGGTGCCCGTGGCCACCAGCACGCGGGGATCCGTGGGGGCCGGCAGGCCGGCGACGAGGGGATGCACCGCCGCGGCCGGCAGCTTGCAGCCGCAGCCGGCGCCGCGCGCGAGGCTCGTGAGCTTGACGGTCACGTGCCTATCATCCCCTGCTTCCGTGCCGGGTGAACACCAGCCCTACACCGCTGAGGAGGTCGACGCCGCCGTCGAGGCGCTCAGCGATCCCGAGCGCCTGCGCCACGCCGAGCAGGTGGTCACCCACGCGGCGCCCGCGCTGCAGCGGGTGCTCCACGAGGCGCTGGCCCAGGGCGGTTGGTTCGGCGACGCGCACGAGAGCGAAACCACGCGGGCGGCCATGGCCGAGGACCCCTCCGAGCGTGTGCAGGCCGTACGCACGCTTGTTGCGGAGGAGACACGGCTGGGCATGATGGTCGGGGTGACCGTCGGGTTCGAGCTCGCTCGCGAGCTGGCGGCCCGCAGAACCTCGACCCAGGAAGACTGACCCATGGACATCCGCTGGCTCGGCCAGTCGTGCTTCTCGATCAGCGAGGGCGGCTCCACGCTGCTGATCGACCCATTCCTGACCGACAACCCCAAGGGTGCCGCATCGGCCGACGAAGTGGAGGCCGACGTCATCGCCCTCACCCACGGCCACTTCGACCACCTCGGCGACACGGTGGACATCGCCAGGCGCACCGGCGCCACCGTGGTGGCCACCTTCGAGCTGGCCCACGAGTTGATGGGCAAGCTGGGGGGCGACCATCCGGTGGTCGATCCCAACCTGGGCGGCACGGTGAAGTTCGACTGGGGGTGGATCAAGCTCGTGCCCGCCTGGCACACGGCGGTCACCCCCGACGGCACGCCCCATACGCCCGCGGGCCTGGTGGTCCACATGGGCGAGCGCACGATCTACCACCTGGGCGACACGGCCCTGTTCAGTGACCTCGCGCTGGTGGCCAAGCGCGGTGACCCGATCGACCTGGCACTCGTGCCCATCGGCGGCCACTACACGATGGACCGCTGGGACGCCGTGGAGGCGGCGAACCTGATCGCCGCCAGGCAGGTCATCCCCTGCCACTACGACACGTTCCCGCCCATCGAGACCAACGCGCGGGCCTTCAAGGCCGACGTCGAGAACGCGACGTCCTCGGAGGTCGTGGTCCTCGATCCGGGGGACAGCCACTCGCTGTGATCCACGCCGTCGTGCTCATCGAGGCCGAGCGCAGCGCGCTGGGCGCGCTGGGCGGCGACCTGGCCGAGATCGACGGCGTGGGCGCCGCCTACTAGGTGACCGGCGAGTGGGACTTCGTGGTGCTGGTGCACGTGCCCACGCCCGAGCAGCTGCGCGACACCGTCGCCGGGCGCATCGCCGAGCTGACCGGCGTCGCACGCACCCAGACCATGGTCGCCTTCGAGGCCTTCTCGCGCCACGACCTCGAGGCGCTGTTCTCCATCGGACAGTGAGGGTCGGGTTCGCAGTCGTGCCGGCCGTCCTCCTCCTCGCCGCCTGCGGCGAGGGCCAAGAGCCCGCGGCGGGCCCGCCGACGCAGCCCTCCCCGCCACCGGCGGCCCCGGCCCCCGAGGAGGCGCCGCCCGGGGAGGAGCCCTCGCCGCCCGGGGAGGAGGCGCCGGAAGGCTCCGGCGAGGGCACCGGCGGCGCCAGGCCGCCCAGCCCCGAGGAGCAGCCCGGCGGCGCGGGCGACGCCGAAGGCGCGCTGGTGCCCGCCGTCTTCTCGCTGGCCTCCGACGCCCGCCTCTCGCCGCCCATCGTGCGGGTGCCCGAGTTCCTGGGCATCGAGCTGAGCGTCAGCTCCAGCGACGATCGCGCCCATCGCGTCACCCTGCGCACCGATCCGTCCGTTACGGTGCGGGTGCCCGCCGGGGGCAGCGTCACCCGCCAGGTCGAGGGTCAGCGCGCCGGCGACATCGCCGTGCTGGTCGACGGCCGGCGGGCGGGACGCCTCGACGTGGGCTTCGAACCGGGCCCCCTTGTGTCGCTATCGCGACCCGCGCCTCCCGCGGCCACACCCCGGCGCTTGCGCCCCCCTCGTCAAGCCCGGTTTCGGTCCGAGCGCGCCCCAGCTGCTGGGCCGCCTGCCGCGGTGGGCGCAGGTGGCGCTCGCCCTGCTCGCGGCGGTCCTTGTCGCGCTGGCCGCGTGGTGGGTGGTCGCGGGGCGCAACGCCGGCGAGCAGTTCACCGTCGTGCCCGGTCCGGTCCCTTTCACCCTGACCTGGGGCGAGGAGTTCGAGCGCGTGCAGGGGGACGGCGCCCTGCTGGCCCTCGAGCACCGCCGCGAGGACGGCCTGTTCATCAGCTCCTTCACCGTGCGCCCGATGACGCTGCCGCCCTACCGCGGGCGCTCCAGCGGCTTCCTGCCCCTGTTCGCCACCTTCCACATCGACGACCTGCGCGAGCGCGAGGCCGGCTTTCGGCTTGTCGAGGAGGGCAAGGCCCGGATCAACCTCGTGCCCGGCTACGAGGTCGTCTTTCGGACCAAGCGCTCCCGGGGCCGAGGGCGAGCGCACGGTCTACGGTCGCGACGTGATGCTCGTGCCCGACGTTCCGGGCGCCCGCCAGGGCGTGCTGTTGCAGTTGCGCGCCACCCCCGCCTCGCGCACGCCGAACCCCGTGAGCACGGGCGACTACGGACCGCTGCGTACGCCCTACCGCTCCTTCCAGTTGGGCACGGAGCGCGGCGAGGACGGCACCTAGTGCCGGAGGGACCGCTAGTGGGTCCCGTCGAGCTCGCCCACTTCCAGGCCGTCGACATGCGCGTCGGGCGCGTGGTGGCGGTGGAGGACTTCCCCGAGGCGCGGCGTCCGGCCTGGAGGTTGCGCATCGACTTCGGCCCCGAGCTCGGCGAGCGCACCTCGTCGGCGCAGATCGCTCACTACGCGCGGGAGGAGCTGCGGGGCACGCTGGTGGTGGCGGTGGTCAACTTCCCGCCGCGCCAGATCGGTCCCGTCCGCTCGGAGGTGCTGGTGCTGGGGGCGGTGGCCGCTGACCACCCGGTCCGGCTGCTGCGCCCCGACCCCGGGGCGCAGCCGGGCGACCGGGTCGCCTGGAGCTACTCGCGGACGCTGTCGTCCGCGCGGTCGCGGTCCGCGCTGTTGTCGCGCATGCCGTCGGTGACCTCGACGGGGAGCGCTGACGCGCTCGGGAGCAGCGTGTTCCTCGCGCTCTCGCCGCTGGGGAGGGTGGTCGTCTCGGACTTCGCCTGGGGCGGGCCGGCCGGGATGTTCTGGACGGGCTTGGGCTCGGGGGTGGGGGTCGCGGCCGGGCCGGAAGCGGGCTGTGTGGCGGGCGCCTGTCCGCCGGCGCTGGGCGTCGTGGGGGCCTCGATCTCCCCGGCGGTGGCGGCGCCGGGGTCGCGGGGGCCTCGATCTCCCCGGCGGTGGCGGACGCTGGGCGTCGGGCTTGCCCTTGCCGCCGGACCGCCCCCGTCGCGCTTGGACTCGCGCTGCGCTTTGGGGCCCACCACGGACGCGGCCGCGCCGTCGGAGGGCTTGGCGGGCAGCGCGCGCGCCGGAGGCGCCTGGCTGATGACCGCCGGGCCGGGGGGGTGCTCTTCGCGCGCACCTCGGCCGACTGGGGACGGTCGCGCTCGGGGCCGGCCTGCACCTGCTTGACCTCCACCGCCCCGGCGGTGACGATCGCTGCGGCCGCCAGGCCCGCCACCGTCTTGGAGGCAACGGTGGTGAGCGCGCCGCCCAGCGAGGCCGCGCCGCCGGCCGCCGCGCTGCCCGCGACGGCGCCGCTCGCGGCGCTCGCGCTGGCGGTGGTGCCCACGTGGGCCAGCAGGGCCTTCTTGAGGAACAGCAGCGGCGCGACAGGCAGCAGCACGGCGAGCTGGCGGTTGGTGCTGCGCAGCTGCTTGCGGAAGTTGTCGCAGCGCTCGCACTGGCGCACGTGGCGGCGTCCGGGCGCGCTGGAGCGCCGCAGGCCCTCGGCGACCTCGCCCAGCTCCTCGCGCACCGTTTCGCACGTCATCTGGCGCGCCTCGGCGGCCTCGGCCAGCGAGACCCGCGCGCGCACCAGCAGCGACTTGATGGAGGGAACGGTGGCGTCCATCGCCTCGGCGATCTGCTCGTAGCTGAGCGCGTCGATCTCGCGCAGCAGCAGTGCGGTGCGCTGCGTCTCGGGCAGCTCCTGCACGTCGGCCACGAGCTGGCGGAACTCCTCGCGGCGGTGCACCCGGTCGGCGGTGGTCGTGCCCCGTCGGCCAGATGGACGTCCATCGAGTCCTGACCCACCGCGGTCTGGCGGCGCAGGTGGTTGAGCGAGCGGTTGCGCGCGATGCGATACAGCCACGGCCGCACGTTGATCTCGCGGTCGTCGGCAGCATCGCGTTGAAGGCGGCCGCGAAGACCTCCTGAAGCACGTCCTCGGCGTCCTCGCGCGAGGAGAGCATGTGGCGGCAGAAGGCCAGCAGCCGCGCCTGGTAGCGCCCCACGAGCGCCTCGAAGGCGGCGTGCTGGCCGCGGCGCGCAAGGGCGACCAGGCGCTCGTCGGACTGCAGGCGCAGCAGCGGCGTCGGGCCGCGGAGCCCGAGGGCTTTCGAATGTCGAAGTGCTGAGGCTTCCACGCGCGTGGGAGGGACCGGTTGGCCCTCGACCGGTAAGAACGCTCGACCAGCGTAGAGGTTGCGCTCTCGCGGCCCTCCGCCACTGGGCGGCGAGCAACGCCCTCCTGTGACGACTCGAGGCCTAGACTCGCGTTCCCGCCCGGGTCGCGGAACAGGTACACGCAAGCCGGCTTAAACCCGGCTGCCCCTCGGGGCATGAGGGTTCGAATCCCTCCCCGGGTACTCATCCTGGAACGACTTGCGGGGTCGGGGGCCATTGGCGCCCGACCCCGCGCAGCGTTTCCGATGGCTAGCGGCGGTACTCGCGCAGCCGCGCGGCGAAGGACGTCAGCGCCGGGCGCGCCGAGCCGTCAAGGCGCACGAGGCCCGCGTCGAAGCGGTTCGTGCAGTTGGTGCCCGTCCAGTTGTAGGAGTACAGGCGCTTGATGTCCCGGCGGTACTTCTTGGCCAGGCGGAACATGTGGTTGATCGCCTTGGCCTGGCGCCGCTCGGCGGTCGCGATGGACGACGCGCTGCTGGGGTTGCACGGGAAGCTGCGGCCGAAGCCGGCCAGGCCACCGGTCTCCGTGTACCAGAACTTCGCACGGCGGTTGGAGCGCTTGACCTCGCGGATGATGGAGCGCGTGGTCGTGGTCCGGTAGCGGTTGACCTCCGAGTAGTTGTGGATGCCGACGATCAGCTTCGTCGACCGCCCGGCCGAGCCCGCCGCGCGGAACCACGTGCGGATGTATCTGTCGTAGTTGGTACTGCTGCGCCCCTTCTTCTGGTCCAGGATGTCGAGCGCGACGATCGTGCAGCCCTTGCAGAACTTGCGCATCGCCTTGTAGTAGGAGGCCGCGCGGCTGGCGCTGCGGAACGTGGGCTGGGTGTCGTGGTTGGCCTCGTTCCACACGCCCCAGTCCTTCACCCCGGCCGGGCGGTAGCGCTTGTACAGCGCGCCGACCTTCGCGCGGTAGGCGCGCACGGAGGGCAGCTTGCCCTTGCCCGGGCGCAGGTCATCGGTGGAGATGTGCATGAGCACCCGCTGGCCGCGGGCGCGCGCCGCGCCGACGAACTGGTCGGCCTTGGCGAGCTCGCCCGGCTTGTCGATCGCGTCCCAGTGGATGAAGTAGCGGGTCTGGCTGACCTTGAGGGCCTGCCAGCTGGGATGGCTGAACATCGAGGAATTCTGGTCGGCGATGCCGACGGCGATGTTGACCCGCGCCGAGGCGACGGCCGGGAGGGCGAGGAGCGCGACGAGCGCCAGCAGGGGCGCCAGCAGGCGACGGGGCACGGGGCAGGGTCCTTTCACGAGCAAGAGGGCGGGCGCAGAGGCCGGTGCCGCGGGCGACCGATGAGGCCCGGCCTCCCGCGGTGCCGGTCACGATAGGACATCGGCAGTCGAGTGCGTGACCTTTAGGCCGGGCGTCCGAGATCGGGTGCGGCCCGTCCGGGGGTGGGCCGGGGGCTGAGGACCGCCGTCTGCCCAGGCGCGCGGAGCGCTGAGCGGCGCCGAGGAGGTGTCGGATTGCTCAGCGCGCGTCGCGCACGCGCACCCGCTCGGCCTCGACCTCAGCTGGGCCGATGGGCCCGCGGACCTCGACGCGCACCCTGTGGCGGCCCGCGCGGGAGGGCGTGAAGCGCACGGTGTGGGTGCCGCGGGGCTTGTCGATCACCCGCGTGGTGACCGTGCGCCCCTTGCCGTCGTACACGCGAATCGCGACCTTGGAGATCTTGGAGAGGGTGAAGCGCACGGTGATCGCCCGGCCGGTGCGCCCGCGGTCGGGCGCGCGCAGGTCGATGGCGGGCACCTCGCGCTCGTAGCGCGCGAAGCGCTCGTGCAGCGCGCAGTAGGCGCCGCGGTCGGTGCGCTCGCACAGGCGCCCCAGCAGGTGGCGCTGCAGGCGGTGATAGCCCGCGGTAGCCTCGCGCCCGCCGGCGCTGTAGCGCGACCAGGCGCCGGTGTCGTAGCTGGCCAAGGTCGCGCGCAGGGCACGGTCCCCGCGCAGGTACAGCCGCCGCGCGGTGGTGCTGCCGATGAGCTTGGTCACGTCGCGCAGGGCCAGCACCGCCTGCAGCTCCGCGTTGAGCACGCGCAGGTCGGGCTGGAAGGAGTACAGCGCGTAGCGCCGCCCGCCGCCGGGCGCGCGCACCGCGACGCCCAGCGGCGGGTCCTGCTCCAGGGCCCCCAGCGCGTCACGGGCGGCCGCGCGGAGGTCGTCCTCGTCGAGCGCCACGCCCGCCCGCGCCAGCGCCTGGGCCGCGGTGGCCTGGGCCATGCCGCTCACCCACGGCGGCGAGCCGCCCGCGTAGGAGAAGGCGTACTCCCAGGCCAGGGCGCCGCCGCGGACCACGGCGAGGTCGAGCAGCGTGTCCAGCCGGTCGCGCAGGGCGCTGCGCTGGCCAGGGCACGTGGCCGATCGCCCCTCGTCCTGGCGCTTCTGGGAGGCCGACAGGCAGCGGCGGGCCAGCGCGTTGACCGCTCCCCAGCTCGCCAGGGGCTGGGGCTGCCAGCCCTGGCCCGCGTAGTACTGCACGACCACCGCGCCGCCGGCCACCCGGCGGCGGTCGCCGGGGCCGGGCAGGCGCGCGGTGCGCCACAGCCGCGTGTTCTCGCGCACGGCGAGCATGTTCGGGGCCAGCCGCGAGGCGCTCAGGCGGCCGCTCGCGGCGAGCCGCTCCACCCCGCGCAACACGGTGCGCAGCTCCGCGCGCCGGCGCCCCTCCAGCCCCTCGACGGCCTTCCAGGCCCGCTGCCACGTGCGCGCGTGGCGGTCGTGCTCGGCGGCGTCGATCTGGCGCAGCAGCATCGCCCGGCGCAGCAGCGCGGCCACGCCGCCCTCCTCGGTCAGCCGCCGGACCCCCGCGCGGCGGGCCGCCTCCATCCCGTCGCGGTAGGCCTTGCGAACCGCGTCGGGAGCGTCGATCTCGGGGGCCGGCCAGAGCCGCAGCGGCGCCACGGGCTGCGGCTGGGCCGCAGTTCCGCGCGCGGGGGTCGTCCCCTCCTGCACGGCGCCGCCCAGCGCCATGCCCAACCCCGCCGCCAGGAGCGCGGCGCACAGCGGCCCGCGGCGCAGCGCATCCGGGCGCTCGGGCCGGGCGGGACGCTCATCGTCGTGCACGATCGACATCTTGAGGCAACCGGCGCAGCGCGGTGGAGGTAAGGGTCATGCGTCCACTCCCGGGCCATCCAGGAGACGTTTGAACGCGACCGTTCTCGCTAGTCTGCGGTCATGGACAGCGAGTTGGAGCAGGGCACGCGCGTCCACGGCGGACGCCTCATCGCCCGGCGCCTGCGCGCCCACGGGGTGACCAAGCTGTTCACCCTGTCCGGCGGTCACCTCTTCTCCCTCTACGACGGCTGCCGGGCGGAGGGCATCGACATCGTCGACACCCGCCACGAGCAGGCCGCCGCCTTCGCCGCCGAGGGCTGGGCCAAGGTGACCCGCCGGCCGGGCGTCGCGGCCCTGACCGCCGGCCCGGGCGTGACCAACGCCATGAGCGCGATCGCCTCCGCCCAGGCCAACCGCTCGCCGATGCTGGTGCTCGGAGGCCGCGCGCCCGCGATGCGCTGGGGGATGGGCTCCCTGCAGGAGATCGACCACGTGCCCTTCGTGCGCCCGCTGACCAAGCTGGCGGCCACCGCCCAGAGCGCGGATGAGCTTCCCCAGCTGGTCGACGAGGCCCTGCGCGCCGCGCTCGCCCCCCACGGGGGCCCCGCCTTCGTCGACCTCCCCCTCGACCACGTCTTCTCCGAGGCCGAGGTCGACGACGAGGCCTTGGCGCCGCCCCACCGCGTCGCGGCCGGCGGCCCGCCGGCCCACGGCGGCGCGCCCGAGCGCGGCGCCGCGCTGCTCGGCGAGGCCGAGCGCCCGGGGATCATGGCCGGCACCAACCACGACTGGGGCCCCGGCGAGGGCGCGCAGCTGGCGCAGGCCGAGGAGCTGCGCGTCGCCGTGGTCCTCCAAGGCCTGGCCCGCCGCGGCGGCCCCGCCGACCCAGCTGTTCTTCTCCCGCGCGCGCGGACACGGCCTCGAGGGCGCCGACCTGGCGCTGGTCGTCGGCGTGCCCATGGACTTCCGCCTGGGCTTCGGGGACTCGTTCGGCGAGGAGACGGAGATCGTGGTCATCGACCGCGCCGAGGCCGAGCGCGAGCACCCGCGCCCGGTGGCCGCCGAGCTCCTCGGCGCGCTCGCGCCCACCCTCGACGCGTTGCGCTCGGGCGGAGGCGGCGCCGGCTCGCGCGAGGGCTGGATCGAGGAGCTGCGCGCCACGGAGACCGAGAAGCGCGGCGCCGAGGCGGCCGAGCGCGCCGACGACCGCGCGCCGCTGCACCCGATGCGCCTGTACGCCGAGCTGGGCCAGGTTCTCGACCGCGACGCGATCGTGATCGGCGACGGCGGCGACTTCGTCTCCTACGCGGGCCGCGTGATCGACCGCTACGAGCCCGGCTGCTGGCTGGATCCCGGGCCCTTCGGATGCTTGGGCTGCGGTCCGGGCTACGCGCTGGCGGCCAAGCTGGCCCACCCCGAACGCCAGGTCGTGCTGCTCCTGGGCGACGGCGCCTTCGGCTTCAGCGGGATGGAGTTCGACACGCTGGCCCGCCACGGCGTCGATGTCGTCGGGGTGATGGGCAACAACGGCATCTGGGGGCTGGAGAAGCACCCGATGGAGTTCCTCTACGGCTACTCGGTGGCCGCCGACCTGCGCCCCGAGACCCGCTACGACACGGTGGTGGAGGCCTTGGGCGGCCACGGCGAGCTGGTGCGCGCGCCGGCGCAGCTGCGCGGCGCGCTGGACCGCGCCTTCAGCGCGGGCCGGCCGGCGCTGGTCAACGTGCTCACCGATCCGAGCGTCGCCTACCCGCGCAGGTCGACCCTGGCCTAGGCACGGGGCTCGGTAGCGAGATACGGGCTGAGCTAAGCGGTGATACGCACCCTGCTGCCCATCGGCAGTTGCTCGTAGAGCCACTCGACGTCGGGGATCAGCATGCGGATGCAGCCGTGGCTGGCCGCGGTACCGATGCTGCCCGTGGCGTAGGTGCCGTGGATGCCGATGGCCTGGCCCAGGCCGATCCAGCGGGTGCCCAGTGGGTTGCCGGGTCCGGACGGAATCGTGTCGAGCTCGGCGGCCCACGGTGAGTCGGGCGGCGTCCAGGTGGGATCGACCTGCTTGTCGACGACGCGCCGCGCGCCGAGGGGCGTCGGGTACTGGCTCATGCCCACCGCGACGGGGAAGCGGCGCACGCGGTACCCGCCGCGCATGAACGTCAGCGCGCGCGCGGAGCGGTCGATGACCACGCCGGCGTCGAGCTTGCGCAGCAGGCTCGCGCGCAGCTGGGGGCCGGCCAGGCCATCGACGGCCAGGTCGCGACGCTCCTGGAAGTCCCGGACGGCCCGCATCGCCTTGGCGCCCAGCGTGTCGGCGACCGGGCCGTCGTAGCCGCCGTGCTCGCGCAGGAGGCGCAGGAACGTGCGCACGTCGTCGCCACGGGCGCCCTCGGCCAGGGTGGCCACGCCGAAGGTCTCGCTGGTGTCGATCACCAGGCTGTGCTCGGCGCGCTCCTCGTTCCCGGCGCGGTCGCGCGCCACCACCGTCACCGGGTGCTTGCCGTCGGGCAGCCAGCCGAGCGACAGCTCCACCGCGCCGTCGCCTACCTCGCGCTTCTCGCCGACGCGCTTGCCGTCCAGCTCGGCGTGGACAATCACCGCGGTCGTGTCCTGTGCCGTGACGGCGACGGTGGGAGTCGAGCTGTCGGCGCTGTCGGGGACCTCGAGGTCAAGCTCGGGCGCGGCGGAGTCGCGGATCACGCGCGTCGCCTCGTCGGTCTGGTTGCCCGCCGCGTCGGCGGCGAAGATCTTCAGCCGGTTGGCCCCGCCACGGAGGGGCACCTCGAGCGTGAAGTCGCCGTCCTGGCCGGCGGTGGTGCTCGCCGGTCGCTCGCCCCCCTCCACGCGCACCGCGGCCCCGGCCTCGCTGCTGCCGCGCAGCCGCACGCTGGCGCCGTCGGTGTAGCGCCCGGCATCGACCTCCAGCTGCGGCGGCTTGCCGTCGGCGCTGACCGTCCAGCGCTCCTGCGCGGAGAACACCCCACCCGGCCCGGCCGCGCGCACGCTGATCGTCCGCTGGCCGTGGGCGAGCGCAGCGCCGCCGGTCTCCCACTCGCCCTCGACCTCTCGCACGGGCACGGGAGCGCCGTCGATCTCGACGCTCAGGGCGCTGACCACGCCGGTGGTCGCGAAGCGCAGCGGCGCGTCGGCGGCCACCGCCCGCTCGCCGCTCAGCGTCACGCCGGGAGCCAGCGGGCCGGTGGCAAAGAGGGCCACGCCCACGCCGAGGGCGAGGAGGGGCACAAGGAGCGCGAACAGGAGCGCAGGGCGGCGCACGGCACCGGATAGGGAAGCACCTCTGCCCCTCCGGTGCCACATCGTGGCGTGCAGGCGGTGGCGGTCCCGGCGCCGCCCTGTGGACGGCGTGCCTCCTCGAGGAGGGCACAACGCGAAGGGGCCGCCCTGGGAGAGGCGGCCCCTTCGCTGTTGTCGGTCGGTCCGTCGGGACGGGCAGGGGTACGTGCCCTTAGGACCTTATGGGGTGGTCGGGCGGCGGGAGGTGCCGCTGGGGGGCGGCTGCGCCCGACCTATGTGGGAAGAGTATCGGGTGCTGGACGCCCTCGCTTCAATCGAACATGCGTCCAGCCCGTCAGGCGCGCGCCGTGCGCAGGGCGGTCCCGCGCAGGAGGTCGTGGTCGGAGACCTCGACGCGGTCGCGTCCGAAGGCGCGCAGGACCTCCAGCAGCATGGTCACGCCCGCCACGATGGTCGGCGCCCGGTCGGGGTGCAGGCCCACCACCTCCCGGCGCTCGTCTTCGCTCATGCCCGCCAGACGGGCCAGCAGCAGCTCCAGGGTCCCCTCCTCCAGCATGTGGCCCTGCACGCGCTCGCGGTCGTAGGGCTCGAGCTCGAGGTCGATGGCCGCGCACGACGTCGCGGTGCCCGCCACGGCGATCGCCTCGCACGCGCGGGCGCGAACCTCTTCGGGGACCGCGGCGGCGATGGCCCCACGCACCTCGTCGGCCAGCGCCTGCAGCTCGTGAGGCTGGGGCGGGTCGGAGCGCAGGTGGCGCTCGCTCTGTCGCACCACGCCGGCCTGCACGGAGGTGAAGAAGTCCACCGCGTCTGGGCGGCCCACGACGATCTCCGTCGATCCCCCGCCGATGTCGCACACCATGAGGGGGGTCCGGTCGTCGCGGGGACGTTCGCTCGTGGCGCCCAGGAAGGTCAGCTCGGCCTCCTCCTCGCCGGGGATCGTGCGCGCGTCGATGCCGTAGCGCTCGCGGATCGTCGTGGTGAAATCGGCGCCGTTGGCGGCGTCGCGCACCGCGCTGGTCAGCACGCCGGTGGTCGTCTGTGCGCCGAGGTGATCGATGGTGGCGCGGTACTCGTCGAGCACCGCGTACACGCGTCCAATCGCCTCCTCGCTCAGCTCGCCGGTGGAGTCCACGCCCTGGCCCAGGCGCGTGACCTCGCTGCGGCGCTCGAGGTCGCGTATCGTCCCGTCCCCGTCGATCTCGGTGACCAGCAGGCGGGTGGAGTTCGTGGCCAGGTCGACGCCGGCGACGCGCTTGGCCGGGAGCGTATGCGCGGACGGGCGCGGGTACCCGCGCGGGAGGGAGCGACCGCCCGACGAGCAAGCCGAGGTCGACGCCCGCGTCGGCGACGCCCAGGCCGCCGACCCCGAGGACGCGCGCGAGCCCAAGGTCGACGAGGAGCCCGAGGACCGTCCCGGCGGCGAGTCGGACAGCGACCCCGAGGCCATCGAGGCCGACCCCTCGGCCAACCCCCAGGACCCAGAGCTGAAGGATCTCAAGGGCGGCTGAGCACCATGGACACCGACTCTCCTCACCTGTCGATCCGCGAAGCGGCGCGCCAGCTGGGGGTCCACGACAACACCGTCCGCCGCTACGCCGACCGAGGGCTCGTGCGAGCGGTGCGGCTGCCGTCCGGTGTCCGCCGGCTACTGCGTGACGACGTGGAAGCGCTCGTACCCCGGGGACCGGACGCGAGTGGCAGCTCCGAGCCGCCTTCCCTGGACGATCTCGCTGCGCCGGGCGTGTTTCTGTCCGACCGGGAACTCGAGGAGTTTCTTGCCATGACCTACGCCGAGCGCGCCCGTGATCGATGAGCGCGTCGTGGTCATCGACACACGCCGACTGGGGGCGCCGGCGTGTGTTGGAGCTCACCCACTGGCTCTGCCCCTCGCGACCCTCAACCTGCGTGACTACGAGGGCATCAGAGGGATCCGCGTGATCACTGCCGGCTGACCTGCGAGCCGCCCACGATGGCGTCCTCGCCGTCGGGGAAGCGCACCCAGGCCTTGTTGCCCCCGTCGTAGTCGGGCGCCCACAGGATCAGGGTGGCCTGCTGGTCGCGCACCGTGCAGGGCTCTGAGCCCTCCTGGTCGCGGCCCTTCCAGACGCGCACGAAGGGATTGTCGACCGACTCGTCGTGGACGGTCGAGGGCTCCCTGTGGCCGGGGTGAATGCGCGTCTGAGGGTTCAGCTCCAGCAGGCGCTCCACCGAGGAGCGCAGGTCGGCGAAGCCGGTCGCACCGGGCGCGCGCGTGCCGCCCACCGTGCCCTTGAAGAGGACATCGCCGGTGAGGCAGTCGGTGGCGTTGACGTCGAGGGCGACGTGGTCGGCGCAGTGCCCGGGGGTGTGGATGGCGGTGATGGTCAGCGAACCGGACTCGATCGTGGCGCCGTCGTCCAGCGCCGGGAGGTAGGGCTCGCCCAGGATGTCCACGGCGAGCGGGTGGGCCATGAGGGGAGCCCCGAAGCGCTCGGCCAACTCGGGCAGATCGATGGTGTGGTCCCCGTGGTGGTGGGTGCACAGGACGTGGGTGATGGTGAGGTCGTCGCGCTCGATGTATTCAAGGAGCCTGTCGGGCTCCCCGTTGCCGTCGACGAGCACCCCGTGGCCGCCAGGCTCGTCGGCGATCAGGTAGGCGTTGGACAGGAAGGTCGGGTTCTCGGTGCGCTCGATGATCATGGGGCCGGTCCTGCCCTCAGGTGAGGTCGATGACGCTGCGGATGCCGTCCTGGTGGTGCATCAGGTCGAAGCCCCGGTTGACCTCGTCCAGGGTGATGCGGTGGGAGAGGAAGGCGTCGACGTCGATGTCCCCGCGCAGGTAAACCTCCACGAGCTGGGGCACCTGGTCGCGGCCCTTCACGCCACCGAAGGAGGAGCCGGCCACGCGCCGGCCGGTGATGAGCAGGCGCGGAACGATGTCCAGCGTCTCGCCCTTGCCGGCCACGCCGCACATCGTCGCGAGGCCCCAGCCCATCCGAGCCGTTTCCACTGCCTGGCGCATGACGGCGACGTTGCCCGTCGCCTCGAAGGTGTAGTCGGCGCCGAAGCCGCCGGTCATCTCCAGGAGGCGCTCGACGGTGCCCTCTCCGCCGACGAGTGTCTCGGTCGCACCCTGTCCGGTGGCGAGCTGCAGGCGATCCTCCGAGAGATCGACGCAGATGATGCGCCCGGCGCCCCGCAGGCGCGCGCCGGCGACCGCCCCCAGGCCGACCATCCCCGCCCCGAAGACCACGCACGTCGAGCCGGGCTCGACCCGGGCGGTGAACATCGCCGCGCCCAGGCCGGTGGACAGACCGCAGGCGAACAGGCACGCGCGGTCCAGCGGTGCCTCAGGGCTGATGCGCGCGAGGGCGATCTGGGGCATGACCGTGTACTGCGCGAAGGTCGAGGTACCCATGAAGTGGCGGATGGGCTCGCCGTCGCGCTGCAGGCGGGTGGTGCCGTCGGGCAGGTAGCCCTTGTTCTGCTGGTCGCGGATGGCCAGGCACAGGTTGGTCCTGGGGTCGATGCAGTGGACGCACTCGCGGCACTGAGGCGAGAAGAGGGTGACCACGTGGTCGCCGGGCTTGACGTCGGTGACGTTGGGGCCGATGGCTTCCACCACGCCCGCGCCCTCGTGGCCGAGGACGGTGGGCGCGTAGCCGGAGGGGTCGGCGCCCGAGGCGGTGTAGAGGTCGGTGTGACAGACCCCGCAGGCCTCCAGGCGGACGAGGGCCTCACCGGCTCTGGGCTCGGCGAGGTCAAGCTCCTGCACCTGCAGCGGGGCACCGAACTCCTCCAGCACTGCGGCGCGCATCTTCATCGTCGGATGGCTCCTCTCCGGGGGACGGAGAGGGGTTCTACTGCTCAGCCGACGCGCGCGGCGCGCGGGTCCGGCAACGAGGTCAGCCGGGCCTCGATCTCGGCGCGGTGGCGCTCGAGCTGGGGCGGGAGGATCACCTTCGAGCCCAGCTCCTCGAGCGGCACGTCGACCGTGAAGCCCGGACCGTCGTCGGCGATCTCGAAGAGCACGCCGCTGGGCTCGCGGAAGTAGATCGAGTGGAAGTAGTGGCGGTCGATGACCCCGCTGTTGGGCACGCCGGCCTGGGCGAGGCGTTCCTGCCAGCGTGGATGGTCGGCCTGCGTGGTGCCCCAGGCGACGTGGTGGACCGAGCTGCCCGACTGCCGGCCGGGCTCGGCTGGGGGCGGGTCGAGGTGGATGCTCCCGCCGCGCCTGGCGCCTCTCAGCTCCCAGCTCGTGCCGTCAGCGCTCGGGGTCGCGTGGAGCACCTGCTCCAGGACCGGGGCGCTGCGCTGCGGGACGGCGCTGTAGGCCCGCACGGCATGGAAGCCCTGCAGCGCGTGCTCCTGCGGGATCTCGGGGTGCTCGGCGGCCAGCGGCTCGTCGTCGACGTCGGTGACGGCGACAAGCTCGTGCGCCAGGCCCTCGGGGTCGGCGAAGAGGAGGGAGCCCTCGTCGCTGCGGGTGGCCGGCGCCTCGAGCGCGTTCAGGCGCTCCTGCCAGAAGTCGAGCGCCTCGGGTGCGCCCACCCGCCAGACGATCCGATGGACCATGCCCGCGCCGGGGCGGCCGGGAATGGCTCCGGGGTACTCGAAGAAGGTCAACTCGGCACCGGGCCGGCCCAGCTCGTCGGCGTAGAAGAGGTGGTAGACGCTCGGATCGTCCTGGTTGACCGTCTTGGCCGCGAGGCGCAGCCCCAGCACGCGCGTGTAGAAGTCGAGGTTCCGCCGAGCGTCGCCGGTGATGGCGGTGATGTGATGAATGCCCTCGAGCTGCACGAAACGACCTCCCCGGGACGTAGTTGCACGCACAATTATAGCGGCTCCCGCGTGCTCAACCGGAGCGCGACCTGCGCTATCATGGGTTCCGCGCCGCGGGGTGGAGCAGTCTGGTAGCTCGTCGGGCTCATAACCCGAAGGTCGC
>JAUJOF010000010.1:0-15019 GCA_030447785.1 Solirubrobacteraceae bacterium
GTTGAGACTCAGACCAGCTCAGTCTGCTGCGGGAGGCCCTCCTTCATGACATTCCGTGCGTTCGAGCATCGAGATACCAACGGAAAGGTGTCCCGGTGAGCGCCTCTTCAAGACTTCAAGGCGTCCCAGTCCGGATCACCGCCGGCCAAGCCGCCGTCCCCCACCGCGGCAACCTAGCGACCGCGTATCGCTGTACATCAGAATGTCCGTTATGTGGTACCCATGCACGCCGGAGTGCGTGGCCTTCGTCACGTTGGGTGACGGTGGCCCCTGGACGCCGGGCGTCGAGTGGTCGTCTTCGTCCAGCGGAGAGCCCCGGCGCCCGCCGCCGTCCTGGGCGATGCGGTTATCGCGCTGTAAGCCGCCCATAGCTGGACCAGCGGCCCCACATCCCGATGCTTGCGCCCCGTAGTGTGCCGGACGTGCCCCAGTACTGGTTGAAGCCGCTCGGTGTGACCGAGCCACACGACCCAATGCCGAACGAGTGGACTGTGGACACATGCCTCGACTCGTACCCGCTGACGACTGGGCCGGCCACGCCGCGCCAGCCACCGCAGATGGGTCGTGGCGACAGGGTGATCTTCCACGCCGTGGTCTACGCGCGTGTCTTCGCCGAGGCGGAGCTCATCGGCACCCCGCGGTGGCAGCGCGATCCCGTGTACGGGCTGCGCTGGCCTTGGTTGTACCCAAGCCGCGTCGACATGTGGGTCCCCCGGATCGAAGACGGTCCGCGCACCGCCGACGTCGCGCCTAGGCGAGCGCTTGGTCGGATCCAGGCAGGGGGCGACTTCGCCCCGCTTTCCCGCGACGAGTACGCCTTCGCTCTGGAGGGGCTCGCCGCGGCACCTGGGGTGCTTCGCCGCTGAAGTAAGTCGACGTCGTGCGTTGCTTAAGACACCGGACAGCCCCGCGGCGACGCCGCAATATCGGATCGGCGCCAGCGTTCACGCCCGCGCGAGCCAGGCTACACCTGGTGCCTCCCGAGGCTGCCGCTTGAGCTGCTTCAGCTCAGTACCGGCTGGACCCACCCCTGAATCTCTCTCAGCCGGAACCGCTGTTGCTGTCAAGGCCGGTCCGACAATACAGCGCGTACGCCGCGGACTGGCGCGGGACTTGCTCTCAGTTGGTCGCGATAGACGGCGTCATCCCAGCGACCACGCCATCGAGCTCGCTCGCGGTGTGAGTTCAGTGAAACAAGGGCATCTGGCCGTGTGCGTTGCCCTCGCCGTGTAGTAGGTCAGGGCTCTGATGGCGCACGGCCAGCAACATCGAGCTTGAGAACCGCCAAGCCTGCAGATCGATTGTCTCGGTGCGACCGCCCAAACGAAGCCGCTCGATCTCTTGGCCGGTCTCGCCGGGCGCCAACGATGCGAGTCTGCTCTTCAAGGACTCCCCGATCGCAACAAAACGAGTGCTGGCGCCCCATTCGACACGCATGGCCCAGTCGCCCCCGCGACGAGGGTGCTCGGAGTGGCGGAGCCAGAGCAGGGACAGCTCGCGATTTGCCCGAGCAAGCGCCCAAGCCGCTGCGCGCAGCGTCACATCGTAGCGGCCGGCTAGCGCGTGCAGGCCCTGCGGGTCGACTGGGGTGCGACGGGCCGCAGCCGTTGGGATAAGCAACGACGTGGCAAACCGATGGCAAAAGCGCTCCTCGGCCCGATCGGGCGCGCTACTGCGCGTCGGGGGGTGGCCTCGTCGATAGAAAAGTGTGTGGCCCAATTCGTGCGCAAGCATGAACCTGAGCCGCCGCCGACCCCGTTCGGAGCTCTCAGCATCACGCCAGATGGCGCAGTCGACGATCGCGTTGAACCCGTGCTCGACAGGAACCAACATCGCCGGACGGTGGCGCGTGCCTACGCGGAGCTGCTGCTGGAGCACTCGGACACGCGCCGCCTCGCACGCCGCTCGGAGAGTCAACGGCTGTTCGTCTGCGGCCAGCGCCTCGCGGATGGAGCCTGCGAGCCTCTCGGCCTCATTGAGGGCGGGCGAGCGGCCTTCGAGGTCCGCCGAGAGCCAGCTCACGAGTCGAAGGTCTGCTGGCCGTCTGGACTCGTCTCCGTCGGCCGATCAACCGGCGGTTCGCCGGCGCCGGCGCTGGAGCGTCGCCTTGGATCCTTCGGCTTGTCGGAACCTGTGTCAACGGACGGAGTCGAAGCAGAGTCGTCTGTAGCCTGCGCCCCCTTCCAGGCGAGCTTGTACTCGCCCGCCATGTCCGCCACGGTGGGCCGCTCACTCAGCCCGATCGATCCGTCGTAGAAGGCTGGCACCAACTCCTTGAGCTGGCGCTCGTCCGAGCGGGTCAACCTCAGTTCGTCGCTTGCACGGCGCCGCGCGACTTTGGCGGGGCGCACGGGCGCATCGTCGTCGTCCCACTTGCCTAGATGTAGCTGGTCAGCGATAGCGGCGAGGAGCGCATCGCGGCGCGGTTCGTCGTCGCGAAGCTCGGGATGAACAAAGACCTCAAGCGCCCAGAGGTCGCGATGGTCGTCGTAGATTTCGCTGCCTCGACGATGTCCTCGCGGGCTGCGCTCACGACTGAGCATCGTGTCGATCAGCTCTTCGTCATCCACCAGGACGAGCGCCGGCTTGAGACGCATGCGCTCGGGCGGAATCCACATGACGACGTGCCAGGCGGGCTTGATCTCAGCGAACCGGGCGGCGACCTGCTCGATATTGCGGCGCTTGTCCGGGTGCTTGCCGTACTCCTCCCACAACCTTCGTGCGTGGCTCCGGTCACTCATGCGCGCGACGGGCTTGAACAGCCGTCGATCAAGGAGCGCTTTGGCCAGATCTCGCACACCTACCCACCGCGAGTCACTGTCGCGTGCCTGTCCCTCGGCGTAGAGATACTCAAGTAGCCCGTCGTCGCCGTGCCGAAGCAGCGCTGTCTCCAGCCGACCCCGCGACGCTTCGGTCACCTCCCCGAGCGGCTTGTCGCCCAGAGCGCGTCTGGCCTCGGCGCGTAGGGCGTCTAGGTCGCTGCGCTTCGCGCGCTCCAACGCCGCACGAAGGTCATCGCGGCCCGCAGTGCGCAGCTCCAGCTCGTCAACCCAAAGGGCGTCGCTGTAGAGCTGAAGCAGCTTGCCGACCATCGCGTCGGCCGCCAACTTCGCGTGGTGGGCGAGCGCTCGCTCGGACAGCTCGTAGCGGTAGCGGAGGAACTTCAGAAGCTCGGTGAGGGTGTCCTTGCGCTCGCGCTGCTGCTTCACCACACGCAGCACCATGCGCTGCGGCTTGAAGGCGTCGGTGGAGGGCGAGATATAGAAAGAATCCAGGAAACGATGCCCGACCGCGGCCGGAAGCCCGGTGAAGCGATGGTCACGGGTCAGGTAGTCCATGAGGTCAGCGGAGATTGTGTTGCCCACGATGTCCTGCGCGAAGGGGTAGGTGACATCCGCGACGCCGGGGTCGTCCCCCTCATCAGGCTCTTGCTTGTACTTCGCCGACAGGATCAGCGGGAGGACATCGTCCTTGAGCGTCTTCCCCCCGAGCGAGACACCGCCTTCTATCGCGTGGCGCGCGATGTCGTCGATCTGCGCCCAGAGCCCGTCAAAGCGGGCCTCGTTCTCGTCGTGCGGCTCAAGCAGGCGCAGTTCATCTTCGACCGAGTGCCCGAACGGGATATGGCAGAGGTCGTGGAGCAAGGCGCCCAGGCGCGTCAGGACGATTGCCTCGGCCAGTCGCTTGAGTAACGGTGGGCCGTCGGCTCCAGCCTGTCGCTCCCACTCGGCGAAGAGATCCTCCTTTGCTCCCGGCTCGTCTCGTTGCTCGATCACGATGTCGAGCAGCATCTGTGCCGCCTCTACTGCGCCGAGCGAATGGGAGAACCGCGTATGGGTGGCGCCGGGATATACCAGGTGGGTCGTCCCGAGCTGCTTGACACGACGCAGCCGCTGGAACGGCGGGCTATCGATGATCCGTTGCTCTAGCTCCGTCAGCCGAATATCACCGTGGATCGGGTCGGTGATGACCTTCGCCGGCCGGAGGATCTCCGGATCGAGCCCATACGGCCGCTCCCACCGCATCGCTGACGTGAGACCCCACTTCGGCATACGCGCGAGGCTACATCGGTACCAGGACGGTGCCGACTCCTGCAAGGCTCGTCTCGCGGCCACGCCCCGCCGCTGGCTCCGACTGGATCTCCGCGAACGCCTCGATCGCCTGCTTCACTCAGCGGCCAGAGAAGCCGCGCTGCGCCGAGCTATTGCGCAGGGTTGGGCGAGGGCAGTCCCATTTGCGTCGCAGCGCCTCGCGGTGCGCTCGAATGGGTTACGGCCGCGGTCGTAGCCCGGGCGTCCGCGGGCGCGCGTGGCCGGCCGCCTCCTGTACGTCGGGCAGCGAAACCCCGAGCGAGCGCAGCGGTGACGAGACAAGCCGTAAGCTCTGGCGACACGGTGTAGCCGTGGGGACGTGCGGGGTTCACGGCAAAGCGGGTCAGACGTTCGCCATAAGTCGCCTCGAGGATGGCGCTCTCCTCACGGCTGGTGAGCAGAGCTGGAGGGCATCGGTCGTCCGCGGCGCCGCCACCGTCTGCTGCTCTCGCCCTTGCGGCGCAGGCCGAGCCGTGCGGTGCCCGAGATCGGCCAGGTTCGCGGCCAGCCGCATCGGAGACGCGCAGTCCGTTCAAGCTAGCAAGGCGACGAGTACGTGGTCGCGCACGCCGGCAGCGGGGATGCCCCAACGCCGGCGTCCTCGGCCTCGCGCACCAACGCGTCCACGTGAGCGCGGCGCTCGTCGAGCGGTACGCCGAGGCGAGCGAGGAACACGCCAAGGCTCGCTGGTCACGCGTACGCCTCGTGCGTCGCCGGCCTATAGCCGGCGAGAACGCCGCGGCGATGCCATCGGCGGTCGAGACAAGGGCACGGAGGTCGTCACCGCACGGAGGAGTACCACGACCGCGCGTCGGCGGCACCGTGATGAAACGCTCATGGAGGTACGTTGGGCGACGGCAGGCCGTGCGCTAGTGCCGCCCCACTCTGGGAACGGAGCGATCGTAACGCCGGCGAGGGGAAGGCGTCCACGCGCCGGTGCTATGCACCGCGGTGGGGCAGCCGGCGCACCGTGCCGCCTGTCCCGCCGTCGCCATCGCGCTCTTCGAGCTCCGCGTCCACCGCCCGGTAGATGCCGTGCCGCACGAGCTGCCGTGCGAGCGCCGCGATGTCGAGCAGGCCGAAAAGGAAGAGGAAGCCGATTAGGCCGAATGTCACGTGCTCGATCGACGCCGTCACGTCGCGCGCGACGAGCCGGTAAGCGATGCACAGCAGGACGATGGCGACCTGGGTGCCCACCGCGACGAGGAATGGCTCGAGGAAGCGCCGCATCCCGCCCTCCGGCGTCTGCTGGAGCATCCGCAAGTAGCTCGTCGAGGGCAGTGACACGACGATGGCGAGCGCGGCGAACACTACGCCGAAGAAGCCGGCGGCGAGCGCGAGGATCGTCCCGATGGTGCTCAGGCGCTCGTCGAGCGTCGTTGCGCCGACCACGAGCGCCGAGCCACCGGCACCGATCACGAGCGCGAGAAGACCTTCCGGCTACAGCGCGTCCTTCACCTTGAAGTCACCGAACGCCCGCCAAATGCCTACAGGTCGGGTGAGGTCGTCGTCGGCCATCAGGACGTAGTGTCGTCGAGGAAGCGCCGGAGCTGACCCTTCAGCCACTCGCTGATCCTCTGCCGCGCTTCCTCCCACGTGGCCGGCAGCTCGTCGACATGCTCCGTGGCGACCTCGCGCGACTGCACGAAGCGCGACTCGCGGCCGGTGCGTCGCCCGCGACCGCGGAGCCGCGCGAGGCCGTGCTCGCCCATAGCGATTGCCTGCTGCACGTCGCGGTCGTCCTGCACGCCTGCAAGCCCTCCTCGCGGTCGGACTTCAGCGTCTCCGTGTACTCCGTCGCGCGGCGCGCCTCCATCCGCTCGGCAAGGTTGCGGAACGCGTCCCGCGGCTCCGGGTTCGGCAGCCGCGCGGTGAACGACACGCGGTGGACCACTTCGAGACTCGACAGCCACTCAATGAATTCCTCGGCGTCGAGAATCGGCTCGACGCTCCACTCCGTGCTGCGCTCCTCCTCGGGCAGCTCCCGCTCATTGTCCCGCAGGATCCGCTCAAACACGGCCGCGACCGTTGCCGGCGGCGACGAGCGGTCCGACAGCACCGTCAGCAGACGGGTCTCGTAGTCGAAGCCAAACGGCACAACGCGCCCGCCACGTGGCTTCATCGTCGTCGTCACCCAGTCCTTCTCCTCGTCCGACCAGTCGGGCACGATCTACTCGCCGCCGCGCGGTACCCACCCGAGCCGGCCGGTCAGCGTGCGGTCCTCCGCGTGCCGCTGAACGCCACCCACGCGCCACGTCCGCTGATTTCGCCGACCGGTCACTACCTCGTAGCCCGGCGCGAGCACCCGCACGAAGTGCTCGAACAGGTCCTCGGGCAGCCGCCGCTGCCATAGGTGGTCGGCCTCGTCGAGCGGCCGACGGTTGACGCGAAAGAGAAAGAACTCGCCCGGCTCGCCGGCGAACCAGGGCTTATCGGTGGACTCGGGCACTCGGTAACCGTAGACCGGCCACGGGACGACACGCTGCATCGCGCGGAATCTGCGTATCTGCGCCCTGATGGCCGGCAACCCACGTGCCGAGGGCGGCAACCTCGAGTGGGTTCTCTCCGCTAGGCGACGGACCGATCAATGGAGGTCTCGTCAGCGGACGCTACGCGGCTCACATAGCGACAACAGTGGCCGGCGGGTCCTCGGTGAAAAGCGCGAGACGGGCGACCGCGTCGAAGAACGCCCGCGCCTCCTCGCGGCTGGCGGAGCGGCGGAACTTCGATCGGGCCAGGACGTGATCCAGCTCGTCGAGCAGCTGCGGTGAAGCAATCAGGTGGAAGCGGCCGCGTGTGAGAGCCAGATAGAGCGCGGCGGGCGCGCCGCGCGGTGAGATGAGAGCAGCGACGAGGACGTTGGGGTCAAAGACCGCACGCGCCACTACCGACGGGCGGCGTGCCTCTCGTCGTCGGCGAGCTTGAGTGCCTGCTCCTCGGAGAGATAGCTGCGCCGCCAGACCGCCTGGGCAACGTCGAGGCCGAGGTAGCTGCGCACGGCGTCCTCGACGACACTCGACTCGTCACGCTCGGTGCGCGCGGCCAGCGCACGGGTGGCCTGGAGGATCTCGTCGTCGAGGTAGAGGGTGGTAGGGCGGCGTGCCACGGTCTCATTGTGACGGCTGCCGGGCATTCGCGCGAGCGCAGGGTCGAGGCTGGAAGGACACCCTCATGGCCCGTACGCTTCCCCGGTCGCTGCTCGACGAGGATCTGAAGAGCGACGCCGAGCGCAAGGTCTTCGAGGCTCTGCGTGACCAGCTCTGCTACGAGTGGTCGGTCTTTCACTCGGCGAGCGTGATCTACCGCGACCACGCCGAGGGCGCCCGGGACGACGAGGGGGACTTCGTCCTGTGTCACCCCGAGCGCGGGACCGTCTGTCTCGAGGTCACGGGCGGAGGGATCGAATGCCGGCACGGAACGTTCTATCGGCTGCCCGCCGGTGGTCCGCGAGAGCGGATGCCCGACCCGTTCGGCCGCTCGCTGGACCACCGCTACGCGCTGGAGGGCAAGATCGCCGAGGTCGAGGGCTGGAAGGACCGCCGCCTGTTCCTCGTCCATGCCTGGCCTTCCCCGGGCCTCGTCGTCGCCGGCCAGCGCGGCCTCCAACCAGCGTCAGGGTCCCGGCGCAGCGGGTACGACGGGTCGCTGGCGTGCCTCGGCGTAGAGAGGTTCTGGCGCCATGTCGAGCCCGTCAGGCCATGACAGCGTGCCCATCTCGATGCCGACCTCCGCAAACCGGGCAGGGTCTCGGAGCGGGGCGAGGACGCCACGCCACTCGTGATCCCCGAACGCGACGTCACCGACGAGCCCATCGTCGAACGTGAGGCGCAGCTCGTGGTCGTCGAGCACCTCGACTTGGACGATGCGCCGGAGCGGCGGGGCGTCGGTCATGACGACGATGCTAGGGGAGCGGATCGATCGAAACGAGCGGCTCCAGATTGCGGACGCGCTCCCAGTTGGCAAGCAGCTCGTCCTGGTGCAATTCCGCCCACTCGCACACCAGGCGCATCGAGCGCGGCGGCAGCGAGCCGGCCAGGAGCGTCCCGTCGATCGCAAACGAGGCGGCATGCTCGCCGTACTCGGCGTGGAAGTGCGCGACGGGGTGGTTGTGCTCCCGCCAGAACATGGCGATGGTGATTCCGTATGGCATTCGACGGGGTTGAGGTAGCTGGCATAGGTCGGGGTGGCGACCAGCTTGGTGGACCGCGGCGCGTCGACCGGAGCTGTCAAGCGGAGCCATCAACGTCGTCCCCGACCTCGTGGTCGAGGTGCTGTCGCCGGCCACGCGTGCCAACGACCTGGGCGCCAGGCGCGAGCTGTATCTGGGTGTTGTCGGGCTGACGCCTCGGCTTTATCCGCCGGGTCGCCGGGGTCAGGCCGGCCGGCGCCTCCGCGAGGCGCTGAGAGCGGCGCTCTCCTCCCGGCGCGCCAGCCCCACCCCGCAGCAGCGTGCGCTGCTGCCAGTACCGTCAGGTCAGAGCAACCGCACGAACTCCTCGCGGCTGATCCCGGCGTCCTTCAGGATGCCGGCCACGAGCGGTCGCTTCAGGTCGCCGGGGTGGCTGGGGACTGTGACGAGCTTCGGGCTGTCCGGATGCGCAAAGACGAGATGGCTGCCCCGCGTCCTGACGTGCGTCCAGCCCTTCGCTCGAGCACGCGGACGAGCTGCCGCGCCCTCACGGCCGGCAGCCGTGGGCTCACGCCGTGATCTTGACGTGCTCGCGCTGGGGCTTTGGAAGCGGCCTGCCGAGCTCGTTCAGGGCGTCGAGGTAAGCAGCGATCGCCTCCTTTGCGTTCGCCAGCGCCTCGTCTCGGGTCTCCCCCTGGGTCCAGCAGCCAGGCAGGTCCGGGACCGAGACGACAAAGCCGCCCTCCTCTGCCGACTCGAGGACGACGTCGAACTCACGCTCCGCGGCCATGCCTGCAGGATACGCCAGGAGCCAGGACCTTCCTCGAGCGCCGACCGAAACGTACGGATGGCCTCAGGGCGCCAAGGTTTACCTGCCAACCGCCCGAGCCGTCTCCACCCCGGCGAGACCTAATGCCGAAGGGCTCCCACGCGCCGGTTCTGTCGAACTCACTGGACGACTCGTCGAGGCAGAGGTGGTCCAGACGCAGGCGGACGGTCTCCGCGAAGCACGTCGGGATCAGATCTACGTCACCGGGCCACTCGATCGTGGCGAACTCACGGTCCACGGTGACGGCCTCGAAGACCTCGCGGTCATCACGAATCTAAGCGAACATGCCGCCGGTCTCCAGCAGCCCGGACAGATCGACCTCGTGCACCGCGCCGTCGGCGAACCTCCTCGCGCGCTGCCCGCCGCTTGCCCGTCCATCGCGCTCGGGTAGACGGGGCAGTGACGCTGCGTCAGCAAGCGCTGCACGTCTGTGATCTCAGGCGGTTGCGCGGGCGGCGCGCCGCTGAGCGTGCGCGTAGAGCGTCTCGGGCGCTATGTCTGCCTGGTTGGGCCAGACGATGGTGCCGGCCTCGCGGTCGGCGCGCAGTCGGCCGAAGTAGTCGGGGTCAAGCAGGGGCTCGAAGACGCCGCCGTACGCGGGGAGATAGGAGAGGTCGACGTCGGCGGCGGTGCCGTCCTCGAAGCGGACGTAGACGGTGTAGCCGTCCCTGGGCGTGGCCTCGATGAGCAACGGGGTGCTGCGCATGTGGTTGGGATGGTAGACCGTCTATTGCAGGGGTTCGATCGGCTCAAGGGGCTCATGCCTACGCGCGCGTTCCCAGTTCTCGCGCAGCGCGGCCTGGTTGGTCCGCCCCCACTCGGCCACGAGTCGCCGGGCCCGAGGCGGGAGCTCGCCGGCGATGACGGCGAGGGTCTCGATGTCGATCGAGGCTTCATCGTCGCCGTAGGTGGCGTGAAAGTGCCGCCGGCCGCGGTGGTGTATCTCGTCGTGGTACATCCAGATCACGATCCCGTAGAAGGCGCTGATCCTCGGCATGGCCGAGACATACTCGCGAGCGCCTCGGTTGTGTCCAGGCTAGAGCGACGGAGGGCGCGCATGCGCAATGTGCCATCGGCACGCGCTGTATGGTCGCTGCGGTGTAGGGGCGGGAGTGGTGACTGTGTCGTCCAACGTCAAGGAGCAGCTCAAATGGCCTATGGCATCGTGCATCAGTTCGCCGGTGGCACCGAGGAGCAGTACGAAGCATCGATCGCAGCCGTGCATCCCAGCGACGGCAGCCTGCCCGAGGGTCAGGTCTTTCACGTCGCGGGTCCGTCGGCCGACGGCTGGATCGTCGTGGCGATCCATGAATCGCGGGAAAGCTGGGAGCAGTTTCGCGATGGCATCCTGATGCCACAGGTGCAAGCCGGCATCGAGGGCGGCTTCACGGCGCCGCCCGAGGAGACCGGGTTCGAGGTCCACAACCAGGTCTCGGCCTGACGCTCTTAGCGGGGACCCTCCCAGTCCCCGTACTCCGCAGCGATCAAGGCCCCGAGTCCGCGCACGCGGCAAGTATCGGTGCCGCCTCCCCAAGGCTCTATGACGTGAAGAAGCCCGACGGCCCGATGGGTCGGCCGGTCATCGCCCGGGGCAGGTACTGCTCTTGGAGGATCGACACAACCAGCTCTCGCCGGCTGCTTACGCCGGTCTTGTCGAAGATCGACTTGAGGTGGTCCTGGATGGTGTTGGGAGTGATGTGCAGCCTGTCGGCGATCTCGCCGGTCGAGAGGCCCCGGCAGACCAGGCTCGTCAGCACCTGCTCCTGTTTGGTAAGCCCGTAGGCCATCATCAGGACCGGAGCGAGCTCGGCGGGCGAGGGTTCCTCGATGATCACGGCGATCGCGTCCGTCTGCGCAGTCGCCATCCGGGAGGCATGGAGTACTGCCCAGCGGCCCGCCCGCGTTCGGACCGTCAGCCTTGAAAGCCCGTCCGGGGAGACGTCCGGGCCTTGGAACCTCGCAGCGAGTGCGCGGACTTCGATGGGTACCCCGCAGCGCTCCGGCTCGGGGTGCCCGACCTCCTCAAGCCAGCGCTCGCCCGCCTTCGTCATCGAAAGCAGTGAGCCGTCCGCCGCCACCACCACGAGTCCCGGTGCGTCGGCCACGTCCGCGAGCTCGGTGCTCGCGACCAGCATGCCCGCGCGGATTCCCTCGGCGAGATGCGGAGCGAGGCGATGGACGTAGGCCACTTCGTCCCCAGAGAAAGGCGCCCCCGCCTGGCGGTGCAGGCACATGTAGCCCCAGCAGGCCCCGCCGACCCGAAGCACCGCCCGCAGCTCGTCTCCGAGACCCAGCGGCCGGAAGATGTCGCGGTAGCGAGGACTCGCGTCCATGTCCCCTTCGGTCGCCTGGGCGAGCGTGCCCACGCCCAGGCGCTCCGCTGCGAGCGCGGTCCACTTGTTGACGTCCGCATCGAAGAACTCGTTGTGGATGAAGTAGGGAACCGTCTCGGCCGGGATCTCTTCCTGGTGTGGTTGGGTGAAGAGAAGCGTCGTCGGATCGACGGTGGCCCAGAAGGCGGCATCGAAGGGCACCGCCCGGCGCAGACGCGGGAGCACCCCATCGCGCAGCGTCTCCGGATGCAGGCCAGACCGGCAGGTCTCGACGATCGCACCGGTCAGGTTCTCGAGCGCCGCTCCCTGCTTCACCGTGTCACTCCGCGTCCACGCCAGCTTGATTCTAGATCCGCTTGGCTCAGCCGTTGGCGGGTTCGGGCGCGGGCAGCACGCCGAGCTGGCCCAGCAGCCCGAGCTCATCGCGGGTCACCCATACCTCGGCGATCCTGCCGCCGGCGATCCGCTCGATGGTGACCCCGTCAATCTCGAACTTCCGGTCGGTGGCGGCGATCGGACCCAGCTGCCCTCGATGGGTCCGCGCGCGCACGCCAGCGGGTCACGACCTTGTCGTCCTCGGCGATCTGCTCTTCGACCGTGCTGTGGGCGTCCGGGAAGGCGCGCCGGTACTCCGCCAGGAACTTCTTCATCGCATCGATGCCACGAAGCTCACCGTCGCCGGCCGTCCCGTGGAACAGCACGTCGGAACTCAGGATCTCATCGGCCAGCGCCTCGTCGCCGCTGTTGAACAGCTCGGTGAACCGCCACGAGAGCTCCTTGTTGACCGTAGACATCGCGTACCCCATTCGGTCGCCTCTCCAGCAGACGCTGGACCTTGGCGGTGACGCTACGGTCGGCCGGCGCGAACGACCATCCCAACTCTCTGGGATCTTCTTGTACCGCAACCGGCGGAAGCGATCAGGTCGGCTCCTACCTAACCCGGATCGCTGTGTGATCATCGGCATCGTCATGGCGATGACCTCGTCGCGAACTGCCGGCCCGGCAGGCTCCCGGAGCACAACCTCCCCGCGCCACTGGCCTCCTTGGTCGGCCGGACACCTGAGCTTGCGGGTATCGGGGAGGCGCTACGGAAGACCCGTCTGGTGACCGTGACCGGGCCGGGGGCGTGGGCAAGACCCGCCTCGGGTTGGAGCTCGCGCGGCGCCAGATCGCCCGGCATGCCGACGGCGTGTGGCTTGTGGATCTCGCTTCTGGTCCCGACACGCCAGACGTCGCAGCCGAGACCGCCCGGATGCTGGAGGTCGGACCCCGGCGCGAGCACGCCGACGGGAGCGCTGCGGATGTACCTGACCAACCGCGACCTGCTGCTTGTGCTGGACAACTGCGAGCACGTGGTGGACGCGTGCGCCGAGCTCGCCGCCGCCTTGCTCACCTCGTGCGCCAACGTTCGGATCATGGCCACGAGCCGCGAGTCGCTCGGCGTCAACGGGGAGACGGTCTGGCGGTTGGAGCCGCTCAGGCCGAGGACGCATATCGACTGTTCGTCGAGCGCGCGAGGCTGCGGCAGCCGGAATTCGTGCCCGGCGAAGAAACGGACGCCGCGATCGAGCAGCTGTGCGCGCGCGACTCGATCGCCTGCCGCTGGCGATCGAGCTCGCTGCTGCGCGGGTGAGCGTCATGTCCCCGGCAGAGATCCTCGCGGGGCTGACCCGGATTGGCGGGCTCGGCGGAGGCGGGCGACTCTCTCCGGCACACCATCGGACGGTGCGCGCCGCGGTCGAATGGAGCCACCAGCTGCTCGATGCCGCCGAGCAACAGGCCTTTCGCGGCCTGGCGGTGTTCGTGGGCGGGTTCGATGCCGCCGCGGCGGAGTCGGTCGCGCCGGAGCTCTCGTTCGACGTGCTCGCGCGCCTGGTGGACAAGTCGCTGGTCGCGGTCATGCAGAGCGCGCGGGGAAGGACGAGGTACCGGCTGCTCGAAACGGTGCGCGAGTACGCCTACGAGCTCCTCGTCGAGACCGGTGAGCTAGACGCTGCTCGCGACCGCCATCTCCGCCACTTCACGGCGCTCGCCGACCTCGCGCGCGAGGAGTGGCTGACGAAGGGCAAGCAACAATTCGTGAACGAGCTCGACGACGACTACGAGAACATCCGCGCGGCGTTGGAATGGGCGGCGGGCTCGGATCCCTGCTTTGGGATGCGACTGCTCGCCGGCACGCGAGATCTCTTCTTCAGGTTTGGGCAGGCCGAGGGACTTCGCCTCGCCCAGCTGCTGCTCGAGCGCTGTGGGGTCCACGACCGTCACCGCGTGGAGGCTCAGATCGCTGCCGGGCAGCTTGCGACGTCAATGGGGGATTCGGCGGCGGCAAGGAGCGTGCTGGCCGAGGCGCGGGAGCTGAACGCCCGCCTCGACGAGCCGGTGCTCCAGGCTTGGATTCAGTTCTTCCAGGGCTTGGCCGAGACGCTCGCCGGCGCGGTCGAACCGGGACGCGAGCACCTCGAGGCGAGCCGAGCGCTCCACCACGAACTGGGCATCCGGATCGGCGAGGCGCGCTCGATCGCGGTGCTCGGCATGACGTTCGTGGTGGCCGATGACGCCGCCCGCGCCAAGGAACTGCTCGAGGCGGCTCTGTCGATCTACCTCACCGAGGACGACTCGTGGGGCCAGGGTCAGTGCCACACCTTCCTCGGCGTGATCGCCGAGTCGACCGCTCGTGATCCGGCGATCGCCACCGGGCACTACCAGAAGGCCGTCGACTGCCTACGTCCGTCCCGAGACGCGACGCTGCTGCCGGTCGCGCTGATCGGTCAGGCCGGCGTCATCTCCCGCCGGGACCCGGCAACCGCCCTCAAGGTCATCGCGGCGGCCTCCGCAATCAGAGCGCGGGTCGGGGGTGAGTTCGCACCATTCTACCGGGCCCGGCTGGAACGCATCCGAGCCCGAGGCGAGGCTGCGCTTGGGAGTGAAGCCGAGCGGATGTGGGCAGACGGAGCGCGCCGCGGCGTCGACGATGCGGTGACGCTCGCGTTCGGCAAGGCGAGCCCGCGTCCTGCCGCGCCCGCCGGGTTGAGCGCTCGCGAGTTCGAGGTCGCGGGTCTTGTGGCCGAGGGCCTCCCCAACAAGGCGATCGCCGCTCACCTCCAACTCTCGGTGCGAACGATCGAGAGCCACGTGCGCCATGCCCTTACCAAGCTCGGTCTCGACAACCGCACGCAGCTCGCGACCTGGACAGGCGAACGCGGTCCGTAGTGATTCAGCAATTGCGCTGAAGACAGCAGCCCTGTCGCGGCCTACGTTGCGATCCAGCCCGCGCAGAAGCGGGGAGCACGGAGCAAAGGAGCAACGATGGCGATCTGCCTCATGGTCGAGAACCCCGAGCAAAGCCAGGAGCAGGCCGAGCAGGTGATGGCGCACGTGCGCAGCACCGGGCCCGTCCCCCCGGAGGGCGCGCGCCTCATGCTGGCCGGTCCGGCGAGCCCGGGCTACCGGGTGATCAGTGTCTGGGATTCAGACGAAGCGCGCGAGCGGTTCTTCGCTGAGCGACTCGCCCCCGCCTACAAGGAGGCCAGCCTCTCACTCGACACCATCAAGCGGACGGTGTTCGAGGTCCAAGTGCTGGTCGCCGGCGACCTCACCGGGGTGGTGCATCCGGCCTGACCACCTCACACGCGGGGCC
>JAUJOF010000010.1:15119-115217 GCA_030447785.1 Solirubrobacteraceae bacterium
CCGTGTGCCTGGATCGCGGCCTGCATCCGCTGCATCTCCTCGTCGGACGGGGGTGTGTCGTCGCCCGCCGGCGGCAGGGTGCGGCTATCTGCCGGCCGGCTGGTCGCTCGCAGCACTTCCTCGAAGCCGCCCGGCGTGAAGATGAACAGCATCCGACATCCCTCCGGGCCGGTCGAGTAGCGATGCGGAATGTCGCGTGGCCCGAAGACGTAGTCGCCCGCTCGGGCCTCGATCGTCTGGTCGCCGACCTCGAAGGTCGCGCTGCCCTCGAGGATCCAGAAGCCCTCGTCCTCGGTGTGATGGACGTGCAACGGCCCCTTGCCGTTGGGTCGCTCGGTGATCTCGAGGATCGTCATCTGCCCGGCGGTGTCCGCCGCCGTCGCCTTGATGACCGCCAGGCCGTCGAACCACCAGCGTGCCTCTCCTGCTCCACTGGGCACCGCTACGGGGTCCAGTCCCGGGCCCCGAGTCGTCTCCTGCGTCATGGCTCCTCCTGTCTTGCGAGTGGTCAATGGACCACCCCAGGATCCCCCCGCCGGGCGCGCCGAGCATCGGTGGGGTTACCTATTCGTGCACTGGTAGTTCGACGCGTTGGCGTACGGCGTAGGCGGCGGCCTCGGCGCGGCTGCGGAGCTCGAGCTTGGAGAGGATGTTGGCTACGTGGTGCTCGGCGGTCCGCCGGCTGATGTAGAGGCGCTGGGCTATCTCGGGGTTTGAGCAGCCTGCCGCCAGGAGCGACAGGACCTCCGTCTCGCGCTTTGTGAGCGTCCCGTAGCGCTTCGGCCAGGCCCGGCCGGCTGCCTCACCGAGCCTGCGAAGCAGGTCGGCCGCCGCGTCGGCGTCGCGCGAAGCCCCGAGGCGCTCGAACGTCGCGAGCGCCAGGCGCGCCTCGGCGACGGCGCCGGCGGGAGCTTCCCGGGCAAGCGCCCTGGCGAGCTCGAGCTGCGTCCGGCCGGCCTCCAGGGGCAGCTCGAGCGCCGAGAACGCCTCCAGGGCGGCCTGCAAGTGGGAGCGGGCGCGCTCGTCGCCTTCTGCGGCGAGCACCCTTCCCGCCGCGAGCTGGGCGGCCGCGCTCGTCCGCTCGGCGCGGCCGGCCGTCGCCAGCGCGGTGAGCCGTTGGAGCGCCTCCCTCGCCGCCTCCAGTTCGCCACGAGCCAGGTGTATCGGGACGAGCAGCTCAAGCAGCGGCACGCAGCCAGGACTGAGGGTGTCCTGCCCCTCCAGGCACAAGCGCGCTCGATCCTCCGCCAGCGCAAGGTCCCCCCGCGCCAGCGCGGTCTGGGCCAGCACCTCCCTCGCGACCGGGCGCGACTCGTAACCCTCGAGGAAGCGCTCTGCCTCCTCGAAGCGCCCTTGACGCACCCGCAGGCTGGCAAGTCTGATGAGCGGAGCCGCGCGCATCCCGCGATAGCCGCCCTCGAACACTCGAGCGGCGGCGAGCAGCTCCTTCTCGGCCTCCGCCCAGCGGCCGACCGCCATCAGGATCCCTCCGTAGTGAAGCCGGCACGTCGGCGTCACGAAGTCGCCCCATGCGACGAAACGTCGAGCGGCGGCGATCCATTCCTCCGCGCGTCTCACATCCGTGGCGCGCTCGCAGGCGCCCAAGAGCCTGCAGTAGATCGAGCCGATCGCGTCGATGCCGGCAACCTCGCCCCCCGCAACCGCGGCCATGGCCTCGTCGATCAACCGCATCCCCTCTTCGATGCGACCAGACACGACGTAGGCATGACCCAACACGGCCTGGGCGGCGAACTCGAGATCGCGGTCCCCGAACCGTCTGGCGATCGCGAGCGCGTCCAGCGCGTGACGCTCGCGCTCGACGGGGTCGTCGGTCCACGGAGCCCGGTCAAGCGCGAGGCGGCCATGCTCGACTGACTCCTCGACCCCCTCGAGCAGGCGCTCGGCCCACGCCATCCAGCCGTTGGCCGCAGCCCGGTTGCCGTGGACCGCGCCGTAGAGAAACGCCAGCCAGCGCGCGATCCCCGCCGCCTCCGTTCGCCTGTTCGCCGCGCGGTACGCGGCAAACGCGCGCTCCTTGAACTCGATCGCCTCCTGATAGCGGCCCAGGAAGTGGGCGGCCTGGCCCAGGCCGTCGAGAACCTCGGCCGTCTCGCCCAGCTCGCATGCCTGCTCGAAGCACGAACGCGCCCGCTCCCAGTCGGCGGTCTCAAGCGCCTCGCGTCCCCTGCGCAAGAGGTCATCCGCAGTGTTCGTGGCCATCCCGACAATGATCCCAACGAACTCAACAACAACGGCGCCACCCGCCTCCTGTGTCTCAAGCGTGCGGGATCGCATCGGACGAAGCGTCCGCGGATGCAGACGCGCCACGTGAGTGTCCTACCCGCGTCGGGGGCCACGGCGACTCTGCCAGGCTTCCTGTCGTGGCGAGCGTGGTGGCCATCGACTGGTCGGGGCGGGAGAAGGGCGCCGAGGAGGCCATCTGGCTCGCCCACGTGGCCGAGGGGGAGCTCAGGCGCCTGGAGAACGGCTGGACGCGCGGCGGGGTTGTCGACGAGGCGCTGGCCATCGCGCGTGAGCATGGGGACACGACGATCGGGCTGGACTTCGCCTTCTCCTTCCCGCGCTGGTATGTCGACGAGCGGGGATGGGGCTCGGGGCGCGAGGTGTGGGAAGCCATGCGAGAGGAGGCCGAGACGCTCCTGCGCGGCTGCGAGCCGCCGTTCTGGGGGCGAAGCACGCCGCGGCCGGCGGGCGTGGAGATGTTGCGCGAGACCGAGAAGCCGCTTGGAGCCAAGAGCGTCTTTCAGATCGGCGGTGCCGGCGCGGTGGGCACCGGCTCGCTGCGGGGAATGCAGCACCTGGCCACGCTGGCGGGCGAGGGCTGCTCGATTTGGCCCTTCGATCCGCCCGGGGGCCCTCGGGTGGTGGAGATCTACCCGCGGCTGCTGACCGGCACGGTGAACAAGAGCCGCCACCGCGCCCGGGTGGCCTATCTGCGTGAGCACTTCGGCCAGCTTGCCGACCGATGGCGTGAGCGGGCCGCCGGATCGGAGGACGCCTTCGATGCCGCGATCTCCGCGCTGCGCATGGCTTCGCACGCCGACGAGCTGGCCCGTCTGGAGCGGGCGCCGGTGGGCAGCGCCGGACGTCTCGAAGGGGAGATCTGGCGACCGGTCGCCTGACCGGCGGTCAGCTTCGGCGTCCCGTAAGAGCTTCTGGCAGGCGACTCAAACCGTCGGCGCCATGACGTAAGGGTTGGCGGCTTACCCTCGGGCCGTTGAGCGACAGGCGCAAATGGTGCACGCCCACGATGATCGCTGCGCGCGGGCCGTCAGCGTCGCCCCCTGCGTGAATTGTCACAGGGCGATCCATGAGGCAAGAGCATCGCCCCACAGTGCGGACAATGTGCGACGATGCTGACATGTCCGTGAACGTGTCGGTTCGCCTTGACGACACTCTGGCCGAGCGGTTGCGGCTGCGCGCGCGGGCCGCGGGGGAGAGCCTGTCGGACCGGCTTCGCCGGTATGCCGAAGAGGGCGCGCGCCGCGACGAGCACCCGCTGGTGACCTTTCGCGACGGGCCCACGGGCCGGCGCGCCGGATTGATCGGGGGCCCCGACGTGTGGGAGGTCGCGATGTGGGTCGAGGACCTGGCCGCAGAGCCCGACCCGGTGGCCACGCTGGCCGACGATGGGTCGCTGACCCGGCCCCAGATCGAGGCGGCGCTGGGCTACCGCGCCGACTACCCCGAGGAGATAGCTGCGCGCATCGAGCTTCACCGTCGCGAGACGGCCGCGGCCGACGCGCGGTGAGGCTGGCGCTCGACGAGATGTATCCGCCTGGGCTGGCGCAGGAGTTGCGCGCGGGCGGCCTCGATGTGCTCACCGTGGCCGAGCTCGGGCTCGCCGGGAGATCCGATCCGGACGTGTTTGCCGCGGCCGTCGCGCAGAGGCGAGTGCTGCTGACCGAGAACGTGGGCGATTTCGCCCGCATCTCAGCCGACCACCTCACGCGAGGTGGCCATCACCCCGGCGTGCTGATCGCGCTGTCGTCGCGCTTCTCACGCCGTCCGGCGGGGCGCCCCACGCTCGTCGCCGCGCTGCTCGCCGCGGGCGGCGAGCCGCTCGACGATCGCGTCGTGTACCTGCGACGCGGGCAAGGCGCCTGACGCACGGTCGTGCTCGTGGTCGGTCGGCGCCACCGCGTGCGCCCAGCGGCAGTGGTTCGCGCGGCGGGTAGACCTGTGTGACCGAAGGTGTCCGGACGCCTACTGTGCGAGGCGCTCGAGCGCCTTCTGGTTCTCCTCGAGGTGCCGGCGGAGCCGGGCCTGGAAGTCGCCGGGGGGTCGCGTCGGCGGTTCAGGCGCTCAGCGCTCGAAGGTCACGAACGCGCGCTGGAGCTCGCAGGCGGCGTTGGGATCGGGCGGGTCTTGGCCCTGGCAGGCGTTGACGTTGTCAACGCCGTAGCCGGGGGCGGCCTTGACCCACCACACGCTGTCGAGGACGAAGGCCGCGGAGGCAAGCCACTTGGGTGCGTCGGCGTAGGTCGGCTGGGAGACGGTGATGCGCGAGCGCCAGAAGCGCCAGTTGGCCGGCCCACAGCCGCCGATGTCGGCGGCGCACTGCTCGGTCCACCCCACGCGCCCGGCGTGGAACTGCGGGGAGCGCAGGATGCGCTGGGTCAGCCCGGAGCGCCGCTGGGCGACCAGGCGGCTGCCCGACCCCAGCGTGGTCACGCGCATCTGGTTGGTGCCGCCGTCAGAGGGGCCGGCGAAGCGCCGGGTGAGGGCCAGGCGGCGGCCGTAGAGGTCAAGGCCCGTCAGGCTGATGTGCTCGATGCCGCGGGTGGAGCCCTGCGACTGGCGCCGGGAGCGCTCACGGCCCTCCAGCGAGTGGGTGTATAGCCGCGGGGTGCGCCACAGCCGCGCGTCGCCCCACTGCCTGTCGGTGTAGGTGCCGTAGGAGCGGGCGAAGGCCACCGTGCCCTTCCAGATGGACGGCAGGTACTCGTCGGCCGTCGGGCTGGACAGGTTGGTCAGCTTGCGCTCGGTGTCGCGGGCGAAGTCATAGGCATAGATGTCACAGCCCCCGGCGTTGTTGGGCCACAGCTTCTGGCCGTAGTAGTCGCCGTCGGGCTCGACGCGACAGCGCGAGTACACGGCCAGGGGCTGCCGGTCGGGGCCCGGCCCCACGTCGACGTCGAAGGCGATCTTGCGCGGGGCGACCGGCAGGACGCGCGGGGGCGCGTCGGGCTGGGCGACGTCGGCGGCGACGAGCCGGTAGGTGTCGCTGGACGGGTCAAAGCGCGACCACACGACCGTCTGGCCGTAGGCGGCAACCGTGGCCTGCTTGGCCAGGCGCTCGACGGTGCCCGGCGAGGACACGGCCCCGTGGGCCGGCGCGGCCACCAGCAGGGCACCGAGCACGGCTGTGGTGACAAGGTGGCGCATGAGGCAAAGATAGGCCCGGCACACCGCCATTACGGCCACACCCAGGGCTACATCCGCGCCCCCCTCCTCCTTGATACGTGGGCTCCACCGAGAAGCCACAAGCTCGACCGCCCCAGTGGGCGGTGGCCCTGTCCAGCGTTGCGCTCGGGTGGCAGTGCAGGTCCCGGCGGCCAGAGCGCGTCAGCCGTCGCAAACGACCGTCCCGATCACCCTCGGATCGGTGTTCTCGGTCGTGCGCGCAGGTTGTGGATCTCGACGCAGGCTCGGGTGACGCGCTACGACCCGGGCTGGATCACCGTCCAGCGGTGCTGGCCCGCGGGCGCGCGCCGTGCTCCGCGTGGCGGCGGCGCGCCGCGGTGAGCCGCTCGGCCGTCTGGTCGGCCGAGCGCTGCAGGTCTCGCATCCGCACCGGGCTCGTCTCGCGCCCAGTCTGCGCCTTTGCGCGATACAGCGCGAGCCGGTCCCGCGCGTGGCGGGCCTCGGCCGTGAGGCGCTCGAGTTCGGCGGCGCGGTCGTCCATGGCCCAAACGGTAGCGCCCAGCCACTGCCACTTGGGGCCAGCAATCCCCCTTCGCCCTGCGCGAACTGCGTCGTGGTCCGAGGGCGATCGTGGCGTCCCCCTGGAGCGCGGCTGGCGCCCGAACCGACGCGAAATCCCCGCTCGATCGCTGTTCGCGGGACAACCGGTCTCAGCTCAAGGCTCGGTAGCGGAGGTGGACCATGCCTCCGTCGAATCGGCGTTCTGCCAGCAATTCGAGATCCAGGCGTAGACCGTCTGGAAGCGACTGCTTGCCGCCTCCCACAATGGTGGGCGCGACGAACAGGTGGCATTCGTCGACCAACCCGGCCCGGAATGCCTGGGCGGCGAGGTCGGGACCGCCCACCATGAGGTCCCTCTCTCCCGAAGCTTTCATGCGCCGGACGGCGCCCGGATCGAAGTCTCGCTCGATCCGCGTCCTCCGAGTCGACGGTCTCTCGAGTGTCGTGGAGTACACGATCTTCTCGGCCGCCTGCCAGGTCTGAGCGAAGTCCCCATGAGCTGCGAGCGGGCGGCGAGGGCGGCGTCGGTCTCCCAGCCGGCCATCGTCTCGTACATCCGCCGCCCGTAGAGATAGGTGCCAACCGAGCGCTCGAGGTCGTTGATGAAAGCGTGCACCTCGTCGTCTGGCTCCGCCCAGTCGAACTTGCCCTCCTCGTCGGCTATGTAGCCGTCGAGAGAGGTGATCGCCGTGTAGATCAGCTTGGCCATCTGGTGCGCTCAGCCCTAAGGATCAAGCTCCGCACCCGCCGCCCCGGCGTGGGCGATCACCCGGCGTCTCGATACTCGTCGTGTGACCGGTGCACAGCCTCCTGACGGGGTAGGCGCGCGCCGTGGAAGGCGACGTGCTGGTCATCGCCCTCGCCGTCCTGGGCTTCGGGCTCCTGGCCGGAAGGCTGGAGGGCTCGCCGGTCACCATGCCGATGGTCTTCACGGCGTTCGGGCTCATCCTCGCCCCGGGAGCCCTCGGCGTCGTGGATCTCGACGTCAGCAGCGAGGGAGTGGGGGTGCTGGCCGAGGTGACGCTCGCGCTCGTGCTCTTCACCGACGCGTCGCGCATCGACCTCGGGGCCGTGGCGCGTCACCACGCCCTCGCCCAACGCCTCCTCCTCGTGGCCCTGCCGCTGGCCATGCTCATCGGGGTGGGCGCCGGGCTGGTGCTGTTTCCCGACCTGCCCGTCGCCGCCGTCGCCCTCCTCGCGGCCACCCTGGCGCCCACCGACGCGGCGCTCGGACAGGCGTTTCTCACCAACAAGTCGGTGCCGGGGCGCATCCGCCAGACCCTCAACGTCGAGAGCGGGCTCAACGACGGGCTGGCCCTGCCCTTCATCATCGTGCTGATCGACGTCGCGCGCGAGCAGTACGACTCCGTGCTGGGCTACGTCGGGCTGTTCGCCACCCAGGTGGGCGTCGGTACGGCGGTCGGCGTGGCGACGGGGGCAGTGGGCGGTCGTCTGCTGGCGCGCGCGGCGGCGGGCGGCCTGACGACCGACACCACGCAGCGCCTGGCCACCGTCGCCATCGCCGCGATCGCCTTCACGGGCAGCGAGCTTGTGGGGGGCAACGGCTTCGTCGCGGCCTTCACCGCGGGGCTCGCCATGGGAACGACGGCACGCTCGCTGATGCCCGGCACGGCCGCCTTCGCGGAGACCGAGGGGCAGCTGCTCGCGCTCCTGACCTTCCTGCTGTTCGGGACCATCATCGTGGTCGACGTGCTGGACGACGTGAGCTGGCAGGTGCTCGCCTACGCCCTGACCAGCCTGCTGGTGGTGCGTCCTGCCGCCGTGGCGCTGTCGCTGCTGGGCAGCGGGGTCTCGGGTCGCACCGTCGCGTTCGTCGGCTGGGCGGGCCCCCGGGGACTGGCCTCCATCGTCTACGCCGTGCTCATCGCCGAGAGCGCCGGCGTACCCGGTCGCGAGGTCATCTTCTCGGTGGCGGCTTGGACGATCCTGCTCAGCGTGTACCTGCATGGCCTATCCGCGGGGCCCCTCAGCGTGCGCTACGGCGCCGCGCTGGCGAGGGACGCGGATCGGACCGAGCACCGGAAGGTCCCCGAGCTGCCGGTGCGCCTGCCGCCCCGTCGTGGAGGTGCGGACGGCGGCGGCGATCCCGGTGCGGCCCGTGGGCGTCGATGACCCGGCTTGCCGTGGAGCGGGCCGGGCTACCTTGTGGCGGTGACCGGCCAACCGCTCGGCGCCGTGGCGATCCTCGGTCTCCCCGGGGTCGGGAAGACGACGCTGGCCAAGGGCTTGGCGCAGCGCTGCGGGGCCAGGCTGGTCTCGCGCGACGAGATCCGCCTGGCCATGTTCGGTCCCTGCAGCTCGACGGACGGCGAGAAGCAAGCCGCGTTCGCTGCGCTGATCGGCGCCGTGACGACGAACTGTGCCCTCGGCCACCTCTCGATCGTGGAGGGCATGCCGTTCTCTCGCTACGGGGAGTACGAGGCGGTCGCGGCGGCCGCCGCGGCGCAGGGCCACGTGGCGCTGCCCGTCCTTCTGAAGATCGACCCGGCCGTCGCCTCGCAGCGGATCGCCGCACAACGTCCCTCGGCGCATGCGGTCCCCCACGACCGCGATCCTGCCCTGCCCTACACCGTGGATCGGCGGTTCCGCGAGCCTCCACCCTCGACGCTGCAGCTGGACGCCCGCCGCGATCCCGAGGAGCTGGTCAACGCCGTCGCCGAGCGCGTCGCCGCCTGCCCGCCCCGGCGGCGTGGAACTCGCGGTCCATGAGCGCCCTGCCGCGCCCCGTGCCTACAGCTCGCGACCCTTCCTCCGAGGCCGCGTCGCCAACGCGAGCGACAGCGAGTCCGTCGTCGCGCAGGGCGGTCCTGGCTGCTCTCAAAGTGTGTCGGTCGAGCTCTTACTGTGGAAGTCGAGGACCTGCTCTGGCGGGGGGAAGCCGTCCTCGAGGGCGACGCCGTGCACGTGGCGGACGTGCTCGCGGAACCAGCGGTCGAAGGATTCCTCGGAGGTGGCCATGCCCGTCAGCGCTGCTTGGAGGTCGGTGGCCTCGATGAAGACCACCGACACGTCGCCGCCGGGCGTCTCCTGGATCCACACCGCTTCCCTCGTGATGCCGAGACGCTCGCGCGAGGAGCTGTGGTCGGTGGCGCGCTCGCCGGTCGAGAACGACCGGAGCGCCGTGCGCGCGGCCTCGGCCTTGCCGGGGAGCAGGGGAACGACGAATGCGAGGGCTGTCATGAGTTGCTCCTTCGTCTGAGCGGGCGATGGACCCGCGGGTTGTCGGGTGTGCGGTTCGTTTGCGGCGCCCGGTCTCACCGGGTCGCGATTTCGCCGACCGCTGCCTGGCTTCCTTCCGGGGCGCTTGCGAGCAGGGATTCCAGTGCGCCGGCGGCCGCCGCGGCGCCGCCGGCGCGGCTGAAGCCGGCGGCGACTCGCTGCGCGCCTGCGCGCATGGTCATGGCCTGCCGGATCGCGGTGCGCAGGGCCGTCGGCGTGAGCGCATCGGGCAGGACCTGGCTCCCGGCGCCGGCGGCGGTCACCCGGCCGGCGACCTCCGTCTGGTCACGTCCGAACGGCACGACGCAGACGGGGACGCCTGCCGCCAGCGCCCGCTGCGTGATGCCCATGCCGCCGTGACAGACGACGCAGGCGGCCCTTCGGATAAGCGGCCCGTGCGGGAGCCATCGCGTCACGATCGCGTTCGCAGCCGCCGGGAAGCGGCCGGGGTCGTGCGCGACGGTGGTGATCACGACGCGGACGTCCTCCGGGCCCAGCGCCTGCAGCGCGGTCGCGACGAGAGCGTCGTCGCGCTGGAACTCGCTCGAGGCGGTGACGAGCACCAGTGGCTCGTCGAGGTCCGCGAGCCAGTCCGGCGCCTGCGCCGGCGGCTCCCAGAGGCCGGGGCCGACCAGCCGGAACGAGGGCGGCAGCTCGAGCCGTTCGTCCTCGAACGGCTCGGCGGTGTAGTAGAGGTAGAGCGGCGCTCGCCACGCCTCGGCGGGCCCCGCCAGGGGCGGAAGACCGACCTGGCCTCGCGCCCCGTTGAGCACTTCCATCCCGGCCGGAGCGAGCGTGAAGGGGATGAGGCTCAGCTCGGGCGAGACGTTGGGGACGAGCGCGAAGTGCTGGAAGAACGGGATCCACTGCGCCCAGGGGATTGGCCCTGCCTCGGCAACGGCCGCGGCGCCGACGGTCGTGACGTCGACCAGCAGGACGTCAGGATCGACCTCTGCGATCGCGCGCTGGAGGTCGGGGACCTCGTGGACGCACCGCTCGCCGAAGGTGCGAAGCCCTCCGGCAAGGGCCTGCTCGGGTGTGCTCCAGCGCCAGTCGTCCAGCGGCAGCGCCTCGATGGCGGGAGCGATCGCCTCGGCGTGCAGGCCGAGCCCTTGCAGCGCGCCCACCTGTGAGGCGAGCGTTCGCACGTGCACCTCGTGGCCGCGTCGGCGCAGTTCCACAAGGGTGTCCACGATCGGGTACAGATGCCCTCGCGCGGGCGAGGTGTAGGCCATGACACGGGCCATCACGACTCTCCTTCCAGCTTGCTGATCAACTCGACGAGGGTCCGCTCGGTATCGGCTCGGCTCAGGCCCAGATCGCGGCGCAGCAGCTTCCAGGTGTAGACGTCGGTGAGCGTCACCAGGGCGGCGATGCGCCGCTTCCTCGCCGCTCCTTCGAGCCCGTCGATCAACGGCGCGAACGTCCGCTCCACCCAGGACCAGTGGTAGCGCCGCCCCGCCTCGACATCCTCGGCCACCACCGCGATGCGGTCCTCCTGTGCGAGCAGCCGCAGGCGGTTGGCTCCCCAGCGCTCGTAGTGCTCGACCACGTTGGCCACCGCGCCGGCGAGATCGCCGATCGGCGCTGCGTCGCGCGCGCGCATCTCCTCGCGCCCGGCGCGCTCCATCGCCGTGAGGAAGAGCAACTCCTTGGAGCCGAAGCGGCGCAGCACCGTGCGCTTGGTCACCTGCGCCCGTCGGGCGATCTCCTCGAGCGAGACGTCCTCGTAGGGCTCGTCGGTGAACAGCTCAACCGCCACGTCGAGCACCCGGCTCCCGGTCGCTCGAGCGGCGTCCGCCCGCGCCACCATCCGGTAAGGGCGCTTCCCCGCATGCACACCCTCGTATTTCATGTCCCCGATGGTGACACGACAGGACCTGGCCGTCAAGTCGTCGGACGAGCGCAGCCCTCGCCGCCCTGCCCGGCCGCGGAGCGTCGGTCGCGCGCGGCACGGCGATCATGCCCCCGCGGGCTCTCACACCATCGCGAGACCCGCCGCGTGGGATCAGGTCGCCCGGACGGCCTCCGGCTCGACGGTGGTGAGGTCGCGGGCGCGCACGAGGACGAGGCTGAGCAGCGCTCCGGTGAAGGCCACGAGCGCGGCGACCAGGAACACGGTGTCGAGCCCCGCGACGAACGCGCTCTCCGCGGCCGCGGCGACCTGCGACTCCAGTCCCGGCGGGGCCGCCGCCCGGGCCGCGGCGACGTTGCCCGTGGCCACCGCCTCGCTGAGGCCCTCGGGTGCGCGGGGAAGGCTGGCGGCGAGGCTGTCGGAGACCTCGCTCTGGAGGATCGTTCCCAGCGCCGCGACGCCGACCGCCACCCCGAGGATGCGAAAGGTGCCGTTGAGCCCCGAGGCCATGCCGCTCTTGGCCACCGGGACCGCTCCGAGCGCCGCCGCCGCAACCGACGGGTTGACCGCTCCGGCCCCGATGCCGATCAGGATGCCGCCCGCCAGCAGCGCGGTCCAGTCCGAGCCCACCTCGACCTGGCGCGAGAGCAGCAGTCCCGCGCCGGAGACCGCGAGGCCGAAGGCGATCAACAGCCGCAGCGGTACCCGGTCGGCCAGGCGGCCCGCGATGGCCGCCGCGAAGAAGGAGGCGATGGTGAGCGGGAACAGGCGCAGGCCGGTCGCCAGCGCGGCATAGCCCAGGGCGTTCTGGATGTAGAAGACCAGGAAGGTGAGCATCGCGAACACCGAGACGCCGGTCAGGAGGATGCCCAGCGAGGCTCCCCACGTGCTGGGGATGCGAAAGAGGGCCAGGTCGAGCAGCGGCTGCGTCCGGCGATGCTCGATGGCCACAAAGGCCACGAGTAGCCCGACCGCTCCTCCGAGCAGACCGACGATGAGCGTGCTGCCCCAGCCCTCCTCGCCCCCGCGGAACAGCGCGACCACGAGCAACGACATCGAGCCGGCAAGGGTCACGAGCCCCGGGATGTCCGGGCGACCCGAGGCGGAGGGGTCGCGCGACTCCGGTACGGCCCGGGCCACGAGCACCGCGGTGGCCAGCCCGATGGGGACGTTGACGAAGAAGACCCACTCCCAGCTGAGGGCCTCGATCAGCGCGCCGCCCACCAGCGGGCCGAGCGCGACGGCGGCCGCGGTCGTCGCTCCCCAGACGGCGAACGCGGTGTTGCGGTCGCGGCCCTCGTAGGTGGCCGCGATCAGTGCCAGGGAGGTCGCCAGCATGGCGGCGCCGCCCAGTCCCTGCACGCCCCGGAACACGTCGAGCACCAGCGGATCCCACGCCAGGCCACAGGCCAGCGACGCGGCGGCGAAGCCCAGCAGGCCGACCCCGAAGACCCGGCGCCGGCCGAAGCGGTCGGCCAGCGAGCCGAAGATCAGCAGCGTGGCCGCCAGGGTCAGCGCGTAGGCGTCGATCACCCAGCGCAACTCATCGAAGCCGGCGCGCAGGTCGCCCTGGATCCGGGGCAGCGCCACGTTGACGACGGTGACGTCGAGCAGCAGCATGAACGTCCCGATCGAGACGGCCAACAGGGTCCACCACTTGTGGACGCGCATCGGGCTACTTTCCGGGGTCAGGGTGTGAGAAGGATGGCGGTCGCTACGTCTTCTACTGCTCGGTGGCCAACCGTCGCGGCGAGCGCGGTGGAGGCAGAACGAGAGCTCAACCCCTCAGGGCCACGGAGCCTGATCGGCCCGAGCATCGTTCTGGGGCTCGGGCTGTAAGAGGTAATTGACGGCATGACCTTCACGCGGGATGGTCCAGCCAATGTCGACCGACTGCCGCCAGCCCATGCTGGGCTCAGGAATATGCTGAGATGGTTCGGTTCGTCCACCGTACGACGGCAGGGTCTCCGTCGGTACTGGCTCCCTCGGGACGCTCCGTTATGACCGCCGGTTCGGTCGGGCGCCTCGGCTACGGGCTCGCGGCAATGTTCGCACCACGGTTCATGGCTGGGCGCTATGCGCCGGCCGAACCAGAATCCGTCATGTCTCTGCGCGGTTTTGGTGGGCAATACATCGCGATCGCCGTCTTTACGCTGCTCGCGGCGCGCTCACCCCATCTCGCCCGCCCTGCTCTGCTCCTCAATGTGGGAGTCGATGTCTGCGACGCGATGGCTGGCGGCTTCGAGGTCCGCGAGAAGGGTGTCGGCGATGCGGTAGCGCTTGGCGGGGTAGCGCTCCCAGCCATCAATCTCGCCACGTGGCTCTGGGCGCTTCGCAAGCTCGAGCCCTAGCCCGGCCGGCCTCGTTCTTGCTTCTTGGCCAAGGCCCACGACTTCCTCCCAAACGTCCCTGGGTGCTTCCGCTTTCGCGTGGATAGAGCGCCGCGCCGGCGTGCTACGCCGAGCGCCGGTTGGCGCGAGAACCAGCGCGGTGCTGGACGAGTCCTTCAAACCAGGGCTGATGGAAGGTCGCGCCGTGTGCGGATGTCTAGCTTGCGATAGGTGCTCGTGAGGTGCATCTCCACGGTCTTGACGGTGAGGAAGAGCGCTTGGGCGATCGCGGCGTTCGAGGCGCCGCCGGCGGCCATGCCGGCAATCCTGCGTTCGCTCGCGGTGAGGGCATCCGTCCCGGTGCGTGTGTCCCGGCGCACGCGGATGCCGCTGGCGCGCAGCTCGGCACGGGCCGTTTCCGCCAGGCCATCGGCCGCGCAAGCACGGGCAAGTTCCAAGCCTTCGCGCAGCGGCTGGCGGCTGTCGACGCGGCTTCCGCGGCGGCGCAGGATCCCGCCCAGGGTGATCAGGGCGCGTGCCAGCTCCAGGCGGGCGGGCGAGCACTGAAGATGCTCGACGGCGTCGCGCAGCATCTGCACCGCGTCGCCGCTGCCGCCGAGGCGAGCTGCTGCGTGCAGCGCCTGACCGACGGAGCCGGGCGTGCCCCAACGCCGCGCCAGGGTCAGTGCCTGCACGACGAGCGCCTGCGCGGCGTGCTCGTCGCCGAGTGCGTGGTGGACGTCGGCAGCTACCACGAGGTCTTCGATCCAGGCGGGACTGATCCCGATCAGACGTTCGGCGCGACGCACGGCCTCCTCCCAATCGTCGAGCGCGCGGCGGTGCTCTCCCTGGGAGGCGCGCAGTCGCATGCGCTGAAGCAGTAAGGGAGTCATCGGCGGAGCGTCGAGGACGATTTCCTCGGGGTGGTTGGCCGTCAGTTCCTGTGCGGCCTCCTCTACGCGGCCTTGATCGATCAGTGAGGCCATAAGCGGGACGACGTCGGGTCGCCCGGCCCAGGACCACGCCGGCTCGATTGCGGCGTCGAGCGCGCTGCGTGCGTCGGCCTCGGCTTCGAGCAGCCGGCCGGCACGGCGGTGAACTGATGCGCGAAAGGTGAGCGCGATCGCGAAGTCGGCGGTCGCGCCGCGGCGCCGCGCCACGGCGACGGCGCGGTCGAGCAGGCGCTCGGCCGCGTCCAGTCGATCCGTCCAGTAAAGCCCGAGCACGATGCCGGTGATCACCAGCGCGGTGGCGCCCTCCTCCAGCAGGGCGTCCGCCTGGCGGGACGCCCGCTCGGCGATCGCGGCGACTTCCGCCGCACTGCCGTCTGAGCGCATCCGGACGAAGGTGAGGTGTCCGAGGAGAACTGCCTCACCGGGCGTGGCGCCGGTCAGGCCGCGGCCTTCGTCGCGCGCAGCGTCGGCATCGCCCGGTGTTCCGGTCTTCAGGATGATCTTGATCGCTCGCAGTCGCAGCGCGAGTTCGCGGTCTCGATCGCGCAGTTCGAGGAGTGCTTGCTCGATGAGCGGGCCGAGCGCGCGCCTGCTCTGTAGGCCCCCCGGGCTGGCCTGGAAGAGTTCGAGCAGCGCGCGTCCTCTGGTGACGGCGTCGACCGCGCTGCGGTGTGCCTGCTCGAGGTGAGCGGTGGCTTCGCCACTCTGTCCGACGGCGTACTCGGCCTGCCCGAGCGCGAGCAGCAGCTCAGCGCGTACCGCGGCGGCAGGTGGCTCGGCGACGGCGCGCCGCAGCAGCGCCATCGCGGTCCCGGGTGCCCCGCGCGCGCAGGCGCGCGCGGCGGCCACACGCAGCTCGGCGACAACGCCTTCGTCGCCGGTCGGTGACGCGTGCATGAGCTGCAGCGCGATGCGCTCCGGGCCCGCGCCGCGGGCTCGCAGCAGGTCGGCCGCGCGAGCGTGCGCGGCGGCACGCTCGGGCGCGGACCGCGCCGCCCGTGCGGCGCCGGAAAGGATCGGGTGGCGGAAACGCAGCGGCGCCGTGTCGTCGAAGATCCCCGCGCGCGTCAGATCCCCGGCAGCGGGCGCTGCCTCGCTCATCGGGAGGTCGGCGAGCTCGGCAGCCAGGCCAAGGTCCACGTCATCGCCCAGCATGGCCGTCGCCTGGGCCAGCGCGCGGGCCGCGGGACCGAGCCGGTCAAGCGTCGCTCGCACCGTGCGCGCCACCATAGGCGGAGTGGTCTGGGTGACCTGCTCGGCGCCTGCCGCGGTGAAAGGAACGCCCTTGACTTGTAGCGTCCGCACGACCTCCCCGAGCAGGAAGGGGTTCCCGCCCGTCGCCTCGTGGCACGCGCGGGCGAAGCCGTGCTCGACGGGGCCCTCGTCGAGCGTGCGCAGGAGCGCCTCGACCCCCGTCGGCCCAAGCGGTGGCGGCTGGACCACCTCGGTCGTCGGATCGCTTCGGATCTGCGCCAGGCCAGCCGCCGTCGCGCGGTCCTCGTCGGCTCGCGTGCAGATCACGAGCGCGACCGCGACCGAATCCACGCGCCGAGCCAGATAGGCGAAAAACCGCAGCGACGGCTCGTCCGCCCAGTGGGCATCGTCAACGGCCAGCAGCAACGGGCCGCGCTCTGCCAGGTTCGCCGTAAGCCAGTACAACCCGTGCAAGACTCCCGCGGGCGCCGCATCAGGCCCCGCCGGGACGTCGAGGACGGCGCTCTGCGCAAGACGCGCCGCGCCGGCGAAAAGATGATCGCGATCGGCTTGGTCGCGCACAGCCTGCTCGAGGCACTGGCGCACGAGACCCATCGCATACTCACGCTCCAGCGCGCTTCCGCGCCCGTGCAGGACGGCCATCCCGGCCATCGCCGCGCGTTCTCGGATGCTCGTCAGCAGGCTCGTCTTGCCGATCCCCGCCGGTCCTTCGATCAGCGCTGTCGCCCCCGCCCCCGCCCGCGCCGAATCCAGCACCGCGTCGAGGCGCACGAGCTCGTCATCGCGCTCCACGAGCGAGAGCGCCTGCGCCCTGCCACGTGTCGGTGTACGCACCGTCGGCCAAGCCTACCCTCGCCCGCAGAGCTACGCCTTGGCCCGATCCCAGGGTCGGGTCCAGGGTCATCCCCGTAGCGCGGCGATCCACAGCGGCGAGACGATCGCCCCGCGCCGAGCGAAGCGCGGCGTTCACATCCACGACAGATACGGAAGGACCCGTATGAGCATCCAAACTGCGCTCGGCTCGAAGTTCGCCGGCGAGCTGATCGGTCCCGACGATCCAGGTTATGAGCAGGCCCGGCGGATCTTCAACGGGGCGATCGACAAGCGTCCCGCGCTGATCGCGCGCTGCACGGGCCCCGAGGACGTGCAGGCTGCGCTGGCGTACGCGCGCGAGCGGGAGCTCGTCGTCGCCGTGCGCGGTGGCGGACACTCAGCATCCGGCTACTCCTGCTGCGACGACGGGATCGTGATCGACACCGCGCCGATGAAGCACGTGCAGATCGACGTCGAGCGGCGAACGGGCCGCTTCGGCGCCGGGCTGACGTGGGGCGAGTTCGACGCGGCGACACAGGAACACGGCCTCGCGGTCACCGGCGGGCGCGTGACGCACACCGGCATCGCCGGCCTGACGCTCGCCAGCGGCTCGGGCTGGCTCGAGCGTATATGCGGGATCACCTGTGACAGCCTGATCTCCGCCCAGGTCGTGACCGCCGCCGGCCGCGTGCTGCGCGCCAGCGCAGACGAGAACGCCGACCTGTTCTGGGGCCTGAAGGGCGGCGGCGGCAACTTCGGCGTCGTGACCGAGTTCGAGTTTCGCCTGCACCCCGTGGGGCCGATCGTCTACGCCGGGATGATCCTGCACCCGCGCGCGGCCGCCGGGGCGTTGCTGCGCTTCTACCGCGACTTCATGGCCGAGGCTTCCGACGAGGTCGGTGGCGGCTTCTCGCTGCTGACCGCGCCACCGGAGCCGTTCGTGCCCGAGGAGGGACGCGGCCAGCCCGCCGCCGGCCTGATCGTGCTGTACGCCGGCGATCCCCAGGAGGGCGAGCGGGTCCTGGCGCCGCTGGTCGAATGGGGCGAGCCGTGGCTGAAGATGGTTCAGCCGATGCCCTACACGGCCGTCCAGCAGATGCTCGACCCCGCGCATCCGTGGGGGATCGGCTACTACGCCAAGGCCGACTACATGCACGAGCTGCCCGACGAGGCGATCGACGCGATGATCGACAAGGTCGGCCAGGCCGCCTCGCCGTTCACGGGTATGCACCTCGTCCCCCTCGGCGGCGCGTTCGCGCGCGCCGATCGCAGCACGATGGCGCTCGAGGCCCCCAACGTCCCGTGGTACTACATGTGCATGGCGCTGTGGATGGACCCCGACCAAGCCGAGCACGAGACCACCTGGGCACGCGCACTGATGCAGACGATGCGCCCCTGGACGGTCGACAAGGCGCCGCCGAACTTCATCAGCAAGGACGAAGGCCCCGGCCGGCTGCGCGCCTCCTACGGCGACGAGAAGTTCGAGCAACTCGTCGCCCTCAAAGACAAATTCGACCCTGACAACGTCTTCTCGCTCAACCAGAACGTCCCACCGAGCATCACGCCCGGCTAGCTCTTTGAGACACATCAGGGTCTTCCACGCCGCGGCAGTGGGGCGCCGCCTGCAGGGTGGCGAAGCTTTGCGCCTTTGAGCCGGAGCTTTCTGACGAGTCGATGGTGGGCGACGAAGGCGTCAGTCGCGCTGGAACACGTTGAGGATGTTGCCGTCGGGGTCCCTGAACCAGAGTGTCCTGCCGCGGGGGAGCGTTGCAATCCCGCCCTCGGTCTTCAGCTCGGGCAGGTCATAGTCCTCTAGGGCTACGCCCTTGTCGCGAAGCGCCGTGGCCGTTGCCTTGATGTCGTCGACCTGCCATGCCGCGAGCGTGGCGGGCGACTTGCCGGCGTTCTCATGTGTGGGGTAGGTGAACAGGCCGGTCCCGCTCCCGCACGAGTACTCGAGGCTACCGTCATCGCGCGGTCCGCCGGCGAATTTCAGCCCGAGCACTTCCTCGTAGAAGCGACGAGCGCGGTCGACGTCCGCGACGGGAATGGCCGTCATCACTGGGCTGTCTCCAAGCATGGTCGTTGGCCCGGTCAGTAGAGCACCGATGGGATCCACGCGCCCGACGGTTCGCGGTACTCACCGATCGCCATGTAGGTCATCGGCTTGACGACGCGTAGGCCCTCGTCGAGGCACCAGCCAAAGAGCCCGGTCTGCCGCATCGGCAACAGAAACGAGGCCGGGCGGTCCACGGTCGCCAGAGCGCCCAGCATCAGGGCGCGCATGTCGTGCTCAGCTTCGGCGACGGCGTACGCCGCGGGGAAGAAGGTCAGCGTCGTGGCGTAGGCCGTAATGCGCCCGTCGCGGATCGCCACGAACGGCGAGAGGGCCGGGACGTGCAGGGCGTCGCGAAGTTCGCTGGTGCGCTCGAAGCCGTGGACTTTGAGGCAGAGCTGCTCGCACGCGCGGAAGTCCGGCTCCTCGAGCGGACGCACCTCGATTCCGGCTGCGGGTTGGCTGTTCGGTCTGCCGCTCATCACCGCCGCCGGCTCCTTGACCTCAAAGCCGAGCGACGCGTAGAGCGACAGCGAGCCGACGTTGAAGGAGTCCTGCAGCAGGCGGATGCCCGCCGCTGCGCGGCTGCGTTCGAGCGCGGCCTGCATCAGCCGCCGGCCCACCCCAAGTCCCTGAGCACCAGGATCGACGGTGATCGGTCCGAGTCCGCGCATAGGTCCGCGCTCATCGACGAAGTTGGACCCGACGATTCGCCCATCGTGCTCCGCGACTACGCCCCAGATCGACGGATGCGCGCTGAAAGCGGCGGTCAACTGCTGGGCCGCCGCGAGGGTGGGAAAGTCGCGCTCGAAGCGGTGCTGATCGTGGATGGCGCCGAAGGCCTCGTAGACGATGCGCGCACACTCGCTGGCGTCAGCAGGCTCGATCGCTCGCAGCGCCACGGTGGCGTCCCGCTCGGTCTGAGCAGATTCGCTGGTCTGTAACATCCTTCCTCCCAGCAACGTAGAGTGTCGGTCTATGCGATAGAGTATGACTCTACCTGACCGATGGGAACTGTCAAGAAGCGGACATACGCGATGGCCAATCGGGCGCGCCAGGCCGCCGAGACACGGCGCCGGATCGTCGAGGCGGCGGCCCGCCTGTTCCTGGGCCAGGGCTACGCCGCGACGTCGATCAGCGCCATCGCCGCCGAAGCGGGCGTGGCCGTCCAGACCGTCTACGCGAGCCTGACGACCAAGCGCGACATTCTCCAAGCGGTCATCCAGGCGGGTGTCCGCGGGGACCAGGACGAGGTTGCCGTCACGGCGCATGCTCGGTGGCTCCAGATGGAAGCGGAAGCCGACCCCCGTCGCAAGCTCTCCATGTTCGCGCGCATCCACCGTGAGATTTGCGAGCGAGAGGCGGAGCTCTTCGGGGTACTCGAGACCGCCGCCGCCGTCGACCCTGACCTCGCGCCGCTCCTACGCGACAAGGAGCGGTTTCGCTACGAGGACCAGACGCGCGTCGTTCGATCGCTGCGACGGCAAGGGCAACTGCGAGTCGGATTGTCTGCTCGTAAGGCCAGCGACAGCATCTGGGCGCTCGCCAGCGAGCGCGTCTACCTCGCGCTCGTGAAGGAACGCGGGTGGAGCGCCAAGCAGTTCGAGAAGTGGCTGACCGACCAGTTGGAGGCAGCACTACTCGCAGCCTGACCAACTGCCGGCCACGGCGGCCCCCCTCCCTCCCCACCCAGAAGGCCGAAGCGACCGGCCCCGCTCGGATGACGCTGCAGAGCAGGGACGGCCAACGCAGAGATCCCGGGCCAACGCGTCGTTCCGGCGATTCCGGCGCTTCATGAGTGCGCTCCTCCTCGACGAACCCAACGCTCTCGCTGGACTGCCGCTTGGGCGACGACGGGCAGCTGCACGCGCCGCGGCCATGGCGCCTGCAGAGCACAGAAGGCAGCAGTCGGAAAGGGGGCATCCTCGTCGCTTGACGGCCGCTCCTGTCAGGCGAAGGCGACAGCCCCGTCTAGTGGCAGCGACGGCCCAGCGGAAGCTTGATGTCTGGCCGGCGCTTGCCATCCACCCGAACCTGCAGGCGAATGCAAGCTGGGCCCGGTGATGATGAGGGCTCCGGCCCAGCCGGTGATGGGTCCAACGGTGCCTCCCGTAAACGCCGGGGTGTCAGCCGGGCAGGGTTCGAACGCGACGGCCTCATCTCCGTCCTCGATGTGTTTCGCGTCGCGCGTGGCTTCGCGGTAGGTCAGCGCGGCGTAGGCGCGCTGGTTGGGGGCAACGCTCAGCGTTGCGCTGTGGCCCGCGCGAAGCCCAACCGCGGGAGTGTGATGCCTGGCAGCCGACCATCTCTCGGGCGGTACGAAGCCCGCGACAGTCGCGGCAAGTCGCGGGCGACCGTAACCAGCGCGAACGGTCCTCGGATGACATCCGCGCTGACGCGCAAGGCCCTTCACGCTCGGCTCAGCGCGAGTAGCGCACCCGACGACCGGAGGCGTCGCGGCCGCCGCTTCGCGCCCGTCCGACGAGCGGCTGAACACCCCCGACGCTACGACGGCAGCCACCACGCCCACGAGAAGCGCACCGACAACCAAAAATGCGAGGCGCACCAGGGCAGATTACCGCTGGGCAGTGGCTGCTCTGGAGCACAAGCCGGAGTCGCCTCAGCCACAACTGGTCGAAATGCGAGAGGCTCAACTGTCTTCGACGGGCGCGTGCACCAAGCGCCGGTCGCCAAGTGGCGCCTTGGAGCGGTGACGGCATCGCGCCGTTCGGCGGGTGGAACTGACCCAGCAGTTCATGCCCGGTCGCGCGGGGCTGTGCGTCGCCGGGCATCGAGCTTGAGATAGACCGACCCGGAGCGGCCGACGCCCCGCTCAAACGAGAGCCAGAGATCCTCGAAGTCCTCGTACTCGGCCGCGGTCGCCAGCCTTCCGACCGAGGCCCGAGCCCCGGCACCGTCGAAGGGTCGGGGCCGTCTCCTCTCCGGGGCCCTGGGTGGTTGCATCGATCGACGACCTCGCGGGCGAACGCAGCCGGGCGGCGTCCCGCCCGCCGCGTCCATCCCCGCGGTCGCCCGTGAGCGTGGTGAACGACACGGTATCCCTCCTCAAGAGCGGCGGTCAACCCGCGCGTCTGGCGCTCAGGCGGCGGACGCGGCGACAAGGGCCTTCTGACCACGCCACACCGCCCCTCGTAGGGGGGTCTGGCGACCGGTCGCTTGACGGGCCCGGCGCTCAGCCGGCTCCCGCGGGCGTCGTGATCAAGGCGCGTGCCCTCGACCGTTCCGTCCGCGAACCGCGACTGCTCGCCGAGCCCGATCGTCGGGCGGCGCACCCGCGCGGTTGTGGGCTGGTCTTACGACTATCGCCGCGCTTGCGTCGTGACGTGTCGTCGTCTGAGCTGAGCCAAAGAACCCGCCGCCCAGCGTGCCGAGCGAGCCCCCGCCTCCCGGCTCGGTACCCAACTTTCCCAGACGATCTTCAACGTGGAGAAGAGGAGTGGCACCGATAACCGGAACGTGCCCCCCGGCCAGTTCACCGCCCGAGCGTGTGTCCCGGCTGACGGTCAAGCGAGGCTCGGGATATAGGAGCACACCCCCTTCTCGTCAAGCTCGAGCTCGCCCACGAAGAGCTGTGCGGGTGGGCGCCGAGGAGCGGTTCGAGTTTGAGGTGGGCACCACGACTCGCACCCTGTCGCACAGGTGCTACGGTGGCCGACGTGTCCCGTGAGATCACCCAACGCCAGTTGCGAAACAGAAGTGGGGAGGTCATGCGAGCGCTGGACGCCGGCGAGAGCTTTGTCGTCACCCGCAACGGCGTCGCCGTCGGCGAGCTCTCGCCGGTGGCGCGCCGCCGGTTCGTCGACCGAGAGGTAGCGATCGGCGCGTTCTCTGGCTCGGCGCCGATCGACCCCGGCCGCTTCCGCGCCGATGTCGATTCTCGCGCCGATCAGGACCCCGCCCCGCGTGGCTGACGCGCCTGCGCGCGGACTGGTCGACACCTCGGTCATCATCGAGCTCGAACGCGTTGTCGCTGAGGAACTCCCGGCGCAGATGGCAATCGCCGCCGTCACGCTGGCCGAGCTCGCGGCCGGCCCTCACGCGACCAGCGATCCCGTCGAGCGCGCCCGCCGTCAGGAGCGACTGCAACGCGCTGAGGCCCTGTTCGAGGCGATCCCCTTCGATACGGCTGCCGCGCGCGCCTACGGGCGCGTCTACGCCCAGGTCACCTCCCTGGGGCGCAAGGCACGGGGAAGGCGGGCCCTCGACCTGCTTATCGCCGCGACCGCGCTCGCGGCCCAACTCCCGCTGCACACGCGCAACCCCTCTGACTTCGACGGCCTCGAAGACGTTCTCGACATCGTCGCCGTCAGCGCGACGAAACCAGGCAACTGACCATGCTCAGCGCTCGGCCTCGCCTGCTCGTGGGGCCGGAGCGCTGCCGCCTTCAGCCGGGGAGCCGTCGGTTTCTCGGTAGGGAACGAGCGGCGGCTTCACCGTCGCCTACCGGGCCCTCGAGCTGGCCGTCTTCGGCGATCAGGCGGGCGAGCCGGCGCTGGAGTGGAGCGGCCCGGCGTGGGTGCCTTCGCCGCGCATCGTGCCGCACCTCACCGCCTCGCAGGACGAGCGGGCTGAGGCCGTCGAGCAGCTCGCCTCGCACGCGCTCAGCGAGCCGGCGCCAGCTCGCCGACGGATGGCGTGAGCTGGCCGCCGGATCGGAGGATGCCTTCGATGCCGCGGTCTCCGCGCTGCCTCTCAGCCGGCTCCCGCGGGCAGCAGGATGCCGCGGCCGTGCAGCCGCCCTTCGTCGAGGTCGGCGATCGCGTCGTTGATCGCGTCGAGGGGATAGGTGCTCGTGCGCAGGTGGACCTTGCCCTGGGCGGTGAGGGTCATGAGGTCCTGGAGATCGGTGTACGTGCCGACGAGATCGCCGATGAAGGAGATCTCACGCGAGATGATGTCGATGGTGGGGATGTCGAGGTTCTGCCCGTAGCCGATCACGTGGTAGAAGCCACCGTCCTGGAGCATCGCGATGCCGTCCTCGACGGCCCCCTGCTCGCCCACGAAGTCCAGGATCACCTCGGCGCCCAGCCCGCTGGTGAGCTGCAAGACCGTGTCGACGTGCGAGCCGTCGACCTTGACGGTGTGGTCGGCGCCGACCTCCCGGGCGATGTCCAGCGCCGCCTCGGAGGGATCGAGGACCACGATCTCGGTCGGCGTCATCGCGGCCAGGCACTGGATGCCGATGTGGCCGAGGCCGCCCGCGCCGATCACCACGGTCCGGGTTCCGGGGTCGAGCACCGGCCGCGCCTTCTTGACGGCGTGGATGGCGGTCAGTCCCGCGTCGGCCAGCGCGGCGACGTCCTTGGGCTCCAGCGAGGGATCGAGCTTGATGACCGACCGCGCGCTGGTGAGCAGGAAGTCGGCGAATCCGCCGTCTCGGTCGATGCCGGGGAAGCTCCCGGTGGCGCAGTGCATGTCGTCCCCGCGCCGACAGGCACGGCACAGGCCACAGGTGATGAACGGATGCACGATCACCGTGTCGCCGACCTCGACGTTCGTGACGGCCGAGCCGACCTCGTGGATCCAGCCGGCGTTCTCGTGACCGAGCGTGTAGGGCAGCGTGACACCGGACTTCTCGGCCCACTGCCCCTCCTGGATGTGCAGATCGGTGCGACACAGGCCCGCGGCGCCGATACGCACCACCACGTCCAGGGGGCCGACCGCGCGCGGCTCGTCGCGCTCATCCAAGGCCAGTGGCTCGTGGTAGGCGTGCAATCGAGCGGCCTTCATGTCTCCCTCCAGTCGCTATCGGTGGCCAGGGCAGAGCATCCAGAGGCGGGCGGATGGTCTCCGACGCGCGCTCACACCGCCATCGCGGCGGTTCGCGCCTGCCGTGCGGCCGCCGCGGGACCCTCCCGCCAGGCAGCGCCGTGACCGACGAGGACCAGGTCTGCGTGCACCGGCTCGAGGCGGTCCAAGGAGGCCAGGCACGCGCGGTTGTCCTCGTTGACGAAGTGGGGCATGAGCCGCACGCCGGCGCCTCGGGTGACCAGCTCGTGGGTGATGAGGGCGTCGCCGGCGAAGAGCACGCGCTGGCCTTCGAAGAGCAGCGCGCTGTGTCCCGCCGTGTGGCCGGGGGTGTGGATGACCTTCGGGCGCCCGGGCACATCGAGTACGTCACCGTCGGAGAAGGTCTCGGGATCGCCGACCTTCGACGGGTGCATGCCGCCGTTGCGCAGCGTGTCCCACAGGATCGCTCGCGTCAGCGGTCGCCAGAGGTTGGCGAGCATGTGCCGCGGGCTTGCGTCGCCCTTCTTGGGCCCCGGCTTGCGCAGCGCAGGGGCGTCCTGCTGGTGGATCAGCACACGCGCTCCCGCCTCGCGCAGTCGTGGGGCAACGCCGGTGTGGTCTGCGTCGGAGTGTGTGAGCACGACGGCCTCGACGTCGTCGATCGCGTGTCCGAGCTGGCGCAGATCCTCTTCGAGCGTGGTCGCGAAGCCCGGAAGGCCCGCGTCGACCGCCGTCAGCCTCCCGCCGTCCTCCACCACATACCAGTTGACGATGTCGGTGCCCAGGCCGTACACCCCGGCTGCGAGCTCGGTGCGGGCGCGCATACTGGCGGCTTATATCGGGCCGGGCGCCGCAGCACCAGCAGCGTGCAACCGTTGCGCCGTCCTGCCGTTGGTGGGCGGGCGCTCGAGCTGGCCACCTCTATCATCGACGCGGTGGCCGCTGTTGCCCATCCCCGCCTCGACGCTGCCGAATACGTCGCTCTGCAGGCCGGCGTGGGCTGGCGGTTGTCGGTGGAGCTCATCGATGGGGAGGCGGTCGTGACGCCGCCCACGGGCGGTCGAGCGGCTTCGATCCAGGGCGAGCTCTTCTACGCGCTGCGGCGCTGGCAGGAGTCGACGGCGAACGGCGGGCTGCTGCTCCAGGACGTCTTCGTCCGCCTGCCCGAGGACCAGTATCTGGCCCCCGATATCGCCTGGTGGAGCGCACAACGTCGACCCGCGCTGTCAAGCGGGGCCGTCGACGTGGTCCCGGACCTCGTGGTCGAGGTGTTGTCGTCGGCCACGCGTGCCAACGACCTGGGTGCCAAGCGCGAGCTGTACCTTGGTGCCGGGGTGCAGGAGCTGTGGCTGACCGACCCGGACGCCGCCACCATCGTGCGCGTGCGCCGCGACGGCCCCGAGGAGTGGTTGAGTCGAGGCGACCAACTCGAGAGCGCAGTCTTCCCTGGGCTCGCACTCAGTCTCTCCCGCGTGCTGGCGAGCTGAACGCCGCGGCTCGCTTGGCCGTCGGACCGCCGGTGCGACGCTGGCGGCGTCCAGCAGCCGCAGGCGCCGCGCGGCGCACGGGCGGATGGCGCTTGAGCCGATCGAGTGACGGTCCCGTCGCTCGAGGCCTGACCGAGCACGCGGACCCAAGCGCTCACGACATCTACTTCTCCTCACGCACAACCGCCAGCCGCCCTTGGAGGAAGGGCCGCTCGGCGTCTGAGTGAACGAGGTGCAGCGCGCGATCGTACGCCGCGCGGGCGTCCTCGATGCGACCAAGCCGGCGCAGCAGGTCCGCGCTTACCGCGTCGCCCCAAGCCAGGCCGTCCAGCATCTGTGCTGGTTCGCCGCAGCACTTCTCGCCGGATGCGCACGGCCGTGCGCATCCGCCCGCCAGTCGCGAGCGCCCCCGCCCGCCGCGCAGCTCAGTAGCTGAAGACCGTCGAGCCCTCGTCCCCAAGCCACTCCCACATCGGCGTGGCTCCCGCCAGGCGGGCATTGGCGACGAAGGCATCGGCGTCCAGTTTGCGCGCCGTCACGCAGATCGGGCACACCAGCAACTCTCCGCCGCCCTGGGCGAACTGCTCGAACAGCCGCGGGAGCGGCGGGCATCCGTCACAAGCGACGCCCTCGGCATGACCGGGCACCGCGAGGCGTACGGCCTCCTTGGTCAGGAACATCGCGACGTCGCGGCCGCGCTCCAAAGCGGCGCCCGCAACGAGAAAGGCGACGGTGACGCGCTCGCCATCCTCGAGGCCCGTCGCCAGGTTGATGAGCACCTTCTCGGCCATCACGCTCTTCCTTCCCGCCGTTGTCGGCTGTCTTGGATGTCAGCATCGCGACTCGGTCGTCGCCACGCAAGCCAACTGCAGCCAGGCGCTCGCCACCGCGCTGCCGGGAGCGAGCGACCGCGCACGGCGACCCGAGCTGCGCGCCCAGGGGTCGTCACCGGCTGTGCGCTGCCTCCACGCCGCGAGTAGCTCGCTAGCGGATGCGGATCGTGGTGACCAGATTGTCGAGACGGACCTCGTCGCTGCCTTCAGGTGGGGCGTAGAGGCGACACTCGGTGACGAACTCGGCCAGGGTCGGTTCGCTGTCGTCGGGAAGCGGCAGCCCGCGCGTCAAGGCAGTGCCCCAGTCGTTGAAGTCCTCGCGCCAGTAGATCGGGAACAGCTCGGGCATGGTGAAGGGAGCATCCGAGGAGACCTCACACGCACCGCCAAGCCCGGTCCCCCGCAGCACAGCCGCCTTACCGGTCGGGTCTTCCGGCAACTTCATGTAGAGGCCGTTGTCCTGGATCTCGAGGCGCAGGCCGGTCTCTTGATCAACCGAGGTGATGATCTTGGTGCCGTGCTCGGTGGTCTCCATCTCGGCCCCGCCTTCGGACAACTTGCTCTCATCGCTGCCGCAACCGGCAAGGAGGAGCGCAGAGACCAAGAAGAGACCGAGTAGGCGGCGCATCTGAACGATTGTCCTACAGGCGAACAGCACCGGCCCGTACGACCCGGGGTTCAAGGCCTGGAGTTCCCTGTGGTGGTCCTCTGCGAGACGGGCGACCTCGATCGGGAATCTCGAGACGACCAGCTCTATCGGGCGTGGACGCGGTGGTCACGGCGCCGGTGCAACGCCGAGCCCGGCGGCGATTGCCGCTTCTTTCAGGCCGTCGTCAGCGCCGAGGTGTCGAAGTAGAGGCTCAGCGCCGCTGGTCGGCGACGAGATCGGACACGCCGCCGTCCGCCTCGACCCGCGGGCGCGCAGATCCGCGTGAAGCCTTGGGTGCGCTCACGAGACCCTGACGAACGAGCTCGTCCAGGGGATCGTCAGCATCGATCGCCGACAGGCGGGCGATCGGGCGCCCGCGCCGGGTGACGAGGATGTTTGGGGTGAGTCCGCAAGCGCGACGCGACCCTACGGGGCATTCAAGGAGATCGGCCCAGGGTGTGGGCGGCACGATGTGGGGATGGACAGCGCGGGGTGGGATCGCCGTTACGCCGGCAGCGAGCTGATCTGGACGGCCGAGGCGAACAGGTTCCTGGTCGCCGAGGCCGAGGGTCTGGCCGTCGGTCGCGCGCTGGACCTCGCGTGCGGCGAAGGGCGCAACGCGGTCTGGCTGGCCCAGCGCGGCTGGCAGGTGACGGGCGTGGACTTCTCGCAGGTGGGCTTGGGCAAGGCGGTGCGCTTGGCCGAGCAACGCGGCGTCTCGGTGCAGTGGCTGCGGGCCGACGTCCTCGACTACGTGCCCCCGCCGGCCACGTTTGATCTCGTGGCGATCCTCTATCTGCACATCGCCGGCGCGGCGATGCGCGATGTCCTGCGCCGCGCAGCTGCCGCGCTCGCACCAGGCGGCACGCTCCTCGTCGTGGGGCACGACGCGACCAACATCCAGGAGGGATACGGCGGGCCACAGGACCCGGCGATCCTCATGACGCCCGACGAGATCGCCGAGGCGTTGGCCGACCTGGAGATCGAGCGCGCAGAGCGTGTTCGCCGACCCGTCCCTTTCAGCGGGCGAGGACGTCTATGCGATCGACGCTCTGGTACGCGCCGTGCAACGGCACCGTGGGTCCCCAAGCCCGACCCCGACCGCGAAGCGCCCACCGAAAACGGCCGCCTCCACCCGGTCGCCGGGCGCGTCAGCCCCGTAGCCCCGTCCGCCGATCAGAGGTGGGTCCGCAGCGATAATCACCGTCGGGCGCCGCGAAGATCTCCGGCTCGCCGAGGACATCGGCGAGCTGTTCGAGGTCCTCGTTCCGCCGAGCGGTCTCCTCCTGCGAGCGCCCGCGCAAGCAGACGCGGGGCGGCGAGGTCAGGTCGCGCTTCGGCCGGGGTCCTGGAGTCGGCTGCGCTCCTCGGGTGACTGTCAGATTCGGGGTGCTCGGCGCGACCTCATGGGTGCGATGGCGACCCTGACCATCTACCTCTCCTCCTGGGCCCGCCGGCGTGCGGGACGCACGGCGAAGGTCGCGGCGTGACGAACGAGCTTCCGCTCAACGCGACGACGATCCCGTTGCACCTGACCGTCGATCCCTACTGGGACTTGCTGACAGCGATCGCCTTCGGGCGCGTCGACGACGGCCTGCCCCCGGCGCAGTGCCCGGTCCTCGAGGGGGACGAGCGCATCGGGTTTGTCCTCGACGGACCGAGCACCGGTCCGCTGATCGGATGCGCCGCTACACCGAGCTGACGCCGTTCAACGCGTGGGCGTGGTTTTGGTTGGGGCGCGCGTGCGCCGACATGGGCACCCCGGGTGAGGCTCGCAGCGCGTTCGGGCGGGCGCTGGCCTGCGAGGAGGAGGGCTCGTTTGAGACCGACGCCCGCGAGTATCTGAGGGAGCTCTCCTCGTGAGCGACGCCCAGCGCAACGAGGGCGCGGGCGGCTGCCTGGGGTGGGTGGCGGTGGCGGTCGTCCTGGCGCTCGTCGTGGGCGCCGTCATCTCGGTCGCCGCGCTCGTCGACCCCTTCTCGTGGATGCCGCCGGTCGGGGAGGTGTGGGCCGACTGCGACGACGCCTTGGCCACCGACCGCGACGAGTGCGCGCTCGAGAACCGGTTCCCGGGCTTCTGGATCCACGCGATCGTCAACCTGGTGTACGCGGCGGGCGGACTCGGGCTCCTAATGGCGTTCTTGGGGCGCGTCGCCGACCTGCGCGAGAAGCGCGTCGCGCGGTTCTCGAGCGCCGCTGCGGCGGCGGAGCATCGCTCCGGGGTGGACGAGGCGATGGGCTGCGGGGTCGCGCTCGCGGCCGTCGCTCTGCTGCCGATCGTCGTGGCGATCGCGTAGGGCGCGATGGCTGGGGACGAGGCCGACAGGACAGATCCTGACGTGCGCGCCGCGGCGCGCGTGCGGGCCTTCGAGCAGGGCCAGCGGCGCACGAGGACGGCGGCGGGCGTGCTGCTCGGCGGGGCCGCCGGCGTGTCGCCGTTGGTCGCCGCGCCGCTCACCGGGGATCCGGGAGCGACGGTCGGCGCGGTCGTCGGCGCGCTGCTGCTCGCCGGCTGCGCGGCCGCGGTGTGGCCCTGGGCTTGGTCGACGCAGGAGCGCCGCCACCACGAGCTCACAGCCATCTGGGCGCAAGCGCGCGGGGACACCGACACGAGCGTTCCCTGGGACCGCTACGCCGCGTGGGCGGACGCGGACCGCGGGGAACGCTACGCCGCGTGGGCGGACGCGGACGGCGACCATGTCGAGTTGGTCCTTGTTCGATTGGCCGGAATCACCGACGACCCGTCGCCGCTGAGCGCCGAAGTCGTGCGGCGGATCGACCCCGACGACGTCGCGGGGGCCGCGAGCGCGATGGAGCAGCTGCGCGAGCGCGCGACGGCCATGGAGACGCGCGCCCGCGAGCAATACCTGGAGGCTCGGTCGGCCGCCGAGCGCCGTGCCCACGAGGAGGCGCTTCGCCATGTGGACGCCGCGGCCGACGAGCACCACCGACAGGCCGAGGAGCAGATGCGCCACGAGCTCGCCGCCGAAGAGGCCGCCGAGCGCCGGGGGCAGGCCACCGCGCTGGCGCGGGCGCTGAGGCGGCGGTGAGTGTCATGGTCGCGCCTTCGCGCGACCTCGTAGAAGGGGGGATCTCGACGCCGCGAGCCGGAGCGTCCGCAGGGCCCACGCCGGTAGTACCGGCGCTACCACCTGGGTAGCATAAAGCTGATGAAGGTCAGCGTCAGCCTGTCTGAAGAAGATGTCGCGCTGCTTGATCAGTACGCGCGCGCGTCCGGCCTACGGTCCCGCTCGGCGGCCGTCCAGCATGCCATTGCCCTGTTGCGCCACGCCGATCTGGAGCAGGACTATGCCGCGGCCTGGCAGGATTGGGAGTCCTCGGGCGAGCGAGCAGCGTGGGAGGCCACGGTCGGCGACGGGCTGGCGGATGCGCCGCGGTGAGGTGCGGCTGACCGACCTCGAGCCGGCACGCGGCAGCGAGGCGAACAAGCGCCGGCCCGCGATCATCGTCAGCAACGATCGCGCCAACGCAGCTGCGTCCCGTCTGGGAAGAGGCGTGGTCACCGTGGTTCCGGTCACGAGCAACATCACACGCGTCTTCCCCTTCCAGGTCTTGCTGCCGGCGGAGTCCGCCGGGCTTCGGGTCGACTCCAAGGCGCAATGCGAGCAGGTCCGGGCCGTGTCGGTAGAGCGTCTCGGGCGGGCCCTGGGCCAGGTGCCCGCTCCACTCATGGGCGAGATGGACGCCGCCCTGCGCCTGCACCTGCAGCTGTAGTCGCCGGCGGGCGGCCACCGGCTGCCTGCTCCCAGGGTCGTGCCGGTCAGACGGCGCGCCCCTGCCAGCGCCGGTAGGCAGCCACGACGAGCCCGAGCTCGCTGCCTGGCGGGAACGCAAGGTCGGCGAGGGCAACCTCGTATGCCTCGCCGTCGCGCGTAAGGTGAGCGAGCAGGCCGGTGCGCACGTCCGGGCCGGCGTCGACTCTCATGACCTCGACGTCGATACCCGCAATCCGTGCGGGCTCGCCATGCTCAAGGGCTTCCTCTGCACCGACGAGGAAGCCGGAGAGCTGCTCTTCGTCGTCGTACGCATCGAGCGTGAGCTCTTCGATCACCGCGTCCCGGCGTCGTCACCACCGCTATGAGGCGCTCTGCGCCATGTCGGCCGACTCCTGCTCCACCGCTTCGGGGCTCAGCCACATGACCTCCCACAGGTGGCCGTCGAGGTCCTGGAAGCTCCGGCCGTACATGAAGCCGTGGTCCATCGGCTCGTTGGCGGGCGCGGCGCCGGCGGCCAGCGCGGCGTCGGCGGCCAGCGCGGCGTCGGCGAGGGCGTCGACGCCCTCGCGGCTCTCCGGCCGAGACGCCGGTGGTCTCGCGGGTAGAGACCGACCCTCCTCGGCGAACTCATCGGTCGCCCTGTCAGATCCTCGCGGCCGGTGGCGACCTCCAACCAGATGCTCCCCGCCTCCGACCAAGCCCTGCTGCTGGCCTACGCGGCGGCCCGCGCCCGCGGCGACCAGGCCGCCGCCGCGCAGGCCTGGCAGGACCTCGCGGTCAACGCCTTCGACCGCGTCCAGCAGATCGTCAAGGCCTTTCGCTTCTCGCCGGGCGGGCCGAAGCTGCCCGAGGAGGAGTGGGGAAGCGCGGCGACCGAGGCCTACCTGCGCGTCGTCGCGATGGGCGCGAGGTTCGAGCAGCGCGAGACCGGGGCGTTCTACGCGGCCCTCGCGACCTGCGTCCAGAACGCGTGCCGGGACTTCGGTCGCAAGGAGCTGCGCCACGACAGGCGCGCCGCCGGCAGCCTCGACACCACCTTCGACCGCGACGGCGAGGCCGGGCCCTACGACGCCGCGCTGGCCGGCCACGACGCACGGCTGCGGGAGCGCAGCCGCGAGGCCGTCGAGGCCGAGCGCGACCGGCTGGAGGCCGAGCAGCTGGTGGCCTGGGGCATCACACAGATCGCCAACGCCACCTACCGCGAGGTGCTCGAGCTCACCTACGGTGACAAGCTGGCGGGCGACGAGATCGCCCAGCGGCTGAACGTCACCAGCGACAACGTCTACCAACGCCGCCGACGCGGCATCAAGGAACTGGAGAGGGTCCTCCGTGGCCTCTGATCTTGACCGCACCCTGAGCCAGTTCATCGACGCGTGGAACGCGGGCCGGCGCCCCGACGTCGACGAGCACCTCGCCCGCGTGCCCGAGGCCCAGCGCGAGGAGCTGGCCGGCGAGCTCATGGCCTTCCTGCGCTTCGCGCCCACGCCGTCCTACAGCGAGGCCGCGCTGCGCGAGATCCGCGCCGAGCCGGCCGTCGCCCAGGCGCTGGGGACCGCCGGCGAGCGCTCCGGGCTGCTGCCCGTGCTCCTGCGCCGCCTGCGTGAGCGCCTCGGGGTGAGCGCCGGGCAGCTCGCCGGGGAGCTCGTGCGCGATCTCGGGATGGCCGAGGAGGCCGGGGCGAAAACCGCGACGTACCTGGAGCGCTGGGAGCGCGGCGAGCTGGCCTCGGCGCGCGTCTCGCGCCGGGTCTTCGAGGGGCTCGCGCGCGTGCTGGGCGTGCCGCGCACCGAGCTGGAGGGCGCAGCCGACATCGGCGGGTGGGCCACCGCCCCGGTCTTCCGGGCCGAGGGCGACGCCGCCCAGACCGCCGCGCCCTACCTCGAGCTGCTCGCCGACGCCCTGGAGACTCCCGGCGAGGCCGGAGACTCCCGGCGAGGCCGGGCGCGACGAGGTCGACGACCTCTTCCTCGGGGGCCGTTAGGGGTGCCGGAGGCGGCCAGGTGGCCGCGGGAGGCGGGCCCCCAGGTCGCGATAGCGACACATGCTCCTAGCCCGCGGGCAGCAGCTCGGCGATCCCGAGCTCCTCGAGCATGGCTGCGGCATCCTCCACGCGCCAGGCGATCCGGTGGGCGAAGCGCTCGAGGCCGATGGTGCCGGTGACGAGGTCGCCGAAGGCGGTGTCGCGCATGGTCACCGGCACCCGCGGCAGGTGGCCGGCGACGCGCGCGAGCTCGTCGTCGACGGCGTCGAGGCCGAGCCCGGCGGCCAGCGCGACGTGGGCCTGCTCGGCGATCGCGGCATCGATCTCCGCGAGGCAGACCTCGTCGGTCTCCACCCGCGCCGTGGCGAAGGCGTACCGCGCGGCCTGCGCGCTGACGCCGAAGGCGCACGCGAACGCGACCACGTCGCGCAGCTCCAGGCTCGCGCCCACCCGCTCGCGGCCCCATGCCATCACCGCCTGCCGGGGCATCAGCAGCTCCGCCGCGAAGGCGTTGGCCGACACCTCCACCGGATCGTGGCCGTAGCCGAGGAACGCCTCGGGGCGGTCCACCGTCGAGCCGTGGCCCATCCGCAGGTGCCCGAACTCATGAGCCAGCGTGAAGCGCTGGCGGGCCGGCGCGTGGGCGCCGTTGACGAACAGCAGCGGCAGCCCGGGCCGGTCGATGAAGGCGCCGGCGACACCGGGATCGAGGTCGAGGACCAGCACGTGGGCGCCCGCGCCGCGCTCGATCGCCGTCAGCAGGTCGCGTATCGGACCGGTGCCCAGGTTCAGGTCGGCACGGGCCGTCCGCGCGCGCTTGGCGCCGCGATGGGTGTGCTCGCTGGGCACGCCGCGAGTATCGGCAATGGCGGATCGCCCGTAAAGCGACCCCCGTCAGATCGGCGCGCCGGCGACGACCTCCCGTCGTGCCCGCGATCACCCGCCGCCCGCTGCGCTCTCCCACGACGCGCAGCGCGACCTGCTCGTCGCCTGTGAGTACGGCGCCGTGCCCCAGCCCGCGCTGGAGGGCCACAGCGCGGGCATCACATGCTGGCTGAGCTTCCTGCTGCGCCGCCCCCCGGCGGCACCGTCAACGGCTTCGTGCTCGACGGGCTGGGCGAGATCGACGTCGACGAGCACCACCCGAGCCTGTGGGAGGGTCCGCGCTTCGCCGTCCCCGTGCTCGGGCTGAGCGGGGCGAGCGTCGCCGAGATCGTCCTGCGCGCCCGCACCACGTTCGGCGGGGCGTCGACGCCCGATGTCGCGGCGGCGCGGGCTGCCCGCCGCCACGCCCGCGCGGGCGAGCACGTCGACGCCGAGCGCGAACTGCGCGCCGCGCTGGGCTGCGGCGACCTGCGCGCGCACCTGACCCTCCCGGGTGCCTGTGCGCCCAGGGCCGCTACGCCGAGGCCTACGACCACGCCCGCATCTACACGCAGCTCGCGCCGCGCGACTCGTGGGGCTTCGCGTGGCAGGGGCGCGCGGCGCTGGAGCTGGGCGACGAGCGCGAGGCCACGATCGCCCTGCGCCGCGCCGTGCGTCTGGAGCGTGCGGGCAGCCACGCCACGCCGGCGGGCAGGGTGCTGCGGGCGATGGGCGGGGTCGGGCGTGGGGGAGCACGGTGGGCGCGAGCAGTGCGACTACAGCGACGTGTCGACGTAGACCTTGGCGAGCCGCTTGGGCGCGCGCGCGAGCCACGCCTCGACGATCACCTCGTGGAGGTCATCGAGGGCGATCTGGTCCAGGCGCACGAGGATCGCCGGGTAGCCGTCGAAGTGCGGCGTGGTGAAGAACACCGCTGGGTCATCGGCGGTGAGCGCCTCCTTCGCGCCGAGATGCTCCACACGGGCACCGAGGATCGGTCCGTCGGGCGCGCCGTTGCCAAGCGCTTCGAGATCCGCTGCGCGAAGCGGGCGCTCCCAGACGAACAGCTTGTCGTGCACCCGCCACTGGCGCAGGTCGCGCGAGAGCCGCTCGGTCGTCTCGGGCAGCTCGAGGGCCATGCGACGCACGTCCTCCCAGGTGGTACCCGGGCGGCGCAGCATCATTGGCCCGCACCTGCGACCCTGGACAGCGGTGAGGGGAATCTCGGCCGCACTCGTGTGCCACCGAGCCACTCCGTCAGGCGAGCCGCCTCGTGCTCGAGGGCGCGCCGCCCTTCCGCGCCGACGTCCTCGAGCATCTGCAGGACGACGTCGCCGGTGTCGCTCTGGCGCCAGCCGCCCACGATCCGCCCGTCCCACCACGCGGTGGGTCCCGCGTTGCCGTTGGTGTCGAACACCTGCGCCTTGTGCTGGCCGAGGTACCACTCCCGCTCCAACCAGCCCATCGTCGTCGGATCCAGCGCCGGCAGGAGCGCGGCCCACGGCTCGACCGGCTCGGTCGCTTCCAGGTCGTCGCCCAGCAGGTATCCGGTCTGCCCGTCGAGATCGACCTCGACCGCATGGAGGTCGCCCAGCGCCCGGCGCACGGCAGCGACGGTCGACCCCAGCCACCACTTGATGTCGGCCGCCGTACCGGGGCCGAAGACGCGCAGCCACTGCTCGACCAGCCTGGCCACGCCCTCGCGTTGGGTGTGTGGCGCGATCTCCTCTCCCAGCCACGACCTGGTCGAGGCCCATCGCGGCCGGGAGATGGTCCACCCGCCATCGTTGGTCGCCCGCACGATGCGCCCCGCTGCCGACAGCGTGGTCAACACCCGGGGACCGACCGGCACCTGCCCGCCCCAGGGCTTTCCCTGCCCGTAGGCGATCGAGCCCTCGAGCAGCGGGATCTCGTCGCGCAGCTGCGACGAGCTGGCCTGCCGCCCGTCAGAGAGCACCGCCAGCACGTGCTCGCAGGCCGCGGACAGCCAGCGCTCGCCGTTTGGGTGCAGCCCAGCCTTCTCGACATCACGGATGAGCCTGCGCCGCTCGCTGTCGGCGACGCGGTCGCTGGCCCCGGCCTGGACGAAGCCCATGGTCTCCCGCGCAAAGACGAACATCGTGCGGCGCATCGCCAGGTGCTTGACCAGCGACCGCTCGACGTACAAAGCCGCCTCGAGATCGCTCACCGTCATGCCCTCGACGCGTGCCCAGGTGGACAGGAAGACCGTCGCCGGATCGGTCGCGTGCAGGCAGACCATGCTCCGGGCCGCCTCCACAACCGTCCCCGCCCGATGGTCAGGGCCCAGGCGGTGTCGACGGGCCAGCCGGGATCGGCGCTCCGCGACGTCGATCGTTCGCACACCGGGCATCCTGCCACCGCCCCAGCCCGGTCAGGTCAGGTCAGGTCAGCGGCCGGTAGGTCCCGAAGTACCAGGTGTTGCCCTCGACGTCCTGGGCGGCGTAGTCGCGCGAGCCGTAGTCGGTGTCGCGCAGCTCCATCGTGATCTGCGCGCCGGCGGACTTCGCGTGGTCGTGGTGGGCGTCGGGGTCGGCCACGACGACGTAGGTCTGGGCGCCGCCAGGCTCGCCCATGCGCGTCGGCGCGGGCATGATCACGTCGTCGCCCAGTCGCAGCTCGACGTGCTGCAGCTCGCCGTCATCGCCTTCATGCAGCGCGTGGCGCTCGAAGCCGAAGGCGTCGCAGAGAAAGTCGACCGCGGCGCGCACGTCGCGGTAGGAAATGATCGGTGAGATGGTCGACATGAGCGCGACGCTACGCGGCGACGCCGACCCCGTCTTGGACGTTTATGACCGACGCGGCGAAGGTTCCCGGGGCGCGGCCGGCCAGGGCGCGAAACTCCCGGTTGAGGTGCGGCTGGTCTGAGAACCCGCAGATCGCGCTGACCTCGGCCGGGGGCGCCCCGTCGGCCAGCAGCGCTGCCGCGCGCTCGAAGCGCAGCACACGAGAGAAGGCCTTGGGCGTCATGCCGACCTCCGCGCCGAAGCGGGCCGAGAGGTGGCGCGCGCTGCAGCCCAGCTCCCGACACAGCTGCGCGATCGGGAGGCGACCGCTCGCCGCCTCCAGCCGCGACCAGGCATAGGCGACGTCAGGGCGCGGCCACCGTGCCTCGCACAGGCGGCGCAGGAGAAAACCGTCCAGGGCGGCGAAGCGCGCCCGCCAGTCGGCCAGCTCGCTGAGCTGCTCGGACAGCTCATCGTCGAGCAGGTCGTCGAGTGCGACGGTCTGGCCGGTCAGCTCCCGCATCGGGATCCCCAGCAGCATGCGGGCACCAAGCGGCGTGAGGTTGGCCTGGAGGCCGGCCTGGCGGCCGTCATCGCTGACGACGACCGGACAGTCGTGAAGACCCGCGACGAACGACGTGTGCGCCGCTCCGTCGACGTCGATCGCCGGACCCAGTCCGATGATCAGCACGATCCCGGCGTGCGGCACCTCGAGCCGGCGCACCGGCGCGCGCATCGCCTGGTGGTAGCCCTCATAGCCGCCGCGGACGTAAGGTCGCAGCAACGGGTGGGGATCGCCGTGCACGAGCTCCCACGACCCACGTTCGGTCTGCCCGCGAAGGACCACCGCCGCAGTGTCTCGCGGCAGCGCCGTGGCGACAAGCCGGGCCCACGGCACGCGGCCGGGACATCAACCGTCTAACCGTGGCCGAAGAGCAGCTCGCGTGTCGCGACGACCCCGGCGAGGTGCCCGCTGCCGAGGGCGATCGCGACCTGCTGGGGCGCGACCGCGAGGTCTCCGGCGGCGTACACCCCCGGCACGCTCGTGCGCGCCTGCGCGTCCACGGCGACGAGACCGGTGTCGGTGAGCGCGAGTCCGAGGCGCTCGGGCAGCGCGTCACGGCGGCGCGGCGGCACGTGTACGAGCACCGCGTCGCAGCGCACCTCGGAGCCGTCGCGGCACACCACGGCCTGCAGAGCGCCGTCCTCGACGCGCAGGCCCCCCACGTCGCCGGGGTCGACGACCGTCACGTCGTCGGTCCACGCGGCCAGCAGCGTGGCCTGCCGGTCGGCGACCTCGCCCGCGCCGTAGACGACGACGGGCCGGTCGCGCACGTCCCAGCCGTGGCAGAACGGGCAGTGGAACACCGCGCCGCCCCACAGCTGCGCGAACCCCGGCACGTCGGGCACGTCGTAGGCCATGCCGGTCGCCAGCACGAGCGCGCGCGCCCGGACCTCGCCGCCACCGTCGCCGAGCACGACCGCGAAGCCGTCGCCCTCGGCGCGCGCGTCGACCGCCTCGGCGTCGCGCAGGACGACGGCGTCGTAGGCGGCGACCTGCGCGCGAGCCCGCTCGTAGAGCTCTCCCGGCGGCGTGCCGTCATGGCCGAGCAGCCCGCCGACGTGCGCTGCCGCCCGGTTGCTCTGCCCGCCCCGGTCCAGTACGAGCGTCCGCCGCCGGGCGCGGCCGAGCACCATGGCGGCGCTCAACCCCGCGACGCCGCCACCGACGACCACGCAGTCGAAGTCGTAGTCCACGCGGGCAGCGTAATGCTGACCTCGGCCCGATCCGCGGGAATCGCACGAACGCGCTTCTGCATTGAGGTTCGTTCACGGGATGATCTCTCCATGCGCGCCGGGATCGACCTGCTGCGCCGCGGGCGGGATCTGCTGGCCGCCGGCGGCGTGTGATGCTGGATCTTGGGCGGGTGGGCTGAAGAGCTATTAGGGCTCGCGCCGCGTGACGCTGCCGATGCGATCGACTCGTTTTCGAGGTGATCTTCGCGCGAAGTTTGGAAAGTAAGGCTAGTCGGACGTTCAACCAGGACCCCAACGGGAAGCTGGGAAGCATGCTCGACCTACCCGACGGCCTCAGGGCATGCCTCTTCGATCTCGACGGCGTCCTCACGCAGACGGCGAAGATCCACGCTCAGGCCTGGAAGGAGATGTTCGACGGGTTCCTGCGCGACTGGGCCGAGCGGACGGGTGAGCCGTTTCGCCAGTTCGACCGTCCGACCGACTACGACGAGTACGTGGACGGCAAGCCGCGGCTGGACGGCGTGGCCTCGTTCCTGCGGTCGCGGAGCATCGAGCTGCCCATGGGCTCGCCCTCCGATCCGCCGGACGCGGAGACCATCCACGGGCTGGGGACGCGCAAGAACGAGCTGGTGCTCGAGCTCATCCGCGAGCAGGGCGTCGAGCCCTACGAAGGGTCGGTGCGCTTCGTGCAGAAGGCGCGCGACGTAGGGCTGCGGCGAGCGGTCGTCTCGTCGAGCACGAACTGCCAGGAGGTGCTCGTCGCGGCCGGGATCGACGACCTCTTCGAGGCGCGCATCGACGGAGTCGTCGCCGAGCGCGAGCGCCTGGCGGGCAAGCCCGCGCCCGACACCTTCCTGGAGGGCGCCAGGGTGCTCGGCGTCGAGCCGGCCCAGGCGGCCGTCTTCGAGGACGCGCTGGCCGGCGTGGAGGCGGGGCGCGCCGGGGATTTCGGCTGGGTGATCGGAGTCGACCGCTCCGGGCAAGAGGAGGCGCTGCGCCGGCGGGGCGCCGACGTGGTCGTGCAGGATCTCGCGCAGCTGGTGGAGCGACGTTGATCCGCCCGGAGGTCTTTGCGGTCGAGCCGTGGTGCGTCCCCGAGCGCGAGTTGGACCTCGAGCTGGTCGGTCACACGGAGTCGGTCTTCGCGCTTTCCAACGGCCACATCGGCCTGCGCGGCAACCTGGACGAGGCGGAGCCCTCCGGAGCGCCGGGGACGTTTCTCAACGGGTTCTACGAGGTCCGCCCGCTGCCCTACGCCGAGGCGGCGTACGGCTATCCGGAGGCGGGTCAGACCATGATCAACGTCACGAACGGCAAGATCATCCGCCTGCTCGTGGACGACGAGCCGTTCGATGTCCGCTACGGCAGGCTGGTGCGTCACGAGCGCCTGCTGGACCTGCGCGACGGCGTTCTGCGCCGCGAGGTGGAGTGGCTCTCGCCCGCCGGTCAAGGCGTCCGGGTGCGCTCGACGCGGCTGGTCTCGTTCGTCCAGCGTTCCGTGGCTGCGATCGCCTACGAGGTGGAGCCGCTGGGCGCCGCGGCGCGCATCGTCATCCAGTCGGAGCTCGTGGCCAACGAGCCCGTCCCAGAGGAGACCGACGACCCGCGGGCGGCGGCGGCGCTGCGCGCACCGCTCGTGGCGGAGCATCACGCGCACAGCGACCTGCGGGCCAACCTGGTGCACCGGGCGCGGGCGAGCCAGCTGCGGATGGCGGCGGGCATGGACCACGTCGTCGAGGGCCCCGAGGGCACGGTGACGGCGAGCGAGAGCGAGCCGGACCTGGCTCGGGTGACGGTGAGCACCGAGCTCCAGCCGGGGCAGACGCTGCGGATCGTGAAGCTGCTGGCCTACGGATGGTCGAGCCGGCGATCGCTGCCCGCGCTGCGCGGCCAGGTCGACGCCGCACTGGCCGCGGCGCGGCGGACGGGCTGGGACGGGCTGCGGCGGGGGCAGCGCGAGTATCTCGACGGCGTATGGGACCGCGCGGATGTCCAGCTCGAGGGCGATCCTGCGCTGCAGCAGGCGGTGCGTTTCGCGCTGTTCCACGTCGTGCAGGCGGGGGCCCGCGCGGAGGGCCGAGCGATCCCCGCCAAGGGCCTGACGGGCAGTGGCTACGACGGCCACACGTTCTGGGACATGGAGGCCTACACCCTCCCGGTGCTCACCTACGTCGCGCCGAACGCCGCCCGTGATGCGCTGTGCTGGCGCCACGCGACGATGGACCTTGCTCAGGCGCGCGCCCGCGAGCTGGGCCTCGGAGGCGTGACCTTCCCGTGGCGCACCATCCGTGGCCAGGAATGCTCGGGCTACTGGCCCGCCGGCACGGCGGCCTTTCACATCAACGCCGACGTCGCCGACGCCGTTCGCCGCTACCTGGCGGCCACGGGAGACCAGGAGTTCGAGGAGGGCCCCGGACTCGACCTGCTGGTGGCGACGGCCCGGCTCTGGCGCTCGTTAGGCCACCACGGCCTCCAGGGCGACTTTCGCATCGACGGCGTCACCGGCCCGGACGAGTACACCGCGCTGGTGGACAACAACGTCTATACGAACCTCATGGCCGCGCGCAACCTCCGGGTGGCCGCCGACGTGGCCGCTCGTCACCCACAGCGCGCCGCTGCGCTCGACGTCGACCAGGAGGAGATCGCCAGCTGGCGTGACGCCGCGGACGCCATGGTCGTTCCCTTCGACGCCGACCTCCAGGTCACGCCCCAGTGCGAGAACTTCACGCGCTATCGCAAGTGGGACTTCGAGACGACGCGGCAGGACCAGTACCCGCTGCTGCTGCACTTCCACAACTACCTGCTGTACTCGAGCCAGATCGTCAAGCAGGCCGACCTCGTCTTCGCGCTCTACGCATGCGGTGACTGCTTCGACGACGAGCAGAAGGTGCGCGACTTCGACTACTACGAGCGCATCACCGTCCGCGACTCGTCGCTGTCGGCGGCGATCCAGGCCATCGTCGCCGCCGAGGTCGGTCATCTCGAGCTGGCCTACGACCTCTTCGGCGAGACCGCCTTCATCGATCTGCGCAACCTGGCCTTCAACACGCGCGACGGCGTGCACCTCGCCGCGCTGGCCGGAGCCTGGCTCGTCGCCGTCGCCGGTTTCGGCGGCATGCGTCACCATGGCCAGACGCTGGCGTTCGCCCCTCGGCTGCCGTCGCGCCTCAGTCGGCTGACCTTCGGCCTCCTCCACCGCGGTCAGCGCCTACGCGTCGACGTCGGCCCCGACGGCGCGCAGTACGAGCTGCTCGACGGAGAGCCGCTCGAGATCCTCCACCACGGCGAGGCCGTCACCGTGGCGCCCGGGTCTCCACAGCGTCGTCCCCTGGCCCCCGCCCCCCGCCGCGTCGCCCCCGAAGCGCCGCCCGGACGGGAGCCGCCCCGGCGCCACCGCGACGCGTGAGCAGGCGCTCGCTCGCACCCGCAGATCCGGCCGGAGTCCGGCGCGTCATTGCCCGGACGCATCGGGCTGCTGGCGACACCGAAGTTCTCCACAGCGGCTCTGGCGGGCAGGCTAGATCCGACGCTCGCTGCGCGAGGCCGCCGCCGGCTGCCGCGGCTGTCACCTCTACGGGCCCGCCACGCAGACGGTGTTCGGCGAGGGGCTCAAGCGGGCGATGGTGGCAATGGTGGGCGAGATGCCGGGCGACCGCGAGGACCACGAGGGACACCCGTTCGTAGGACCGGCGGGTCGAGCTCGACAAGGCGCTCGCCGCGGTCGGGATCGACCGGCGAGGTTCACGTCACCAACGTCGTCAAGCACTTCAAGTTCGAGGAGCGCGGCAAGCGGCGCATCCACCAGACGCCCAAGCGCTACGAGGTCGACGCGTGCCTGCCCTGGCTGCGCGCCGAGCTCGACGTCGTCAAGCCCGAGGCGCTCGTGCTGCTCGGGGCGACCGCCGGCAAGGCACTGCTCGGCTCGACCTTCAAGCTCAGCGGGGTGCGGAGGCGACCGGTCGATTCCGGCCTGGCCACGCTGGTGACCGCCACCGCCCATCCGTCGGCGATCCTCCGCGCGCCCGGCGACGAGTCCGTCACACGGCCCGCCGGGACTTCACCCGCGACCTCGAGTGTGTCGCGCAGTTCCTCGCGAACGGGCGCGGCTGACGGTTTCGACGTGCCTTCGGCGTGGAAGGGCACCGCTGCCTAGCACCCAACGCGGGAGGCCAGCCCAGATGTCGAACCTCACCTCGGCCGACAAGGCACCAGAGGGCAGCGAGCAGCAACTCAAGGAGTACAACTACGAGCACTTCTGGCTCAAGCACATCGCCGCCGACCTCATGCGCTCGGCCAAGGGCGCCGGGCTGAAGGCAGGGTCGGCCGCCCCGGACTTCGAGCTGGAGTCCACCGACGGCGAGCGGATACGCCTGAGCGCGTTCCGGGGACGGCCGGTGCTGCTGCACATGGGCAGCGGGACCTGACCGGTCACCGTCGGCTCGGTCGAGCCGCTCAAGCAGCTTCACTCCTGGTACGGCGAGCGCGTCGAGTTTCTCGAGCTGTGGACGCGGCAGGCCCATCCGGGCGAGCAGCGCCACCACTACTCGAGTTACGAGGAGAAGCTCGAGGACGCCCGCGAGTACAAGAGCCTGGAGAGCCTGCCCTGGCCGCTGGTGGTCGACGACTACCAGGGCACGGTGCATCGCCAGTATGCCGACGAGATGACCGATCCGACGTTCCTCATCGACGCGGACGGCACGATCGCCTTCTACAACATGTGGACCCACGGCCCGACGCTCAAGCGGGCCATCGACGCGCTGTTGGCCCAGGACGGTCGCGCCACGGTCCTGGGTGGAATCGACCGCAAGCCGCACCTGCTGGCCTCCTTCGCGGACGGCTACCGCGGGCCGCGGAGGGGCGGGCGCCGCGCGGTCTTGGAGTACGACCTGGGCGCCGGTGGGGCGGGCACCCTCAGCTTCCTAGGCCAGAAGATCGACCCGCTGCGAAAGGCCGCGCTGGACGCCAGGCCGCGAGAGGAACGCGGTCAGCAATAGGCAAGCGTCGATCGTCATGATGCGCTGATGCACTAGCATCACCCGCGGTGCGCACGACGCTCGACCTCGACGAGGACGTGGTGGCGGCCGCGCGTGAGCTGGCCGCCGAGACGCGCCGTTCACTGGGCTCGGTGATCTCCGAGCTGGCGCGCCGCGGGCTCACGCCCGCGCAGGTCGAGGCCGACGACGGCCTGCCGGTGATCCGCGTGCCGGCCGGCACGCCGCCCATCACCCCGCACATGGTGCGGCGCGCGCTCGACGAGGACTGATTCCTCGTCGGGGCGCTGCTCGACGTCAACGCGCTGGTCGCGCTGGCCTGGGACTCGCACGTCCACCACGTGGCGATGCGCGCCTGGTTCTCGGCCAACGGCGTCGCGGGCTGGGCCACCTGTCCCGTGACCGAAAGTGGCTTCGTGCGGGTGTCGTCCAACCCGAAGGTGCTCCCGAGCGTCATCGGCGTCGACGCTGCGCGCAGCGTCTTGTCGGTGCTACACGCCGTCGACGGCCACCGCTTCCTGGCCAACGACGTCTCGCCCGTCGATGCCGACGTGCCGACCGTCGCCGGCCACCGCCAGGTGACCGATGCCCTGCTGCTCACGCTCGCGCGCCGCCATGGCCTCCGACTCGTCACCTTCGACGCGGGTGTCGCCGCGCTCGCCCCAAGCCGCGACGTGGAACTGCTCGCGGCGGCTTGATCCGGTCCCGGAACTGGCTTCGAGAGTCCGGCTCCCCGCTCGGCCCTGTTCTACCTCAGAACATGTAGGGCAGGACTTCGACGGCGCCCAGGACGTACCAGACGCCGAAGGCCAAGCTCACGACCCCGAGGCCCGGCGTCAAGCGGTCGCGCAGGGCGACGGTGCGGCCCGACAGCACGAGGCCGAAGCAGGTCGTCGCCACCGCCATCGAGACGGCCGTGAAGGCGGCGAAGAGCAGGAGCGCGACCGCGCCCTGGACCGCGCTCGGGATCGCGGCCAGAAGCACGAGGCCCACGCCGGCGGTCCCGCCGACGCCGTGGACGAGCCCGACGCCGAACGCCTGGGCGCCCGACCGGCTCACCGGCGCAGGATGGGGATGGCTGTGCTCACCGGCCATCTCGTGCACGTGGAGGTGGCTGTGCTCAACGTCGCCGTGGCGATGGGGATGCGCGTGGACGCGACTGCGGTGCAAGCGCAGCAGCAGCCGGATCGCCAGGCCGATGATGAGGGCGCCGACCAGGACCTCCGCCCCGCGCTGCACGGCCTCGGGGAGATACCGGTCGAACAGCACGATCGGCAGACCGAGGAGGATGAGGGTCATCGCGTGTCCGCTGCCCCAGGCGAGGCCCATCCCGGCCGCCTGGCGCGCGGTTCGCCGCCGTCGGCCGTCCCAGGCCATGATCGTGATGACCGCGGTGAGATGGTCGGGGTCGGTGGCATGCCGGAGCCCGAGCAGGATGGCCACGAGGGCCACGACCAGAAAGGCGTTGCCTCCGGCGAGCTCGGCGATGTGCTCGTCAAGTCCGAACATGCGGATGCTCCGTCTGGGTGTGAGCCCAGCCGGCCGACGCGGCGCAGGCCGCGCGAGGCCGACGATCGGGAAGTGCGTGAACCGGGCCTCGTGACCGACGGCGGAGCGGATGGCGTCGCGAACTCCGTCGAGGACCTGCGGAAGCACCGCCTGGGAGTGCCCGCAGCGCTCACAGCTGACGTACTCACGCTCTTCCTCGGCGGCAAGGACGTAGAGGCGCGGGCCGTGCCCGAGATGCACGTGGTTGACGAGCCCTACGTCCTCGAGCGTCTCCAGGTTGCGGTACACCGAGGCGAGGTCCGAGCGCGTGAGACGTCCGCCGAGCCCGCTTGCGATCCGTTCGGCGCTCGTCGGGTCGTCCGCTGCGAACAGCGCCTCGAGCACCAGTCGTCGCGCTGTGGTCGACCGCAGGCCATGGTCGCGCAGCGCGCTCGGCCGACTCGAGCGTCGCCGCCGGGCGGGCAGGAGAGAGCCGCGAGGCGGTCACAGGATCCCCGGGACCGCGGAGAGGGTCAGCAGGAAGCCGGCGCCGACGATGATCACCGCGGACACCGCCGGCAGGGCGACGGTCACTCGGGCGGGGATGCGCAGCCGGGTGGCCAGTCCACGCGACTTGACGACCATGAGGCCGAGAACGGTGAGCGTCGCCGCCAGGCCCAGGCTGAAGGCGACGATGAGCAGCAGGCCCAGCGCCACCTGATGCTGGGCCAGCGCACCGAGGAGGACCACGAGTGCGGACGGACAGGGGATGAGGCCGGCGGCCGTGCCCATCCCGATCAATCCTCGCCAGGTCAACTGGTCGGGCATGTGCTGGTGATGGTGATGGCCGTGCGAGTGCCCGTGGCCGTGGCCGTGGCCGTGCGAGTGGCCGTGGCCGTCCGCGTGGCCGTGGGAGTGGCCGTGACCGTGCGAGTGGCCGTGGCCGTGGCCGTGCGAGTGCCCGTGGTTGCCGGACGTTCCCTGCCGTCGCCAGGAGCGGATCCGCGAGCGGAGCACGCCTGCACCGATGACGACGACGAGGAGGCCCGAGACGAGGGTCAACCACGGGTACAGGTCCTCGGGCAGGAGGTACTGCGACAGCGCGAGCGTGACCACCCCGAGCGCGAAGACGCCGATCGTGTGGGTGGTCGTGACCGTCGCCCCGAGGGCGAGCGCATGGCGCGCAGTTCCGCGCGTGCCGACGAGGTAAGCGGCGACCATCGCCTTGCCATGGCCGGGTGAGAGAGCATGGAGAGCCCCCCACGCGAACGCCGCCAGCAGCAGGAAGAGCAGGACGCCTCGGCCGGCAGTGGCGTCCTCGAAGACGGCGGCGAAGCCGTCGCCGCTACCCGAGCGGGTCGTCACGGTCCGCTCCCCCGGCGCCTCGGGCGCGACGAGGGTGCCGTCGCCGGGGCGCACGTCGAAGCTGGCCCGCCGCACGTCCAGCGGGCTCTTCAGGAGCTCGTCGGGGTAGGATCGCAGTCCGTCGGTCGGGTCGCCCGAGGCGACGCTCGAGCGCACGGCCGTCCGCTCCCCCGGCTCGGCCACGATCGCCTTCCAGCCCACGCGTTGGGCGAACGTCTCGTCGCGCAGCTCGACGCGGCGAGGATCGGCGACCGACGCGCTGAGCTGGAGCTCGAGGCGGGTGGTCGTCAGTCCGCCCTGGCCCGGTGGGTGGGTGAGCCTGGCGCCCGGCGCGGGCCGCAGCGGGACCCGGCGCCCGTCGACCGACAGCCACAGGCCCCCGGCGATCTCCGTCCGCGTGCGCTCCAAGACCTCGGCGTCGGAGAGCCGGCGCTGCTGGAAGGTCGGGATCTCCGCCTCGTCGAGGATGTAGCGCACGTCGACGCGGTCGTCGGAGATCGCGACCCGTGCGACGTGGTTGACGGTGAAGTTGCCCAGCGGGTGAGCGCTCGCCGCCGGAGCGAGCACGGCGAGCGCCAGAGCGCACGCGGCTGACACGCGAAGCACCGTCTTCACATCACAGCCCTTTCAAGGCGCGCTGGGCGCGCGGCCCGTAGAGCGGCGAGAAGCGCGGATTGCGGGCCAGGGAGCGGCGCAGCAGCCGGCGGGCCTCGGCCGTCCGACCCGCGTCGCGGGCGGTGACCCCGGCGTGGTAGAGGACGAGCGGGTCGCGCCATCCGAGCTTCAGCGCGCGCCGGGCGAAGCGAAGCCCCTCGGTCGGACGCCCCGCGCGGGTGAGCGCCCACGCCAGCGCGTCGGCCGAACGCACGCTGGGGGCGGCGGTCCAGGCGCGCCGTGCGAGCGACACCCCACGCTCGGCGCTGCCGTGATCGGCCTCGAAGAGCGCCAGCTCGACGTCCGTGTTGACGCCGCGCCCAGCGAGGAGCCGCTGTTGGACGCGGACGAGGTCGAAGTCGTCGCGAGCTTCGCGGCGACGCCCGGCCGCGAGCTCGGTCTCTCCGAGGGCCACGACGTACTCGGGCAGGGGCAGCCGGTCGACGAGGGCGCGCAGCCGGCGGATCGCCGGAGCGAAGCGGCCGGCGGCGGCGTCGACCCGCGCCAGCCCGGCCTCGGCGGGGGCGTGATCCGGGAGGACCGCCAGCGAGGCTTCGTACGCCCGGCGCGCACGTGTGAGGCGGCCGCGAACGAACTCGAGGTTGCCCAGGAGGGCCCGCACGTAGGCGACGTTCTCGGGTGAGCCGCCACCAGCGGACACCGCGAGGCGCATGGCTTCGGCGGCGCCCTCCAGGTCGCCGTGCAGCTCGCGGAAGTACGACACGCGGGCGTAGGACGGCAGGCTCGGCTTGCGGTCGACGAACGTCTGCAGCGCGCGCGCCGCGGCGTCGTAGCGCCCGAGCTCCACGAGGGCGTCCACGAGCACCGGGAAGGCCGCGACGGCGTCGGGCTGCAGCCGGCGGGCGCGCTCGGCGAGCGGCAGGGCGCCGCGGAAGTCGTGGCGCGCCAGCGCGAGAGTGCTGAGCCCGGTGACGGCGGTCGCGTCCCGCGGGTCGATGCGCAGCGCGCGGCGCAGGACGCCCTCGGCGCGAGCGTAGAAGGCGGGGTCGCCGCTCTCGCGCGCCTTCTGCAGGTAGGCGAGGCCGAGCGGGGCGAAGGCCCGCTTGCCGTCCGGAGCGTCGCGCACGGCGGCTTGGAGCGCGGCGACCCGCTCGTCGGTGGACGCGCCGGGAGGCAGCGGCCTCGTGGTGACGGTTTCCTGCGCGGCGCGGCTGTTTTCGCTGCGCTGCAGCAAGGCGAAGAGGCCGAGCGCCAGGACGAAGGTGAGGAGAGGGACGGTGAGGGCGGGTCGGGGCATCGATGCACGGCGAGGGCTCGCCCTCCCCGGGCTGTTCGTCCGAAGCGGCGCAGCGGTTCACCGCGGGCGGGAGCGCGCGATGCGCGCTCCCGCCCATGCGGTCGGCGGTGTGGCGGCTACTGGCCGCCGGGAGGCGTCGGCGAGTGTGGCGGCTCGACCCGATTCGTGGGGTCCGAGTCGAAGCCGGACGTCGGCGGCGCGAGGTAGGGGAACGTGTCCGAGAACGGCTTGTCGTTCTGGTCCACCCCGTCGCCCAGCGGCACCTTGTTGCCCTTCAGGAACCCGGCCACGACCTGGAGCTCGATGTCGACGACGTCGTCGACGAGGCGGCGGCCGTTCGGGAAGCCCTGAGTGTCGCCGGCAAGGACCCCGAAGCGGTTCGGAGTCCCGGTCGGAGGCACGCCCATGTTGAGCTTCAGCGTGTCGGTGGGAGGGGCGCCCTTGCGGATCTCGGTGACGCCCGGGATCCCGGTGAGCAGGGCCTGGACGATGTCCGTGCGGTTGTTCTCCGGCGCGTTGACCTTGAACAGCGCGTTCAGGATCGCCGCGAGCTCCGGCTTGACGACGAACCGGCCGAAGCGCTCGGCGTCGCCGGCCGGGGAGGTCCGGTTGTACAGGTCCTTCTTGCCCAACGGGATGATCACTTCGTTGACCAGCGGGTTGCCCAGGCGCGAGACCTGGGCGAAGCTGCCGCGGGACCGGCGATTGCTGTCGAAGTCCGCGTTGGTGACCTCGAGCTTGCGCCGCTCCGTGGACGACCAGATGCCCACGACAGCGTTGCGGGACTTCGCGGATCGCACTTCGCGACCATCGCGGGTCAGGTTCGACTGCGGGACGCGCAGGACGATCGACTGGGTCGACAGGCCGGAGAAGTCGTCCTTGCCGCCACCCTCGTTGCCCGTGCCCCTGCGGATGTTCAGCGCGTCGAACGTGGCGCCGAGGTCCACGAAGAACGGATCGTCACGCTGGCCTGCGAAGACCCTTCTCCCCCCCGACAGGTTGCGGATCGCCTGGCGGGTCAGCGCCTCGTAGTCGGGGAACGTCTTGGGCCCCACGTTCGACGGGGCGACGGGGATCTTGCGCCCGATGCGCGTACTGCTGACGACGCGGCCGCGACGCAGCCGCTCGCGCGACACGTTGTAGCGCTGGATCACGTTGAGCTTGTCGTTGTTGAGGCCCGTGACCCCCGGAAGCGAGTACAGGAACGAGTTCGGGCTGCGCAGGTCCGTGCTGAACCTGAAGAGGTAGCGGATGTCCGGCCGGCCGTCTCCCGTGTTGTCGATGTTGATGTAGTAACGCGCTCGGTCGTCGAAGCGAAAGAAGTTGGGACCGTTCGCGGGGATCGAGTTCGGGAACCAGTTGGCGACGAGCGCCACCTTGTCCGGCGAATCCTTCGGCACGAACGCGTAGACGTCCGTGTTGTCCGCCGACGGATCGAGCGAGATGTTCGGTGCTTCGCGGTGGCTCGAGCCCATGCTCAGCGGCACGACCACGGCCGCCGCCAGCACGGCCGCGCCCAACGCACTCAGGGACAGCTTCCTCATATAGACGGTGCTCCTTGGAGGGGGACTCACGCGGCGATCGGCGTGCTCGCGGATGCATAGCGGTTCTGCGGCGAGCGCGGATCAGTCAAAGGGAGAAGAAACTTCTCTGCAAATCCCGGCTTTTTGCGGCCGTGTAGCTATTGCGACCTCGTCGCGATTCGCGAGGGTGATCCGCCCACTCGCACGTGCCGCATAGACCGGCTGTGACCTTCGTGCCCCGCCGGATGCGTGTGCTCGTGATCGCAGCCTTCGCGTCCGCTCTCGTGGGTTGCGCCCGGACGCCGCCGACCGGCCAGGCGCTTGAGGCTGCGCCGCCGGACGTTCGCACCATCGTCCTGGGCGGCTCGCCGACGGAGGTCGCCGTCGCCGGTGACGCCGTCTGGGTGGCCGACGCGCGACGGGGCCGCCTCGTCGCGGTTGATCCCGCCACCGCCCGCCCGACCGGACGTCCGGTTCGCATCGACGCCCCGCTCGACCTCGCCGCCGGTGAGGGCGCCCTCTGGGTCACGAGCGGAACGGGGGCGGTGCGGCGCATCGACCCGTCGACGCGGCGGGCGGCCCTGGTCGCGCGGGTCCGGGATCCCGGCGGCGTGGCGGCCGGCCTCGGTTCGATCTGGGTCACGAGCAGGCGCGACGGCACCGTGACGGCGCTTGATCCCCGCACGGGAGCCATTCGCGGACGACCGGTTCGCACCGGGACCGTCCCCGGCGATGTCGTCGTCGGTTTCGGCGCCGTCTGGGTCGCCGACACGCAGGAGGGCACGGTCAGCAAGGTCGATCCGCGTTCGCGGCGGCCGGTCGGCGAGCCGATCCAGGTCGCCGAGGCTCAGATCCTCGCGCTCGCGGCCGGTCAGGGCGGGGTGTGGGTAGCCGCGACGGACTCGGCGCAGAACGCGAGCGTCGAACTGCGGCGCATCGAACCGGGGAACGGCGCCGTCGACGAAGGGCGGTTGGCCTGCCCACCGGTGTGCCGGTGGACCTGGCCGCCGGCCTCGGGTCCGTGTGGTCCACCGACGTCGGCAATCTGCTGCCCGGAACACCGGATCGCGATCCTGCCCTCCTCCGCGTCGCCGCCGACGCGCGCGCGCCCGCCGGCCGCCCCATCCCAGTCGGCGACGAGCCAACTGGCGTCGCCACTGGTGCCGGCGCGGTCTGGGTCACGAGCGCGGGCGACGGGGCGCTGCGGCGAATCGTCCCGGGAGCAGTCGACGCCGGTCCTCGCGACGCCGGGTGAGACCGCGGCGTCGGGCGGCGACAACAAAGCAGACCACTAGCGCCCCGTAGGATTCGCGCGATGGAGGGCGACGAGACCGCAGCGCGCGGGGTGGGGGTGGCCAGCGCCGTCCCGGGTCGCATCCGTCTTCGCGCGATCGACCGGGCAGGGCGTCAAAGCCTGGCGTCCCTGGCCGAGGAGCTGGGCACCTGGCCTGACGTGACGGCGGTGCACGTTCGCTCCCAGTCGTCGAGCGTCGTCGTGCGCTTCGATCCCCAGCGCGCGAGCGCGGTCGCGGACAGGTTGCTCGAGCTCGGTGTCGACGTGCGCGCCGGCGTCCCGTCGCCGGTTTCACGAAGCTCTGCGACGGCCATCGAAGTCGCCGCGGGCTCTGCCAACCGCGCGGTCGGGCGACGACTGGACGGCGCGGATCTGCGCGTGCTGGTGCCGCTGGGCCTGGGGCTGCTGGCCGCTCGCCGGGCGATGAGGGGCGATCAACGCCTGGCCGACGCGCCGTGGTACGTGCTGGCGTGGTACGCGTCGGAGACGTTCTGGAAGTTCCGTGGTGGCGGTGTGACCGCCCCCGAGTCAGCTTTCCGACAGCAAGGGGCAATGATGAACGAGAAGACGATCGCACTGGTCGGTGCCGTGGCCGGCGTGACGCTCGCCGGTCGCGGTCTGCGGCCGGTCGCCAAGCTGGCGATTCGAGGCGTCGTCGGTGCGGCTGATGCGGCCTCCGGCGCGCGGCGGGGGCTTTCCGATCTGTACGCCGAGGCCAAGGCCGAGCAGCGCTCCCCCGGGGCCGACGCGGAGGCGGTCTCCGCGTCTGCGCCCGCGGCGTGACGGTCCTCGCCGACCCGCCCGTCGCCGACCACGCGGTCGTCCACCAGCTCGCCGACCGGCTGCGCTGCCGCTCGCCGCGACTGCGTAGCGACGAGGCGTATGTGGCGCGGGTGCTCGCGCTGGCGCAGGGAGACGAGCGCGTCGCGCAGGTGCGCGTCAACCGCTCAGCAGCGTCGGTGACGGTCCGCTGGGCGGCGCCCTCCCCGCCCCAGGAGGACGCGCTGGTTCGCGTCGTGGAGCTCCTGGGCGACGCCGACGCGACGACGCTCGAGGTCGCGGCGGTGCCTGTCCCGCGCTTCGGCGACCGGTTCTCGCGTCTTGCGCTGCCCGGGGCGGTCGCCGCGGTCGCCGGGCTCGGACGCGTGCTGGGGTTCGCGGTCCCCGGACCCCTGGGGGCGTTGGGCGTTCTCGCCGCGTCGCTGCCGATCGCCCGTCGCGCGCTTCACAGCCTCACCGTGGAGCGGCGGCTGAACCTCGACGTCCTCGACATGACGGCGATCCTGCTGACGACGATGCGCGGCTCGCTGTTGGCGCCGCTCTCGGTCATCGGCCTGGTCGAGGTCGGCGAGGCCATTCGCGAACGCACCGCGCGAGCGTCGCGCCGCGAGCTGCTCGACCTCCTCGACTCGATCGCCGAGAGCGTGTGGGTCGAGCGCGGCGGCGAGCGCGTGCAGGTGGCGATCGAGCAGGTCCGCCGCGGCGAGGTCGTCGTCGTGTATCCCGGGGACCGCATCCCGGTCGACGGGCGCGTGCTCGAGGGCCGGGCGCTGGTCGACGAGCATCAGCTCACCGGCGAGCCGATGCCCGTCCTGCACGAGGAGGGCGAGGTCGTCTACGCGTCGACCCTCATGCGCGACGGTCATCTGCACATCGCCGTCGAACTGGTGGGCGGTGAGACGCGCGCTGGGCGGATCGTGCAGCTCATGCGCGAGGCGCCGGTGCACGACACGCGCATCGAGAACTACGCCGGCAGGCTGGCGGACCGCATCGTCCTGCCGTCCTTCCTGCTGGCGGGGGCGGTGCTCGTGGCCACCCGCAACCCCACGCGCGCCGCTTCCATTCTCATCACGGACTTCGCGACGGGGATCCGCGTCTCCGTACCGACCGCGGTGCTCGCGGCGATGACCAGCGCAGCCCAGGCCGGCGTGGTGATGCGCAGCGGCCGGGCGCTCGAGCAGCTCGCCGGTGTCGACGCGGTCGTGTTCGACAAGACCGGGACGATCACCGAGGGCAACCCCGCCGTCATCGGCGTCGAGAGCGTGGCGAGCGACGTGTCCCCCGACGACGTCCTGGCCATCGCGGCGACGGCCGACCAGCGCCTCAACCATCCGGTGGCCGAGGCGATCGTGGGCTACGCGGCAGCCCGCGGGGTGACGCCGGGGGACAGGGGGCGGTGGAACTACGACATCGGCCTCGGCGTCCGCGCGGAGATCGGCGGGCAGGAGGTCCTGGTCGGCAGCGACCGGTTGCTCGAGCACGAGAACGTGGACCTGGCCCCGGCGAAGCCCTTCGGCGACGGGCAGTCGCGGATCTACGTCGCTGCGGACGGCCGCTTGTGCGGCGTGATCGCGTACGCCGATCCGCTTCGCCGGGAAGCCCAGGCCGTCGTCGGAGCGCTGCGCGACCGCCACGGGATGGAGATCCACCTGCTGACCGGCGACAAGAGCGAGACCGCGCACGCCGTCGGCCGGCGCCTCGGCATCGACCCGGCGGACGTGCACGGCGAGCTCTTTCCCGAGGACAAGGCGGCTGTACTGCGGGCCCTGCGGGCGGCGGGCCGGCGCGTGGCCTTTGTCGGGGACGGGATCAACGACCTTCCGGCGCTCGCCTACGCGGACGTCTCCGTGTCCTTTGGCGGGGCCACGGCCGTCGCGCGCGAGACCGCCGACGTCGTGCTCGTCGAGGACAGCCTGCACTCCCTGCCTGCGGCTGTCGGGGCCTCCCGTCAGGCCATGCGCCTCGTCGCCCAGAACATCGGCATCGTGGGAGGGGTCAACCTCGCCGCGCTGACGTTGGCCACGGCGACCGGATTGTCGCCGACGACGGCCGCCGTCGTGCACAACGGCTCGACCGTCGTGGCGGCGCTCAACGGACTACGCCCACTGCTGGGAGCGGATCGTCGCAAGCGACGCGCCCGCTCCCGCGAAAACACAGGAGACACCCGATGAATGAGAAGCCCAAGAGGCGATCGGAGATGTGGAGGGGCGTCCGCCGTGGGACCGGCTGGGCGCTTGGCGTCGGCGGGGTGATCTCGGTCGCCGCGCTGCTGCGCGACGGGCCGCGGGGCACCATCAAGGCGTTGATGAAGACGGGGATGCGCGGACGCGAAGTGGCCGCCGAGCTCGCCGAGCAGGTGCAGGACCTCTACGCCGAGGCCCAGTCCGAGCGGTTCTCCGAATCGGCCTCGACAGACGGCTGAGCCGGCGGGCGCGCGAAGCGCCGCCGCTCGTCGAGGATGCGCGCGACGGTCGCGGCGCACGACCCGCAACCCGTTCCCGCGCCGGTTGCCGCGGCCACACCGTCCACGCTCTGGAGGCCGTCCCGGTCGATCGCCCGCTCGATCGGTTCTCGCGAGACGGCCATGCAGTGACAGACCACTTCGTCCGGGCCAGGGAGCTCCCCCCGCGGACGTTCGACACAGCGCGTCACGACCGATGCGTCGAGCACGTCGACCGGGACAGGGCCACCGGCCGCGATGAGCTGGCCCAGCCGCCCGGCCATCGTGGTATCGCCAAGGAGGATCGCGCCGACCAGACGGTCGCCGTCCACGACGAGCTTCGCGTAACGTCCGCTCCGACCGTCGCTGCGTACGACCTCCTCCTCGTCGTCCTCGAGCGTTGTCCGCCCCGCGGCGAACAGCTCGAGCCCCGCCACCTTGAGGGTCGTCTGCGGCGCCGAAGGCGTGAAGGGCATCGAGTCGCCGTCCAGCGAGGCCACCGCCGCCCGAACCTGCTCGGCCACCGGCGCCCAGAGCCCATGCACGACCCCGCGGTGCTGCGCGCACTCACCGACTGCCCAGACCTCCGCCGCGCTCGTACGCATGTGGTCGTCGACGATGATGCCGCGGTCGACGTCGAGCCCCGCGGCGCGAGCGAGCGCCGTCTCGGCGCGGATCCCCGCCGCTACGATCACGAGTTGCGCAGTGACCGTGCTGCCGTCGGCCAGCCGGAGGTGCGAAGCTGTGATCTCGCTCACCGTCGTGGCCACGACCGTCTCGAGGCCCCGGCGGGCCAGTGAACGTCGCAGCAGCGACGCGGCGCCGTCGTCGAGTTGCTGGGCCATCAGTCGACCGCCCGCTTGGACGACCGTCACGGCCAAGCCGCGGTCTGACAGCGTCGCTGCGGCCTCGAGGCCGAGAAGTCCCCCGCCGATCACCGCTGCCGTTCGCACATGCCCAGCCGTGGCCGCGATGCGCTGGGCGTCGCGCAGCGTGCGATAGCCGACGACGTGGCCGAGCTCGACTCCGGGGATGGGCGGGATGAACGCCCGCGACCCGGTGGCCAGGATCAGCGCGTCGTAGCGGTGCTCGGTTCCGGTCCCGTCGATCACGCGCCGGCGGTCCACCTCGACGGCGGTCGCGGGGATCCCGAGGCGCAGGTCGACATCGGCGTCGGCGTACCACCTGGCTCGGTGCAGGGCGAGCCGCTCGCTTGACCGCCGGTCGCGAAGGACCTGCGACAGCCCGATCCGGTTGTAGGGCTCCACATCCTCTTCGGCGAGCAGCACGATCCGCCATCCCCCGCGCGCGAGCATCTGCTCGACGATGGCGTGACCGGCCATGCCCCCACCGACGACGACGAGGCGCCTGGCCGCACGCCGGCGCGCCGGCAGGCTCCAGGCCTCCGGCGCAAGGCGCCGCAGCCGCCGCTCGATTGCGCCGCCGCCGCTGTTGAGGCGTTCGAGGGCGTGCTCGCGTCGGTGGCGCATCTCGGCGATGTCGGCACCCGAGATGGTCGCAAGATCGCTGTCGCTCATGCCCTTGCGCACCGACAGGTCCAGCAGGGCGATGGTGGGCGCGTCGAGGCGCCTGAGGGCCGCTCGCAGTTCAAGGTCTCCTGACGGTGGCGAACGGCGCAACAGGGCGCGTAGGCGTCTGGCGTACTGGCGGGCGTGGACGACGACGACGACGCCCAGCCAGAACGATGCGGCCAGATGTTGGTTCGACCAGGCCGGATCGAGCACGACGAGCACGCCGGTGAGCAGCGTGTAGCCCGCCAGCAGGCTTCCCATCTGTGCGACGAGCGGCGGCCACAGCCGGCGCGCCCGTCCGGGCCGGGCCCGGGCACCGAGCAAGGCCAGTTTGACGCCCAGAGCGGCGAAGAACACGGCCGCCGCGACGACGTGCACGCTCACCAGCAGTCCGGCGCGTCCGCCGAGGAACAGCGGAACCGCCGTGGCCGCGGTCACAGTCGCGGCGAGCAGGACGACGAGCGTCGCCGCCCCGAGCCGTCGCCGCCGCATGGGGGCGAGCCCTTTCACCGGCCCAACCGCGTCCGTGCACGCGTCAGGACGGCGCCTGTGAGCAGTCCGCCGACGAAGATCGCCCAGTTGTGGAAGCGAACGAACAGCGCCGCGTCGGAGTGAAGGAACGGCAGGCTCGGCACGACCGCCAGAGCGACGCCGGCGGCCAGAGCGAACAGCTCCGCCCGGCTCAGCTCCGCTTGCTGCCGGTCCTCACGCACGGACACCCCCCGATGCGGCCCGCCGCTTGAGATCGGGCCCGGGAATCGGATCGCCGTGGGGCTCCAGCGACGGCTGACCGAGCCGCGCGGCGATGAGCCCCTCGAGTTCGGCGGAGATGTGGTGCTCGAGGCGATCGGCTTCGGCGTGGACCCGCTCCGGCGACATGCCGAGCGCTTCGACCAGGAACGTCTCGAGCAGCCGGTGGCGGCGAGTGACGCGCAGGGCGAGCCGCTCACCCTCTGCCGTCAAGCTCACGCCGCGATACGGGAGATAGAGGACGAGCTGGCGTCGAGCAAGCTTCTTGAACATGTTCGACACGGAGGCCGGCGTCACGCCGAGGAAATCGGCTACCTCGGTCGTCGAAGCGACCTGCCGCGGCCCGCGGGCGGTACGGAAGATCGCCCGGACGTAGTCCTCGACGGCCTCCGAGTCCCCGCGGGTCGAGCAAGGCGGCAAGGGCACGCCCACCACCCTACGAGGAGATGTGAGACATCTCCAGGCAGACCACAATCCTGATTTAGGCCAGCCTGAACAAGCTGCTGCGGGTGCCGACCCTCCGACCGGCGTTGTCGTAGCATGCTCTTCCACCCGACTAGGCATATGTTTAGTCTGACCAGAAGACTGGTTTCTCTTGGAGGCTGACTTTGAAGCTCGATCGTAGGCAGGTCCTTGGAGGCGGCGCGCTGGCGGCCGCCGGCGCGTTGACGGCCCTCGACCCGCGTGGCGATCGTGCCGTGGCGCAGAGTGGCGGCGGCCATGGCGGCCACGGCGGGGGCGCAAAGGGGCCAACGATGCGCAAGGGTGCGACCGTCGATCATCGCGCCAACGGCTTCAACCCGACCGACATCCTGCGCGACTTCGACATGGGCAAGGCGCGCCGGCTGGCGAGCGGACGCACCCTGCGCGAGTGGGAGGTCGTCTCCTCCGACAAGGAGATCGAGGTCGCGCCCGGGATCAAGTACCCCGCGTGGACGTTCAACGGTCGGGTGCCGGGACCGTCGCTGCGCGCACGGGAGGGCGACCGTATGCGCATCCGCTTCGTCAACGGCTCGGAGCACCCGCACACCATGCACTTCCACGGCATCCACCCGGCGGAGATGGACGGGGTTCCGGAGGTCGGCGCGGGAATGATCGAGCCCGGCAAGAGCACGGTGTACGAGTTCGACGCCGAGCCGTTCGGGACGCACCTCTACCACTGCCACGTCGGCCCGCTGGCCGAGCACATCGCGCGGGGCATGTACGGCGCGTTCATCGTCGACCCCAAGCAGGGGCGCGAGGACGCCGACGAGCTCATGATGATGATGAACGGGTTCAACACGAACTTCGACGCCGAGGGCAACCAGGTCTACGCGGTCAACTCGATCGCCTTCCACCACGTCAACGAGCCGATCCGGGTGCGCCGCGGCGGCTGGTGCGCATCTACCTCGCGAACATCCTCGAGTACGACCCGATCAACTCCTTCCACCTGCACGGCAACTTCTTCGAGTACTTCCCCACCGGTACGCGACTCGAGCCGGCCGACTTCACCGACACGATCAGCCAGATGCAGGGCCAGCGCGGGATCCTCGAGGTGCGCTTCCCGCACAAGGGCATGTTCATGTTCCACGCCCACAAGACCGAGTTCGCCGAGCTCGGGTGGATGGGCTTCTTCGAGGTGGCCTGATGGAAGCCGGCAGCCAGTCCCCGCCGCAGGTCCAAGCCCCCAGCGCCTCCCGTGGCCGCCTGCCCGCCTGGGCCCTGGGGGCCATCCCGCTCGTGCTCATCGTCGCCGCGCTCGCGGCGCTGCTCACCGTCGGCGGTGACACGCTGGGCGAGCGGGTCGGTCCGCCGGTGGAGGAGATCGCCGTCGAGCGCACGGTGCTGAGCCCGGGCGAGATCGATCTGACCGTGCGAAACACGGGTCCTGATCCGGTCACGGTCGCACAGATGTTCGTCAACGACGCCTACGTCGACTACACGACCAGCGCCAACCAGGTCGGTCCCAACGCCACCGAGACGTTCACGCTCAACTATCCCTGGCAGCAGGACTCGCCCTACCTCGTGACCCTGGTCAGCGAGACCGGCGCCACCACCGAGCACGAGATCCCCGTGGCGGTGGAGACCCCGACGGCGGGCGGCGGCTTCTACGGGCTCATGGCGTTGCTCGGGGTCTACGTCGGGGTCATCCCCGTCGCGCTCGGGATGCTCTTCCTGCCCTTCCTGCGCCGGGTGCGCGAGCACTGGATCCGCTTCTTCATGGCGCTCACCATCGGGCTGCTCGGCTTCCTGGCCGTCGACGCCTACCTCGAGGGCACCGAGATCGCCGAGTCCGGCACCGGCGCGTTCGGCGGCGCGGTGCTGCTGTTCGTCGGCGCCGGCGCGGCCTACCTCGGGCTCGTAGCGCTCGATCGCGTCCTGCGCGAACGCGGGGCGCGCGCCCGTGAGGCGGGAGCGAGCGCCTTCCAGCTCTCCCTGCTCGTGGCGATCGGGATCGGACTGCACAACCTCGGGGAGGGGCTGGCCATCGGCTCGGCCTATGCCGTGGGTGAACTCGCCCTGGGGGCTTTCCTGATCTTCGGCTTCGCGCTGCACAACACGACCGAGGGCCTGGCCATCGTGGCCCCCCTCAGCGCCCACCGGCGCCCATCGCTCGCCCGCCTGGCGATGCTCGGGCTCATCGCGGGCGCCCCGGCGATCCTGGGCGCCCTCATCGGCGCCGCGGCCTACAACCCCGAGTTCGCCGCACTGTTGATCGGAGTGGGGATCGGCGCGATCGTCCAGGTGATCGTGCAGCTCGTCCCCACGATCCGCGACCGCGCCGGTCGCGCCCTCTATCCCGCCAGCGTCGGGGGCATCCTCGCCGGCGTCGTGGTGCTGTACGTCACCGGCCTGCTGGTGACCGCCTGACCATCGATCGGCCCCTCAGGCCCCTCCTGGTCGGAGCGGAGGCGGCACTCGGTCTGGCCCTGCCCGCCGCGCGGCGCCAGGCGGACTCCCTCAGCCATCTCGGCCACCGCACGTGGCCGCCCCCGCAGCGACCGTGGCTGCTGGGGCAGACCTGGCGGCGACTGCTGTTCGCGCACTGGAGGGTGCCGGCGCGCGCGCTGCGTGCCGTCGTGCCGGCGCAGCTGCCACTCGACCTCAGCGAGGGCGAGGCGCTCGTCGGCGTCACGCCGTTCGACGTCTGCGCGTTTCGCCTCAGGGGCACCCTGTCGCCTCCGGTGGTCGGGTCATTCCCCGAGCTCAACGTGCGCACCTACGTCACGGTGGACGACCGGCCCGGGATCTACTTCTTCAGCCTGGACGCCGACAGCGCGCTGGCGGTCGCCGGCGCGCGGCGCGGCTACCGGCTGCCGTACTTCAAGGCGGAGATGACCTCCGTGGCAGACGACCACGGCGTCGCCTTCGCCAGCCGCCGGACCTCGGCGGACGGTCCGCCGGCGGGCTTCTCGGCCCGGTATGGACCGACCGACGAGCCCGCCTACGCCGAGCGCGGAACCCTCGAGCACTTCGTGACCGAGCGGTACTGCCTCTACACGCTCGACGATGCCGGGCACATCCTGCGCGCCGCCATTCACCACCCGCCGTGGTCCCTGCAGCCCGCCGAGGCCGAGATCGAGCACAACACCATGACCGCTGGCCTCGGACTCTCCCTGGACGGGCGCCCGATCTTGCACTACGCGGAGCGCCAGGATGTCGTCTTCTGGACACTCGAGCGCGCGGTCACAAGCGGGTAACGGAACTCGCTGCGGGAATGCCTAGCGTGCCGTGCGACGGGGTCGTGGGCGCTTGCGCGAGACCTCCGGCGCTCTCCCGAGCGGCCCGTAGACCGGACCGCGGATCACCGATGCCACGCCGCGCCTCGTCCCTGGTCATCCGCGATCGAAAGAGGGAGCATGCTCAAGGCACGACTGACGATCCCGACGGCGCTGGCCGCGCTGGCGCTGGCCGCGCCGGCCGCGCAGGCCGATCCCCCGAGAAGGGCCGAGCCGCAGGCCCAGCGAACGGTCGAGGTCCAGATCCTCGGGCTGAACGAGACGCACGGCCAGCTCTTGCCGCTGCGCCGCGACGGGCGCCCGGCGGGCGGTGCGGCGACGCTGGCCGCGTATCTGCAGCGCGAGGAGGCCGAGAACCGGCGCACGCTGATCCTGGACTCGGGGGACTTCATGCAGGGACCCCCGATCTCGAGCTTCTTCGAGGGCGCCTCCACGGTCGAGGCGTTCAACGCGATCGGCGTCGACTCCGTCGCGGTGGGCAACCACGAGTTCGACTATGGCCAGGAAGCACTGCAGGCGCGCATCCAGGAGGCCGAGTTCCCGTTCTTGGCGGCCAACGTCCGCGACGCGCAGACCGGCGAGCAGCCGGAGGGCATCAGGCCCTACGTGATCGAGCGCCTGCGCGGCGTGAAGGTGGGGGTGATCGGCGTGGGCAACCCCGACACGAAGAACGTGACGCTGCCCGCCGCGACCGAGGGCCTGGAGTTCCTCGATCTGGAGGCGTCCGCCGAGGCGGTCAACGACGCGGTCGCCGAGCTGCGTCGCCGCAAGGTCCAGACCATCGTCGTGGCGGCCCACCAGGGACTGACCGCGCCGGGTGAGGGCGACCTCGCCGAGCTCGTGAGGGGGCTCTCCCGCGAGGTCGATCTGGTGCTCGGCGGGCACATCCCGCTCGAGTTCAACACCGAGATCAACGAGATCCCCGTCGTCCAGCCCTACGGCAACACCCGCGGCTACGCCGACGCCGTGCTGACCGTCGATCGCAAGACCAAGGACGTCGTCGCCTCCGACGTGCAGACCGACGCCACCTTCGTCGACGCGATCGAGCCCGATCGTGAGGTAGCGGCGATCGTCGAGCGCTACCAGCAGCAGCTCAGGGAGGCGCTGAGCAAGGTCGCCGGCGAGACGCGCAGCGCGATCACCCGTACCCGCGACGCCGAATCGGAGATGGGCAACTTCGTCACCGACGCGATGCGCACCCACCTCCAAGGCGTCGACTTCGCGTTCACCAACGCCGGCGGGCTTCGCGCCGACATCGACGCGGGGCCCATCACGCTGGAGGAGATCTACACCGTCCTGCCCTTCAACAACACGCTGGTGACGATGGACCTCACCGGCGCGCAGGTCCGGCAGGTGCTCGAGGAGGGCGCCGGCAGTCGCTACGGCGTGGTGCAGGTTTCCGGGTTGCGCTGGGCGTACGATGCCGACGCGCCGTTCGGCGGCCGCGTCACCCGCGTGACGCTGCCCGGCGGCACGCCGATCGACCCCAACGCCACCTACCGGATCGCCACCAACAACTTCATGGCCTCCGGCGGCGACCAGTTCACCACCCTCAAGCAGGGCAGGAACGTCGTCGACACCGGCGTGAACCTCGTCGACACCGTCGTCGGGCTGCTCGAGCGCAGCTCGCCGGTCGACCCGCAGGCCGAGGGGCGCCTGACCATCGAGTAGGTCATCGTTGGGCCGGGGCGCATCAGGCGCCCCGGCCACGGAGGTCGCGCCGCGAGCCTTGAGCGGCCGCGGCGCTCCTGCGCTGCGGGCAGGGCGCTGATCCAGCCGATCCTCGCCGTCGTTCAGGCCCGAGCGCAGTCGCGAGTGTTTACGCGCCCAGATGGGCAACGAAAGGCCGACGACTGCGCTCCGCCGTACAAAAGCCGGAGCATGTGCCGATCATCGTGACCATGGGCATTGCTCATCCCGCCTCCGAGCCGGCCGACGTCACCGCCCCGTTCCTGGGCGACATCTCCGCGCGCCGTGCCGCCGAGGCGAGGCTGCGGCGGCTGGAGGCGGTCGTCGAGGGCTCGCGCGACGCGATCATCGTCGCCGGCGCCGACGGCGTCATCACCGACTGGAACCCGGCCGCCGAGCGTCTGCACGGCTGGTCGGCCCAGGACATGGTCGGCGAGCACATCCACACGCTCATCCCGCCCGGTCACGAGGAGCGGCTGCGCCGTGCCATCGATCGGGCCCTGAGCGGCGAGGTCGTCGACGGCCTCGAGGCGGCGCACCGCTGCGCGGACGGCAGCTGCGTGGCGGTGGAGCTGAGGATCTCCCCCATCCGCGACGGCGACGCAGGACTGCTGGGCGTCTCGACCATCGCGCACGACATCAGTGAGCGCGTCAGGGCGCGCGACGAGCTGGCCGCCCATACCGAGCGCCTGCAGCGCCTCGAGTGCGACGCCCGCCGCGCGACGGCCGATCCGCCGCCCGTGGAGGCACCGACCGGCCTGCAGTCGATCGTCGAGCGGGTGTTGGGCGTGGTCCGTGAGCAACTGGGCATGGACGTGGCCTGGCTGGCCGAGTTCGCCGACGGCCAGATGGTCTTCCGCGCGCTGGAGGGCGAGCGCGACTTCTTCGGCATCGGGGTGGGCGAGGGGGTCGACCTGCAGGGAACATACTGCCAGCGCGTCGCCGACGGGCGGATCGCCCCGATCGTCCACGACGCTCGCACCCACGACCACGTGCGCGACCTGGCGGCCACGCGCGAGGCCGATCTGGGCTCCTACATCGGTGTGCCGATCCGCCTGGGCGATGGGGAGGTCTATGGCACGCTGTGCGCGGCCTCCCACGAGCCCGATCCCACGTTGGCCGAGCGCGACGTGCGCTTCCTGCACGTCCTCGCGGAGCTGCTGTCCGGGCAGCTCTCCGCCCAGCGCGAGCAGGCCGAGGATCGTCGCGCGGAGGCCGAGCTGATCGGCGTCAGCGCGCTGCTGGCCGCCCTCGAGGCACGCGACCACTACACCGGCGAGCACTCCCATGCCGTCGTCAGGCTGTCACGGGCGGTGGCTGAGCGCCTGGGGCTATCGGCGCAGACGATCGCCGAGGTCGAGCAGGTCGCGCTCCTGCACGACCTGGGCAAGGTCGGCATCCCCGACACGGTGCTCCAGAAGCCCGGCCCGCTGACCGAGGGCGAGTGGGCACTCATGCGCGAACACCCGGCCATCGGCGCGCGCATCGTGGCCTCCATCGGCTCTATCTCCCACCTCGCCTCGGCGGTACGCGCCGAGCATGAGCGCTTCGACGGGCGCGGCTACCCGGACGGGCTCGCAGGCGAGCAGATCCCCGTCGCCGCGCGGATCACGCTGGCCTGCGACGCCTTCCACGCCATGACCAGCGACCGACCCTACCGGCGCGCGATGGCCTGGGACGCAGCACTCGAGGAGCTCTGCACCGCGGCCGGCAGCCAGTTCGATCCGGCAGTCGTCGAGGCGCTGCTGGCGGTGCTGGTGCAGTAGGGCCGCCGCCGACGCGCGAAGGCGTCGCTCTGCGGCCCTGCCCCGGCGGTCAGCGCGCCGGCGCGGCGGCGGGCGCGGACGGCGCGCTCGCCGTGCGCCGCGCGACCTCGTCGCGCACCAGCGGGGCCACCTCGGTGGCGAACAGCTCGATCGAGCGCAGGACGTCGCGTTGCGCGACGGCGCCCACGCTCATCTGCCCCAGGTAGCGCTGGTGACCGAAGAGCTCGTGCTCGAACAGGATCTTCTCCGCGACCTCCTGCGGGCTGCCGACGGCGAGCGCCCCGCGCGGCGAGCGCAGGGCCTCGTACTGCTCGCGGCCCATGGGCGGCCAGCCGCGCTCGCGCCCGATGCGGCGCATCATGGCCACGTAGGAGGGCGCGAACGCCGCGTCGGCCCCCGCGGCGTCCGCGGCGACGAACGCGTGGGTGTTGATGGCGACGGGCAGCGAGGACGGGTCGTGGCCGGCGCGCGCGGCGGTCTCGCGGTAGAGCTCGACGAGAGGCACGAAGCGCTCGGGCCGGCCTCCGATGATCGCGACGGTGAGCGGCAGGCCAAGCGTGCCGGCGCGCACGACCGACTCGGGCGACCCGCCGACGGCGATCCACACCGGGAGCGGGTCCTGCGCGGGGCGAGGCCAGACGCCGGCGTCGTGCAGGGACGTGCGATGGCGCCCCGACACGTGACGCGCTGGTTCGCGCGCAGCTCGAGCAGGAGCCCCAGCTTCTCGGCGAACAGCTCGTCGTAGTCGTCGAGGTCGTGGCCGAAGAGCGGAAAGGATTCGATGAACGACCCACGCCCGGCCATGATCTCCGCGCGTCCGCCCGACAGGAGATCGACGGTCGCGAACTCCTGGAAGACGCGCACCGGGTCCGCCGAGCTCAGCACGGTGACCGCACTGGTCAGGCGGATGCGCTGCGTGCGCACCGCGGCGGCGGCGAGGACGGTGGAGGGCGCGGAGACGGCGAAGTCGGAGCGGTGATGCTCGCCGACGCCGAACACGTCGAGGCCGAGCTGGTCGGCCAGCTCGATCTCCTCCATGAGATCGCGCATCCGTTGCTCGGGGCTGATCCCCGAGTCGACATCGGCGAAGGTGGCCAGACCGAGCTCCATCGCGGTCAGGATAGCCACCGATGTTGCCCGCACAACTACCTTCGTCGTGCGTCGCCAAGGGCGACGGCGTTCGGTCTGAGCGACGGCCGGCCAGCGCTGATGCGCCGGCCGGCCCGCCGTGGATACTCAGCGCGACCGGGTGCTCAGCCCGCGTCGCCGTCGATGGTGATCTTGGCGGTACCGATCGTCAGGCCCTCTTCGAGGTCGTCGATGCCGAAGGTGTCGTTGAGCAGCTCGGCGGCCTCGGCCTTGAGCTCGACGGTGGTGCCCTCGAGCACCGCGCGCCCGTCGTCGGTGGTGCGCAGCGGCTCGAGCGTGCTGCCGTCGAGGAAGAACAGCGGGGCCTCGTCGGCGGCGACCTCGCCGTCGACGCTCACGCGGCCGGTGAGGACCGACGCGCCCGGGTCGACGTTGAAGTCGGTGAGCTCCACCTCGGTGCCACCGGCGGTCAGGCTCAGGCCGCTGTCCTCGTGCAGGATCTCGCCCTGGACGTAGGGGCTGACCGAGCCGGGCTCGAAGTACTTCACGTCACCGCCGGTGATGGGAAACTTCAGCGTGCCCTCGGCGAGCTTGGCATCGCCCACGACGCCCGGCGTCACCTCCAACATCTCGAGCGCGTCGAGGAAGCCACTGTCCAGCTCGACGTTGGTGGTCTGGCCGTCGAGGTTCTGGACCGCGGCGACGGGCTCTGGCTGCTGCTGCTGCTGCGGCTGCTGCTGCTGCTGCTGGGCGGCGCCCTGGGGCTCTTCCTCCTCGCCGCCGCAGGCGGCGACGCCAAGAGCGATGGCGCTGGTGGCGGCCAGAATGGCCGGGGTGCGGAATATGGTCTTGTTGGTCATGGTGGGAACTGCGCACCAGCCCGCCCGCTGGATCGCTTGTGTGACCGGCCGCACACACAGGCGGGCCTCGATGCTCAACGCGCGAAGACGATCTTGCCCGCGGTTCGCCCTTCGATCATCGCCTCGAAGCCCTCGCGGGCCGACTCCAGCGGGAGCTGGGTTCCGACCAGCGGCCTGATCTGCTTCTGCTCGCAGAAGGCCAGCAGATCGGCGAGCTCGTCCCGGGTGCCCATGGTGGAGCCGACCACGCGCAGCTGGCGGAAGAACACGTGCTGCAGCTCGGCGGCGGTGGCGTCGCCGCTCGTGGCGCCGGAGATCACGATCACGCCGCCCGGCTTCAGCGACTTCACCGAATGCGACCAGGTGGCGCGCCCGACCGTCTCGAAGACGCCGTCGACGCGCTCGGGCAGGCGCACGCCGGGCTCGAAGGTCGCGTCGGCGCCCTGGCCCTCGGCGACCGCCCGCTTGTCCTCGCTCGTGCCGGTGACCCACACGCGCAGGCCGGCGGCCGCGCCCAGCGCCGTCAGGGCACTGGCCACGCCGCCCGACGCGCCCTGGACGAGCATGGTCTGCCCCGGACGCAGCCCGGACCTGACGAACAGCATGCGATAGGCGGTCAGCCAGGCGGTGCCCATGCACGCCGCCTCGGCCCACGACAGGCTCGCGGGCTTGGCCAGCGCGTTGCGCGCGGGGATCGCGACGCGCTGGGCGAAGGTACCCGGGTGCAGCTCGGTGAGCAGGGTGCGCCGGGGGTCGAGCGTCTCGTCGGCGACCCACCCGGGCGAGGGCACCACGCTGTGGATGACCACGTCGGTGCCGTCATCGAGCACCCCGGCGCCGTCGCATCCGAGGATCATCGGAAAGCGATCCTCACTGATGCCCACCCCGCGCAGCGTGAAGACGTCGTGCATGTTCAGGCTCGCCGCCCGCACGTCGACCTCGACCCAGCCGTCGGCCACCTCGGGATCGGGACGCTCGCCCTGCTCCAGCGCGGAGAGGGGGTCGTCGGGGTTGGGCGCGGAGGCGTAGACGGCGAACACGGGCGGCGCGCCCCTCCGACTACCCGCCGGGCGCCCGCCCAGACCCGGCCGCCGTGCGGTTGACCGCGCCGCTGTCGCCCCCTACTGTCGGACGCCTGAGAGGGGACGGTCTGTTACCCCGAGGACCCACATGATCTCCCCGATCTCGCAGCCGCCCGCCTCGACGCGGCTGCTCATCGCCTGCCCGGACCGCCCGGGCATCGTGGCCGCCGTGTCGAGCTTCCTGGCCCGCCGCGGGGTCAACATCACCTCGTCGGCCCAGTACTCGACCGATCCCCAGGGCGGGCGCTTTCTGATGCGCCTGGAGTGGGTGGGGGACAGGGGCGGGGACGCCGAGGAGCTGGCCGCCGCCTTCGCCGCCGAGGTCGCCGCCCCCTTCGCCATGGAGTGGCGCATCTCGCCCAGCCACCCGCTCAAGCGCGTCGCGGTGCTCGTCTCGCGCGAGGATCACTGCCTGCTCGACCTTTTGTGGCGCCACCGGCGCGGCGACCTGCCGGCCGAGATCGTCCTCGTGGCCTCCAACCATTCCGACTGCGCGGTGGACGCCGAGCGCTTCGGTGTGCCCTTCCGCCACGTCCCGGTGGCCAAGGGGGGCAAGCCCGAGGCCGAGGAGGCGCTGTTGGGCGAACTGACCGGCCGCCAGGTGGACCTCGTGGTGCTGGCGCGCTACATGCAGATCCTCTCGGGTGGGTTCCTCGAGCGCCTGGCGCGCCCGGTGATCAACATCCACCACTCCTTTCTCCCGGCCTTCGTGGGCGCCGACCCCTACCGCCGCGCGCTGCAGCGCGGCGTGAAGATCATCGGCGCGACCGGCCACTACGTCACCGAGGAGCTCGACGCCGGTCCGATCATCGAGCAGGATGTCGAGCGCGTGGACCACCGCCACAGCGTCGCCGAGCTCACCGAGGTGGGCCGCGACATCGAGCGCCGGGTGCTGGCCCGAGCGGTGCGCTGGCATCTGGACGACCGCGTGCTGGTCTCCGAGGGGCGCACCGTGGTCTTCTGACCCACCCCGCGCGACTACGATCTTCGTCCAACCCCCCGCTCCGGGGGTCCCCCGATTGGGATAGTCACGATGACAACGATCCAATCAAGGGGGAGCAGTGCAGTCAGACAACCGGAGGTCTGGTTTCATGCCGGCGTTGCGAAAGGGCCGGCGGAAGCGGTCCGGCATCGCCCTGTTTTTGTGCACGTGCCTGTTGGGCGCGATGCTGCCCTGGAGCGTGTTCGCCCAAACGCCGGCGGCCGACTTCAGCGGCCAGGCGGAGGGCACTGCCGCCGAGGTGCAGGTGGGAGCGCCCAGCGGATCGGGCGACGCGCCGCTCGAGGTGACGGTCGGTGAGGCCACCGGCGCGGTCAACTCCGACGCCGGCATCATCCCCGACTCGCCCGGCAGCCCCGAGAACGAGGCCGAGGACACGGCTGTGGGCAGTGCCACGCCCGTGCGCATCGAGGCGGGTGGTAGCACGATCGCCCAGCCGGGCTCCGTGCAGTCCTCCGCGCCCGCCGACGCCGGCGGCGAGAACGCCGTCCTCAACATCAACGAGGGGGCCGTGACCGTCGAGGTCGCGAAGGGCGAGACCCAGAGCAGGGCCTCCACCGACGGCACGACGGCCTCGACGACCAACCAGTCGACGCTGGCCAACGCGATCATCCAGGGCGCGGCCTCCATCCCGGCGGGGCGCGGTGAGGCCGACGTGTCGCGCACCGCCGATGGGACCGTCCGGGCGCGGGGCGCCAGTGCCATCGACGCGCCCAGCTCCCTGGCGGGTGGCCTGATCACCATTCAGGCGATCACCGCCTCGAGCGAGAGCGTCGCGAACGGGACCACCTCGAGCAACATCATCGACTTCCTGCTCACCGATCTCGCGCTGCGCCTGACGCCGGACACCGAGCCGGTGCTCCGCTTCAACGCCGGTCCGGCGCCGGACCCGGCGCTGGTCAACGTGACGGTGATGATCGGCGACCAGGCCCCGATCACCATCACCGTCCCGCGGGGCAGCAACCTGCTCGATCCCTCGACCTTCTCGGGCTCGGACCTCGACGCGGTGCGGCTGCTGCTCGACCCCGTGCTGAGCAGCCTGATCGGCCCCGGCGGGCCCTTGGAGGGGTCGGAGCTGATCATCGGCGGCGGCTTCTCCGAGCAGGGCGACGGGACCTTCGCCCGCGGCCTGGTGGAGGTCCTGCGCGCGCGGGTGGCGCTGGCCAACGGGTCGATCGTCACCGCGGTGCTCGGGCGGGCCTTCTCGGGCGTCGACGCCGTGCGGGCGTCGTCCAACGTGACCAACCCCGAGACCCCGCCGGGCACGCCGCCGGCCACCGATGTCGCCAACGCCTTCGAGCCCACGCGCGATGCCACCCCGGCGGAGAGGATCTTCACCGCGCCGGTGGCCGCCCAGAACCCCGGGCCCGCGCCGACCCCCGAGCCCGGGCCTGACCCGGCGCCCGAGCCCGAGCCCGAGCCCGACCTCGGCCCCGCGCCCGAGCCCGAGGAGGGCAACGAGGCGCGGGTGGAGCGCACGGCGGTGGACGACGATCCCGCCCCCGCCCGCGAGGACGCCGCGCGCACCGCTCGGCCCGAGCCCGCCCGGGCGGCCGACGACCGCGAGCTGCCCTTCACCGGCCTGGGCCTGGTGCCCGTCGGCCTGGTGGGCGGCCTGCTGCTGGCCGGTGGCCAGGTGCTGCGCCTGGCCGAGCGCCGGCGCCGGGTGGCCGACGAGGGCGCCGACCAGGGCTGAGGCCACCCCGTCACGACGCGCCGAGCCGAACCCCGGCCTCCTCGTGAGCGCCGGGGTTTCGGCGCGGAGTGACCGCGACCGAGTCCTACCCTCCGGCGCGTGCCCGCTCGCCGCCGCGCGCCCGACGTCCGCGCCCGCCTGCTGGCCGTCGGCGTGCTCGTCGCCGCCCTGGTCTTCGTCGCCGTTGTGGCGCTGACCTTCGGCGGCGGGGGGCGAGCCTCCCAGCGTCCGGCGCCCGGCGAGGCTTCCCGGCCCACGCCGGAGCGCGAGGAGGCCGCGGCGCGTAGCGAGCCGGTCGACGACCTCTCGCTCGACGAGCAGGTCGGCTCGCTGGTCGTGCTGCGCTTCGCGGGCACCACCCTGCCCGACTACGTCGAGCGCATCCTGGGCGACGGCGAGGCGGCCGGGGTGATCCTCTTCGCCGACAACCTCACCGGCCCCGGGCAGGCACGCGCGCTGACGAAGTCCATCCAGAAGGCCGCGGGCGGCGACGCGCTGATCATGGTCGACCAGGAGGGTGGCCCGGTGCGCAACCTGCCCTGGCTGGGGCCCGCGCAGGCTCCACCCGACCAGGGCGACCCCGCGGCGGTGCGCGCGACCTCGCGCCAGGCGGGGCGGGCACTGGCCGAGCAGGGCTTCAACGTGGTGCTCGGCCCGGTGGCCGACGTGCCCTCCGTGCCCGGCTCCGCGCTGGCGGGGCGGGGCTTTTCCACCGACCCGCAGATCGCCGGCGAGCGCGTCGCCGCCGCGGTGCGCGGTTGGCAGGAGGGCGGTGTGGTCGCCACGCTCAAGCACTTCCCGGGCCTGGGCGCCGCCACGACCAACACCGACGACGGGCCGGCCACCGTGGAGGGAGGACGCGAGGAGCTTCCCGACCTGGTCGCCTTCCGCGCGGGCCTGAAGGCCGACCCCGGGCTGGTGATGCTCAGCAGCGCGCGCTACCCGGGGCTGGACCCCGACATGCTCGCGCTGGTCTCGCCCGTGGTCGTCAGCCTGCTGCGCGACGCGCTGGGCTTCGACGGCGTGCTGATCACCGACTCGCTGGAGTCCCGCGCGGTGCAGGCGCGCCTGACCGTGGAGGAGGCCGCGGTGGGCAGCGTGGAGGCCGGCGGCGACATCGCGCTGACCACCGGGCGCGGCTCGTGGATCCGCGTCTTCGAAGCCCTCGGGGACCGCGCCCGCGGCGACGAGGACTTCCGCGCCCGGGTGCGCGAGTCGGCCGCGCGCGTGCTCGAGCTCAAGCGCTCCGCGGGGCGCGGCGGATCCTGATCTCCCACAGACGAACGCGGTCGCCCACCATAGGCGGAGTGCGGTGGGGAGACAGCTCTTAAGTACGCGAGATCAGCTGCCGTCGCCGACCCCGAGCTTGTCCTTCACCTTCTCGACTGTCTGCCTTACGGTCGGCACCTTCATCACCGGCTCGTCGCGATAGCCCGTGTCGGACTCGCTGGGCGCGGCGAACGCGATGCCCTCGGTGTACGGCGCTTGCCGGTTCATCAACCACGCCGCCTGCTGCTCGCCAAACTCCCTGCGCGCCTCCTCGGCCGTCAGCCGTCCCTCGACGATCTCGTGCATCAGGTTCATGGCCAGGAAATTCGCAGCCTCGTTGTCACATGACGCGATGACCTGTCCGGCGGTCCGGTAGACGATCAGGCTGCCGTCGTACTCGGCGAGTTCTGGCAGCTTCTCGACGGGCACGTCGTAGTTGAGCGTCTGTGAGATGAAATCCGTATGCGGCGTCGGGAAGTCGTGCGCGGTCTCGTCGCTCGTGACGATCGTGCGCTTCCACGGGCCACTGTCGTGCCAGATCAGCAGCGTCGGCGTCGCCTCGTTGGGCAATCCGTAGCGCTCGACCATGTCCTGCGCCATCTTCTTCGGAGCGGGCGGCCAGTTCTCGATGAGAGCGTCCACGTCGGCCTGTGCGACACGGAAGGCTGCACCCGGTGCGGGTTCATCTCCGCTCGCCGCCTTCTCCTGTCCTGCGCCCGCCTTCGTCTTCGCGACGGTCTCAACTCGGTCCTTGGGATCCACGACGCCTCCTCTTCACTATTTCGCCAGCACAGGAGCCCTACCCGGCCACCCGACGGACGCACTCCCTCAGCCGCCGGTGGCGCCGGCGGTTCGCTCGCCTCCCCGGCCCCCGCGCCGCGGGGGCAGGCGCACCGGCAGCTCGGGAAGCGTCCGTCGCTCCGGGCGATCCGCGTCGTGCGAGCGCCCGACGTATCGCGCGTAGCGCACGCTGAGCGGCGCGGCGGAGACGCCGTGCAGGTAGATGCTCAGCAGGATCGTCCAGGCCGCGATGAGGAACACGACCTCCCGACCCGGCACGCCGGCGGCCTCGGCGATGAGCACCGCGTACACGATGGACGCCAGCCCCCGCGGTCCCGCCCACCCCAGGAAGGCCACCGTGCCCCGGGAGACGCCGCTGCCCACCAGCGCCAGCGCCACGGCGACCGGGCGCACGACGAGCAGGCTCGCGAGCGCATAGGCGACGATCTGCCAGGTGAGCTCGCCGAGGACGTCGACGACCACGATCGTGCCGAAGAGCAGGAAGGTCAGGAGCGTCAGCAGTTGTCCCTCGGCCTCCGCGAAGACGGTGGTCTGGGGCAGGAGGGAGCGGGCGGTGCTGCCGACGACCAGGCCGGCGGTGAAGGCGGCGACGAAGCCGTTGCCGCCCACCAGCTCGCTCCCGGCGAAGGCGATCGCCGCGATGGCGACCGTGGCCAGCCGCTGCGTCGTGGCGGTGGTGAACCCGCTGTCGGCGGCACGCGCCAGGACCCGGCCTCCCAACCCGCCGGCGAGCACGCCGGCCGCCACCCCGATGCCCACGACCGACAGGAAGAGCCCGACGTAACCCAGCACCGAGCCGGCATCCTCGCGGGCGATGTCGAGCAGGACGGTGATGAACGGGACGGCCAGCCCGTCGTTGAGACCGCTCTCCACGTTGAGGGTCTGACGGATCCGGGCGGGCACGGACTCGTTGGTCACGAACGCCTGGCCGAGCGCCGCGTCGGTGGGCGCCAGCGTCGCCGCCAGCAGCGCGACGGCCGCCACCGGCAGGTCGGGCAGGAGGATCAGGCCCACGCCGGTGCCCACCACGATCGCCAGGGGGAGCCCGATGACGAGCATCCGCTGGGCGAGCGCGTGATGACGCACCACCGTGCCCAGGTCCATGCGCGACGCGTCCGTGAAGAGCACGACGACGAGGGCCGCCTCGGCCAGGACACTGACCGCCTCGGTGCTCACGTCGAGGTCCAGGACGCCGAGCACGCCCGGGGCCAGCAGCAGGCCGATGGCCGTGAAGGCCATGGGCATGGTCAGCGGCGAGCCCTCCAGTCGGCCGGCGAGCAGGCCGAACGCGAGGATCGCCAGCGCGATCGCCAGGATGGGGCCCTCCACCGGCGGCCCCTTACCCGGCAGGCCGCGTGTCAAGCCCGGCGGCCAGGGCCCGTCGCATCAAGGCGCATCCGGAATCGTCGAGGGCGCGCTGTTGACCTTGTCGCACAAGAAGGAGTGCTCTGGACGATCGGTCGACGGACGTGTGAACGTGCGCGCGGTGGGTAGGGGCCTTGGGTGGCCGAAGATCCGACACGCCGGCAGCGAGGCCCCGCCCCCGGGGATCCGGGACGCGAGCGCGAGATTTACGAGGAGGAGTACGGTCCCGCTCGCGAGGACGCGGTCGAGACCGCGCGCAAGAGCCGCACGCTGGCCTCGGTGGCCACCGTGCTGGCCGTGCTGGCCGGCGCCGCGGCGGCTGTCGCGATCATCTTCGCCACGGGCGAAGATGACGACGGCCGCAGCGGCGCCTCGCGCAGCAGCGTGCGCGAGCTGCGCCAGGACGTCGAGAAGCTCGAGCAGCAGGTCGAGGACGCCTCAGAGAGCGAGGAGTCCGTCGACGAGCTCAACAGCACGGTGGAGCAGCTCGATTCCCGGCTCTCCGAACTCTCCTCCTCCCAGGAGGCGCTCGGCCAGGAGGTCGACGAGCTGTCCAGCCGCGTCGACGAGGTCGCCGAGCAGGCCCAGCAGAGCGGGTCGGACAGCGGCGGATCCACAGGCACCGACGAGGGGACCACCACGCCGTAGGCGCATCGGGACCTTTGCCCTGGACTGCGGTCCTCGTCATCCGCGTCTCGACGGCCCGCTCGCCGCGACCGCGAAGCGCCACAGGAAGGCGCAACCGATCAGCGCGAAGGCCCGCTGGCCGATGCCCGGCGCGTCGGCCTCCAGTGCCACCAGGATGGGCACGACCGCCAGCAGGGCGAGGGCCAGCAGCGCGAGGACCACCCGGTAGCGCGCGCCGGGAAGCAGTCGCGCGCTGGCCACCGCGGCCACCAGCGAGCCGAGGAAGAGGCCCAGTGTGCCCAGGTCGTGCAGGAGCCCCTCCAGCGTGCGCGCCCGGCCGGGCGGCAGCTCACCGGCGATGGTCTGGGTGGCGAAGACGGCGGCCATCAGCGTGCCCGCCGCCGCCACCCCCAGCGCCGCGGCGGTGAGCCCGCCGGCCAGCGGACGCGGTTTGGCCGGGCGCGTGCGCGCCCGCCAGGCCAGCAGCGCGCCGGCGCCCAGCGCGAGCGCCCAGGCCACGAAGGCGATGACCTGCAGGGCTGCCGTGGGGCCCTTGGCGTACTCGGAGATGAAGTGCTCGGCCGGGGGCAGGTCGTCCCAGCGCAGCGGGTGCTGGACGGCGACCGCCACCAGGAAGACGGCCAGGCCGCCGACGACCACCCGCCGCAGGGCGATCACGGATGCCGGAGGCGAGCCCCAAATGGCGAGGGCGACACGCGCTCCTAGCGCTCTGGGGTCGCCGAGGACCAGCCGTCGCGCCGCGAGAGGCGGATGAGCAGGATGACCGGGATCAGGCTGACCGCGACGATGAGCAGCGCGGGCAGCGCGGCGGTGTCGAAGCGCGAGTCCTTGGTGGCCTCCCACACGGTGATGGCCAGCGTGTCGCCGCCCAGCGGGCGTAGCAGCGCGGTGGCCGGCAGCTCCTTCATCACCTCGACGACCACCAGCAGCGCCGCGGTGAGGATGCCCGGCCACAGCAGCGGGAGGTGCACGTCGGCCAGCACCCGCGCGCGGTCGGCGCCCAGCGCGCGCGCGGCGTCGTCCAGGCTCGGGCTGATGCGCCCCATCCGCGACTCCATGGCGAAGAAGGCCAGCGCGTGGAAGCGCACGACGTAGGCGATCACCAGGCCGAGGATCGTGCCCGTGAACAGCAGGCCGAGGTCCAGGCCCAGCAGGCCGCCGGCGGCGTCACCCAGGCGGCGGTCGAGCCACACCAGCGGCACGTAGACCGCCACCGCGATCACCGTGCCCGGCACGGCGTAGCCCACGGCGGCCAGGCGCGCGGCCACCCGCCCCAGGCGCGAGGGCTGCGCGCGCTGGCCGTAGGCCACCACCGTCGAGGTCAGCACCGCGATGAGGGCGGCCACCGCCGCCAGCAGCAGCGTGTTGAGGGCCGCGCCGGCCAGCTCGCTGCCCAGGGTGCCGTCGACGATCGTCTCCAGCGCCCAGGCGCCCAGCTGCACCACCGGGACGACGAACACGACGCCCAGCAGCAGGCAGGGCAGCGCGGGCGCGAGCGCGGCGCGCCAGCCGCGCAGGCGCAGCGGGATCGCGGCGTCGCCGCGCGCGAGCGCCTGGTGGTAGCGCGCGCGGCCGCGCAGCAGGCGCTCGAGGGCCACCATGCTCAGCGCCAGGCCGACGAGCACGGTGGCCAGCTGCAGCGCGGCGGCCTGGTCGAAGGCGCCGTACCAGACGCGGTAGATCGCCGAGGTCAGCGCCGGGACGCCCAGCAGGTTGACCGCGCCGAAGTCGGCCAGCGCCTCCATGACCGCCAGCGCGGCGCCGGCGGCCAGGGCGGGGCGGGCCAGCGGCAGCGCGACGCGCCGCACCGCCTGGCCGTAGGTGCGCCCCAGGCTGCGCGCGGCCTCCATGCTCTGGCGCGACTGGCCCAGGAACGCGCTGCGCCCCAGCACGTAGACGTAGGGATAGAGGACGGCACTCAGCACCGCGATGGCCCCCGCGGGCCCGCGCAGGCCCGGCAGCGTCAGCCCGTCGCCGAACAGGCTGGTCTGCAGCGGGTTGGCCAACCCGTACTGGCCCAGCAGCACGAAGACCAGCACGTAGGCGGGCATGGCCATGGGCAGCACCAGCGCCCAGTCCAGCCAGCGCCGGCCGGGGAAGTCATAGAAGGAGACCAGCACCGCCAGGCCGCCGCCCACCACCAGCGTGCCGGTGCCCACCCCGAGGGCCAGCAGCAGGCTGTTGGCCAGCGCCGTGGGCAGCAGCGTCGCGGCGATCTGGTCGAAGGCCTCGCCCGCGAGGATGAAGCTCGCCGGCAGGGCGGCCAGTGGGCCGGCCACCGCGAGGGCGACGAGGACGCCCAGCGCAGCCCAGCCGGGCACGCGCGGCCAGCGCCGCGCGGCGGCCCGCCGCCCGGCGGGCCGGATCACTCCCAACCGACCTCCAGCATCAGCGTGACCGCCTCGTCGAGCAGCGGCCCGGCCTGCTCCACGGCGATCGGGTCGAGCTTGACGTCGGCCCAGTCGCGGATGTGCGGGGCGGGCGGGACGTCGGGGTTGGCGGCGAACTCGCTGCCCTCGGTGATCTGTCGCTGCGCGTCGACCGCCGTGAGGTGCTCCATCAGCCTCACCGCGTTGACGTCGGTGTTCGACCAGCGCACCAGGCCCACGCCCGAGACGTTGGTGTGCGCTCCGGCGCCGTCCTGGTCGGGCCAGGCGGGGCGCACGGGAAAGTCGGGGTCCTCCTTCAGCGCGCGGCCCAGGTAGTAGTGGTTGCTCAGCCCGACCTGGCAGTCGCCGGCGGCCATGACCGCCAGCAGCTCGCCGTCGGAGCCGAGGATCTGCGGGTCGTTGGCCATCCACGAGCGCAGCAGCGCGCGCGTGGCCTCCATCCCGCGCTTGGCGATCATGTCGGCCACCAGCGACTGGTTGTATTCGCTGGTGGAGGTGCGCAGGCAGGTGCGTCCCCTGAAGCGCGGGTCGCCCAAGGCCGCGAGGCTGGCCACCGCGCCCTCGGGCAGGGCGGTGGAGACGACGGGTGTGCGGATGCGGGTGCTCAGCGCCCACCACGCGCCCTGGGGGTCGTGCAGGCGGCCGGGGATGTTGGCCTTCAGCGTGGGAGTGGAGACCTCGTCGAGCAGGCCGGCCTCCTCGGCACGCCACAGGTTCGCCAGGTCGGTGGTCACCAGCAGATCGGCCGGCGTGTCCTCTCCCTCGCGGCGCAGGCGCTCGAACAGCTCGGGCGCGGTGCCCCCGCGCAGCTCGACCTCGATGCCCGTCTTGGCCTCGAAGTCCTCGAAGGCGTCCTCGTCGCCGTAGTGCGAGCGCCCGTTGTAGACGACCACGCGCGCATCGGGATCGCCGCCCAGCGCCTGCGCCGAGGCACCCTCGCGCGAGGCGCCCGCAGGGTCGTTGGGACCCTCGCCGGCCGCGAGGCTCGCGTCGCCGTTGCCGCCACCGGAGACGGCCAGCGCGAGGCCCAGCACCAGGACGAGCAGGGCCACGGCACCCAGGGCGATGGGCCAGCGCCGGCGGATCAGGCTCGCGAGCATGGGGTCGACCTTCCGGTTTCGGGGGTGGGAAGTGGGCGGCGGCCTTGCGCGCTAGCGTTCCTGCGCGCCGGGCCCCGCAGTGTCTTAGGGTAACCAAATGCACGCGACACCACCTGCGATCGAGGCGACCGGCGTGGAGAAGGCCTTCGGCGCCACGCGCGCCGTGGCGGGGGCGAGCCTGCGGGTCGATCGCGGACAGCTCGTCGCCCTGCTGGGGCCCAGCGGCTCGGGTAAGACGACGCTGCTGCGCACGATCGCGGGATTCGAGGCTCCCGACGCGGGGACGGTGCTCATCGGCGGGCGCCACGTGGCCGGCGAGGGCACGTGGGAGGAGCCCGACCGCCGGCGCATCGGGATGGTCTTCCAGGACGGCGCCCTCTTCCCGCACCTGTCGGTCTCGGGCAACGTGGGCTTCGGCGGCCCGCGGGCGGGCCGCGTGGAGGAGTGCCTGGAGCTTGTCGGCCTGGGTGAGCGGGCCGGGGACTACCCGCACGAGCTGTCGGGCGGCGAGCGCCAGCGCATCGCGCTGGCGCGCGCGCTGGCGCCCGAGCCCGAGGTCGTCCTCCTCGACGAGCCGTTCACCTCCCTGGACGCGGCGCTGCGCGAGGAGCTGCGCGAGGAGGTCGCCACGATCCTGCGCGAGGCGGGCGCCAGCGCCCTGCTGGTCACCCACGACCAGGAGGAGGCGCTGTCACTGGCCGACGTGGTCGCGGTCATGCGCGACGGGCGCATCGAGCAGGCGGGCACTCCCGAGGAGGTCTACGGCCGTCCGACCTCGCGCTGGGTCGCCGAGTTCCTGGGCGACGCCGACGTGGTGCCGGGCAGGGCGGCCGAAGGGGTCGTCGACTGCGAGCTGGGGCGCTTCCCGGCCGACCGCGCGCTGCAGGGCACCGTCGAGGTCGTGCTGCGCCCCGAGTCGGTGACCATCGGCGCCGGCGGCGGCCCGGCCGATGCGGCGCACGCACTGGTGGCCGGGCGCTCGTTCTACGGCCACGACCAGCTCGTGCGCCTCGAGCTGCCCAGCGGCCTGCGCCTGCGCAGCCGCAGCCTGGGCTTCCCGGCCTGGCACGCCGGGGATCGCGTGCGGGTGTGGGTCGACGGGCCGGTCAACGTGCTCGCGTGCGAGCGCTGACCGTCGGGCACTCGACGCACGCGCCGGGCGACTTCCTGGCCCTGCTGGACGGCGCGGGCGTGCGGGCGCTGGCCGACGTGCGCCGCTTTCCCGGCTCGCGGCGCCATCCCCATTTCGGCCGCGAGGCGCTCGCGGGCGCGCTGGCCGAGGCGGGGATAGCCTACGAGCACCTGCCCGAGTTGGGCGGCCGGCGCGATCCCGCGCCCGACAGCCCCAACGCCGGCTGGCAGGTCGCAAGCTTCCGCGGCTATGCCGACCACCTGCGCAGCGAGGAGTTCGCCGCGGGGCGCGCGCGGCTCGAGGCGCTCGTGGAGCGCACCCGCGATGGCGGCCAGGCACCTCCGCCCGGGGGTTTCGCTCCGCTCCTGACCGCGATCATGTGCGCCGAAGCGCAGTGGTGGCGCTGCCACCGGCGCCTGGTGGCCGACGTCATGGTGCTGGCGGGGCACGACGTGGCCCACCTGATGCCCGACGGGCGCCTGGTCGAGCACGAGCCGCCGCCCTTCGCGGTGCGCGGCGAGGACGGTCTGCCGCTGTACCCCGGGCAGCTGGAGCTGGGGACGTGAGCGCGCCGCGCACGGCCCTCGCCGTGGCGGGCGCGGAGCCGGAGGCGTCGCTGTGAGCTCACCGCGCGTGGCGCTCACGGTGGCCGGCGAGTCGGGGGTGAGCGCCCGCCTGCGCTCTCCCGTGGCCGGCAGCCTGGCCGCCAAGGCGGCCGAGATCGTCACCCTGGTGGCGCTGGCGACGCTCGTGCCGCGGATGCTCGGCCCGGCCGACTACGGCCTGTTCGCTCTCGCGCTGACCGTCGTGACCATCGCCTCGGTGGCGATGGTGCTGGGCGGACCGACGCTGATGGCGCGCTTCGTGCCCGCCGCGGCGCCGGCGGAGCGTCTGTGGTTGGCGCGCGCGCTGGGTCGACGCCTCGCGCTGGGCCGGGCCGCGCAGCTGGCGGCGCTGGCCGTGGTGGCCCTCGCGCTCGTGGTGTGGGCCCCGGCGCGCTTCCCGCCGCTGCTCACCGCCGCGGTGTGGTTGTCGCTCGCCCTCAACGTCGCCGCGACCCTGGCGCTGCAGACCGGGCTGGGGCTGGGGCGCACCGGGGCGTGGAGCGCGCGCTACCCGCTGCAGAACGCCGTGCTGGTGGTGGCCGTGCTCTTGCTGCACTCCGTCGCGGGCGTGCCTGGCGCGGTCGCGGCCATCGTGGTGTCCTCCGCCGTCGCGCTGGTCCTCGGTGCGGTCACCGCCGCGCCGCTCCTGCGCGGCGCGCCCGGCCCGGTCGCCTTGCCCGAAGGGGCGATGCGCTTCGCCACGCTGCAGGCCGCCAGCGGCGGGCTCGTGCAGATCGCCCACCGAGGGGGCATCGTCGTCGTCGCGCTGCTCGCGGGCTCGGCCGCCCAGACGGGCTTCGCGGCGCTGGCCCTCGGGGTCGCGCTCGCGGCCACCTACGCGGTGTTCGCGCTGTTCACGGTCTCCCTGCCCGGGCTGGCCGAGCGGGGGCAGAGCGACCGCGCTGCGAGCGCCTCGTCGGAGGCCGTCCTGCGCCGGCTCGCCGGCACGGTGCTCGCCGTCCTCTTGCCCGGCGCGCTACTCGCCGCGCTCCTGCTCGAGCGCCTCGTCGCGCCCGTCTTCGGAGCCGGGTTCGCCGGCGCGATGGCGGCCTTCGCGCCCGCCGTGGCCTTCGTCGTCCTCGCGCCGCTCAACGCGCTGGCGCTCCAGGCCGCCGCGCTGCGCCTGCGCCCGCAGGCGACGCTGGCCAGCGCAGTGGCGGGAGTCGTCGCCTTCGCGGCGGTCGCGCTGACGACCGTGCCCGCATGGGGCGCTGCCGGAGGAAGCGCGGGTGCGCTGGCCGGCGCGACGGCCGCGGCCCTGGCGTCCATGGCGCTGTTGCCCAAAGCGGTGGGAGCGCGCCTCGGCGCCGCCTCGCTCGGGGGCGCGGCGGCGGTCGTGGTCCTCGCCCTGCTCGCATGAGCCCGGGTACCGCGCCCTGGCGCCGCGCCGACGGCGCCGGCTCGTGACGCCCGTCCCCCGCCTCTGCGTCGTGGTCCCCACGCGCGACCGGCCCGAGCGGCTGGCGCGGTGCCTCGCGGCCCTGGAGCGCCAGACGGCGGACCGCTTCGAGATCGTCGTCGTCGACGACGCGTCGCGCGATCCGGGCGCAGTCCGTGCCGCGGTGGCCGGGGCCCTGCGGGCGCGGCTGGTCCGCGGCGAGGACGCGGCCCGGCGGCGGCGCGCAATATCGGGATCCGTGCGGCGCGCGCGCCGGTGATCTGCTTGACCGACGACGACTGCGCACCGGTCCCCGGCTGGCTCGAGTCGCTCGCGGGCCGGATCGCCGCCGGCGCCGACGCGGTGGCGGGGCCGACCCGCAACGCTGGCCGCGGCGCGGCGGCCGGCGCCGCGCAGACCATCACCAACCACCTCGCCATGGCCTCGCTGGATCCGGCCACCGGACGGCTGGGCTTCGCGCCGACCAGCAACCTCGCGTGCCGGGCCGAGGTCCTGCGCGCGCTGGCCTTCGACGAGCGCTATCCCTGGCCGCGGGCGAGGACCGCGACTGGTGCGCGCGCCTGGAGCGCTGCGGGCGTGCGCTGCTCTTCGAGCCGGCCGCGGCGGTGGACCACCACCAGGAGCTCTCCCCGCGCGCCTTCTGGCGCCAGCAGGTGCGCTACGGGCGCGGGGCGCTGCGCTTGCACCGCACCCGGGCGCGAGCCGAGCGCCTGCAGCGCTCGCGCTTCTACCTGACGCTGCTGCGCCGCGGCTTCGCCCAGGGCGCCCGCACCGGCGCGCTCGTCGCGCTCGCCCAACTCGCCACCGCGGTGGGGATGGCCCGCGAGGCGCTCGACCGCTGACGCGGCGTCCCGGCGCCCCCGTCCTCCAGGCGGTCCTCGGTGAAGCCAGGCCATCACGCCCACTACAGTGATCGCCGTGGGCGACCTCACCGGGCTCCACATGACCGGACCGATCACGGGAGAGATCGCGTGATGCTCGACACGCTCCTCTCCCCCTTCGCCTCCCCGAGCGCGCGCTGGACGCCCTTGGCCGCATCGCGGAGGACCTCGCCGGCTTGCGAGAGGAGATGGCCGCCGATCTGCGTCCGATGCGCACGGACATGGCGGTGGTGCGCGAGTCGACCTCACGCCTGCCGGAAGGCATCGCCAAGATCGAGCAGGCGGTGACCAGCCTGAGTGGGAAGCTCGACCACCTCCACCAGGAAGTGAGCAACCTCCATGCGGATATGAGCGCGCTGAACGCTCAGGTCGAGCAGCTGGGCGGACGGATGGAAGCGATGCAGCAGGCCATCCATGAGATGAACGGCACCGTCGCGAACGTCGCCAAGGACCTCCCCGGCGCATCCGGAAGCGGAGTCGTCGCTCGCGTGCGCGACGCCATCGGCGGAGAATGAGCTCCTCGGCCTCGTCTTCGCGGTGCTCGGCACCTTCCGCACGGTGTCCGGGACGTCACCTGGCCGGCTCGAGCAGCGGCTCGCCGGCCATGTCCGCCGTGCTGTCGCCGGCCAGGGCGGCCGCCGTGGCGGCGACGTCGACCAGGCGCGGCGGGCGGCTGGGCGCGCGCTGACGAGACCCGCCGGGCGCCACCAGCGCCCACGCGTCGCCGTCGGTGTGGTTGCCCGAGCGCCCGCTGGCCGAGCCGCGGCGGCGCACCTCGCCGAAGCGCTCGGAGCGCACGCCCTCCAGCATGGTGGCCGGCCGGTCGCTCCAGCGCACGATCAGGTCGGGAAGGCGATCGGCGTGCGCGCCGGCCCCGAAGGCGTCGAAGACGCGGTCCACCGACTTGACCGCGGGCGCGCCGTCCAGGTCACAGAAGGAGCTCAGCCCGGCGGCGATCTCGTCCATCAGCGCGCCGGCCTCGGCGGGGTCGACGATCCCCGCCCGCTCGCGACCGCGCAGGTTGAGGCGCACGTAGCCCTGGTTGTCGGCGGGCTGGGCGAACGCGCGCGTGGCGCTCCAGTCCAGGCCGCGCAGCTCCAGGCGCGCGGTGAGCGCCAGCGCCACGCGGTCGGGCAGCGCCTCGGCCACGCGCGCGCGCACGCCCGTGGGCAGCGCGGCGCGCAGGCGCCAGATGGAGCCGGCGCCCTCGGCCGGCCTGGCGCTGCCGCGCAGCACCGCCTCGAGCATCTCGGGCAGCAGGTCGGCGCGACTGGTGTTGACGTCCATCCCCACGGGCGAGACGACGATCACGTCGGCGTCCTCGGGCAGGGCCGCGAGCACGCGCGCGAAGGCGGCGTCGACGGCCTCGTAGACCTCCTCGAGTGCGCCGCCCAAGACCCGGCGCGCGCCGCCGTCCAGACCGCCCCGCCGGGTCTGGCTTCGCCGGCCGCGGCACCCGTCGTCGAGTTGGGAGAGGTCCCAGAACTGGTGACCGGCCACGTGGGCGGCGCTGAAGGTCAGCCACGCCAGGTCGAAGGGCCGCTCGCCGAGCAGCAGCGTGGCCGCGTCGGCCACGCGCCCGGGCGCGGCCAGCAGCCGGCGGCGCAGGCCCAGCAGCTCGTCGGCGGAGTGGCGCCCGAAGACCTCCTGCACCGCGACGGGCGGCCCGAACAGGCGCTCCAGGCGCCGGCGGGCGCCGGGGGGCGAGGACCAGGGCTGCAGGACGACGCGGTCGCTGAGCTGCCAGCCGCTGACCAGCACGCCCGCGGGCGGCGCGCCGGGGGGGCGGCTCTCGTAGGGATCGATGGCGAGCGTCCGCCACCCCCGGCGACCCAGGCGCTCCCATACCGGCGGCGGAGCCTCGAAGGCCGTCATGTAGCGCACGCGCTGGTCGGGCGCCGACCACTGGAAGGGATAGAAGAGGCCGTGGTCGGCGATCTCCGCCCCGCTGTAGAGCGTGTGGAAGGCGCCCGCCGCGAAGTGGGTGGCCGGGGTCTCGAGCTCGTGCCAGGTTCCGCGCTCGCGCAGACCGGCGACGGCCGGCAGGCGTCCCTCGCCGAGCATGCGCCCCAGCAGGGAGACGCTCGGGGAGTCGAACTGGAGGATGGCCAGCACGGGCCGGTGGTCCCTAGGCGGCCACCGCGACGGGCGCCGCGTGGGTGGCGCGGGAGCGTGCGGCGTCGAGAACGGTCATGACCGCGTGGCCGTCGGCGGCCGTGGCGAGCGCACCGCCCGGCGCTCCGCGCACGGCCTGCGCGAAGGCTTCGAGCTGGGCGGTCAGCGACATGACGAGCGGATGCGGCGCGTTGCGCGCGGTCACCCGCGCGCGCAGCCCGGCGACCAGCCCGCCCTCGCTGTGGCGCGTCATCAACGCACCCCGTGCGTCGCGCGCCTCGATGAGCTCGCGGTGGGGGCGGTCGGCCGCGCAGCGGATCCGCGCGCGCCCGCGCTCGAGCGCGAGGTGAAGCTCGGCGCGCTCGTGCGAAAGCGTCGCGCGCTGAACGTCACGCACCTCGCCGCCCGACAGCCAGCAGGCGAGGTCGACGAGGTGGGGCGCGAGGTCCAGCAGCGCCTCGTCGCCCACCACGTGGGCGCCCCAGCCGGCGCGCCGGTAGCACAGCTCGAGGCGCAGGTCGAGCGATCCCGTGGCCGGGAGTGCGGCGTGCACCGCCCGCTGGCCGGCGCCGAAACGGCGGTTGAAGGCGACCCAGGGCGCAGGATCCAGGCCGGCGAGCGCCGCGGCGCCCGCCGCGTCGGGCGCAGGGGGCTTCTCCACGAGGACCGCCACGCCGGCCGCGACGGCTCGCCGCGCGTCGTCCAGGTGGGCCGCGGCCGGGCTGGCCAGCACGAGCGCATCGACCGCGGCCTCCGCGAGCAGGGCGCCGGCGCCCTCGAAGGCCGGCAGGTCGCCGGCCACCCGCCCCCGGCGCTGGGGGTCGGGGTCGGCCCCGGCGCCCAGGCGCACGCCCCGGGCGGCCCGCAACGCGGGGAGGTACCCGACCTCGGCCAGCCGGCCGCAGCCGACCAGCCCGATCGTCAGCTCGCCGCTCACGCCGTGCGCGCCCGGGGGGTGGCGAGCAGGCCGGGGTCGTCCTCCGGGACGGGGGCCGGTGGGGTGCCGGCAGGTCCCACGGCGGCGAGAACCGGCACCGGCGCGCTCGCGCGCCCGGCGGCGGGCAGAGCGCCGAGCGCAGGCGGCGCCGGCGCCCGCGCGCTGCGCTGCACCTCGCCCCGGCTCATCCCGCGGCCCCACTCGTGGGCGTGGGCGACCAGTCCGGCCGGGAGCGCGGCGACGGCCGTGAGGTGGTGCAGCGCGTGCAGCCCGACGCCGACGACCGCCTCGCGGCCCCCGCGCCGGCGGGCGAGCAGCGCGTAGAAGGCGTGGTTGAGCGCGACGAGCGCCGCTCCGCAGGCCGCGATGCCCACCGGGCGGCGCAGGAGCGCGCTCGCACTGCCGGCCACGCAGGCCGCAGCGCTGAGACGATGGCGCCAGCCGCAGTTGAGCGCGGCGGACACCCGGCCGGTGCGCAGCTGCAGTTCCACCCAGGGCACGCCGCGCCGGGCGAAGTCCGTCCACACCATGCGCCCCACCGTCCACACCTTGAGGTGCTTGCCCTGGATGGTCGGGTCCAGGCGCAGGCGCGCGCCGCCGGCGGCCAGCCGTGCGCCCAGCTCGATGTCCTCGATCGAAGGGTGGGGAAAGCGCCCCGCGTCGAAGCCCCCGGCGGCCACGAAGGCCTCGCGGCGCACCGCGCCCAGGCCTGCCCAGAAGGTCTCGGCCGGGCCGGCGCCGCTGTGGTGGACGTGGTGGTGCAGCAGGTTGCGAAAGGCCGACACCGTCCCGTCGGCCCCCGGCGCATCGTCGTAGGAGCCGAACACGGCGGTCAGTGCGGGGTCGGCGTCGAAGGCCGCGCGGATGCGCGCGAAGGCGTCGGGATGGACCTCGACGTCGGCGTCGACGAAGACCAGCAGATCGCCGCGCGCACGCAGCGCGCCGGCGTTGCGCGCGCTCGCCGCGGACAGTCCCGGCGGGTCGTCGACCACGATGAGCTGCTCGGGAGGTGCGGCCGCCCGGGCGATCGCCGCGGTGGCACGCAAGAGGGTCGGCGGACGGTCGGTGGCCGGCACGATCACGCTGAGGGTCGCCATGACCGCGGCATACTACATTAGGGCGACCTAAGCGATGAGGGCACCCTAAGGCCCGGCCCGGGCGGGCAATCGACCGCGAACACGCTCCATCTCTCGGTTCGCGCCAGCGGTCGCGCGCGGGGCGAGGCCGTCAGGCGCCGGGCCCGCTGGCCGTCGGCCAGCGCGAAGATCACCCCGGGCTGCTCGCCGATGCGGTGCTCGACGCGGTGCATGGGCACTCCCAGCCCCCAGGCGAGCGCGGGCTGCGCGGTGACGTAGGACAGGTCGGTGGCCAGCGCCCCGCAGTCCGCCACCGCCCAGGGCCCCTCGGCACGGGCCACGGCCACGCCCAGGTCGCCCTGCAGCGCAGCCCGCGAGGACGTCTGGGTGGCCTGGGTCCCCAGCGCGAGGACGCGGGGCAGCGCGAAGGGAACCGTCACCGCCACCAGCGCCACGCCCAGCGCCACCCGGGCGGGCGGGCGCGCCGGCGCGCGCACCAGGCGCACGAGGCCGATTCCGGCCGCCACGCACAGCAGCGCCGCGGCGGGCGCGAAGAAGCGCCCCAAGGCGGCGAAGCCGAACTGGGCGGTCATCCCAACGACGAGCGCGATCCACCCCAGCGCGCCCGCGCCGAGGGCCGGCACCAGGCGCTCGTGCCGGCGCACCGCCAGGGCGATCGCCCACAGGGCCGCCAGCCACACGGGCAGGATCACCACCTCCAATCCCCGCTCGAGCGCCAGCAGCACCAACTCGCCGTCCGCCCCGACCACGCGCGCGCGGTCGCCGCCGGTGAGCGGGTCCCCCGAGCCCCACCAGTCCCCGCCCAACCACAGGAGGGGCACGAGAGGCAGCAGCACGGCGACCAGCCACCGCGCGCGCGGGTCCTTCCACAACAGCCACGCGGCGTACAGCCCGAGGAAGGGCCACACCTCGGGGCGTGCCAGGGCCGCGAGCACGCCCAGCCCGAGTGCCTGGCCGCGGTGGCCGTCGAGGTGGCGCTCCACCGCCCACAGGCACAGCGCGATGAGCAGCGGCTCGATGTTGCCCTGGAGCATGTGGCGCACCCAGCGCGCCTCGTCGTCGGGGGTGAGCAGGAGGGACAGGCAGGCCACCACGCCCGCGGCCGGTCCGGCGCAGCGGGTGGCCAGGCGGAAGGCCGCCACCAGCCCGAGCAGGCCGCCCGCGCGCGCCACGACCATCCACAGGGTGGGCGCGGCGTCGCCCAGCGGGGTCAGCGCGGTGGTGAAGAGGACGGGCAGCGGCTTCCAGGAGGGCCCGCCGGTGGTGTCCAGCGCCAGCTGGGTGATCTCCCGGCCCCACACCAGCCATCCCCACGGGTCGTAGCTCATCGCAAAGGGGCCCAGCAGCGACAGGCAGGCCAGCGCCAGGCACGCGAGCACGAGCGCGCGCGTACCCGGGGCGACGGCGGGCAGGCGGGCTGTCGCGCCGGGCGCGCGGGAGGCGGTGGCACCCACCGCGGTAAGGGTACCCTAAGGGCCTAAGCGTGTGTCGCTATCGCGACCTGGGGGCCCGCCTCCGGCGGGCGACCTGGCGCGGGACCCGGCTCCGCGGCCATGTGGCCGCTCCGCCACCCGCGGGGCCGCCTCCGGCACCCCTATGCCCGCGCAATGCCCACCGGGCAGCTCACCCCGGTCCCGCCCAGGCCGCAGTAGCCCCCGGGAACCTTGTGCAGGTACTGCTGGTGGTAGTCCTCGGCGTAGAAGAACTCCGGCGCCGGGAGGATCTCCGTGGTGATCGTGCCGTGGCCGTCGGCGGTGAGGGCCTGCTGGTAGCGCTCGCGCGAGTGCTCGGCCCCCTGGGCCTGCGCGTCGGAGAACGTGTAGATGCCCGAGCGATACTGCGTGCCCACGTCGTTGCCCTGGCGCATGCCCTGCGTCGGATCGTGGCCCTCCCAGAAGGTGCGCAGCAGCTCCTCGTAGGAGACCTCGGTCGGGCGAAAGACGGCCAGCACGACCTCGTTGTGGCCGGTGCGCCCCGAGCACACCTCCTCGTAGGTGGGGTTGGGCGTGTACCCGCCGGCGTAGCCCACCGCGGTGGTGAACATCCCGGGCAGACGCCAGAAGGCGCGCTCGGCGCCCCAGAAGCAGCCCATGCCGAAGACGGCCCGTTCGGTGTCCTCGGGGAAGGGAGGAAGCAGCGGCGCGCCCAGCACGGCGTGGCGCTCGGGGACGGACATGGGCTCGGCCCGGCCCGCGAGGGCGTCCTCGCGCGCGGGCATGGTGGTCTTGTGCCGCATCAGGAAGTTGAGCATGGGCGCCTCCGGTCGAACTGCCCTGCACGGTAGCGCCGCCGGCGCGTCTTCGAGCCGGCTCAGCCGCCGGAGGGATCGAGGATCTGCAACGTGCCCGCGTTGCGCGAGGCGATGAACAGCCGCCCCGTGCTCGGGTCGACGGCCAGGCTGTTGGGCTGGCGCACCGTCGGGAAGGTGCGCCCCACGCGTGGCTGGTCGCCGACGGCCAGCTCGACGACCTGGTTGCGCCCCACCAGGGTCACCCACACCCGCCCGCGCTCGCGGTCGATGGCGATCCCGTAGGGCGAGCCCTCCAGTGGCACGCGCCCCACGAAGCGCAGGCGCGGCTGGGTCTGGAAGACGTTCAGCGCGTCACCGCGCGTGTCGGTGACGTAGATGCGCCCCTGGTCGTCGCGCACGCCGTGGGTGGGACCGTACCCGGAGTTCTGCGAGCCCTGGCCGGTCAAGGAACCCGTCTCGAACAGCTCGACGGTGTAGGCGCGCACCGAGATGGCCGCGATCTGGTCGTCGAGGGAGACGATGCCCCCGGGTTGCACGTCGATGGGGATCTGGCGCACCCGTCGGCCCTCCTCGAGGACCGACAGGGTCGAGGAGAACTCGTCGCCCACGTAGATGCGCCCGTCCAGGAAGGCGACGTCGTGGGGGTTCTCGCCCACCTCGGTCACGCGCGTCTCGCCCCCGGGAAGGGAGACCTCGGCCAGCGCGTTGGCGTCCTCGCTGGGCACCAGCACCGGGCCGCCGGGCTCGGCCAGGGCCAGGTGGCGCGGGGCGGAGGGGATCGGTACGCGCTCGCGCACCTCGCCGCTGCGCCCGTCGACCAGGACGAGCCGGTTGGGCTCGCGCGTGCCCACGGCGACAAGGCCGGTCTCGGGATCGAAGGCGACTCCCTCGGGGCCCCTGCCGACCGGCACGACGCGACCGGCCGGCTCCTCGCCGGGTGGGGGCGCCTCGGCCGGCTCGGCGGCCTGGGGCGGGAAGGGCAGCGCGGTGTTCGCGCCCGAGCCACCGCCACCGCCACCGCCTCCCTGGGCGCCGTCTTCCTCGCCACAGGCCAGCAACGTCAGCGGGGCGAGCACCACCAGCAGGAGCAGGAGCGGTGAACGCATGGCGGTGGCCGTACCCGTGGCTCGGACCGGTGAAGCGAAGGCGCAGGTGCCACCTTGCTAGTGGTCCGTCCGGCACGAGACGCCACTCTGGGGCAGCAGGGCGGGCGGCAGCGGTGCGCCGACCTGCGTCGCGAGGTCCTCCAGCTCGCCCCGCGCCACCACGGGCACCTGGAGGCGCGCGGCGATGACCTGCACCGCAACACGGCGGGACGCGTCGCCATCGCCGGGGGCGACCAGGCCCTCCACCCGCGCCTGCTCCGCGCGCAGTCCGTCGGTGTGCGCCTCCAGGCGCCCCCAGCACCCCACGACGCCCTCGACCCAGTCGAACTCGCCGAACCAGGAGCGCACGCCGGGCCTGTGGTAGGCGTAGATGCCGCACTTGCACTCGGGATGGGGCGAAGCGTGGGGTGCGGACAGCCACCCGCGCCCGAAGGTCAGGCGCCGGTTGGCGGGGTAGCAGGCCGCATGCATGGTGCGCCCCTCCCAGCGCACCGGGATGTGCGGGCTGAGCAGGCGCCGGTCGACGATGCGCCAGGCCCGGAAGCCCACCACGGGGCCAAGCAGGTCTGGAGCGGCGGTCACCCGCGTGCCGGCGCCTCGCGCTCGGCCGGCACGGGCTCGCGGGCGGGCGCCGGAGCCTGATGGCCTGGCGGTGCGGGCCCGGGTGACGGCACGGGCGCGCGGAGAGGGAGCGCCAGCGGCTCGACGACGATGGTGCGCGAGCGACCCGGGAGGGTCATGCCCCGAGGATACCGGGCCATCTGGTGCCGGAGGGACCACTGGTGCGCTCGCTAGGGTCGGCGCCATGCGCAAGCTCCTCCGGGTGGCGCTGCCCGCTCTGCTCGCTGGCGCCGTGCTGGCCGGCTGCGGCGAGGACACCGACGCCGCCAACCAGTACGTCCAGGACGTCAACCGGGCCCAGCAGCGCTTCGCCGCCGACCTGCAGAAGCTCACGGGCCGGATCACGCCCGAGAGCACGCGCAAGTCCGATCAGAAGACGCTCGAGCAGGTCGAGCAGCTGATCGACGAAGCGGTGGGCGACCTGCGCACCATCGAGCCTCCAGACGACGTGCGTGCCCAGCACCAGGCCTTCATCGATCTGTTCCAGTCCTACAGCAAGGAGCTCGAGCCGCTGGCCGAGTCGCTCGACGCCGACCCGTCCGAGCAGCTACGCGCCAACCAGCGCTACGTCGAGGCCTCCAACCGCTTCGCCCGGCGCGTCGACCGGATCATCGCGCAGATCAACCGCCGCCTGAGCGAGTAGAGGGGCGAGCGCGGCCGTGTCGCCCTTCTGGTTCTGGGTGCAGGTACTGATCGTGGTCTTCGTGGTGGCCGGCATGGTCATCGCGGTGATCCGCCTCCTTTAGGGCCTATCCCGCTAGGGATCGCACGCCAAGGCGGCCGATCCGCGGCGCCTGGCGCCACCCGCGGTGCTCGCCGGTGCTCTGCACCGACTGCGCCCGCGTGCGGCCCCACACCACTCCCTCCGGTCGTGCCACGGTTCGACCACCTCGCCGCGCGTCCCTACCGAGATAGACCCTTAGGCCCCGGAGGCCTGCATCCGCGCCTGCCTATGCTCGGCCGCGTTCGGTTGAAGCGATGCGGGGGACAGCATGTGGGGATCGATCGTGGTGGGCACCGACGGGTCGGAGACGGCCAGCCAGGCCGTTCGCCAGGCCATTGATCTGGCGCGCGCGCTGGAGGGCCGCGTGGAGCTGGTCAGCGCCTATGAGCCGGTCAGCAACCAGCGCCTGCGCGAGGAGGCCCAGCAGGTGCCCCAGGACGTGCAGTGGATGGTCAATCCCCGGGAGGACGTCGAGGCCACGCTGCGCGATGCCGCCCGCCTGGCCGAGGACGCCGGCGTGCAGGTGGGCACCTACGCGCGCCAGGGCGACCCGGCCGACGCCATCCTCGACGTGGCCGAGGAACAGCGCGCCGACCTCATTGTCGTCGGCAACAAGGGCATGACCGGCGCCAAGCGCTTTCTGCTGGGCTCGGTGCCCAACAAGGTCTCCCACCACGCCCCCTGCTCGGTGCTGATCATCCGCACGACCTAGGGGCGCCGGACCAGGTCGCGAAAGTGACGATGCTCCTGGTGCGTCGCCGGGTGGCGCCGGCGCCGGCGGGGCGGGTCAGCCCCTGGGCTCGGTGGCCGCGGCGGCGTCGACCAGGCCGTTGCCGTAGAGCGCGAGGGGGCCCCACGGGCGGGCGGTTCTCTCGAGGTGAAGCTCGACGTGCTTGGGCCTGGGGTCGGCGCCCAGCACGCCGCTGGCGCGCACCAGGGCGGCGGTGGCGGCCACGTGCGGGGCGGCCATCGAGGTGCCCTCGTAGCCGTCGGGCAGGCCAAAGCTGCTCGCCTTGCCCCTGAAGGTGAGCTGCACGACGTCGCGCCCCGCGTCGCTGTCGCGGCAGCGCGGGTCGCCCTGGACCTTGGCGTCGCGTCCACCGCCGGGGGCCACGAGGTCCACGAAGCGCCCCGCGTTGGAGAAGCTCGCCAGGCAGCCGCTGTCGGTGGTCGCGCCCACGCCGATCACGCCGGGCGCGCGCGCCGGGTAGGGGACCGTGTCCAGCGAGGAGTTGCCGGCGGCGGCGACCACGTCGACCTTCTTGTCACGCGCGTAGTCGATGGCCTTCAGCAGGTTGGGGATGTCGCGGGCGCCCACGGTGTCGTCGAACTCGATCGAGAGGTTGATCACGTCGGCGCCGTTGCGCGCGGCGTAGCGCACCGCCCGAGCCATGTCGTCGCTGTCGCCGAGGCCATCGGCGTCCAGCACCCGCAGGGGCATGATGCGCGCGCCGTAGGCCAGGCCCGTGACGCCCGTTCGGTTGCCGGTGCGCTCGGCGATCGTGCCCGCGATGTGGGTGCCGTGGCCCGAGGCGTCCATGGGATAGGGATCGTCGCGCAGGAAGTCGTAGCCGCGCACGAACTGGGAGCGCGAGAAGTCCGGCGAGAGGCGATAGCGCCCGCTGTTGCGGTAGGCCACGCCCGAGTCGATGACCGCCACCACCGAGCCGCGCCCGCCGTTGCGACCGACGTCGATCAGGTTCTGCCAGGCCTCGGGCGCGTCGACGCCGAACTCGGCCAGGAAGTTCCACTGGTCGCGCGCCCAGCCGCCCGCGACGCCCGAGCGACCGGGGTCGGGCGGCACGTAGGCCGCAGCGCGCGCGACGTGGTTGGGCACCGCGGAGGCGACCTCCTCGCGGGCGTCGAGACGCTGCACGGCGGCGTCGACGTCCACGCCGTCGGGCAGGCCGATCAGACGCGTGCGGGGGCCCGAGGTGCGCAGCACCTCCCCGCCCACGGTCTGCGCCACCTCGTCGCGCTCGCCCTCGGTCACGTCCTCCTCGAAGACCACGAGCAGCTGGCGCCGGCGCGCGGGCGCCCGCTGGCCGGCGGTGGTGTCGACCGCGGTGGCCGCCGTGACGTTGGCCGCCGGGTCGGTGACGCCCAGCGACGGCGCGGCGGCAGCGGCCGGCGAGGCGCCCAGCGCTGCGCCGACCAGGCCGGCGGCCAGCGCCGAGGACAGGTGGAGCTTGAGGCGGGGAGGGAGGGGGGCCATGCGCGAGCGGGAACACTCCGGGGAAGGCCGAAGTTTCGGCCCGTCGAGCGTAGGGCGCCTTCGAGCTCATCCGCGATGATCCGCCGCGATCACGGATGACCGGGCAACTCCCTGCGCAAGACGAGCACTTCATGCGCCTGGCCATGCGCGAGGCCGAGGCGGCGCTGGCCCACGGCGACGTTCCGATCGGCGCCGTGGTGGTGCGCGCAGGCGAGGTCGTCGGCGCGGGGCACAACGAGCGCGAGCGGCGCCGCGACCGCCCACCCACGCGCCCACGGCGAGATCCTCGCGCCTGCGCGCGGCCGCGGTGCACTGGTCTTGTCGACCCCAAGGCTGGCGCGTCGACGTCCTGCCGCGACACCGCGTCACCGGCGGCGTGCTGGCCGCCGGGTGCGCCGCCCTCCTGCGCGACCCTGAGCGCGCGGGAGCCATCGCCGCGCCTGACCCTCGAGCCGTGGTCTGTCCGACCGGCGGCGCGCGCCGGCGCGATCGTTCTCGCTCGCCGAAGCCGCGTGCCCCGCGTCGTCTTCGATGGACCGTCGGTCGCAAGGCCGGTGCCGCGGGCAGCGCGTCCTGGACGTCCTCGCCGAGCCGCGCCTCAACCACCGCCCCGAGGTCACCGGCGGCGTGCTCGCCGCCGGGTGCGCCGCCCTCCTGCGCGACTTGACCGCTTCGCCTCCCGGCGCTGACGCGCGCGTGGCGGCGCAACATTCGCCCGCTATCTTGGACGCGTCCCGGAGGGGTGCCGGAGCGGTCGAACGGGGCGGTCTCGAAAACCGTTGTGCGTCTTTGGCGCACCGAGGGTTCGAATCCCTCCCCCTCCGCTGTCGCGCCGTCCCAGCCGCCCGGCCGAGCGCCCGGTGCCGAGGCCGTAGGGGGTGATGCGCGAAAGTCGGTGGCTGATGCTCGCGGCGAACCCCGCAACTATCCGCGTCGGCCAGCGCGGCCGAACTCGGCGCTCGGTCGCGGACGCGGCGCGCCCGTACACATGGGCCCCCAGCGAGTAGATGGCGAGGAGGGGGACGAGCGTGGGAACGAGCGGGTCGTCGGCCGGCATGCCCAAGGCGACGGCCAGCACGTTTGTCGGCGATCTCGTCGCCGAGTCCGCGATCACGCGAAGGGTCTTGAACCCGGATGCCGTCGAAGCGTCGGAGGTCGCGGTCGCGCGTGTAGATGGTCGTGACACCGTGCTCTCGCATGAGCGCGGCGAGGTGGGCATCTGGGACGTCGTTGCCGCGAAGCTGGTCACCCGCGGTCTTGCGAAAGTCGTCCCAGAAGGCGTCGCCCTCACCGGGGGCGCGGACGTGCCCGAGGGAGAGGAGTGCCGTGACGTTGCCGATCGCGTCCCTGGGCGGCAGCGGGTGCGGCAGCACGGCGGGATGGGTCACGATGCGCAAGCCCGCGCGTAACCCATGAGTGCGGGCCAGAACAGGTAGACCAGCTCGGGGCCGGCCGCGAGCCGCTCGATGAGCGCGCGCAGGACCGTGTACGGGGTCGCCCTCATTGGAGGCGTAGACGAGCACGTTGGTGTCGACGGTCACGCTCATCCGTGCCGATCGAGAACCTGGCGCAGCGCCTCCTCGTCCTCGAGGTCCACGAGCGGGGCACCGAGGTCGGCGGTTGTCCAGCTGAAGGGGCGGGCCGCTGCCGGTTGCTTGGAATCGGCGAGCGCGCCGGCGAGCAGCTCCGACGCCACCTGCCCCATGCTCTTGTGCTCGCGCTCGCCCCGGCGGCGAAGCTCGCGCAGGATCGCGGTGTCGATGTCAAGTGTCGTACGCGGCATGATGGCTGATGCTAGCCAAGATCGCATCTGATGACCCACGCTCGCCGGGTGCCTTTCAGCACCTGCCGCGGGGGCACGCGTACGCTGACGTCGCCTGTCGCCGTGGTCAGTCGTTGCCGGTGATGTGGGCGAGCACGGCCGTGTAGTCCTGGTCGCCCAGACCGGCGGCCTCGGCCTCGACCAGCCAGTCGCGGGCGGCCCGCGACAAGCCCATGTCGACGCCCGCGGCGGCGGCCGCGTCGAGGATGAGATCTGCGTCCTTGCGGGCCAGCGAGAGCGCGAAACGGGGCGGGAAGCTCCCCGTCTCGATCGCATCACGCCGTCGCTCGGCCTGGGCGCCCAGCGGTGTGGCCGACAGCACCTCGAAGGTCGCCTCGCGCGACAGGCCCATCCCCTGGGCCAGGGCGATCGCCTCGCCGAGAACGCCGAGCACCCCCAGCAGCGTCAGGTTGGCCGTGAGCTTCGCCGCGGCGCCCGCCCCCGTCGGCCCGACGCGCCGGGGCGAGCCGAGGGTGGACAGCAGCGGCCGCCATCGCTCCACCGACTCCGGTGGTCCGCCCACGAAGATGCCAAGGTCACCGGCCTCGGCCTCGCTGACGCTGCCCAGCACGGGGGCGTCGAGCACCACCACCCCATCGGGGAGCATGGTGGCGAGCCTGGTCACGCCAGCGGGTCCGATCGTCGACATCTCGATCAGCGTGGCTGAGTGATCGATCCCGGCGGCGATGCCCTCGGGTCCCTCGCTCACCTCCCACAGGGCCGCCGGATCGGACACCATGGTGATCGTCACGTCGGCACGCGCGGCGGCGGCGGCCGGGCTCTCGGCGGCCTGGGCTCCCAGCGCGACCAGGGGCTCGCAACGTGCCGCCGTCCGGTTCCAGACGGTGACCTGGTAGCCGGCGTCCACCAGCCGGCGGGCCATGCGACCTCCCATCGCGCCGAGGCCCACGAAGGCGACTGCGGTCATGGTCGCCATCTTGACGGAGGATCCGGCGCCTCGCAGTCCGAGAGGACCGGCGCGGCGGACCGCTGTGCGCACGGCTTGGCGCGTCGGTGCGATCGGAGCCCCAGGCCCGGCGGCCCCAGGCGTGAGCAGCCGGCGGCATCATTTCCTCCTTGCCAGCTGTGCGCGGCTGAAAACCTGCGCACATTCGGTCGCTGCCTCCACCCTTCGATCGCCGCGTGTGGCGCAGCCGCTGCGCGGGCCGTGGATGGCGTCGTTCCTCAGCCTCGGGCTGCTCGTGCTGTTCACGATCGAGATCCTGACGGGGTACTTCTCCTACGTCGCCTACGCGCCGACGATCGGCGCGAACGACATCGCCGGCGGCGGTCCGGACGAGGCGCTCTTCGGGTGGACCTGGCCCACGGAGCCGGCGTGGCTGTACGGCCTCTGAATCAGAGCCTGCACGTCCTGGCCGGCGTCATCGCCATCCCGATCCTCGCGGCAAGCTGTGGGTGGTGATGCCGAAGTTCTACGCCTGGCCGCCGGCGCGCTCGGCGGCCGACGTGCTCGAGCGCGGCACGTACGCGCTCATCATCGGCTCGAGCATCTTCCTGGTCTTCACCGGGCTGTGGAACATCGCCTACTGGCTTCCGTGGCGCTTCGGCTTCGTCCAGGCGCACTTCTACGCTGCCTTCGTCTTCGTGGGCGCCTTCCTCGGGCACGTCGCGATCAAGTTGCCGGTCATGCGCCAGGCCTTCCGCGACCGGGGCGTCCTGCGCCCCCCTGCGCGAGGACCTCGCCAGCACGCGCGACCCGAGCCGTTCGACGAGGACAGCAGCGCCCCGCTCGAGCCCGACGCGCCGACGATCTCCCGGCGCGGGTTGATCGGGGTGGTCGGCGGAGCGTCGGTGCTGATGGGCGCGTTGTGGGCCGGCCAGAGCGTCGGGGGCTGGACGCGCAGCACGGCGCTGTTCGCCCCGCGCGGCCAGGACCCGGAGTTCCCACTGTCGCAGGGCTTTCAGGTCAACCAGACCGCCGAGAAGGCGAAGATCACGCAGGACCTCGTGGGCGACGACTGGCGGCTCGAGGTGGTCGGGCGCGAGCGCCTGCGGTTCAGCCGCGAGGAGCTGCTGGCGATGCCCCAGCACACCGAGGACATCCCGATCCAGTGCGTGGAGGGATGGGTGACCTGGCAGACGTGGACCGGGGTGCGGTTGCGCGACCTGGCGATCATGGCCGGCGTGCCCGACCCCGACGAGCTGGAGGTCAAGTCGGTGCAGCCGGCCGGGGCGTTCGACGACGTCGTGCTGCGCGGCTCGCGGGTGACCGATCCGCAGGCGCTGCTCGCGCTCAAGGTCAACGACGAGGCTCTGTCGCTGGACCACGGCTACCCGGCGCGGATCATCGTGCCCGCGTCGCTGGGCGTGCACCAGACCAAGTGGGTGGGGCGGCTGACGTGGAGGCCCGCGTGATGGCCATGTTCCGGCGCCTGTATGGCCGCGACGGTCCCGGCCATCCGGTGGCGATGCTGCTGACCTACGCGATCACGGGCTACGCCGTGTGGGCGATCTTCCAGAACGCCGAGCCGTGGACGGTGCTCCTGTGGCTCGGCGGCGCCATCGTCCTCCACGACTTCGTGTTCCTGCCGCTCTACACCGCGGCCTACCGGCTCGCGTGGCGCGTCGGCGGCGTCGACCAGGATCGCCGCCGGCGCGTCATCGCGCTCCAGCACCTCGCGGTGCCGTTCATGGTCTCGCTGCTGCTACTGCTCGCGGCGCTTCCGCTGATCTTCTCGCTGTCACCGGGCATCTACCGTCCGACGACGGGCATGACCGAGGAGCCCTACCTGGAGCGCTGGCTGGCGATGACCGGGGCGCTGTTCGTGCTGTCGGGGATCGCGTACGCGATCCGCGTGCGGCGCGCGGGGCGCCCCTAGGAGTGTGTCGTCGCGACCTGAGGAGCCTCCGGCGCCTCCGGCGGCCACATGGCCGCTCCGCACCCCTCGTCAGGTCCCTCCGGGATGAACGTAGCCCTCGTCGCGCTCGTCACGCGTCCGGCGCAGCTCGGCGGCCAGCGCGGCCTGGCCGCAGGCCAGCGCACGCACGCGCTCGTCGAGGCTGCGCAGCGCGCAGCAGCTCCTCGTCGACCAAACGCTGGTGGGTGGTGTAGGGCGCAGCGCGCGCGCAGGAGGCATGGCGCGCGGCGCCGCGGGCGCCCGGGCGGGCGGTGGTCTGCGGCCCGGCGCGCACGCGGCGCTGCGCGGCGGCCAGGTCGAGCGCCGCGACCGTCCCACCGGCGCCGACGGGCAGGCCGGCCAGGGTCGCCAGGCGCGCCACCATCGCCGCGCCCGCCGCCGCGGGCGCGTGCTCGCGGCCCACCTCCTCACGGGCGCGGGCGGCGCGGCGCGCGGGCTCCTCGGGCGACCCGCGCACCTCGCGCAGCACCGCGGCGGCATGCTCGACGTCGGGCGCGGCCCAGGTGCCCTCGGGCGGGTAGGGCGCCTGGCCCGGACCGATGGCCTGCGCGCGCCAGTCCACCGGCCAGCCCGTGAACGGCGTCACCAGGTCGCGCGAGCCGCCGAAGTCGGTGGCCACCACGGGCACCCCCAGCAGCATGGCCTCGGCGATCGTCAGGCCGAAGCCCTCCGAGCGGTGCAGGGAGACGTAGCAGTCCAGCGCGGCGATCAGCGCGTTCTTCTGCGCCGCGGGCAGGTGGCCCTCGAGCACGTGCACGCGCGGATGGGCGGCCGCGGCGACCAGCAGCGCGGCGTGCTCCTCGGGGTGGCGCTCCCCGCCCCCCGCCTTGACCACCAGGTGCTCTGAGCCCCGACCGTCGGCGGGGAAGGCGCGCGTGAAGGCCTCGATCAGCCCCAGCGGGTTCTTGCGCGCGAAGCCGCTGGCGTGGTCGAAGACGAAGCCGAAGAGGAAGCCCTCCCGGGGCAGTCCCAGCGCGGCGCGGCCGACCTCACCGACCAGCGGCGGTGCCACCGGCAGCGGCATCGCCACCACGGGCACCGGCGCCACCGCGCCCAGCACGTCGGCGACGAAGCGCGAGCCGGTCCACACCTCGTCCACGCCGTCGAAGGAGCGCGCCCAGCGCCCGGGCAGGCCGTGGACCTCCCACCACCACAAACCGATCACCCGTCGACCCTCGAAGGCCGATGCACCCAGCTCGTCGCGCGCCGCGGGCATCCCCTCCGGCGTGGTGCACACCAGCGTCGTGTCGTGCACCGGCTCGCCGCGCACGGTCCGGGGGGCGCCGCCCGGCGGCGCCGAGGCATGGGTCAGCACCAGCGGCGCCACCAGGGCCCCCGCCGCCTCCAGCGCGCCCCCCACCTGGCGCGCCGCCTCGCCCAGGCCCAGCCCGGCGTCGAGATACCCGGCGAGGTTGACCCCGGGGACGGCCACCGCTCAGCGCAGCTGCAGCTCGCGCAGGAGCGGCGCCGTACGGTCGCGCTCGGACACCCGCAGCTCCACGTCGCCCGGCCACGCGATCCCCACGTCGGGGTCGTCGTAGCGAAAGCCCCGCTCCGTGTCGGCCGAGTAGTAGCTGGAGACCTTGTAGACGACGTCGGCCAGCTCGCTGAGTACGCAGAAGCCGTGGGCGAAGCCGGTCGGGACGTAGAGCTGGTGCATCGTCTCGTCGTCGAGCGTGAAGCCCTCCCAGTGCCCGAAGGTCGGCGACCCGGGGCGGATGTCGGCCACCACGTCGCGGATGGCGCCCCGGGCGCAGCGCACGAGCTTGGCCTGGCCCTCCCCGGTGGAGAAGTGCATCCCGCGCACCACGCCGCGCCCCGAGCGCGAGTGGTTGTCCTGCACGAAGGGCCCGGGTACGCCGTGGCGGGCCCACACGTCCTCGCGGAAGGTCTCGCAGAAGAAGCCCCGGGCGTCGCCGTGGAGGGTCGGCTCGAGCAGCACGGGGCCGTCCAGCTGGGTGTCGAGCGTGCGCATCGGTGCCCGAATCTACCGGCGGCGCGCGCCTCCGGGCGCGCGCGCATGGGCACCCGGTGCGCACGGTGCGCCATCATGGCCGCCGACCGCCCGATGCGCCTGCCCACCGTCAGCCCGCGCCGCTACCGCCAGTTCGCCTGGGTGGGCCTGGTCTTCCTGACCCTCATCATCCTCACCGGCGCGGCCGTTCGGGTGACCGGGTCGGGGCTGGGCTGTCCCGACTGGCCGCGCTGCTACGAGAACGGGCCGGTGTTCGCCCAGACGGGCGCGCACAGCTACATCGAGTTCGCCAACCGCCTGATGACCGCTGTCGTGGGCTTCGCGGCGCTGTTGCCCTTCGTCGGCGCCTTGCGCCGCCGACCCTACCGGCGCGATCTCGCCCGCCTCAGCGCCCTGCTGCCCGCCGGCGTGGTGGCCCAGGCGCTGCTGGGGGGTCTGACCGTCAAGCTGGACCTCGCCCCGGTCACGGTGATGGCCCACTACCTGCTGTCGGCGGCCATCCTCGTGGCGGCGGTGGGCCTCGTGTGGCGGGCACACCACGCGCCGGGGGAGCGCCCGCGGCGCGGAGACGGTGAACGGCGCCTGACCTGGGCGATGCGCGCGCTGGCTCCGCTCGGTCTCGTGACGATCTTCGCGGGCACGCTGGCCACCGCCGCCGGGCCGCATGCCGGCGGCGAGGGGACCGGCGACGAGGTGGCGCGCCTGACCTTCTTGGGATCGGGGACCCTGGACTGGACGATCAACCAGCACGGGCGCATCGCCACCGTCCTGGGCGTTCTGGCCGCCGGGCTGTGGTTCTACCTGCGCCGCCGCCCCCAGGCGGGCGACCGCCAGCAGCGCCACGCGATCACCACGCTGTGCGCGCTGCTCCTCGCCCAGGGTGCGGTCGGCTTCGTGCAGTATCGCCTCGAGCTGCCGCCCTCGGTCGTGTGGGTGCACGTCGCACTGGCCTCGCTCACCTGGCTGGCGGTCCTGTGGGCAGTGGCCGCGACCGGGCGCCTGGAGCCCGCCGAGACCCGCGCGCCCGCGCGCGTGGCCGCCGGCTGAACCCGCTCGGACCCTCAACCGGGGGTGCAGCGGTCCGCGGCGCCGGGAAGGACCCCCTGTGCATGGAAGGCGATGAGGGCACCCTGCCGCTGCTGGAGGCGGTCCCCGACCTCTCCGGGCGTCTGGACGACGAGTCCCGGGGGCGCGTGGGCACGATCCGCGTGCGCGTCGTGGGCATGGAGCCCGGCCCGCTGGACGTCCACGGGCTGGCCGACGACGACGTCGCCCCCCTCGGCCTTCTGGTGGTCGGAGGTGCCCTGTCGCGCAGTGTGGAGGTCGGTGGCCGCCGCGCGGTCGAGCTGGTCGGGGAGGGCGATCTCGTGTGGCCTTGGCAGGACGAGACGCTCGCCGAGCCCGCCGTGCCGGTGGCCGTCGTGGGGCGCCGGCGCGCCCACACCCGGGTGGCGGGCGGCGCGCGCGGCCCCCCCCAGCACCCCGCCGCCCGCAGGAGGGGGGGGAAGCCCCCGCGCCACCCCCGGCACGACCCCCCCGGGGCGGCGCGCCTCCGCCGGCGCCCCCCCCTGGGCG
>JAUJOF010000026.1 GCA_030447785.1 Solirubrobacteraceae bacterium
TCTGCGCGTTGAACGCCTTGCAGAACTCCATGATGTTGATGCCGTGCTGGCCCAGGGCGGGACCGACCGGCGGTGCCGGGCTGGCCTGGCCGCCCATGGCCTGCAGCTTGATGGTGGTGAGGATCTTCTTGGCCATACGGCCTCCGGCCTCTCGATTAAACCTTCTTGACCTGGTCGAAGCCGACCTCGACCGGGGTCTCGCGGCCGAAGATGGACACGAGGACCTTCAGCCTACTGGCGTCCTCGTTGATCTCGCTGATCTCCCCGGAGAAGTCCGACAGCGGGCCGGAGATGACCTTGACCGACTCGCCGATGGAGAAGGTCGCCTTCTTGCGCTCGCGCACGGCGACCTCGCGGTGCAGCAGGCGGTCGACCTCGGGCTGGGTCAGCGGCACGGGCTCGTTGGAGGCCCCGACGAAGCCTGTCACCCCCGGCGTGCCCTTGACCACGCCCCACGAGTCCTCGTTGAGGTCCATGTTGACCAGCACGTAGCCGGGCATCGTGCGCTTCTCCACCATGACCTTCTGACCGTCCTTCATCTCGGACTGGCTCTCGGTGGGCACGACGACCTGGCGCACGTGGCGCTTCTGACCGAGCGACGTCACGCGGTGCTCGAGGTTCTGCTTGACCTTGTTCTCGTGACCGGAGTAGGTGTTGACGACGTACCAGCGGAACATTCTTTGGGTGTGGCTCTCGTTCGGAGGGTGGGTCAGAGGATGATCAGGTCGACCACTTCGCCGGCGCCCAAGTCGACGGCCCCCAGGAAGGCGCCGGCCAGCGCGACGAATCCCAGCACCACCGCGGTGCCCTGGGCGACCTGGCGGCGGTCGGGCCACTGCACGCGCTGCAGCTCGGCCCAGCAGGCGCGGACGAAGCCGGGAAAGCGCCCGACGCCGCCCCCGGACTCGTCGCGGGCGCCGGCGTCGGGTGTCGCGCCGCCGCCCCGGCCCGCGCTGGCCAGAGCCTCGCGCTCGAGGGCGGCCTCGTCGGTGCCGCGAGCCTCGGCGTCGCCCGCCCCCGCCTCGCCACCGGCCTGAGAGACGAGATCGGCCTGGAACCCGTCGACCTCCCCCGAGGCGTGGTCGACGGGGCCCGGTGTGTTCTCGCGCTCGAGGCCCTTGCGGCGGGCCTTGCGCTTCCTGGCTCGCTCGCGGTCGCGGCGGGCCACCTCAGCGGGTCTCCCGGTGGGCGGTGTGGTGGCGGCACCACGGGCAGAACTTGCGCAGTGTGATGCGCTCGGGGTTGTTGCGCTTGGACTTGTTGGTCTGGTAGTTGCGGCGCTTGCAGTCCTCGCATGCGAGGGCGACGGCGATCCGCACGTCTCCGCGGGCCATAGTGCTCCTTGGCGCGGCTGAGGGCAGAAAAACGACCTGCCGGGGCAGGTCTGGATCCAGTGTAGCGCCTCGTGCCCTACCCTCGCCGGCCTCGATGGGGGCGAACGGCTCGCGCTTCCTCGCTGCGGGCTCGACCGCGCGTCCAGTCGGCAACCGCCCAGCCCGCTGTCGAGTTCCTGGCGCTCAGGGCGAGGAACTCACTCGCATGGCGAAAGGCAGGGGGGTACGCCGCGGCGGGGCACCGGCTCATGGACGCGCGCGCCCTCCAGGCTCGGCCACACGGCGCTGGGCGGACGCGGAAACCCATCGGCGAGGCCGGGCGCGCCCGGCCGGTAGCCCGTGGGCCGACCGAGCGTGATCGGCACGGCCGGATGCTATGCCGACGGCCTAGGGGCACGAGAACGTTCGCGTCGGCCATCGGGGCGAGCGCAGCAATCGCCTCCGCCCACGAAGGAGGGCGTCGCCGACAGAGATCTCGCGAATCTCGGACACGGAACACGCGCAGCTCGGTCAACTCACCCCAACAATCACCTCGGCAAGGCACGTCCGCACCCCCGCCTCATCGAGCTCGCGCTCGCGTAGGACCGCGAGCTCGAGCTCGGTGGGCAGGCAGGCGCTGAACTTCAGGGTGCCCAGCCGGGCGTCGGCGATCGGGGGAGCCACGGCGGCGGGGTCGAGCCGCGCGAGCAGGTCGCGCAGGTGCACCGGGTCGAGGAAGCCGGCGACCGCGATCGAGAGGTCGTCGGTGGCGAGGATCCGGTGGCCCGCCTCGCCGAGCGCCGCCGCCAGCGCGCCGGTCGCGCGGCCGCCGGCGAACGTCCACCACGTCGTGCGCTGGCGTCCGAGGTCGCGGACCAGGAACGTGGCGTCTTCCCGCGCCCAGGGGGACTGCTCGCGAAGCTCGGCGAGCTTGCCGGCGGCGCGGTCGCTGAGCCGCGCGGGTGGGTCGACTCCGGCCAGCACCCGGCGCATGGCATGGGCGACCTCGAGCGACAGCGGCTGGCCGTCGCCGCCCCAGCGGACTTTGCCGGTCTCCTCCACCGGCTCGCTCCAGAAGTAAACGGCCGACGGCGCATTCTCACTTCGCGTCCTCGGGAGTCGCGGCTGCGCAAGGCGACGTAGACGGACGCGAGTGGTCCCCGCTCGGTCCGATAACCTGATCGCGTGCGACGCGTGACGGCAACCGACGCAGCGAGGCGCTTCTCGGAGCTGCTCGACGCGGTGGAGCACGACGATGAGACCTTCGTTGTCGATCGCAAGGGACGCGTCGTCGCACGCATCACTCCCGAGCCGATCGCGTCGGGGGCGGCCGCCAAGGACCTGCTGCGACGACTGGCGCCCGATCCGGATTGGGCTGACGAACTCGGCGAGCTGCGCGCGTCTCTGCCGCTCCAGGAGCGGGACTGGCCCGGCTGATCCTCGATACGACGATCCTCGTCGCGGCCGAGCGGCGAAGGGTGGCCGTGGACGACCTCATCGACGCAGAGGACGACGTGGCCGTCGCGGCGATCACGGCGGCCGAGCTGTTGGTGGGGGCCGAGCGGGCCGACGAGGCTCGCCGGGCGCGGAGAGCCAAGTCGGTCGAGGACGTCCTCGCGACCCTTGCCGTCGAGCCCTACGACCTGGGCGTCGCCCGTGAGCACGCGGTTCTGCTCGCTGCCACGCGCGGTGTGGGTCGACCACGCGGCGCCCACGATCTCATCATCGCCGCGACGGCCCGCGCATGCGACCGCATCGTGATCAGCGCCGACCGCACGGCCTTCACCGACCTTCCTGGTGAGCGCGTCCGTCTGGCCGGACCGTAGTCGCGAGGGCGACTCCGCGGCCGAGGGGCGGCGCGTGAGGTCAGCGCGCGGCTGTTCTCGCGCGGCGCCCGCGCGTGGGGGCGGGTGGGCGCCAGGAGCGCAGGTCGTCGCGGGTGAGGCGCAGTTGGGCGAGCTCGTCGGCGAGGAAGTCCTCGAGGTCGGCGGCGAGGGGCTGGCCGCGGCCGGCCTCCTCTCCCTCGCCCAGCAACTCGCCGAGGCGGTACTGGCCCACACGACGCAGTCGGTTGGAGGGCCGCACGCCCCCCTGCTCCAGGGCGCCGGCGACCATCTTGGCAGTCGGGCGGTCGAGGCGCTCCTGCGGGCGGCGGCGCCAGCGCTCGTGGTCGGCCGAGGTGACGTCGAGCAGCTCCTCCTCCAGGCCGGGCACCCCCGCGCCGCGCGCTGGCGCTCGAGCAGTGAGCGCAGCTTCTTGGCCTCGAGGTTGGTCAGGCCAGCGGGTGGTCGCGGTGGCGCGTGCGCTCGTCGGGATCGGTCCACGCGAGCGTGTGATCGTCGCCGGCCAGCGTGCCGGGCCACGACTTGACCTCCACCAGGAACAGCTCAAGCGCCCGGCCACGTGCCGCGCGCGCTCCAGCGTGTAGGGATGCTCGAAGCCCGGATCCACGAAGCGCTCGGCAGCCAGCCGGCTGAGACGCTGCTCGCTCTCGATCAGGACGGCCGTCCGGGCCCGTCAGGCGGGCTCCAGCACGTATCCGTGCAGCGCGGCGAGATCGTCGAGCGTGCGCAGGGTGACGCCCACCACCGCGAGCCTGCGGGCCGCGGCGACGCGCGAGAGCCAGGAGTGGGCGGGGTTGTCGAGCGTGCGACGTCGAGCGCCCGAGCCGCGCCCGGGCGCGACGACGTGCCGGCGCAGCCAAGCGAAGTCGATCACCTCCCAGCCCTGTCCCTCGAGCGCACGACGATCGGTCGAGGCTGTCCAGGTCAGCAGGGTCGAACCCGCGGTCGTCACCGCCCGCCGTCCTACCCGGTCGCTGCGATCTCGCGTGGCGCTACGCCGCTCCAAGCGCCGGTGGCACTCCTCTCGCAGAGGCGGAGCCGCTCGTTCGCGTCGCGGGTTCGCCGGCGTTCCCGGCTGCGCCGGCGCGACCACCTCGACGGCTGAGCCTGGCCCGGCCGGCCAGCACGCGCGTACCCTCCACGCGTGCCCGCAGCTCCCGCCATCCGCCTCCACCGCGCGGTCAAGCGCTACGGCTCCATCACCGCGGTCGCGGGTTTGAACCTCGAGGTGCCCGCGGGCACCTGCGTCGGGCTCCTCGGCCCCAACGGCGCGGGCAAGTCGACCACCATGCGCCTGCTGACCGCGCAGGCCATCGCCGACGAGGGCGAGCTCGAGGTGCTGGGACGCCGGCTGCCCGAGGACTCCAAGGCCGCGCGGGCGCAGATGGGCGTCGTCCCCCAGCAGGACAACCTCGACGAAGCGCTGACCGTCGAGCAGAACCTGCTGGTCTTCACTCACCTCTATCGCGTGGCCCGCGCCGAGCGTCGCGAGGCCATCGAGCGCGCGCTCGCGCTGGCCAAGCTGGGCGAGCGGCGGCGTTCCAAGGTCGACGAGCTCTCCGGCGGCATGCGCCGGCGCCTGCTGATCGCCCGCGCGCTCGTGCACCGCCCGCGCCTGCTGCTGCTCGACGAGCCGACCGTCGGCCTCGACCCCCAGGTGCGCCAGGAGCTCTGGGCGCTGATCGACCGCCTGCGCGGCGAGGGCGTGACCATGCTGATGTCCACCCACTACATCGAGGAGGCCGCCCGGCTGGCCGACTCGGTGACCATCATGGCCGAGGGCCGCGCGGTGGCCGCCGGGCCCCCGGCCTGGCTCGTGGCCGAGCACGCCGGGCGCGAGGCGGTCGAGGTCTACGGGCCGGCCCACCGCCTGGCCGAGGTGGAGGTCGACGCGCGCCGGCGCGGCTGGCCCGCGCGACGCACGGGCACGAGCGTGTCGATCCTGGGCACGGAGAGGCTGGACGGCGACCTGCCCGAGGGTGAGCGGCGCACCGCCAATCTCGAGGACGTCTTCGTACTGCTGACCGGGGAGGAGATCGAGTGACTCGCGCGTCGATGACCGGGGTGCTCGTCCGCGAGATCGTCAACTTCTCGGCCTACTGGCGCTCGACCACGTTCTCCTCGACGGTCGAGCCGACGATCTACCTGCTGGCCTTCGGCTTCGGGTTCGGCTCGCTGGTCTCGCAGGTGGCGGGCCTCGAGTACATCGAGTTCGTGGGCACCGGTGTGGTGGCCACCGCGGTGCTCTTCTCCAGTGTCTTCCCGGGCATGTTCTCGACCTTCGTCAAGTACAAGCTCCAGCGCACCTACGACGCCGTGCTGGCCGCGCCGGTGGACGTCGAGGAGCTCGTGACCGCCGAGGCGCTGTGGATCGCCGCGCGCGCCGGGACCTACGGCTGCGTGCCACTGCTGGTGGCCATGGCCTTCGGGCTCGACCCGTCGCCCGGGATGCTCATCGTCCCCGTCATCGCCTTCACGGCAGGCTTCGGCTGGGCGTGCTTCGGCGTCCTCATCGCGGCGCGGATGAAGTCGTTCGACAACTTCAACTACGTGATCAGCGCCGTGCTCACCCCCCTCTTCCTGGTGGCGGGCACGTTCTTTCCGATCACCGCGCTGCCCGAGCTCGCCAGCGTGCTCGCGCAGGTCAACCCGCTCTACCACTGCGTGGAACTCGTGCGCCATGCCGCCTTCGGCTTCCAGCCGGGCGCCGACGCGATCCACCTCGCGGCGTTGCTGGTCTTCGGCGCCCTGGCGTGGTGGGCGGCCGTGCGCTCGATGCGCCGGCGCCTCATCGACTGAGGGGCCCCACCTCGTGCCCGGCAGCATCGGGCACGAGGCGGACCCGAGGACCGACTCAGCGAACGTGCGTCCAGCGCGACTCGGAGATGGCGGTGCGCTGCGCCGTACATGCAGAGCCGCTTGGCCGCCGTGCGGGCCTCGGCCATGCGCTCGCGTGCGTCCTGCGCGGCCGCCTCGTGCTGCTCGCGCGCGGTCGCCGCCGCCCGCCGGCACGAGCCAGCGCCGCGTCGTCGACGACGCGCTCGCGAACAACCTTGGGCCCGGCCTGCTGCGCCCGGCGGGCCGCCCGGCGCTCCCGGCGCGCCGTCGAGGCGCTGGCCTGCGCGCGCTCCATCCGACGCTCAAGGCTCGCCACGCGCCGCTGCGCCGCGCGCGCCTGCGCCAGGGCGGTGTCGCGCACAGCACGAGCGTCCGGGTCCCTCGCGCTCCGGTGGACCTGCGCGGGAGCGCCGCCGGCGCGCCGCTGGGGGCCGGGCTTGGCCGGCTGGAAGCCCGCCGCCACGATCGCCGCGGTCAGCGACCCGCCGAAGGGGCGCTTGGCCGGTTTCAGGGCAGGCCAGGGCGATCCGTCGGCGCGCCCGGCCCGGTAGCGCTCGACGCGCCACGGCTGCCCGGACCACTTCGCCGCGGACGGGTTCCAGTCGGCCGCGCGTGGCGGCTCGCCGTATGTGGCCACCCACTCGCGGATGGCGTTGATGACAGCGTCGCGGTCCCACACGACCCGACCCTGGCGGACTCGGGGCGCGGCTCCCGCGAACGTCGCGGGAGCCATGACCTCCCGCTAGACGCTCTCGCGCGTGTCGGTGAACGGCTGCAGCCGCTCCGACCGCAGGCAGCTGCAAGCGCCAGCGTAGCCGTGGGCGTCGCCGGGCACGGGTACGAGAAGCTTGTCCGTCGGTGCGGTCATCGCGACGGGTCACGGTAGGGCAGGGCACGGCTGGACGCAAGCTCCCGCCTCCAGCTCGTCGTGAGGTCACGGCGCGGGTCCCACGCCGGCACAAGAGCCTCAGAGTCCCTAAAAACGACGTGGAGGCCGGCGGGACCGTCGGCCCGGAACGCGTCGAAGAGACGCTTCAGCGCAAAGAGGCGCATCAGTTTCCCGATCATGCGGGCACGATACCCGCCCCCGGCGACGTCCACGCCGCTGTGTCCAAGCTCCGCCGGGGCCGACCCGCCCACGCAGCCCACGCTCGTCGCGGCCCGTGGGCAGGGTCGAGCGCTTCGTAACGAATCGCTCGATTTGCAGACGGGCTCCATGTACCGTATGCCACAAGTGATGGCCTCTCGCCTGTTGCCCGGCTGTAGGTGCTCAAGCGCTATGCGGACGCCACCGGCCTTCCTCTGCGGCACCCTCGATCCCAGGCCGCCGGCGGCCGGCGCACAGGCGAACCTCCAGTGGGGAAGGAAGTGACCGATGCAGGTGCGCGACGGGATGAACGAGATCGTGGTCACCGTGGGCCCCGGTCACACCCTGCGTGAGGCTGCGCGGCGCATGCACGCGCACGGGGTGGGCGCCGCCGTGGTCTTCGGCATCGACCAGCCCGGGCCGGGCATCATCACCGAGCGCGACCTGCTGGCCTCGAATGGCTTGGGTCAGGACATCGACCGTGAGCTGGTGGGTGACCATCTCGCGAGCGGGCTGGTGTACGCGGTGGCCGACTGGTCGCTGGAGCAGGCCGCCGAGGAGATGACCCGCGGCCGGTTCCGCCACGTGGTCGTCATGGACGCCGGGGAGGTGGTGGGCATCCTCTCGATGCGAGACATCGTGCGCTGCTGGACGCAGGCGGGCGCCAGTTGCGCCATCCCCGCAACCGAGGCGACGAGCGCATGACCCGCATCCTTGTGGTGGCCAACCGCACCGCGGCCACGCCGAAGCTGCTGAACGCGGTGCGCGAGCGTGCCCAGCGCGGGCCCGCGACTTTCTATCTCGTCGTCCCCGCGACGCCGCGAGGCCTGCACCGCGTCGTCGATCCCGAGGTCAGTGGGCGCGACGAAGCCGAAGTGAACCTGCTTCTGGCGCTGCCACTGCTGTCCGAAGCCGCAGGAAGCGAAGTGGACGGCCACGTCGGCGACGCCGATCCACTGGCGGCCATCTCCGACGCGATCCACGCCGGCGCCTACGACGAGATCATCATCTCCACCCTGCCCTCACGTCTGTCGCGCTGGATGCACCTCGACCTGCCCACCAAGGCGCGGCGGGTGCTCGGTCTGCCGGTGGCGCACGTGGAGGGCGACGCCCCGGCCCACGCCGGCGTCTGACCGCTCCACTAGCTCGCGTCGCCGACGAGGGCGTGGGACGCGAAGTCCATGAACTCGATCACCGCCGGGCGAATGGGGCCGACGGCAGAACGCAGCACCCACCAGCGGCGCGTGGCCGGAGGTTGGGCCAGCGCGATCGTGCCCAGCCACCCGGACTCCAGCTCGACCTGCACCGCCGCCCGCGAGATGAGCGACACGCCAAGCCCGGCCCGTGCGCCCTGCTTGATCGCGCCGTTGGATCCCAGGGTCAGCGTGCTCGGCTCGAGGCCGGCCGCGGCGAGGTACCGTTCGTTGAGAGCCCGCGTGCCCGAGGCCTTCTCGCGCAGTAGCCACGCCCGACCATGCAGCTGCCCGGCGGACGCCGGCGCGGTGCCGGCGAGCGGATCGTCGGGCGCCGTCACGAGCACGATCTCGTTGTCCATGAGCGGCAGCGCCTCGAGCCGCCCATCGGTGGGCGGCTGGCCTGCGATCGCCACGTCGGCGCGGTGATCGAGCACGGCCTCGAGCACCGCAGCGCGGTTGCCGACGTCGAGCACCAACTCGAGCTCGTCGCGGCACCCCACGAACGCCTTCATCAGGGGCGGCACGAACGACTCGGCCGCGGTGGTGACGGCCGCGATGCGCAACCGGCCCTCCGCTCCCTGCGCAGCACCACGAGCGGCATCGCGGCCCTCCTCGAGGAGCCCGACGACATCCGCGGCATACGGCGCGAACGCCTCACCCGCCGCGCTCAGGCGCACACTGCGTCCCGCGCGCTCCAGCAGCTCCACCCCGAGCTCCCGGTTCAACGCCGCCAGCGCGGCTGACACCGACGGCTGGGTGACAACGAGCGCATCGGCCGCGGTGGTGATGGAACCGCCGCGCACGACCGCCAGGAAGCTCGTGAGCTGGGTCAACGTTATAGCCACCGCTCTCAGCCTAGCGCCGCACGCATAGAATGCTGTTTACTGGCCCACCTGTCCCGGGGGCCAGCGGTGGATTCAGGCAGTGTCAGCCCGTCTGACGCCCCGGCGCAGAACCGACGCGCGCGTGGCAGCAGCAGTGGCGGCTACACCCGGCCGCCCGCTGCTGCCGCCGACGCTGGCGTCATCGGGCGCGGCGGCGCTCGTGCCCCGGCGCGTCGGCCGGCGGGCAGTACGGGATGCTCTGGTGCGCCTGGTGGCTCTTCTTCCCTTGGTGATGGGCGTGGCCGGTGCCATGGTGGTGCACACAGCCGCCGCTGGCGGGGTGGGTCGCACCCGCGACCGAGGGTGCCGCCAAAGCGATCCCCGCCGCCAGCACCGTACCGAGCAAGGTCTTGCGCATCTTGTGTCCTCTTTCTCGCATTCTCGACCAGCCGGGTTTCCCGCTGCCCCCGTTTTCGCGCCGGGGCTTATACCAGAAACCGGGCCGTTCCTTGCACCTAACAGACACCTCCGGCGGGCGGGCCCCGCGCCGGGGGGCCTTGGGCCGTTAGCGTCTGTCACCGAATCACCTGGCGCCGGAACCTTGGCTGAGGCGCGCTGAGAGTCGAGGCGCTGACCGTCGGGCGCGGGGAGCTCATCCTCAGATGTCGAGTGACGACAACACGGCTGCGTCGCGATGGCAGCGGCTGGTGACGGACCGCCTCGCCGAGGTCGAGCGGCTGTCGCCGGGCCGCGGGTCGCTCAGCGGCGCGTTCTGGGACAGCCGCGCGGACCGTTACGCCGCCAATGTGAAGACCACGGACATCGAAGGCGATCCGTTTCTACGGGCGTTGCGCCGCGCGACGGATGCGGCCGGCACGGCGATCGACGTCGGCGCCGGCACCGGTCGCTTTGCGCTTGCGCTGGCGGCAGGCGTGCGCCACGTCACGGCGGTCGACCCGAGCGCCGGGATGCTCGCGATCCTGCGACGCGACGCGAAGCAGATGGGCGTCACGAACGTGACCACGGTGCAGGGCACCTGGGAGGAGGCCGCCACGCAGGTCGCCGACGTCGTCTTCTCCGCCTTCGTCCTGACGCTCGTGCCTGATGCCCGCCGGTTCGTCAGCAAGCTCGACGCCGCAGCTCGCGATCGCGTCCTGCTCTATCTGGGCGCCTACTGCCCCGACGCCGTCCTCGACCCCCTGTGGCGCCACTTCCACGGCGCGCCGCGAACCCCGGGCCCGAGCTACCTCGATGCGCTCGCCGTCCTGCACGAGCTCGGCATCGCGCCACAGGTAAAGGTCGTCGAGATCGTCAACCGCCGGCGCTTTGCCACGATCGAGGAGGCGGTCGACCATTACCGCGACGGGCTGCTCCTGCCCGACACCCCGGCTGTGAGGGACGAGCTCGCAGCGCTCCTGGCGACATGGTTGCTGGGTCGCCGGGGTGCGCTCAGGTCGCCGCTGCGAGCTGTTCCCGCGGCCATCGTCGGGTGGCAGCCGACGCGGGCGTGAACTCCGTGCGATGACAGCACGCCCTGGGGCGTATTACCGAGCAGGACCGTCAGAGCCTGACGTCGACTGCGACCTCGTACTTCTCCACCGACGTCCGCTCGCCGATGTCCTCACCCGTGTCCGGGTTCATCGCGTTGAGCGCCTCATCACCCTTGCGCAGATCCTCTTCGGTCTCGAACAGCGCAACGGCCAGACTCCGGCCGCTGTCCGGGTCGATCAGCATCAGGAAGCCGTTCGCCGGCACGCCCGGAGGGGGGCCCGAAGCCGCCCGGGAGTTCATCTCCTCGGCGGTACGCCGAAGGGCTTGACCGTCCGCCCCTTCCCACCTTGCCACGCGCGCGTACATCTATCGCCTCCCTGCGTCGGAAAGCTCGACCCTACGCCCCTCGGCCTTCCACGTCCACGTCTCCTCGTGGATTCCGCGCGCGGACCGGGGCTGTTCGCCGAGAGGTACCAGCCGGCGAGCCGGCAACCGACGGCGAGGGCGGTCTCCAATCACCGGGAAGTGGGTAGGAGAAACCCAAGGCCCTACGACTCGAGGAGAGAAACATGGACACCCGCGCGATCGCCATCGGGGCCTTCGTCGTCGCCGTCATCGTCTTGCTCATCCTGCTCCTCTGAGGGAGTAGGGGTCGAGCTCCCGGCCGGATGCTTCGCAGCGCGCCTCCCTCCGGGGTGATCTGCGCGCACAGCCCCTGCCCGTCGTCGCCGGCGCGCACGCGCTCGACGAGCCCCGCGGACTCCAGCCGGTCGACGACGCCGGTCAGGCCGGAGCCGCGTGAGCATCACCCGCTCTGCGAGGTCGCGCATTCCGCGCAGCCCATCGGTCGGGGCGAGAGCGAGCTGCGTCGGCTGTTGCCGAATCCGTTGCCACTGGCGCGAGGTAAGCCCTCGCCGGACGGTCCCAGGAACGCGAAAAGACCTGCGTTTGCGGGCCTGTCCTCGGTAAGCCCTCTGCCGGACTCGAACCGGCGACCCCTTCCTTACCATGGAAGTGCTCT
>JAUJOF010000011.1:0-13103 GCA_030447785.1 Solirubrobacteraceae bacterium
GCCGGTGCACTTTTCGCTTCCTGAAACCGGTGCACTATTCGGTTCCTGTTGACAGTCGTGCCGTCACTCGTACGGGTCGGCGCAGATCGAAGGCGAGTGATCGCGGACCGCGAAGGTCCAGTCGGGTCAGGTCGAATTATCGGTAGGCGCCCCTAAAGAGCCCGACGCCGTCGTCCGTCTGCTCGGACCGCACGCGGAGGACGAGCGGCCTCCGAGTTGGCTGAGGGCGAGGAAGACGCGCTCCGAGTGACGGGAAGCGCCGCGCGTGACGGCGGTCTCGCTCGCGCAGTACGGTCGGCCGGTGACTGGACGACTTCGACGCTGGGCTCAGCCGGTGGCAGTCGCGTCCGACACGTGCCGGGGCCGGCCGCGGACGCGACGGCGGCGGACCCGGACGAACAGGACTACAGCCGGCGGTGCATATTTGGACATCGGCGAGCGGCGTGAAGGAGGAGCGGTCCGCGAAACGAAGAGCGGGTCGTGCTCAGGTCCGATAAGCGGCTCTCGTTCGTCTCGGGGCGGGATCCGGCGGACAAGGTGGCGGGCGTCCGTCTAGTCTGCAATCGGGACGGGAGCTGCCGCCTCTGTTGCGGGGGCAGGTGCGCGTGATGGCTTCCACGGCTGTCGGGGACGCCGTTTGCTCGCTGCCCCCGAGCCGCCCGACGGCCGGACGGGGCGTACGGGCGCCTGTCCCCGACGCCGCCAAGATCGCCGAGGCTCTAATACCGGAGGTTCTGCGTCTCGTCGGCCCGGGCGTTCGCCGAGTCACCCGCGAGTTGGTCGTACCGGTCACCAGTGAGAGGGCCGACGTCGCGGCGATCGGGGACGCCACCTGGTTGTTCGAGATCAAGTCCGGCCGCGACTCGTTGAGGCGACTGCACCGTCAGGCCGATGCGTTCGCCCGGGTCGCCGACCGTTGCGTGCTGGTCGCCGCCTCGCGCCACCTGCCGGACGCTGGTGCGGCTCTACCGCCGTGGTGGGGCATGATCGCGGTGTCCGACGGACCCGCGGTGACGCTGCGGTGGCGCCGGGCCGCCGCGCCGAATCGGGGCACCGACCGGAGGACCCTGCTGCTCATGCTGCGACGTGACGAGGCGGAGGCCGCGCTGACGTCGCTAGACGGACGGTGCAGGGCGGGGCACCGCCGGATGTCGCTGCTGGCCGAGCTCGACCGGCGCCTTGACGACGAGGGGATAGCCCTCTGCGTCCGCGACGCCCTCTTGCACAGGCCGCAGCAACCCGGACGGTCAGCCGCGGACCTGCTCGTCGAAGCCTGACCAGCCGCCTCAGTGCGCGACCGGGTGATGCTCGGCCAGCTGGGCGGACACGAACTTCAGATGATGCGACGTCCCGACCTCCCGCCAGAAAGGGTGACTGTTGATGCCTTCGATCGGCTCTTCGTCATCGAGATCGTCGAAGATCGCCACCTGCGCCCCGCGCCGCAGCCGAGCCAGGCGGTGGATCTGCTCGTCGCCCCAGGAGAAGTCCTGGCCGCTGAACGGCCCGTCCACGACGATCCGCCTGCACATCGCCGCGAAGTCGGCGTCGTCCATGTTCGACATAAGACGTCCGCGCGAGACATAGAGCTCGTGGTCGGCGGTGTAGCGGAGATTGCCATAGGTCCTGCCGCCGGATGACGGGATTTTCGGATGCTGCACCGCGTAATCCGCGAAGACCAAGTCCACGTCGGTTGCGGACGCCACGTCCTTCCACAGCAGCCACTCCGTACGGGGGATCGAACCGGCAGCGTCGAGATCGGCGATCTCGTGAATACTCTGCGGCACGCAGGTGGCGGCGAGGATGACGCTGCGCCAGACGGCGCTTGCCGAAAGCGTCTGGATCTGGCGAGCAACCCAGCGAACCGACGGCGCGGAGTCAGGATCAAGCCACCCGAGGTCGAGGACCAGATCGACTTCCCCAGGAGTCGCGGCGACCGACTCCACTGTACGCAGCAGCCGATCCGCCGGTCCTTCACCCGTGCGCTGCAGACGCGAGCCGAGCCGATGGCGCACCGCCAGCCCACGCCCGTGCTCGCCGGCCGCCTCTCCGACAATCTCCAGGCACCGCTGCCGGTCGGTCGATCGCGCAACCGGCATGAACGCCAGACCTCGTCGCGCTGCCTCCTCGTACAGCACCGCGAGCGTCTCGCGCTCGCCGCGCGGGGTCGCGACGCGACGAGAGGCTGAGATGCCCTCGCGGTCGAGGTAGAACGGTCGCTCACCGACGGCCACGCGGAGTTCCTTCGCCCTGCGCTTGAGCGCGTCGCGCGTCGGCGGGCCGCCGTGACGCGCAACGGCGATCAGCGGGGTCATCGACGCCCACGTCGTCTCGTCGCAACGGCGGAGCGCGCGACGCTCGCCCGCCCGATCGAGCAGGAGAGGCACGTAGCGGTGTCCGACGGCCGGTGAACCGGCGCCGCTAGGGATGGGATCGGGATCTGAGACATCAGAGCATGCCGTGACTATAACCCCTAGGGTGATAGCCTCAAGTGGGCATCTTGGAGGCACTCATCAGAGTCGATTGGGCTGAACGTAAGCTGCGCAAGGCGCAGACGTCGGACAGCGCCGGGCAGCGGCTGCTCGGCGACGAGCGCTGGTCGGCGCTAAAGCGACGGATCCGGACGCTGGAGTCCGCGGACACGCTGGCCGACCTCCGCGGGCTCCCGGGCAATTTCCACCCGCTCACCGTCGATCGGGCGGGCGAGTGGTCGGCGAACCTGAGCCCTAACTGGCGCGTCATCTTCGAGCCCGCCGAGGACCCGCTGCCCACGCTGTCTGACGGCGGCCTCGACCCGACCTCCGTCCGGCACGTCCGCGTCTTGCGAGTGGAGGATTACCATGGCCGGTAGCAGCCTCCACGAGCAGCGCGACTGGACCGTCGCGCCCGGCGAACTGCTCTCCGAGCTGCTCGACGAGCGGGGCATCTCGCAGTCCGAGCTGGCGCGCAGGATGGGCCGGCCGACCAAGACAATCAACGAGATCGTGAACGGCAAGGCCGCTATCACGCCGCAGACGGCCATCCAGCTCGAGAGGGTCCTCGGCACCAGCGCCACCTTCTGGATCAACGCGGAGGCCGCGTACCGGCACGACCTCGCCCGCTTTGCCGAGACCGAGGCACTCGAACGGCGGACCCCGTGGTTCGAACGCTTCCCCGTCAAAGACCTCGTGCGCAAGGGCATCATCGATCGCGCACCCGTTGCGCGGCAGATCGAGCAGCTGCTGCAATTCTTCGGAGTCGGTTCCCCCGAAGCATGGGAGACGCGCTGGGAGACTTTCGCCCCCGCCTACAGACAGCCACCGGGCGAGTCCTCGCCGGCGGCCCGCGCGGTCTGGCTACGCTGGGGGGAGATCACCGCCGGAGAGGCCAGCACGGCCGCGTACGATCCGGACGGTGCACGTCGGGTCGTGCAACAGGCCGCTCGGCTGAGCGTCGTCACGCCGCCGCAGGCCGCCGTCGACGAGCTTTACGACCTACTCGCGAGCGTCGGCATCGCGCTCGTCCTGCTCCCGGAGATCTCAGGCACCCGCTTGAGCGGCGCCGTGCACTGGCCATCTGCGGATCGACCCGTCCTGCAGCTGAGCGCCAGGCACCGCCGAGACGACCAATTCTGGTTTACGGTGCTGCACGAGATCGGGCACATCATCGACTCCCCGCGGCGGGCGTTCACCGATACCGACGCGGACGACGGCGCCGACTCTGCGTCCGAGGTCGTCGACCCAGAAGCCGAAGAACGCGCCGACGAGATCGCGCGCGAGGCGCTCGTCCCGTCGGCGGCGCTGCGAGCGTTCCTCGCCCGCGCGAGCCCCGACGACCGTGACGCCGTCCGAACGTTCGCGGGGGAGCTTGGAGTCGCGCCCGGGGTCGTCGTCGGCAGACTGCAACGGGACGGCCACCTGGATTGGAGCCGGCTCAACGACCTCAAGCGAAAGTACGAACTGGACTAAGGCCGTATCCCAGTGAACGGGATCGACATCCATGTCGATCCTTCGAGAGAAGATCGCTTCGCCGTTCCGGCGGCGAGTCCCGGCCAGATCGCTACGCGATCCGCCCGGGACGGCCGGCCTACCGAGATATGTCCTAAACCAGGACGGGCCCGTCGTTGCCGGCCGGGCCGGACACCCGACCGCGTTGAACCAGACGGCAGTCTGCTGCATTGTCCTCCGCCGCCCGCCGCCTAATGGCTTCGGTCGGTCAGCGAGCGAGGCAATCCAAGCCGCTCCTCAATGGTCGGCGGACTCGCCGGTTAGCGCTGACGCGTTGCGAGGCGGACGGCCAGCGTTGGACTCCGGGCATTCTCGCCGGAGACCCGCGCCGTCCGGCGACATCTACACGGTCGGGCATGGAGCCCAGCGTCCTCCTCGCGATGCACGTTGGCTAGATCAGCCCCCTGCCGCCTTTCGTCCGAAGCGGCAGTCCACGGCCGAGGCCGGAGTTCATTCGCCGGCAGCGGAGAGTCCTGTCCAGTAAGACGAGCGGCTGAATTAACCTTGTGGCTCGCGTTCGCCCCCCCGACGTGCCAGGGTCCGACGGCGTAGCCCGCCGCGGACCGACTCATGCGGACGGCTGCGCAACGCGGACGATCGGGCCGGTGTCGGCCGGCTCGGTGACGGCGCGGAGCACGGGCTCGGGCTTGCCGCCCATCTCCTTGTACAGCGCCTCCAGCTCGTCGACCATCGCGGTTAGGTGCTGCGGCGTGTGCGCGGCGGGGTGTAGCTCCAGCGGCTCGTGATGGGACTTCGGCGAGGCCTTGCGCATCGCGTCGTCGATTCTCTTAGCGACCGGCGGTGTCCACTTCACCTCGTGCAGCTGCCGTACGCGCACGTGGGCGCTGAAGCGCCGTACCGTGCCCGCGAGGACCGTGTCCTCGATGAGCTGGTCGTAGGCCTTGCGCAGATCGGCGACCCAGCGATCGGCCTCCTGCTCGTAGAGCGGATCCTGGCCCTTGTGCATCGGCAGCAGCTTCGACCGCAGCTGATGACGCAGGGCCTTGATCTGCTTAGAGGTCGCCCGCATCTTCGCGGGCAGGCCGTCGGCAACCATGCCAACGCGGTGGAAGGCTCGCTGGAGCGTCTGCCCGTGCAGCTCGACCCCCGCGTTCGCGGCGGCTTCCTGAAGCAGGTGCATGAAGGCCATGTCGTGGGTGAAGACAATCACCTGGCGACGCTTGCACTCCTCGACCAGCCGCCTCGCGAGGTAGTCGCGGCGCTGGTGGTCCAGCGATGAGACGGGGTCGTCGAGGATAATCGCGCTGCGTCCGTCGCTGGTGGCAACCTCGGCCAGGAAGAACGCCAAGGCGAGCGCGCGCTGCTCGCCCTCGCTGAGCACGTTGCCAACCTTGGCGCGGCACGGCTCCTTGAGCTTGAGCTGAATGACGGTTTCGCCCTTGCTGGCCTTCCCCGTCACCTCGACCTTGCTAGCGAGGGGGTCGAGCTCGCGCAGCTCGTCCCCGACGGCCTTGCGGAGGCGGTCGGTGATGGCGGCCTCCTGCAACTCGCGCAGCTTGAGGTTGATCTTTTGGGTGTTCAACCGGCTGATCGCCTCCTCGATGCGTGCGATCGCTCGGAGGTCGGTGACGTGCTTGGTGATCGCCTCCTCGGCGTCCACGAGCGCGATACGGGCGCGCATCTCGCCCAGCTGGACCATGACGGTTCGCTGGGCATCCTCGTCGCGTAGGCGCGCGTGGCGCTCGGCGTCGGCCTCCCGGGCCTCGGCGAAGCTGCGCAGCGCATCGAGGGCCAGCGGGCTCTCGCCCGTGTGGGTCGGCTCCCCCGTGGCTGAGCGGCGGGCGTGGTCGGCGCGGGCCTCCAGGATCGCTAGCGCGTCGTCGGCACAGGCCAGCACCTCGTCGGGGCTGCCGTGCAACTCGGCGCGCAGGCGGACGCTCAGCGCGCCGAGGTCGGGTAGGTCGGCAAGCTTGCGGTTGAGCACGCCGTCGAGGTCGATGGCCCTCTGACGCAGATCGCTGCTTACGAACTCCTTGAAGTTCCGCAGCCGCCGGCGCGCGGCCTCGTCGAGGTCCTGCTGACACAGCGGGCAGGCGGCGTCGTCGGGGAAGGCACGGCGGCTGGCCTGAGCGAAGCGCTCTGCGGCCAGAAACATCTCACGCCAAGCGCCCTGCCCGGTGGCCTCAAAGCGCTGATCGGAGAACGCCCGCTCGGCGAGCTGGCGCTCAGCGGCGTCGACGTCGTCCAAGCGCCGGCGTATGTCGGCAAGCTCGTCCGTCAACTGCGAGGTCAGCTTGGCGTCCACATCGGTGAGGGCGCGCAGCGCCGACCGGCATGCGGCGGCCTGTGCTCGGGCGGCGGCTTCGACCTGCTGACTCTGATCGGCACGGATCACCGCTGCGGCGGTCTCCAGCTCGTCGAGCTTGGCCCGCTCGGGGTCATCAAGGCGCGCAGCCGCGACGAGCGCGCTGACATCGGACTCACCAGTGAGATCGTGCAGTTTCTTGCCCGCCGCCGTGTCGAGCCCGATCTCGGGGAGAAGGGGCAGGGCGGCCCGACGCTGGCGCTCCCGCTCGCGCAAATGCTCGACAAGGCGGTCCTGCGTGATGGAGAGCTGGCGCAGGAGCCGCAGCGGGCGGGGCACGTGCTCGATCACGTTCGGCTTGCCGAGCGACACGTTCGCACGGGAGGTGTCGAACACCTCCATCACCGACAGGATGCGCTCGGGGTCCTGTGCTAGATCGATCGATACGGTCTGGGGCGCTTCGTCAACGGCGATGTCGAACGTGGCGGTCTGCGCGCCGCCGCCCGAGCCGGGGTCGAAGACGTCGCGCAGGATCTCCTCAGGCTCGCCTGAGCGCGTGACACGGCGGATGAGGCGCCCATAGCCGCTCTTTCCCGAGCCATTGTCGCCAAACACGGCGTTCAGGCCGGGCTCGAAGGTCAGCTGCTGTGCGGAAGCCAGGCAGGTGATGTTCTGCAGGTCGCGGACCGCGCGCAAATCCACACGGCCGTGCTCATCCTCGTCGGCGGGAAGGTCGGCGAGCTCCAGCGGCACGATCTGCGGTGCGTCCGACGTAGCCGCAAGTATCTTGAGCACCTCGAGCTCACCCGCCTCGTCCAGCGGTCCGGCGGTCAGGCGTCGCATGAGGTCCTGCTGCCACGGGGGTAGCATCTTGGACCACTCGGAGATGCGCTTCTGCAGCAGCATGAGCAGGACCGCCAATTGTGGCATGCGGAGCGGCGGGCGCCAGGGCGCCTGGCTTCAGCCAGGAGCGTGGCGCCGCGGATCGCGTCCCACGGCGAGAACGACGTCCCTGAGCGAGCGACTTCGCTTTCTCTTTGGTGGTTTGGCTGTTGTCAATGCCTCCTTTCGGGGCTCCCTGTCGGCGAGGTCGTGCTCATTTCTCTTTCGGCGCTGGGGTCGGCGCAGAGTGTTCGTGGGAGCTGTCTCGGCTTCTCAATTCCATGCGGGGCCGTCAGGCGGCCAGAAAGCAGCGGGAGCTTGCCGAGACAACGGTGGGCCCAGCCGGCGGCTGGGGCGGCTTGAAGGTCTGCTGGCGCGAGAGGACGTGCCAGGCGGCGATGAGGATCTTGCGAGCGACGGCCGCTTTGGCGGGGTTCTTGCCGGCGCGGTCGGCGAGGTCGGTGTAGAGGCGGTGCCAGGGATTGCTCTCGCGCCAGGCGTGTTGGGCGGCTTCGACGGCGGCCCAGCGCAGCGTGCGTGATCCGGCCTTGGAGAGCGAGCCGGTGCGGGAGCGGTCTCCGGACTGGTTGATCTTGGGGCTCAGGCCGGCGTAGCCGATGAGCTTGCGCGCGGAGGCGAACCTGGAGACGTCGCCGATCTCCGAGGCGAGCGTCAGGCCCAGGAGGTCGCCGACACCGGGAATCGTGTCGAGCAGCTGGACGCGGGGGTCAGCGCGAGCGAGTGGCCGCAGCTCGTGTTCGAGCGGGTTGATGCGGCTGTCGAGCAGGTCGATGACATCCAGCGCCTCCTGGATCGAGCGCCGCCAGACGGCAGGGATGCCGCGATCCTCGAGCAGCTGCATCGCGTCGGGCTGGCGCAGTCGGTCGAGCGAGAGGCGTGTGCCCCATTGGGTGAGCAGCCCGAAGATGCGGTTCATCGCCGAGGCGCGCATCCGGACCAGGTGGGTCTGCGGCGCAGTCGTTCGCGCAGCTCCCGATCGGTCAGCGATGGAACCCACAGCTCCGGAACGAGGTCCCGGCGGCACAGCTCGGCGAGCACGCGGGCGTCGACCTTGTCGGTCTTGCAGGCCAGCGGCGCGACGTCGCGGACCTTGCGGGCGTGGGCGATCTGCATCTGCCAGCCGGCGTCGGCCAGGCGATCGCGGACCCAGATCGCGCCGCTCATCATCTCGACGACACCGCGGACCTCGACGCCGCGCTCGATGACCAGCCGCGCCAGGCCGTCCTCATCGGCCGGCACCGCTCCCCTCGCCGACCACGGCGCCGCTCGAGCTCAGCGCGCACCACGCCGCTCGTCGATACGACCAATCGATCCCGACAAACTGCACGGCAGGGCCTCCCTTCGGCGGGTTGAGACTCAGACCAGCTCAGTCTGCTGCGGGAGGCCCTCCTTCATGACATTCCATGCAAGCGGACAGCGCGGCCCGGCTTCTGCCTCTGCACGAAGCGGAAGCCGGCTGTCGGTGCCGCCTTGCATGGAAGGAGAAGCGCTGGCCACGGTGGCCTACCTGTGAGCCCGGCGTGTCTCAAGCCGCGTCCGGGTGGCGACGCCGACGAGCACGAAGCTACGGGACAGCCTCGCCCGGGCGCCACTTCTTGATCTCCTTCGCGATGGTCTCTAGCTGCTTGTAGAGGTCGTGGACGTCGCGCCGCTGGACTGTCGGCCGATCCCAGTAGAGCCCGAAGTCGAGGTCGACCCTCTCCTGGTACTGGCGCTTGCCTGTCTGGTCGCTGTACGACACGGTGACCTCGTAGGTGTCTGGGAGCTCGGATTTGTGACGCGCGGGCCCCGTTTCGAAGAGGGTCCGAATCTCCTTGCCAGGAGCGAGCGTCGAGATCCCCTCGCGGAACATCTTGATCTTGTTCGGGTCAAGATCGTCGTCTGTACTTCTGATGGGCGGGTCGAACTCGAAGCGCACATCCCGAGCAAGAGTCGGGCCGATGTTCTTCACCACGAGGTCGAAGAGCGTGTGCGCCGAACTGTCGAGGTCGATAACGACGAATGGCCGCGTCTGCGCCTCGCGGAGTTCCTTGGCCTCGTTGAGTTGGCGGCGGCCGAAGAAAGCGGCGGCGATCAGGACCACAAGCTGCAGACCTATGAAGACGGTCCGGACGACATCAGTCATACTCGTGGGGTCGCTCTCGGGCACGATCTGATGGTCTCACGGGGACCGGTCGTACGCGCTTCCGCGCTTCCGCGCTTCCGCGCTTCCGCTTTCGCGTGAGGCTGTCGCATAAGTCGGCAGCGCGACGGCGAGGCACGTTTCCCGGCGACTGATTCCTCTCAACGCCTTCCCGCAAACCCTTAGAACGGCTTATTCGTGCTTCCTTCTTGGAGGACAGGACCTCCGCCGGACTTATGCGACAGCCTCGCGTGGTTCCACAACTGCAATGCAGGTCGTGCCGACGACGACTGTGGATGCGCCCAAGTGACTTCCCCACCTCGGCCCCGCATCCTGACCGCCGGGTCTCCCGGTCACGGCGCCTCGACCTCCGACTGGGCCACCAGCACGAGCGCCGGCTGAGCAACCTGTCCGCTAAGGTCGCCCACAATGGAGGGACCCCGTCCCCGCCCCGCTGTCAGAGCTTGCCCGGCCGGCACGACGGAGCGGGTATGAGCACCGCGGCCTCCGCACCCAGACGCGCTGAGCTGCGCAACCACGCCGCGTTCATCTGGTCTGTCGCCGACTCGCTGCGCGGTCCCTACAAGCGCTCGGAGTACGGGCACGTGATCCTGCCCTTCACGCTGATGCGCCGGCTGGACCAGGCGATGGAGGACACGCGTGACGCGGTGGTCGCCGAGGCGGCCAAGCGTCGGGCAGCCGGCTACGAGAACCCAGAGCTGCTGCTGCGAAACGTCGCCAAGCGCACGTTCTTCAACGAGTCGCCGCTGCGCTTCCACCAGTTGCCCGACGATCCGCGCCACATCGCCACCAACCTGCGCGCCTACATCGACGGCTACTCCAAGCACGCGGCAGAGGTGTTCGCCAACTTCGACTTCGAGAGGCAGATCCAGCGCCTCGAGGCCCACGACCTGCTGCACCTCGTCGTATCGCGCATGTGCGAGATCGACCTGCATCCCGAGCGGGTCAGCAACCTGGAGATGGGCTACACGTTCGAGGAGCTCATCCGCAAGTTCGCCGAGTCCTCCAACGACGAGGCCGGCGCGCACTTCACCCCGCGCGAGGTGGTGCGCCTGATGGTCAACCTGCTGATCGGCGCCGACGAGGAAGCGCTGTCCGGCGCCGCGCCGATCCGCACGGTCTACGACTGCGCGTGCGGCACGGGCGGGATGCTCTCCGAGGCCGAGGCGCACATCAAGGCGCTCAACGCCAACGCCAAGGTCCACCTCTTCGGCCAGGAGGTCAACGAGCAGTCCTACGCGATCTGCCTGGCCGACATGCTCATCCGCGGGCAGGATCCATCGCAGATCGTGCGCGGCAACACCCTCACCCGCGACGGGCATCCCGGCGACGAGTTCCACTACGGGATCGCCAACCCGCCGTTTGGCTCCGACTGGAAGGCCGAGTACCCGCACGTGAAGGCCGAGCACGACGAGGGCGGGCCCGACGGCCGCTTCGCGCCCGGGCTGCCGGGCAAGGACGACGGCCAGACTCTTTTCCTGCTGCAGCTGCTGTCGAAGATGCGCCCGGTCGTCGATGAGCAGGGCGGGCCGATCAAGGACGGCGGCGCACGAGTGGCCATCGTCCACAACGGCTCGCCGCTCTTCTCTGGGGGCGCCGGCTCGGGCCTGTCGGAGATCCGCCGCTACGTCATCGAGAACGATCTGCTGGAGGCGATCGTGGCCCTTCCCGAGCAGCTCTTCTACAACACGGGCATCGCCAGCTACGTGTGGGTGCTGACCAACCGCAAGGCGCCCGAACGCCAGGGATTCGTACAGCTCATTGACGCGCGCGATCTGTGGGTGCGCATGCGCAAGTCACTGGGGGAGAAGCGCCGCGAGATCAGCGACGAGCAGGTCGAGGAGATCACCGCGCTTCACGGCACCCTCGTCGACAGCGAGCGCGTGAAGGTGCGGCCCAACGACTTCTTCGCCTACCGGCGGGTGACCGTCGACCGGCCGCTGCGCGGGCGTTGGGTGATCGATGAGATGACGTGGGCGGAGGTCGAGGCGGAGGACGGACCGCTGGCCAAGGTGCACGAGGGGGCACGCGACGCGGCCGCCGCCGCGCTGCGCGGGATGCCGGCGGCTACGTTCGACGACGAGGACGCCGCGCGGGCGGCGCTCAAGGTGGGGCTGCTGCCCCTGCTGGGCAAGGTCGGCACACCGGTGCTCAAGCCACTCGTCGCAGCGTGCTTCGCGCGTGACGAGAACGCTGAGCCTCTTACGGACCAGAAGGGCCGGCTCATTCCCGACCCGGACCTGCGCGACACCGAAACGATTCCTTGGACCGAGGACGTCGGCAAGTACTTGGAGCGCGAGGTGGTGCCCTGGGCGCCCGACGCCTACGTGGATGACCCGGTGGGCAAGAAGGGCTACGAGATCCCGCTGACCCGCCTGTTCCACAAGCCCGTCGAGCCCCGACCAAGCGATGAGATCAAGGTGGAAATTCGGGCGCTGGAACGGGAGTTCCGGGCGGCGATCGAGGCGGTCCTGGGGTGAGGCTCACTCGACTCTCGCGGGTGGCCGAGATCACGTCGGCTGGCCGTTTGCTAGTGATCGCTTCGATGCGGATCCAGGGGATCGACTGCGTCGCCTCCTTCGAATCCGGGACCTTATCGATGGGGCCGAGCCGCTGTTCACGGATGAGGTTCCACCGATCGACGTCGAAGTTTGCAACGGCGACGTGTTGATCGGGATGGATGGCGAGTTCGCTGTGCGGCGCTGGGACGAGGGGCCCGCGCTCCTCAACCAGCGTATGTGTCGTCTCAGAAATAGAGGACGGAATGACGTGCGCTTCGTCGACTACGCCCTTCGCGCTCCTCTGCGCGAGATCAATGAGCTGAAACACGCGACCACGGTGAAGCACCTCAGTGCGGGAGACCTCCGGCGACTGTCGGTTCCCGAGTGGACGCCGAATCTGCAGGTGCGAATTGCCGACTTCCTCGACCGCGAAGGGGAGCGCATTCAACTCGTGGTCCGCGCGGCTGAGAGGGCCAGTGCCTCCCTCGCTAGGTCGGAGCGCGCGATCGCGGACGCTGCAGTGCATGGCCTGCCGTGCCTGCCCTTGAAGGGCGTCGCGACGATCCACTCAGGCGTGACACTCAACGAAGCTAAGGCTCCGGCGGATGCTGTTCGCGTGCCCTATCTCCGCGTCGCGAACGTCAAGGCTGGCTGGCTCGACGTGGAGGAGATCAAAGAGGTGCCGGTCTCGCCGGAGGATGTCCCGCGGTATGCGTTGAAGCCGGGTGACCTCCTGCTGACCGAGGGAGGCGATCTCGACAAGCTCGGACGTGGAGCGCTGTGGGCTGGAGACATCTCTCCATGCGTGTTCCAGAATCATGTCTTCGCCGTGCGGCCGCGGCGCGATGCCGCCGTGCCGGCTTTCCTGTCGTGGGCCACGCGCTCATCGAATGCGCGCTCCTACTTCGAGGCGACGGCAAGCCGCATCACGAACATCGCTTCGACCAACCGATCGAAGCTCGGACGGTGGCCCGTGCCGGACGCTCCCATCGAGGAGCAGCGCCGTCGCGTGGCGGTAGCCGAGTCCGCGTGGCAGCGAGCGCAGCACGCGATCTCGACCGCCCAGGAGCTGTCCGCCGCCCTCACCGCCTACCGCGACTCCCTCATCCACGAAGCCGTCACCGGCAAGCTCGATGTCACCAAGGTTTCCGAGCGCCAGATGGACGAGCGCCTGCACGCCGCCGCCGAGGACCGCCTCGACGAGGTCCCGGCCTGAAGATGGCGACCCTCGACCACACCGAGGCCGGCTTCGAGGCGCTGATCGTCGAGCACCTCGCGTCGGCCGGAGGGTGGGAGGAGGGTGACCC
>JAUJOF010000011.1:13203-86283 GCA_030447785.1 Solirubrobacteraceae bacterium
TGCCCACCGCCACGGCGGAGCTGAAGAACAAGTACTCCTCCACCGGCTGGGACGTCGAGGAGGCCATCCGCCAGTACCGCGAGGATCGCGACCCGCGCAACGTCCTGCTCGGCGAGCGCGCGCTCGTGCACTTCGCCCTCGACGGCGACCTGGCCTACATGACCACCCGCCTGGCCGGGGAGGGCACCCGCTTCCTGCCCTTCAACCAGGGCTCGGGCGGGCCGGGCGCCTACGGCGGGAGGGGCAACCCGCTCACGGGAGGGACCGGCCACCCGACCGCTTACGTCTGGGAGCAGGTGTGGGAGCGCGACACGTGGCTGGAGCTGCTCGACGACTTCGTCTTCGACGAGGGCGAGGGGCCGGCCCGCAGCATCGTCTTTCCCCGCTACCACCAGTGGGACGTCGTGCGCGACTGCGCCGCCCACGCCCGCGTGCACGGCGCCGGGCAGAGCTACCTCATCCAGCACTCGACCGGCTCGGGCAAGACCAAGGAGATCGCCTGGCTGGCCCACGACCTCTCGACGCTGCACGACGACGCCGGCCGGCTGATCTTCGACAAGGTCATCGTCATCACCGACCGGCGCGTGCTGGACGCCCAGCTACAGCGCCAGGTGCGCGCCTTCGCGCAGACCTCCACGGCCGTGGTGGAGATCGACCAGGACTCCGGGCAGCTGCTCGCGGCGCTCACCGGGCAGGCGGCCAAGGTCGTCATCACCACGCTGCAGAAGTTCCCCTTCGTGCTCGCCAAGCTCGCCGGCGACGACCGCGCCCAGGCGCTCAAGGACGGGCGCTACGCGGTGATCGTCGACGAGGCGCACTCCTCGCAGTCCGGGCAGGCGGCGGTCGACCTCAAGGCGGTGGTCGGCGCGCGCTCGGTCGCCGACCTCGACCTCGACGCCGACCAGTCCGACGGTGTCCCGGCCGAGCTGCTGGCGCAGATGGCCGCCCGCGGCCAGCAGCCCAACATCAGCTACTTCGCCTTCACCGCCACCCCGAAGGGCCGCACGCTCGAGCTGTTCGGGACGCCGACCGGCGACGGCGACGCGCCCTACGCGCCGTTTCACGTCTACTCGATGCGCCAGGCCATCGAGGAGGGCTTCATCCTCGACGTGCTGCGCAACTACACGACCTACGAGCAGCTCTACAAGCTCGAGGCCCAGGCCGAGAAGGAGCTGCCCAAGGGCAAGGCGCAGTCGAGGATCGCCGCCTACGCGAGGTTTCACGCCTACGCCAAGGACCAGAAGGCCCGCGTCGTCGTCGACCACTACACGCGCGTCGCGCGTCCGCACCTGGGTGGGGAGGCCAAGGCGATGGTCGTGACGGCCAGCCGCGAGGAGGCGGTGCGCTACAAGCAGGCGCTCGACCGCCTCATCGAGGCGGAGGGCATCGAGGACGTGCGCATCCTCGTCGCCTTCTCCGGCGAGGTGGAGATCAAGGACCCCGACGCGGCCGACGTCGGGGAAACCTACCGCGAGGCGCAGATGAACACCGTGGACGGCCGGCCGGTGCCCGAGTCGCGCCTGCCCGCCGAGTTCGACCGGCCGCAGTACGGCGTGCTGATCGTCGCCGAGAAGTACCAGACCGGCTTCGACCAGCCCAAGCTCGTGGCCATGTACGTCGACAAGCCGCTGAGCGGCGTCAACGCCGTGCAGACCCTCTCGCGGCTCAACCGGGTGCACCCGGGCAAGGAGGAGACCTTCGTCCTGGACTTCGTCAACGACGCCGAGGACGTGCTCGCCGCCTTCGAGCGGTACTTCGGGCGCACCGAGGCGCTGCCGTCAGACCCCAATCTGCTCGCCGACGCCGCGCAGACGGTGCTGGACCGCGGCGTTATCGACGAGGCCGAGATCGACGCCTTCGCCGACGTCTACGCGCCCGACGCCTCACACCACCTGCTCAGCGCGCGCAGCCAGAACTCGTACGCCGCGGCGCAGGAGCTCGAGGCCGACGAGCGCTTCGAGCTGCGCTCGGACCTCGACCGCTTCGTGCGCTTCTACAAGTTCCTCAGCCAGGTGGTGCCCTACCTCGCCGTCGAGCACGAGAAGCTCTTCCAGTTCGCGCGCTTCCTCGCGCTGCGCCTGCAGACCCACGCCGAGGGCGGCGTCTCGGTGGCCGACTCGATCGAGCTCACCCACTACCGGCTCGTCGAGGGCGACAGCGCCGACCTGGGCCTGAGTGGCGGCGAGCCCGCCGAGCCGCTGACCTCCATCGGCGGCGACGGCACCGGAGCCGGCGGCGGGGAGGTGCCGATGGGCCTGCTCGGCGAGCTGGTCGAGATGTTCAACGAGCGCTTCGGCGCCGAGCTATCGGACGCCGACGCCGTGCGCCCGGTGGCCCACCTGATCGACAAGGCCGCGGAGATCGGCGAGGGGGAGGGCCTGCGCGCCCAGGCGGTCGGCAACAGCTTCGCCGACTTCGAGCGTGGCAAGGAGGACGTGCTCATCAACGCCACCCTGCAGGTCAAGGACGTCAACGACGCCATCCTCCAGAAGCTGCTCGACGACGAGGTGGTGCGCGGGCAGATGACCCATCTGGTGATGCGCAGCCTGTACGACCGCTACACGGGCGGGGAGCAGGCCGGGGCCTGATCCGCGTCGCCGGGAGCGTTTTCCTTTGGCCGGGGGCGTCCCGGGCGAGGCCGTCATACGCGCTAAGCTCATCGTATGACAATGCTCAGCTTCCGGGTCCCCGAGGACGAAGCGGCGGAGGCACAGCGCTGGGCCGAAGCCTGTGGTGTCGCTCGCTCCGAGCTCCTACGCGAGGCCCTGCACCGACACCTCGTCGCGCTGCGCAACGAGGGCGACGCGGCGACGTGGGAGCAATCGCCTGCCAGCGACAGCGAGCTGGCGCTCGGTGGGATCGCAGACTGGGGCCCGGCCGAGGACTGGGCCGACTGGAACGATGCGTCGCGGTGAGGTGTGGTTCGCCGCGACCCCCGGCGGCGATCGCCCGGTCCTGGTGCTCACCCGCGACCCCGTGGCCGGGCGTATAGGGTCGGTCGTCGTCGCGGCGCTCACGCGCACCCGGCGCGACCTGGTCTCCGAGGTGGTCCTCACCGCGGCACGCGACGGCGTCCCCACGGACTGCGTCGTGAGCCTCGACAACGTGCACACCATTCCGCGCACGGTGTTCCGCCGGCGCATCGTGGCGCTCTCGCCGGCTCGCATGGCCGAGGCCTGCCGGGCCCTGCGCGACGCCACCGCGTGCTGACGACGAGCGGGGGTGACGTCCGTCCCCTCCACGCGTATCGTCGCCCGCTCTTTGCTCGCGCAACCACCTGGAGATAGACGCAGCGACGACCCGAGGCGAGGAGCAGGCGACATGTTCGAGGAGATCAGGGGCCGCCCGGCGGTCACCACCCGCGAGGTGCTCATCCGCCCCGGCAAGCAGCCCTTGTGAGCACGGGCGCGCCGGCCGGCCGCCCGGCCCGCCGCCGCCGGCGGCGCTCGTGGTACGTCTATGACTGGGCCAACTCCGCGTTCGCGACCTCGGTCGCCGGCGTCTTCCTCGGGCCCTACCTCACCGAGCTGGCGCAGACTGCGGCCGACCCCGACGGGTTCGTCCGGCCACTGGACATCGCGCTGCGGGCCGAGGCGATCTACCCCTACCTGGTCTCGCTGGCCGCGCTGGGCCAGATCATCCTCATGCCGGTGGTGGCCTCGATCGCCGATCGCACCGGTCGGCGGCGCCTCACGCTGGGCCTCACCGCGTTCCTGGGCGCCTTCGCCACCATGGCGCTGTGGTTCGTGCAGGGTGAGGCCTACCTGCTGGGCGGGGGCCTGTTCGTGCTGGCCGCCGTCGCCTTCGGCTGCTCGGTGTCGGTCTACAACGCCTTCCTGCCCGGCCTGGCTCCGCCCGAGGAGCGCGACACGGTCTCCGCGCGCGGCTGGGCGCTGGGCTACGTGGGCGGCGGACTGCTGCTGGCGGCGCACCTGGCGCTGTTCACGCTGGCCGAGAGGGACGTGGTCGCCCTTCAGCAGTCCGAGGCCGTGCGCCTCAGCCTGCTCAGCGGCGGAGCGTGGTGGGCGCTGTTCACGATCGTCCCCCTGGTGGGCCTGCGCAGCGGGCGGGCGTCGGCGGGCGCGGCGCCCCCGCAGCCGCCGGCGCTGTCCGGTGACCACAGCGCCCGCGCCGCCCTGCGCGAGCTGCGCGGCGCGCCGATGGTGCTCCTGTTCCTGGGGGCCTACCTGCTCTACAACGACGGCCTGCAGACCGTGGTCTCCCAGGCCGCGGTCTTCTCCACGGAGGAGCTCGAGCTGGGCCAGGGCGTCGTCGCGGCCGCCTTCCTGATCGTCCAGTTCGCCGCGATCGGCGGCGCGCTGGCCCTCGGCGCCCTGGCCGTGCGCCACGGCGCCAAGCGGGTGATCCTGGTCAGCCTGGTGGTGTGGATCGCCGTGCTGGGCGTCGCGGTCGTGCTGCCCGCGGGCCAGGCCGCGCCGTTGATCGTGCTCTCCGTGCTCATCGGTGTGGTCCTGGGCGGTACCCAGGCCCTCTCGCGCTCGCTGTTCAGCCACATGGCGCCCGCCGGGCGGGAGGCCGCGGCCTTCAGCCTGTTCGAGATCGCCGGCCGGGGAACGACCTGGCTGGGCCCGCTGCTGTTCGGCCTGTCCGTGCAGCTCACGGGCAGCTACCGGGTGGCCATCGCCTCGCTGCTGGTCTTCTTCGTCGCCGGCTTCGCGGCGCTCGCGCTGTGCGACGTGCGCCGGGCGGTGGCCCAGGCGGGCAACGTCGTGCCCGAGCGGCTGTGATCAGCGCCTGCGGGTAAGCCCCGTGTGTCGCGTTATGCCATGACCGTCCCTACGGTGGAGCGTCGCTCGGGGAGCGGATCGAGACGCAATTCCTCCTCGAGGTGCAGGGCGAGCGCCTCGCGCATGCCAGCTTCGGCCTCCTCGACGGTGTCGCCGACGGAGTGGCAGCCAGGTACGTCAGGGGAGGATGCGCTTCAGCTTCCGTCGTCTGCTTGCTCATAGACCACTTGTAGGTCGTCACCGAAGGTCCGACCTGGAACAGCTCCGTGCGGCAGGGAGGGTGTCCCCGACCTATTCCCCGGGTGGCCCAACAGGCGGCGCCCAGCGGCGATAATCCTCCCATGTCCCGCACACCCCTCATCCTCGTCGCGGTGCTGGCCGCCCTCGCGCTTCCCGCGGGCGCCTCCGCCGCTCCCGTCTCCGCGCTCGATCGGACCCTGGTCTGGGTGAGCGGGGAGTTCGGTTCCCAGGTGCTCATGCAGCGCACGTCCGACGGTCGCGTCGAGCGGGTCCCTGGTGCGCCCGTGGCGCAGGCCTACCGCTCCATCGACCTGGGCCGGGACGGCTCGAACCGTCTCGTGCTCACCTACCTGCGCTGCGACCGGGGCAAGGGCTGCGTCGCGCGGCGCGACGATCTGCGCGCTCGGCGGGCGAGCATCCGCGGGCTGATGCCCCGGAACTGCTCGCTCACCGTCGCGCCCGCCCTGTGGCGCACGCGTACGGCCTACGGGCTGGCCTGTCGCACGGCCTCTCGCTCGGGCCTGTACGTCCGCACGAGCTCGGGCTCGACGCGGCGCATGGCGCTGCCGCGCGACGCGACGCGGGCGGGGGCGACCTCGATCACGCGCGTGGACCTGCGCGGCAGCGAGGTGGCCGCGGTGGCCGCCGACATCTATGAGTACGCCTTCGCGCAGAGCGTGAACGGCTCGCGGATGCGCTCTTTCCTGGCCGCGGCGTCGGAGGGCGAGAGTGACGCCCACGTGCGCGGGCTGGCGCTGGGCGCCGGCGGCGCGCTGTGGGCGCTGACCAACGCCGAGCACACGGGCGACCCGCGCGAGTCGATCCTCTACCGCCTGGAGGGCTCGTGCCGGCAGTTCCAGCGGCTCGTGAACCCCAGCCCCGCGGACCCGGAGGCCGACTTCCCGGCCGACGGCATGGGGGTCGACCACCGCACCGTCCACCTCAGCAGGCCGGACGCGGGGATCGTGGCCCACGACTTCGCGCCCGACTTCCCTTGCTGAGGGCCCGTACCGAAACAACTTGCCGTTTGGGCGGGCGGTCCGAACGATCAACTTGTTTCGCCACGGACCCTGAGCGAGCCGGAGGGTGAGGGCCCCCGGCGCGCGGCGGCCCTCACCCCCGACTGCGATACAGCCGCGTGGTCAACGGCGCGAACACCGCGGTCAGCGCCACCGCCGTGGCCAGGACCACCACGATCTCCCCACCGGGCCACGTCCCCTCCATCAGTTCCGCGACGCGGTCACCACGTGCGAGATGGGGTTGACCTCGACGAAGGCCTCCAGCGCGCTGGGCAGCGTGCGGGGATCGACGAACACGTTGCTGAGGAAGGTCAGCGGGAAGATACTCATGAACCCCGCGCTCATGACCGCGTTGGGCGTGCGCAGCAGGAGCCCGAGCGTGGTGAAGACCCACGACAGCGCGAAGGCGAAGGCGACCACCAGCGCCAGCGCGGCGAGCACGCCGGGCACCCCCGCGCCGGGGCGGAAGCCCAGCGCCACGCCGAGCACGATGATCACCGTCCCGGCGACCAGGTAGCGCGCGCTGTCGCCCAGCAGGGCGCCGACCAGGGGCGCCGGGTGCCAGATCGGCAGGGAGCGGAAGTGGTCGACGACGCCCTTGGTCAGGTCGGTGTTCAGCGCGACGCCCGAGTAGACGGTGGTGAACAGCACCGACATGACCAGGACGCCGGGCAGGATGAACTGCAGGTACTCCTGGGTGGAGCCCGAGATCGCGCCGCCGAACAGGAAGGTGAACATCAGGACGAACATCACCGGGGTGATGGTCACGTCCAGCAGCTGCTCGGGGACGTGCTTGACCTTGAGCATCCCGCGCCAGCCGAAGGTCACGGCGGTGGACAGGGCGCGCCCGGCGCGCGGAGGGCGGGGCGTGGAGGCCAGCGCCCGGCGCAGGGCGGCCTCCTCGGTGCCGGGGGCGGGCGTCGCGGAGCTCGTGGACGGGCTGCTCATGCCGGCTCCTCCTCGGTGATCGCGGGGCGCTGCTCTTGCTGTGCGTCGGAGGTCCCCTCGGCGGGACGGCCGGTCAGGGCGAGGAACACCTCGTCCAGACTGGGGCGCCCCAGCGAGAAGTCGGCGATGCGCACGCCGGCCCGCGACAGCTCGCCGATCGCCTCGGCGGCCTTGTCGCCGTCGGCGCACGGGGCCGACAGGGCGGACGGGTCGGGCTCCAGGCGCACCGGCGTTCCCAGCTCGCGGGCCAGCAGCCGCTCGGCCTCGGGGCGCTGGGCGCCGTCCAGCAGGCGCACGTGCAGCGCGCCCGAGCCCACCGAGGCCTTGAGCTGGCCGGGGGTGCCCTCGGCGATCACCCGGCCGCGGTCGATGACGGCGATGCCCTCGGCGAGCTGGTCGGCCTCGTCGAGGTACTGCGTGCACAGCAGGATCGTCGTGCCCTCCGCGGCGAGCGTGCGGATGATGTCCCACACGTGGTTGCGCGAGCGCGGATCCAGGCCCGTGGTCGGCTCGTCGAGGAACATGAGCCTCGGCGTGACCACGATGCTCGCGGCGAGGTCCAGCCGCCGGCGCATGCCGCCCGAGTAGTTCTTGACCAGTCGGCCGGCCGCGTCGGTCAGGCCGAAGGCCTCGAGCAGCTCGTCCGCCCGGATCCGGGCGCCGCGACGGCCCAGGCCCAGCAGCCGCCCGAGCAGCATGAGGTTCTCGCGTCCGGTGAGGTCCTCGTCCACCGAGGCGAGCTGGCCGGTGAGGCTGACGAGCCCGCGCACCGTGTCGGCCTCGTCCACGATGTCGTGGCCGAGCACGCGGGCGGAGCCGCCGTCGGGACGCAGCAGCGTGGCGAGCATGCGAATCGTGGTCGTCTTGCCCGCGCCGTTGGGACCCAGCACGCCGTACACCGACCCGCGGGGCACCGCCAGGTCCACGCCGTCGACCGCCCGGGTGGCACCGAAGGCCTTGGTCAGGCCCGTGGTCTCGATGGCCAGCGCGCCGTCGGCGGCCATCACGGCCCCTTCCGGAGGCCCGGGGTTGCGAACATGGTGGTCATCCAGTGCCCTTCCGTTCTGCGTAGCTTGCCCCCTACGACGGGAGGCGGGGGAGAAACTCATCGGTGGGCGACACCATCCGGCGCCCGCGACTACGGTCGCGTCGCATGATCGCGCCCTGCGCTCTCACGTAACAGCCCGTGTCCCTGTGACAGCGCGCGGAAGATCCAAGCCCTGCTGACTGGGCGAACTGGAGCGCTTCGGAGCGAGGCCGGGTTTGACGCGCGGCGGGCCGTCGGAGCCAGGGCCCGTGGCGCTGCCCTACGCGATACCCTACGTCGGTGATGCGCAAGACGAGCGTCTACCTGACCGAGCGCGAGTCGCGGCGGCTCGCTGAGCTGAGCCACTCCGAGCAGCGACCTCAGGCGGAGATCATCCGGGAGGCGATCGCCGCCTACGTGCCGCGCGGGCGAAGCGACGGTGAGCTGTCGCTCGCCGCGGGCTTTCGTCGCATCGACGACGATCCGCGCCCTGTCTCCGAGATCCCCGAGGACGAGCTGCTCGACGGCTTCGGACGGTGACGCTCCTGGTCGACGCGGGGCCGCTCGTGGCCGTGGCCGACGAGCGGGAGCCACGCCGGGGGCAGATCCTCGCCCTCCTGCGTTCCGAACGAAAGGGGCTGTTCGTTCCGGCCCCGGTCACGGCGGAGATCGACTACCTCCTGGGCCGGCGCTTCGGGCCGCCGGCACGCCGAGCCTTCCTCCGGGACCTCGCCGAGCGGCGCTTCGAGACACCGGGCCTCGACGCCCGCGACCACGCACAGGCCCTCGAGCTCGATCACCGCTACGCGGACCTCGACCTCGGGCTGGCCGACCTGTCCCTCGTCCTCCTGGCCCACAAGCTCGACACTCGGCGGATCCTCACCTTCGACGAGCGCCACTTCCGGGCCGTCCGGCCGCTGCAGGGCGGAGCCTTCACGCTGCTACCCGCCGACCTCCCGCAGCAGCCCGGGGACTGATCGCGGTCTCCGTGACGCTAGCGCCCCTGAGCCGGGATCGGCCGGCCGCGGACTCGGTGACTCCGTCGACGCGACGCCGGACGGCCCGATCGTCCTAGAGGTCGGGCGGAATCGACGCGGAGTTGTCACAAAGGCCTCTGGTGTCGAAACGCTCGCCTCGTCACGATCGGCCTATGCAGCCGATCGAAATCGTGCACGGTGAGATGCTCCAGGGCGACTCGCCGCAGTGGGATCCGCTGCTCGAGGTCGCTCCCGAGCTCATCGACCACTTCATGTGGATGTTCGAGGTCGAGACTCAGGATGGGCGGCGCCTGCACGCGTTCAAGCACATCTCGACGCGTTGCTACCTGCACCTCGACCACCGCGCCAACGCATTCGTCTACGTCGGCGACCAGCGCTACCGACGGATCGATCTCGCCTTCCTCCTCGAGGAGGCACTGCGGCCGTGGTGGGAGAAGCTCGACGCGACACCGGAGGAGGTGGCGACGTGCTGGGCGGTGATCCAGCGGGCCAGACGGCACGCGGCCGGTGATGACACCCCGATGGCCTGATGGCCAAGCGCATCCGCGACGGCCGCAAGCAGCGACGCACGGGTGTGGACCAAGGTCCGCGGGCTGGCACTCGGCTCCCACCGCCGCCTGTTTGCGGACGCAACCACATGGAGAGAGCGGCGGCGACCAGGCAGCGAGCGAGAGCAGGGCGTCATGTCCGACGAGATCAGCGGCCGCACGGCGGTCATCACCGGCGCATCGAGCGGGATCGGGGAGGCCACGGCGCGCACGCTGGCCGCCGCGGGCGCCCGCGTGGCGCTGCTGGCGCGCCGCGAGGACCGGATCGCGGCCCTCGCCACCGAACTCACCACAGGCGGGGCCAGCGTCGTGGCCATCACCGCCGACGTGACCGACCGCGCCTCGATGCAGGCCGCGGCGGGCCGCGTCCAGGACGAGTTGGGCGGCGCCGACGTGCTCGTCAACAACGCCGGCCAGATGTTGCTCGCGCCCTTCAGCGCCGACCACGCCGAGGAGACCCGGCGGATGGTGGAGATCAACCTGCTTGGCGCGATGACCACCACCGAGGTCTTCCTCGACCAGCTGCGCGACGGCGGCGGCGACATCGTCAACATCTCCTCGGTGGCCGGGCGCATCGCGCGCAAGGGCTCCTCGGTCTACAACGCCACCAAGTGGGGCCTCAACGGCTGGGCGGAGGCACTGCGCCAAGAGCTGCTGCCCGGCGTGCGCGTCATCGTCGTCGAGCCCGGCGCCGTGGCCACCGAGCTGGCCGACCACATCACCCACCCCGAGAGCCAGGAGAACGCGCGGGCGTCATACGAAGAGGTCGAGGCCCTCGAGGCCCAGGACATCGCCGACGTCATCGCCTTCGCCGTCGGCCGCCCGCGCCGGGTGGCCATCAACGAGGTCCTGATCCGGCCCGCCGAGCAGCCCCTGTAGAGAGGAGTCCACCGCTCTTCCTACTCTGTCGCTCGTGGCCCCGTCGACCTTCCTGGTCGCCTGCAACCCGGAGGCGGACAGCAAGCTGCCCTACCTGCTGTGGCTGCTGATCGAGGGCGGGATCGCGCTGAAGGCGCGGGAGCGCTGGCCGGTGACCGCTCGGGTGTACTGCCATCCGCTCGACGCGTGGCCGGACGGTGCGCAGATCGTGGAAGAGGTGGCGGTGCGCCGCTGCGAGCGGCGCGGTCGGGCGATCGACCTGGTGCTCGACCGGCCGCGCCACAACCGCTCGCAGTTCTTCTTCACCGAGCCCCATGCCGGCCGGGCCAACGGCCGGTCGATGATCTTCTGGCAGACCGCGCGCACGGTGCGCCGCTCGCGGCCGGGCCAGCGGGTGCCCAAGGCGCAGGCGTCGGGGCTGGATGAGGTCACCATCGTCGTCGACAGCCGCGAGCGCTACCCCTACCGCTTCGCCGATCGCCCGGTCGAGCGCGTCCGCGAGCCGCTGGTCGCCGGCGACTACGCCGTGCGCCGCGGCGACGAGCTCGTGGCGGTCGTGGAGCGCAAGACCTTGGAGGACTTCGTCGGATCCGCGCTCGACGGCTCGCTGGGGATGCGCCTCGCTGACCTCGCGGCCTCTTCCCACGCCGCGGTGATCGTCGAGGAGCGCTACGCGGCCCTGCTGAAGGTCGAACGTCGTTCAGCCCGGATGGCTGCTAGAGCTCGTGGCGCAACTCCAGGTCCGCTACCCGTCCGTGCCGATCTTCTTCGCCGACTCGCGCAAGCTGGCCGAGGAGTGGACGTACCGCTTCCTGTCGGCGGCTCTGGCTCAGGCGGGCGGGCCCGAAGCCCCCGGCCGGTGATGAGGGCTCACGTCTCGTCGCGCCGGCGCGGGCGGCCCCCGGGGGGGCAGTGCGCTTCGAACCGGGCGCTGTGATCCGCGCGCTGCTGCACTCGCTGCTGTTCTTCCCCACGCGGGCGATCGCGCAGACGCCTGCGCAGGCCGGGCTGGCCTACCGCGAGCTTGCGTTCGAGACCGAGGACGGCGAGCGGCTGCACGGCTGGCGACTCGATGCACGTTCGGCGCCGATCGGCCACGTGCTGCTCTGCCACGGCAATGGAGGCAACGTCGGCGACCGCGTCCTCTTCGCCGCCCTGCTCACGGCGGCCGGGTTCGACGTGGTGCTCTTCGACTACCGCGGCTACGGACGCAGCAGCGGCAGGCCCAGCGAGCAGGGCACCTACCGCGACGCGCGTGCCGCGCTGGCCTGCCTGCTGGCCCAGCCCGGGGTGGACGCCTCGCGGATCCTTTTTTTCGGCGAGTCGCTGGGCGGCGCCGTCGCCGTGGACCTCGCCCTCGCGCACCCGCCGGCGGGGCTCGTGCTGCTCTCGGCGTTCACCAGCATCCGCGCGATGGCCCGCCTGCACTATCCGTTCATCCCCGCGGGCCTGGTCCCCGACGCCTACCCGAGCCTGCAGCGCATCGGCGATCTGCGCGCCCCGCTGCTCATCCTCCACGGAGACGGCGACGAGGTCGTGCCCCTCTCTCACGCCAGGGAGCTGTTCGAGGCCGCGCCGAGGCCCAAGCGGATACGGACCTTCCCCGGCGTCGGCCACGACGGCATCGTGGCGCTCGCCGGAGAAGCCATCGCCAAGGAGATCGCCTCCTGGTCGCGGGACCTGGGCCTGGCGGCCTAGCGCAAGCTCGCTCGGTCACCTGCGCCTGGCGCAGCTCTCGATGCGGAGACTTCCGGCAAGGACGGTGCCTCGCGAAGGGCCCTTCGCCGTGCTCGCACGATCTGCGCAGCTTCTCCGGAGGTGACGGGATGTGCTCCCAGCCGGATCGCCTGTTGGCGCGTGGCCTCGGGCACGTCGTAATGGTCCTTCCAGGGGCGCGCCGGCTTGTGGTGGAACCGCACGCGGTGCAGCCCCAGACGCGCCGCGAAGGCGTGCAGCTCCTCGGCGGTGTCAGCGATCAGGTGCGACCACCTATCCCCACGCCAGGGGACGCGGAAGTCATCGATGTAAACGCCCATAGCCACTCCCACCTTCGCCTACCCGCCCAGCAGGCACCTGCGCGGTCGCCGATCGCCCTCGTGAGGCTGACCCCGCCCGAGCACGGGCGCGCGGTTGCGCCGGGCCGTACCTCTTGGGGGTGATCGCCGATCACCCCCGAGCGCGTCCGGGCGGCGCGGAGACGAGGTGGTGCTCGTCTGGGAGATCATGCCCCGGATAGGGCATGCCTCGGTTACGACGACCATCGACCGCGACGGCCACCTGGTGCCGAGTGCGGACGGGGCGCATCGCCGCGGCGCGCGTTCTCCGGCGACGTCGTGGCCCCTTCACCCGCCCCGCCGCAGCGGGTCAGCGACCGACAGCGCGGGCGATCGCCAATCCGAGCACGACCACAACGGCGGCGATGATGACCAACGTCCAGAACGTGGCTTCGAGCACCGTGCCCAATCCGAACACGAGCACCAGCAGGACGAGCAAGATCAGCCAGAGCACCTAGGACGTGACTTTCCCTGGACCGTCGCCGCGAAAACCAGCAGCCATCCAGCGATTGGCCGGCCTCGACAGCGCGGCGCCTGAGAAAGGATGAACGTCATCGGGAACGTTCTCGATCTGCACGCTCGGCATCCCCGGGAGCTTGCGCCATTCTGGCGCCGTTGCATGACATTGGCGCCGCCCGAAGCTTTCGGGAGGCTTTCTCCCTCCTGTGGGATGGCGACCAGACGCTGACCGGTTCGAGTGTCGGATCGGGCGCGGTACGGCCATGGGTTCGCGCTCCCCGTGGAGGGGCAAGGCACCACCGTGACCGCGGCAGCCGTCATCGCGGGGACGTTGCTGGCGCTGCTTGTCATGGTCGACATCGTCCTGACCGTGCTGCACCCCGGTGCCCGCGGGCCGCTCTCGCACCGCGTCGACAGCGCCGCGTGGAGTGGCGTGCGGACGCTCGCACGGCTGAGCGACAGACCACGACTGCTGGCGCACGCCGGCCCGGCGGCCGTGCTGGCGACGGTCCTCACATGGATCTTCGGGCTGTTGGTGGCGTTCGCCCTGATCTACGTGCCCTACATCGACGGCTTCGCTCGGGACGAGGGCATCGACTTCGAAGGGCCGGCGTTCGTTCGCAGCCTGTACGTCAGCTCCGTCGCGCTGACCACCGTCGGCTTCGGCGACGTGGTGGCCACAACCAACCCGCTGCGGCTCGCCACCACCGCGGAGGCGGGCGCCGGCCTCGCCGCAATCACCGCTGCGATCACCTACGTGCTGTCGCTGTATCCGCTGGTCGCCGCCCATCGCTCGACCGCGCTGCGTGTCAACGATCTGCGCCTGCACCATCGCGACGGCGCAGCCGCCGCCGCGGTGGCCGGGGACCACAGTGAGATCGAGGCCCTGGAGGCGGACCTGACCGAGCTGCACCAGGATCTGCGGCGGTTCCCGGTGCTCTACTACTTCGACGCCCACGACGACGCGGAGAACCCGCTGCGACTGCTGCACGGAGCCCTCGTGCTCCTGTTGACCCTGCGCTGGGGCCTTGAAACGGAAACCACCTCCCCTCGGCGCCTGCAGGGGTTGGCGCTCACCACGACGCTCGTGCGGCTCATGGACGACTTCGAGGAGGAGTATCTCGGCGAGGCCGGTGACCCGGACGAGGCCGCCGACGCCGGCCGCCGGGCACTTGTCGCGGTACGCGCCGCCGTCGCCGGCCTCTGCCCCTCTTCCGCGCGCGCCGAGCACGAGGACCCACCGGCCGAGCTGGTCGAGCTGGCCGCTCGCGCCCACACGTTCATGGCGCAGTTCGCCGACGCGCACCTCCGTGACCGGCCCGCGTTCCCATGACGCCACCGCCATCACCGCGACGCCGACCCGCCGCGGGTAGCCGCAGTAGCGTCAGCACCGCCGTGCTCGACGGCCAGACCAAGCAGGTCGTCGACATGCAGCTCAAGCGACGGAGGCCCGGCTGCGGCCGGGCCTCCCAGAAGATCATCAGCGCCCCGAGAGCCAGGCCCGCCGGTCCTGCGCAGAGCGGCACTACGGTTGGAATTCGTGTTCCCGCGACATCGCGGCGGCAAACCGGTCACAGCGCTGCGCAGCGCCCCCGGTCTGGTGAGGAGCCCTCCGCCGTCGTGTCAGCGCTCGTTGGGCATGAGCACCCAGAGCGCCAGGTAGGCGAGGATCTGCGGCCCGGGGAGCAACAGGCTCAGAAGGATCAGGACCCGGACGAACGTGGGGGAGGTGTGGAAGCGGGGCGCGATGCCCGCAGCGACGCCGGCGATCAGCCGCCCGTGCCGCGGGCGGACCAGACCCCGGTGGCCCAAGCGGGTGCGGGTGGATTGGAGCGCAGCCATGCCCTTCGTTCTCCCCGGGTACCCACTCGATGAACCGACCTGGCCGGTCGACCGCCCGGCATCACCCGCTCGAGCCGTGACCGGGGTGCCGGAGGCGGTCGAGGAAGGGAGCCTGCGCCGCGAGGATGCGCCGGCGGGCCTCGTCCAGGGTGAACCACTCGGCGCGGTCGACCTCGGGAAACTCCTCGGTGCGGCCCGAGCGCGGGGGCCACTCCATCGTGATGGTGTTGCTCACCAGCCGCGTCACGTCGAGGTCGCCCTCCTTGGCCCAGGCCCGGACCACCTTGCCCCCGCGCTGGCGCACCTCGCCGAGGTCGTCCAGGCCGCCGGGCTCCAGGCGTGCGCCCGTCTCCTCCTCGACCTCGCGCAGCGCACAGACCTGCGGATCCTCGTCCTCGCCGTGCTCGCCCTTCGGAATGCTCCAGGCGCCGTGGTCCTTGCGCGTCCAGAACGGTCCCCCGGGATGGACGAGCAGGACCTCGCGAGCGCCGTCCACGCCCCGGCGGTGCAGCAGGACGCCCGCACTGCGCCGGGGCATCAGCGCGCGAGGCCTCTCACGCCCATGCTCGCCCGAGCCCGCGCTCGACCGCCTCGACGAGGTGGGGCCGCAGACGATCGGCCGGGATGATGGCGTCGATCGAACCGGTGCGCAGCGCCCGCTCGACGCTGTGGACGCTGTCGAACTCGGCCGCGACCTCGCTGAGCTTCTCCGAGCGCACCGACGCCCTGAGGTCGGCCAGCTGCGCTCCCAGTCGCGCTCGCTCGTCGTCATCGGCGTCCTCCAGGCGAGCCTCGTGCTCGGCGACCCGGGGATCGGCGTCGGTGCGGGTGGCGACCTCGCGGGCGAAGACCGTCGCGGCCGCCGGAGCGCCGCCGATCACCGATGCGTACGAACCCTCGACGGCGATCACCTCCATGTCGTCGTTGAGCGTGCCCGAGAACACCACGAACGCTCCTCCGTGGTAGCGGGAGACGACGCAGAAGATGATCGGGCCGTCGAAGTTGACCACCGCGCGTCCGATCTCGGCCCCGTACTCGAGCTGCCAGTCGCGCAGAGATTCCGGCGAGCCGTCAAAGCCCGACAGGTTGGCCAGGACCACCACCGGTCGGTTGCCGCTGGCGGCGTTGATGGCCCGTGTCACCTTCTTCGACGAGCGTGGGAACAGCGTCCCCGCCGTCCACTGATCCGGTCCGTCGGCGGGCAGGAGGCCCCTGCGGGGGACGGCGTGGGACTCGATGCCCAGCAGGGTCAGCGGATAGCCCCCCAGGTGGGCCTCGAAGACGACGGCGCTCTCGGCGCCGGCCATCGCCGCCCAGCGCTCGAGGGGCGGGTGGTCCTGGTCGCCGACGGCTCGCATCACGGTGCGGATGTCGAAGGGCTTCTTGCGCTCGGGGTTGGTCTCCTGCGAGAAGATGTCGCCCACGGTCTGGAAGTCGTCGTTTGTCGAGCTGTGGGGGAACGTGCGCACGTCGCGGTCGACCGGGTCGGTCGTCGACGCTCGCCGGGGATGGCGCTCGCCGGGTGCGACATAGGTGTGCTCGTAGTGGGCGAAGAGGATCTCGCAGGCGGCGGTCAGGTCGGCCGCCCAGTACTGGGCCTGGCCGTTGGGACCCATGATCCGGTCGTAGCCCCCGATCCCGAAGTTGTCCTCGGCCGCGACGCCACCCGAGAGCTCGAGTGCCTGCTTGCCGGTGAGCACCATGGCGCTGTCGGGTGTCATGACCAGGATGCCGCGGGTGTGCAGCAGCATCGTCGCTTCCGCGTTCCAGTAGGGCTGCGCGCCGACGTTGATCCCCGCGACGATCACGTTGACCTCGCCCTGGGCCTGGGTGAACGTGATCAGGCGGCGCAGGACGCGTGAGATCCAATCCATGTTCTCCGTGCCGCTGTCCATGGAGATCTTCGCTCCGGCCGAAACGGCGAGCCACTCCACGGGCACTCCCAGCTCCTCGGCCAGGTCGAGCGCGCGGATGATCCGAAGGGCCTCGGGTTCGGCGATCGAGCCCAGCGCCCTGGTCGGATCGCCGAAGAGGGCCACGCGGGCCATCCCTTCGGGGTAGCGCTCGGTGATCGTGCGCACGACGGCCACGACGATCCCGGCGGTGTTCTCACCGAAGGGACGCTCGACGGGCTCCAGGCGGCCGTCCTCGTCGAGGTCGTACTCGGTGAACGTCCCGTCTTCTCGGGTCAGCAGGGGGACCAGCTCGTAGGGGTACACGGTCCCACGGCGCCGGGCCCGCAGGACATTCTGGGCGTACTCGTCGAGGGGCGCCAGGGGCTCGGTCGGCGGCTGGTCGACGGAGAGCGTCACCCCCGCGCCGGGCTGGTAGGAGAAGCCCAGGGCCATGGGGCGCGGATCGCCGTCCCCCGGGGCGGGGACGCGCGCCTCGATCGACACCTCTTCGAGACCCAGCCCGGTGGTCAGCGGAGCCAGCGTCCGGGTGAAGGAGCGCAGCTCGTCGAGTGCCATCTCCAGGGGCGGCCAGAAGTAGAGGTGCACGCGGTTTGCGTGCAGCCGCTTGTGCGACGGGCGCTGGGCCTGGACGCGGCGGATGCTGTCAAGGCATGCGGCGAGGACGCGCTCGGGCTCGGGCAGGGCGGTGAGCCGGCCGGACGCGTCGCGCACCGGCGTGAGATCGCGCACCTGGGCCAGCGCGACGAGGCGCTCGTCGGCGGGATTCTCGCGGGCGGTGCAGTGGAAGAGGTGGACGTCCTCGACCGCCGGCAGGCGTGCGAGCTCGAAGTTGGCCAGCCGCCAGAGACGAAGGCGCTGCGCGATCATCGGGTGAAGCTCGCGGGTGACGCGCTCCTCCTCGAAGCTCCCGTCGGCCCGACGGAAGGTGAAGTAGTGCACGTCGCCGCCGGCTGGGCCGCTGACCGCCACCGTCACGCGCCCCACCTTCGACGGCAGCCGCGCCGCGGCGATGGCCCCGAGCAGCTCGGCGGCCATGGCGTCGGCGTCGGGCGGCGGCTGGCTCCAGGACAGGTAGAAGTCGACGACGGTCTCCGAGTCGGGAGCCTCGCAGGCCCCAGCGGCCACCGCCGAGGCGGCCTCGGCCAGCTCGGAGGCATCGGCCAGCGTGGTGACCAGCCGGACATGTCGCCCGTCGGCCGCGTATCGGGCGGTGAGCAACCGCCGTCCGTCGCGGACGTGCGAGCGCACCTCCTCGAGCGGAGCGATCCTGTAGTAACGGCGGGTGAGGAGCTCGAGCATCGGCTCGTGGACCTCCTCTTCGCCGATCCGCTCGGCCAGCAGCCGGATGAGGGGCTGCGGGCTGTCGACCAGGACCTTCATGCGCTCGGCGTAGTCGGGGGCCTGGGGATGAGCGGCGAGGTGGCTGAGCTGCTCTCGCACGGCGGCGAACACCCGCTCGCGGGCCTGCTCGACGACCGGCTGGTCGAACATGCGAAAACGCACGCTGCGCGCCAGCTCGCCCACCACGGGATGACGCAGCTGCGCGGCCACGATCAACCGGTCGAGGGTCTCGTGGAACTCGTCGCGCAGTGGCTCGGGCAGCGCGTCGGCGTACTGCAGGCGTCGGTCGAGGAGCGCCATCACGGTCGGAACCTGTGACGGGGCCCGCTGCTGGGCGAGGAAGATCCGGTAGACCGCCTCCTCGAGCTCGGGACCGCGCTCCAGGGTGTGCACCCCGTAGCGGGCCAGCGCGCGTGCGAGCCTGGCACGAAACGTCTCGGGCAGGCCCTCGCGCTCGACGTCGAGCGAGTGCAGATAGGAGCGGAAGTGCTCGCGGGGGCTGCGGACGCGCTCGTCTTCCTCGTCGAGCTGCTCTCGGGCTGTCGCCGGCCAGTTACGGGACAGCTCGGCCAGGTCGGCGAAGATCATGAGGATCTCCAGCTCGCCGTGAAGCACCTCGGGGTCGTCGGGAGGCAGCTGGTCTCGGGCCTGCTCGAACTCGGCGACCAGCCGGCGAGCCTCCTCCGGGCTCACGTCAAAGCCCATGATCAGGCTGCGCAGAGCGTCCAGGTGCTCACGCGCGCGCAGGCGGGCGCCGGTCTGGGGGTGACGCACCAGCGCGCCGAAGTCGATCCGCGGGGCGTCGGGCGCGACCGCGCCTTCCACGGCCTTCGGCTCGACGATCACCAGTGGCGCTCCCGCTTCGACATGGGCGCTGCCGGCGACGAGGACCTCCCGCACCCGCCCCGCATGCGTGGCCACGATCGTCATCTCCATCTTCATCGCCTCCAGGACCGCGACCGGCGCCCCCACCTCCACCTCGTCGCCCGAGGCGACGTTCATGGACACGACGAGCGCCGGCGCCGGCGCGCGGAGCACATCTCCCTCGTCTCGGGAGACGCGATGGGCCACGCCCTCGGCCTCCACGAGGTGATCCGGACCGTCGGTGACGGATTCGATCCTGAGGGCTCGCCCGCCGACGGTGAGCCGGCGCGCGAAGGGACGGACGGGCTCGACCTCCACGTCGATGCTCGCGCCCTCGATCTCGACCCGGTAGCGACGCGGGCCCGTCTGGGCGACCGCCAGCCGGTAGGTGTGGCCGCGATGGCGCAGCTGCACCGTCCGATCGATCCCCTGGCCGGCCCAGGGGCGGCCGCGACTGGCGGCGGCATAGAAGCCACGGCGCTGGTGCTCCTGCTCGGCGTCGTAGAGGTCGATGGCGGCGGTCAGCACGGCCACGTCGGCGTGGCGTGCCCGAACGTGAGCGCCCGAGGCGACCAGGCGGTCCAACCAGCCGGTGTGGGCGGTGCCGGCGGTCATCTCCGGGCGCTCGAGGAGGTCCAGCAGGAAGGCCTTGTTCGTCGTCCCCCCGCGCACGACCACGGTCGTCTCGGTCAGGGCGCGGTGCAGCCGCGCCCTGGCCTCGGCGCGGTCGCGTCCCCAGCCGATGACCTTGGCGACCAGCGGGTCGTACCCGGTGAGGATGGCATCGCCCTGTGCGACGCCGGTCTCGACGCGCACCCCCGGCCCTGAGGGAAGGCCGAGGAGCTCGACGTCCCCGGGGGCGGGGGCAAAGTCGCGCTCGGGGTCCTCGGCGTTGAGCCGAGCCTCGATCGCGTGACCGGACGCGGCCGGCGGCTCGCCGTCCAGGCGCCCGTCCAGGGCCACGCGGAGCTGGAGCTTCACGAGGTCGAGTCCCGTCGTCATCTCCGTGACGGGATGCTCGGCCTGAAGGCACGGGTTGATTGCCCGGAAGGCGAAGGACGTCTCGTCGGCCTGGAGGACGAACTCGACGCTCCCCGCGTTGCGAAGGCCGGTCAGGCGGGCGAGGTCGAGGGCGGCCGCCCGCAGCTCGGCCTCCTGCTCGGCGCTGAGGGCCGGCGAACCAGATTCCGCGATCACGTTGTGATCGTCGCGCCGGATGGAGCAGTCGCGGACGCCGGCTGCCCAGACCGCGCCGTGGTGATCGGCGATGACCTGGACCTCCACGCGATGCTCAGCCGCGCCGTCCACCGTCTCCGCCGGGGCGCGGCTTGCGGCGACCACCGCCACGCCCGCCTGCTCGGCGGAGATCCTGGTCGCACTCGTGTCGCGCAGGCCGCGCAGGACTTCGGGTGGAGGGCCCACGAAGACGACGCCCAGGCGAGCGCACAGCTCAGCGAAGCCGGGATCGTCGGCGACGAAGCCCCAGCCGACCCACGCCGCGTCGGCTCGACTCTCGCGCAGGGCTCGCTCGAGCTCGCCGTGGTCGAGGTAGGGACTTGCGCCGGCGCCGACCCCGATCTCGACGGCCTCGTCGGCCTCGCGCACGAACATCGCCCGTCGCTCGCCCTCGGTGTGGAGCGCGATCGTGTGCATCCGCCGGCCGAGCTCTGCGTTGAGCTCTCGTACCGCACTGATCAGGCGCACCGCGGCCTCGCCGCGGTTGACGATCGCGATGCGGGTCATCACCTTGCGAACGTCCCGAGGTCGAGCCGGGTGGGCCGCGTTCGCGCCATCCGGGCAGTGAACCAGAGCCTGGGCGGCGTTGCCCGCTGCATGCCTCGAAGCATGCGACGCACGCGTTGGTCAGGCGAGCGCCCGACGCATCGCTAACGAACGCGGCAGCTGGGTAGACGAGGCCCATGCACGCAGACCAACGATTCATGCCTGATGGGGCGGTCCGGGAGCGGCCGGCGCTCGGCTCGGAGCGCGCCGTGGCCGGCGCAGCGATCGGGTCGGCGGGGATCGCCGTGCCCGAGCAGATCGTCGAGAACGCGGAGATCGCCGAGCGGCTGGGGGTGGAACCCGAGTGGATCGTCAAGCGCACGGGCATCAGCCGGCGCCACGTGCTCGCTCCCGGAGAGCGGTTGATCGACATCGCCACGAAGGCCGGGGCCGCCGCCTTGGCGCGGGCAGAGGTCGACCCCGCTGACCTCGACCTCGTCCTCGTGGCGACCACGAGCAAGGATCACATCACCCCGGATGCGGCACCGCTGGTGGCCGCCGAGCTCGGTGCCCGAGGGGCGGGCGCGTTTGATGTGGGCGCGGCCTGCACCGGCTTCGTCGCGGCGATCGCCGTCGCCCGCGGGCAGATCGAGACCGGCGTGGCCGAGCGCGTGCTCGTGATCGGGGCCGACGCCCTCTTCCAGTTCCTCAACCGCGACGACAAGCGCACCGCGGGGCTCTTCGGTGACGGCGCCGGGGCGGTGGTGATGACGGCAACCGACCCGCCGGGTCGGGTGAGCAACCCGGTTCTGCGCGCGGACGGCGGCCAGGCGCACCTGATCTACGCCAACCGTGACGAGGCCACGCTTCAGATGGAGGGCGGGGAGACCTTCCACAACGCCGTGAACCGCCTCAGCGAGGTGACCCCGGAGACGCTCGCCAGCGCGGGCGTCGAGATGGCCGACGTCGATCTCTTCGTCTACCACCAGGCGAACCGACGCATCCTGCGCGCGGTCGGCGAGCGGCTCGAGCTCCCGTCCGAGCGCGTGCTCGACTACATCTCCGAGTACGCCAACACGTCCGCGGCCACGATCCCGATCGCTCTCGCGGAGGCCCAGGCCGACGGCACGCTCGTCCCCGGTCAGCGGCTGTTCCTGGGGGCGTTCGGGGCCGGCTTCACCTGGGGCGGGGTGGTCATCGACTGGGGACTGGACGAATAGGTGTCCGAGCAGCGGAGGTGGAGAGAGATGCAGCATGAGGTTTGTATGCCCGTGAGCGTCGAGACCGGAGACAGGGTGCGATGAACGGGCGTCGCGTGGTCATCACGGGCGTCGGAGCGGTCACGCCGCTCGGCGTCGGCGCGGACACCAGCTTGCAGCGCTGGGTCGCCGGCGAGTCGGGCATCGAGGACAGCCTGGCCCGCTGCCAGGAATTCGAGGCGACCGACTTCCTCTCGAAGAAGGACGCCCGGCGAACCGATCGGTTCACCCAGTTCGCGCTCGCGGCCGCGCAGGAGGCCCTCTCCCAGGCCGGCTTCGAGGACGGACCGCCGATCGATTCAGAGCGCGTCGGCTGCATCATCGCCACCGGAGTCGGCGGGCTCGCCACGATCGAGACCGGTCACGACGTCCTGCGCGACAAGGGGGCGGGCAGCGTCCCCCCGCAGCTCGTGCCGATGATGATGCCCAACGCGAGCGCGGGCATGCTGGCGCTGCGCTACGGCTTGAGAGGGCCGTCCCACAGCGTGGCCTCAGCGTGCGCGGCCGGCGCGGACGCGATCGGCACCGCCACGCGCCTGATCCGCACGGGTGAGGCCGACGCGGTCGTGACCGGCGGTGCCGAAGCGGGCCTGACCCCGCTCGCGCGGGCGGCGTTCGACAACCTGGGCGCCCTGTCGCCGTCCGGCATCTCTCGCCCCTTCGACGCACGGCGCGACGGTTTCGTGATGGGCGAAGGGGCGGGCGTGCTGGTGCTCGAGGACGCGGAGACCGCTGAGCAGCGTGGTCAGCCCGTGCTCGGCGAGATACTCGGCTTCGGTGCCACCTCCGACGCACACCACATCACGGCGCCTCAGCCGGAGGGGACCGGCGCGTCCCGGGCCATCGAGAGGGCGCTCGAGAACGCCGGCATCGGGCCCGAGGACGTGGACTACGTCAACGCCCACGGCACCTCGACTCCGCTCAACGATCGCGCGGAGACGCTGGCCCTCGTGGAGGCACTCGGCGAGGCGGCCAAGCGGATCCCGGTGTCCTCGACCAAGTCGGTGATCGGCCATCTCCTCGGCGCGGCCGGCGCCGTCGAGGTGATCCTCACCGTGCTGGCCCTCCGCCAGAATGTGACGCCGCCGACGGTCGGCTGGGAGGAGCGAGAGGAGGGGATGGACCTCGACTACGTGCCGGAGGCGCGCCCGCTCGAGACCCGCAACGGCGACGGAGCGGTCGCCATCTCGAACGCCTTCGGGTTCGGCGGCCACAACGCCGTGGTGTGTCTTCGCGCCACGTGACGGACGCGATGTATGGCATACGTCAGCGCTGAAGCGCAGCAGCAACTGCTCGACAACTTCGCGGAGGGGATCGACGAGATCGGTGTCGCGCTCGCGGCCCTGGGCGATGCCTACGAGCAGCTCGACGAGTTCAACGCCGACAAACTCGAGGAGGAGCTGTTCCGGCCGGTGCAGGTCGCGTTCGGCCGGGCAAAGCGCACCCACGCCGAGTTCGCCGCTCGCCACGGGCTAGAGAGCCGCGCCTTCGCGCCAGGCGCATCCCCAGGGGCGCCGTCGCGAGGCGTGAAGGGCTTTCTCGACGATGCGCTGGAGGCGGTCGCTGTGGCCGACGGCGTCCTAGCGCGCCTGCAGGACTCGCTGATGCCCGTCGAGGTCGGAGACCCACAGCTGCGGGCCGGGCTCGCGGAGGTGCGCAGGCTGCTCGGTGACCTGTCTGCCAGGACGCGTCGGTTCGTGAGCCTCCTGGGGCGGTGACGCACCCGCGAGCCCCTGCCTCATGGCGCGGCGGCGGTGGCGTGCCCTCGCCGCGACCACGACCAGTGCGCCCAGCACGGCGCCCGTGGCGGCGGTCAGGCCGATCAGGCCCTCCACCGCGGCCAGCGATCGGTAGAAGAGGTAGCCCAGCAGCGTGTAGGCGCTCGCCCACGTGCCCGTGGCCAGGATGCTGGGGAGGGCGAAGCGCCGGTAGGGCATGCCCGACGAGCCGGCGAGGAACGGAACGACCGCGCGAACCAGTCCGACGAACTGCCCGGCGAACACGGCCTTGGCCCCGTGTCGGGCGAAGAAGCCATCCACCCAGGCAAGGCGCTCGGGGCCGATCCGGAAGCGAGGGCCGTGGCGGACGAGGAACGCGCGCCCGAACCGCCGGCCGGCGACGAAGCTCAGCCCGTGGCCGACCGCGGCACAGGCCCAGACCGTGGCGACCAGCACGCCGATGTGGAGCGTCCCCTCGCCCGCCACCGCGCCCCCGACGATCGCCGACCACTCCCCGGGGGCAAGCAGGCCGAGGAGCGCGGCGGTCTCGAGCAGGGCGAGAGCTCCCACGATCGCGTAGCTCCAGGAGCCCAGCTCCTGACCCAGCGCGGTCACGGCCTGCTCGGCGCTCGGCGGTTCGGGGAGCGCGCCCGCGAAGTAGGCCCCGGCGAGGGCGGCCACCGCGACCAGCGCCGCCAGCCGTCCGGGCGTGAGCTGCCGGCGCACCGTGATCGCGGCGGCCGCGGCTCGGGGACGGCGAACCCCGGAGGGGCGCTCCCCGAGCGAGATCGCCTCGTGCATCTCTTCCTCGAGGATCGCGTGGCGCGGGCGCGCCGCGAGGGCTCTGCGCAGTTGCAGGTAGGCGAGCGCTCCGGGCAGCATCGGCAGCCAGAAGGCGAAGACGCGGTAGGCGATGACGGCGACGAGCGCGAGGCCGCCGCCCACACCGAAGGCGATCAGCGCGCCGATCATCCCGCCTTCGACGCCGCCAACCCCGCCGGGCAAGGGCAGAAGGTTGCCGAGCATGCCGACGAAGTAGGCGATGACCAGCACCGCCAGGGCGGGAGGCTCGCCGAAGGCATGGAAGGTCGCCCACAGGACGGCTATGTCGAAGCCCCACCAGGCGGGCGCTCCGGCGAGGCCCAGCTTGCGACGGCGCAGGAGCGACACGGCGACCCGTGTCCCGCGTCCGGCCGCGGCCGGGACGTGCCCGCCTTTGATGAGCGTGCGCCGAAACGGGCCGGCGCCGGATGCGCGGGCCTGTACCCGCTGATCGAGGTCCGCGGGAACGCGGGTCAGCGCGAGCCCCGCCACGATCACGAGCGCGCCGACCAGCGCCGGCACGAGGGTCAGCGCCCACGGGGCGCCTCCGGCGAGCAGTCCGGTCCACAGCCCGAGCCCGAAGAGCACGAGGCACGCCATGTAGACGCCGTAGAGGAGCACCAGGAAGGCCACCATCCGATCGGCGATCCGGCGCGCGTCGACGCCGAGGCGACGGAGCGCCCACGCGGTCAGCGCGACACCACCCGCCCCCGCGGCCGCGAACAGACGCGACGCGACGAGGCCGGCCATCGTGATCGCGTAGCTCTCGCGCCAGCCGACCGACCCTTCGCCGTCGACGAAGACAGACCGAAACAGCGCGACGTAGCCGGCAAAGGACAGGATCTCGAAGAGCAGAGCGGCAGCGAGCCAGACAGGATCGCCGCCGGCCACCAGCGCGGGAGCCTCCGCGAGCTCGGCCAGGTCCGGCGGGGCCAGGAGGAGCACGACCACCGCGGCGATGGCTGCGAGACCGATGAGAGCACGCCGTACCCCAGGCCCGCGAGTCGATCGTACGCTCGCCGGCTGCTCCGCGCCGAGGCCGCCTTGCGCGCTCGCAGGCCAAGCCGTCGCGACTCCCCCCGCTTCGACTGCCATCCCTGAAATTCGTGGCGGCGCGTCCGAGCGTGCCATCCGTCTGCCTTTCTCCGCCGGGCACCCCTGTCGGGCGCCGTAGTGGCCGTCAGCCTGCCAGCGAAGAGGGCGCAATCCACGGCGGCTGACCCCCGGCGCAGGGTTCGGTTAACCCCCCACTTCGCCCTCCCTACTGCCGACGAGGCACATCGAGGTCGAGGTCGGCGACCGTCGGCGGTCCGCTCGCTCGAGTAGCGTCCTCGCCGATGGCCGCGCAACGCACGCTCGACATTGCCGTCCTGGGCGCCACCGGCTTCGTGGGGAGGCTCACCGCGGCGTACCTCGCCCAGCACGCGCCCGAGGGCGTGCGCGTCGGGCTCGCCGGGCGGTCGCAGGCCAGGCTCGCGCAGGTGCGCTCACAGCTGGGGCCCGCTGCGATCGACTGGCCGCTCATCACCGCCGACTCCACCGACCCCGCCGCCATGGGGACCCTGGCCGAGTCCTCCCGCGTGGTCGCGACCACCGTCGGGCCCTATCGCATCTACGGCCGGCCGCTCGTGGAGGCGTGCGCGAACGCGGGCACCGACTACGTCGACCTCGCCGGCGAGATCCTGTTCATGCGCGACACCATCGAGCGCTTCCACGCCACGGCCCAGGCCAGTGGTGCGCGGATCGTGCACACGTGCGGCTTTGACTCCATCCCCTCCGACCTGGGCGTCCTGGCGCTCCACGAGGCGGCGCAGGCCGACGGCGCCGGCGAGCTGGAGGACACGACGCTCGTCGTGCGGGGGATGAAGGGCGGGGCCAGCGGCGGGACGCTGGCCTCTCTGACGGGCCAGCTCGACGAGGTACGCGCGGCGCCCGAGCTGCGCACGCTGGTCGGCGATCCCTACGCGCTGAGCCCCGACCGCTCCGCTGAGCCTCACCTCGGCGACGAGACCGATCTGCGCGGCCCGGTGCGCGACGACGCGCTTGGCATGTGGCTCGGGCCGTTCGTCATGGCGTCGATCAACACCCGCGTGGTGCGGCGCAGCAACGCGCTGCAGCGCTGGGCCTATGGTCGGCGGCTGCGCTACCGAGAGGCGATGGGCATGGGCACCGGGCAAGCCGGGCGCGTCAAGGCGGCGGGACTGGCCGGCGGCGTCGGCGCGCTCATTGCCGCGCTGGGCTTCGCGCCGACGCGCAAGGTGCTCGACCGTGTCCTGCCCGCGCCCGGCGAGGGCCCCAGCGAGCAGGCCCGGCGTAAGGGGTTCTTCGAGATCGATGTCCACACGCGGACCTCGACCGGCGCGCGCTACGTCTGTCACCTCGCCGCCCAGGGCGATCCAGGCTATGCGGCGACCGCGGTGATGCTCGGGGAGAGCGCGCTGTGTCTCGTGCTCGACCGTGAGCGCCTGCCCGACCGCGCCGGCGTCCTCACGCCGGCCACCGCACTGGGCACCGCGCTGGCCGATCGCCTGCGCGGTGCCGGTCAGACGCTCGAGGTCGTCAGGGCCTGAGCGCGCCTCCGGCGCTCACCTCACCGGCTCGACATGCTCCGGACCGCGCCCTGGCGGGGGGTCAGGTCACCGTTGGCGACCTTGTGGGCGATCGTGTCGCGGTAGTCGCCGCCGCCATCGCGCGTGCGCCCGCCCAACTGCTCCGGCGCGACGCCGAGGTCGGCCAGCGCGCGTGCGGCCTTGGGATCGTGGCAGCGCACCTCGAGCCACCTGGCCGTCATCGCATCGTCGAACCCGGCGTCCGTCCACGCCTCCGCAGCCTCGTCAGGATCACCTCCGCGATCGGCGAGCTCGCCGTAGCGCCTGATGGTCTCAACGCTCGTCCTGGCCGGTGGGTGGTGCACCTTCATGGGCTCGTCTCCCGGTGAGCTTGCAAGGTCGGTTATACACGACCGGCCGGTCTCGGTTCAGACCCCGGGCCCTTCGATCACATGACGCCCCAGCCTCCGTCCTTCACTGAGCTGGCCGCCGCGCCGGATCCTCCCCTGGACGCACTTGCGCTGGCACTCGCGGCGGAGTTCCGCGACGTCGACGCGGTGAAGGCTTTGGGGAAGCTCGACGAGCTCGGCGCGGAGCTCGAAGGCGTCGTACGGACGTCGGCGACCCCGCTCGCGGAGGCGCAGGCGTGCGCGCACCTGCTGGGCGAACGGTACGGGTTCGCCGGCGACCGCGAGCGGTACGACCATCCGGACAACTCCATGCTCGATCTCGTCCTGGCCAGGCGCCGGGGCCTGCCCATCCTGCTCGGCGTCGTCTACGTCGAGGTCGCCCGGCGCGCGGACATCCCCATCGCCGGGGTGGGCCTTCCCGGCCACTTCGTGGTCGGCCACTTCGGCGCCGCTCCGCCGGTCTTGCTCGATCCCTTCGCCGGGGGCGGCACCATCGCGACGGATGCCCACCCGAGCCTCGTGCGGCCCTGGTCTTCCCAGGAGATCGCGATGCGGATGCTCAACAACCTCCTCGCTGCCTTCCAGCGCCGCGCCGATCTCGGCGCCGCCATCCGCGCCGCGGAGCTGCGCCTCGCGCTACCGGCCGAGGAGGCGCTACGCGAGACCCTGCAGTCAGAGAGCCGGGCGCTGCGCGCCCGGCTCAACTGAGATGTCAGCGCCTCGGCTCGGTGGGGAAGTCGCCCTGAGGGTCATCATGGCGCCCAGGTGGGTACGGCGTTCGCGTGAACACACCATCTCCCGCTCTGCCTGCCGGCGCGAGGAACCTCTCCGAGGCGGTCAGCGCCCTGGCCTCGCGCCTCCCCGAGCCTCTGGCGCCGCTGGCCGCCATCGCCTACAACTTGCGCTGGGGCTGGACGCCGGGCGGATCGGACCTGTTCGAGTCGCTCTCGCCCCACCGCTGGGAGCTGTCCAGCCACAACCCGGTGCGCATGCTCCTGGAGCTGTCGGCGCCCACGCTGGAGAGGGCGGCCGGCGATGAGCAGCTCCTGCAGCGTGCGCACGAGATCCAGCGGGCGATCGACGAGGATCTGCAGCGCCCGCCGGCCGACGCGCCCAGCACCGCCTACTTCTGCGCGGAGTTCGGCGTGCACCGCTCGGTCCCCGTCTACTCGGGCGGCCTGGGCGCGCTGGCTGGAGACCACCTCAAGGAGGCCTCCGACCGCGCGCTCCCGCTCGTCGCCGTGGGCCTCATGTACAACCAGGGCTACTTCCGCCAGCGCCTGGACGCGAGCGGTTGGCAGCACGAGTACTGGGTGCCCACCGATCCGCCGCTGCTGCCCGCCGCGCTGGAGCACGACGAGGAGGGCCGGCCGGTGACCGTCACGGTGCCCATCGACGGCGAGCCCGTCGTTGCGCAGATCTGGCGGGTGCAGGTCGGGCGGGTCCCCCTCTTCCTGCTCGACACCGAGCGCCCCGACAACAGCCGAATGGCGCGCTGGATCTGTTCCCAGCTCTACGTCGGCGACCCCGAGACGCGCCTGGCCCAGTACGCGCTGCTGGGCATCGGTGGCGTCCGGGCTCTGCGGGCCATGGGGATCGAGCCCGACACCGTCCACCTCAACGAGGGCCACGCGGCCTTCGCCACCCTCGAGCGCGCCAGGCCGGCGATCGAGGGCGGCAGCTCTCTCGACGACGCGCTCGCGCAGGCGCGCGAGGGCACCGTCTTCACCACCCACACCCCCGTCCCCGCGGGCAACGACGCCTACCCGGGCCAGCTGGTCTGCGATGTCCTCGGCGGCTTTGCGCAGGAGGCCGGGGTGGATGCGTGGCGCATCGTCGAGCTGGGGCGCACGCAGCAGTACGACTTCGACGAGCCCTTCGGTGTCACCCAGTTCGCGCTGCGTACGAGCCGCGCCGCCAACGGCGTGGCCAGGCGCCACGGCGAGATCGCGCGCGAGATGTGGCACGCGCTGTGGGCTGACCGCGACGTGCACGACGTGCCGATCGGCCACATCACCAACGGCGTGCACCTGCCCAGCTGGGTGGGGCGCGCGATGGCGCGGCTCTTCGACGGCCATCTCGGTCCCCAATGGGTCCAGGGCGCCGCCGATCCGCGCACATGGGAGGCGATCGACGCGATCCCCGACGAGGAGCTGTGGGCCGCGCGCAACGAGCAGCGCGCTGTGCTCGTGGACTTCGTGCGCGATCGCTCCACCGCCGACCGCCTGCAGCGCGGAGAGTCGCGCGACTACGTGGAGTCCGCCGCGCGCGCCTTCGACCCCGACGTGCTGACCATCGGCTTCGCGCGGCGCATCGCCACCTACAAGCGCCTCGACCTGCTGGTCAAGAACGCCGAGCGGGCGATCCGTCTGCTCGACGGCGACCGGCCCGTCCAGCTGCTCATCGCCGGCAAGGCCCATCCCCGCGACGACGCGGGCAAGGCGCTCGTGCAGGGCCTGTTCGCCCAGCGTGACCGGGTCGGCCGCGTGGGGGAGCGCGTGGTGTTCCTGCACGACTACGACCTCGCCGTGGGCGCGCGGCTGGTGCGCGGTTGCGACGTGTGGGTCAACGTCCCGCGACCGCCCATGGAGGCGTCGGGCACGAGCGGCATGAAGTCCGCGGTCAATGGTGGCCTGCAGCTGTCGGTGCTCGACGGCTGGTGGCCGGAGGCCTACGACGAGCATCGACCCAACGGCTGGGCGCTGTCGGGCGAGACCGATTCCGACCACGGCGCGCAGGACTACCGCCACGCGGACGACCTGTACCGCACGCTCGAGGAGGAGGTGGTGCCGACCTTCTACTCCGGCCAGGACGGCGGGCCGCCCCATGCGTGGCTGGCCATGGTCAAGGCCTCCATCCGCTCCATCGCCCCCCGCTTCACCGCCGCGCGGATGCTCGATGACTACGTCGGGCGGATGTACCGCCCGGGCGGGGAGTAGCGAGCCGTGCCTTCGACGCCGCCCCTCTGCCCCTCCTGCAACCAGCCCGCCACCGTGGCCCTGGCCGGCCCCGAGCACGGCTGGGAGTGTCGCAACGAGGCCTGCCCGGAGTTCGGTCAGCCCGTGCGCGACCACGAGCCCCGGCGTGCCGAGGCGCCGGACCCCGGCGGCGACCTGGGGTTCGCCCCCCGCGCGCGCCTGGCGCTCGTGGAGTTTCCCGCCGACGACCCCCCGCGCGCGCGGCGCTTCTGGGAGGGCCTGCTGGACGAGGACCTCGCCGAGCGCGCCGAGCATCAGGGCAGCGGGCGCCAGACCCAGGGCGACCACCCGGCCGTGGGGGTCCACGAGCGCGGCGCCGGCCCCGGCGACACCCACGCCCTGCCCTACTTCACCGTCGCCGACCTGGAGGCGGCGCTGGCGCGCGTGCGCGAGCTGGGTGGCAGCATCATCCATCCCGGCCAGCGCTGGGCGATCTGTCGCGACTCGGAGGGCACGCCCTTCGCGCTCGCGGCCGGCTAGAGGAGATACCGTCCATGGAGCGCACCCCGATCACCGCCGAGGGCCTCGCCGCTCTGCGCGCCGAGCTCGAGCAGCTCGAGACGACCGCGCGTGACGACATGGCGCGCCAGATCCGCACCGCGCGCGAGTGGGGCGACCTCAAGGAGAACGCCGAGTACCACGCGGCCAAGGACGCCCAGGCGCACCTGGAGACGCGCATTCTCCGGTTGCGCGACAAGCTGGCCCACGTCGAGGTCGTCGAGGCGGCCGGCGGCCATGTCATCGGCTTCGGCTCCACCGTCGAGGTCGAGGACGAGCAGACCGGCCGCCGCGCCACCTATGAGCTGGTCTCCTCGCTGGACGCCAAGCCCGCCGAGGGACGCATCGCGATGGACTCGCCCGTCGCCGTCGCCCTGCGCGACCGCCGTGTGGACGACATCGCCGTGGTGTCCACGCCGCGCGGCGAGCGGCGCCTACGCGTGGTGACCGTGCGCTGAGCGGTGCGCTCGCACCACCGATGAGTTCTCGGCCGCCGCGGGGTCTCAGGTCCCAGCCTGCCCGTCGAGCTGCGCGCGGAAGGACTCCGAGCCCATGACCGAGGCGCCCGCCGCGCGGGCGGCGTCGGCCAGCCAGCGGTCGGAGGTCACGACGCGGATCGTCGCGGGCTGGGCGTCGGCGGCGATGCGCCGCAGGATCTCGTCGTCGGCGGAGTCCGCGCGCGCCCGCGGCGCGTGGGCGACCTCGATGAGCGTCGAGCGGATCGGTGGGGAGGGCTTGTGCTCGAAGACGACGCAGAGGTCGTCGCCCTCGGCGGCGACCCAGCGTTCGAGCAGGTCGACGAGGCGGACCATGGCCGCGTGGCGGTCCTTCCACCACCCGTCGGGGCGGGTGCCGATGACGTTCATGCCGTCGACCAGCCAGCGCATCCAGCGAGGGTACGCAGTCGAGCTTCCCGAACCCTTGACCTCGAGCGCTCGGCTATCGGACGTCGTCCTCGAGGTCGGGCTTTCCGACGTCGTCGTCGGCGAGGGCTGAGTGATCTGCTCCTTGTTCTGGCCCTCGTCGCCGATCTTCTGGGTGCGTCGCGCTCTTCGGCCATGATGTCCCTCTCCCGTCTCCCGCGGTCGGTGGGGAGGGTGGCTCTTCGGTGACAGGTTACCCGTGCCCGGAGTGCCGGACACGGCGGATCACCCGCCGGATGCTTCGGTCTGAGAGGCGCAGGCCGAGGACGCGCCAGGCTTTCGACCACGCGCTCGGGTAGGTTGCCCGCCTCATGCTCGAGGTGACCTTCCTCGGCTGGGCGGTGACGCTCGGCCTGATCGCGCTGCTGTTCGTCGTTGACCTCGCGCAGGCCATCCGCAACCCGCACGCGGTGCAGTTCCGCGAGGCGGCGATCCAGTCGATCTTCTACATCGGGGTGGCGCTGGCCTTCGGCGTGGTGGTCGGCATCGTCGCCGGCTGGCAGTTCGGGGCGGAGTACTTCGCCGGCTACACCGTCGAGAAGAGCCTGTCGATCGACAACCTCTTCGTGTTCGTGATCATCATGAGCACGTTCTCGGTTCCGGCCGAGTACCAGCAGAAGATCCTGCTCTTCGGCATCCTCGCCGCCCTGGTCCTGCGGGCGATCTTCATCGCCCTGGGCGCGGCGCTGCTGTCGCTGTTCTCCTTCATGTTCCTGGTCTTCGGGGTGCTGCTGATCGTCACCGCCGTGCAGCTGTTCCGCCACCGCGACGAGGACCCCGACGTCGAGGACAACGGGCTGGTCAAGGTCGCCCGCCGCACCCTGCCCTTCACCGACCAGTACCAGGGCCAGAAGCTGAGCTCGCGGATCGAAGGCAAGCGCGTGCTGACCCCGCTGGCGCTCGTGCTCGTGGCCATCGGGGCCACCGACGTCCTCTTCGCGCTGGACTCCATCCCCGCGGTGTTCGGCATCACCCAGGAGGTGTTCCTGGTCTTCACCGTCAACGCCTTCGCGCTGCTGGGCCTGCGCGCCCTGTACTTCCTGGTGTCGGGCCTGCTGGACCGGCTGGTCTTCCTCTCGACCGGCCTTGCGCTCATCCTTGGCTTCATCGGCGTCAAGCTCATCCTCGAGTTTTTGCACACCGACGTGAGCGAGTCCTTTCCGGAGATCTCCACGGGCTTCTCGCTGGCCTTCATCGCGGTGATCCTGACCATCACCACGGTGGCGAGTCTGATCAAGGTGCGCAAGGACCCCGCAGCCCGCGCCCACTCCGGCACGCTGCGAGCGCGGCCCAAGGCCACGGGCCAGCCGCCCCAGGAGCGTGAGCCGGCCGGCCGGCGCTGACGCGGACCCTCAGGCCCGCTCGTCGACCCACCCGTCCATCGTCCGCCACCAGGCGAAGAGCCAGTCGATCCGCTCATCGTGATCGGGCGGGATCGCTCCGGCCGGCTCGTGCCACAAGCGCACCTCGATGACCTGAGGCTCGGGCAGCAGCCGCCAGACCTCGCGCGGGCCGGTGGGAAAGCCCGCGTGGCCCATGATCACCACGTCGGCCTGCGGCGAGGCCTCGACGGCCGCCAGCGCCCCGCCCGGGCGCGGCGCGCTGAGATGGCGCATGCCCCTCGCCCATGCGGCCTCCTCGGCGTGGCCGGCGTGCTCCAAACGCTCGATGCCCCGCCGGCGTGCCCGCTCGGAGAAGTTCGCCCCCTCGGGAAAGATGACCAGCGCGCGCGTGCCGTCGAGCTCGCGGGCCATCGCCGCGATCTCCACCTCGGTGTCGCCGCCGCGCGGGTCGACGAAGCGGTTGGGCAACTGCTCGCCCAGCACGTCGACGAGCGGGTCGAGGCGCAGCTTCTCGGCCAGCACCACGCACGGGACCCGCTCGTGGCGGCACAGCAGCTCGTAGAGCACGAGCAGCGTGTCGCCCTCCCCGGCGTGGCGGCCGAAGACCAGCACCGGGCGCCCCGGCGTGGCCAGCGCCGCCTGGGCGTCGTCGGACTCCGTGAAACGCACCTCGACATGGGCCAGACGCACGATCACGCGGTAGGTACCGGCGACGAACCAGCGCATCACCGCGAGGTGGCGGCGCTGCATGGTCGCGCAGCTCGCTGCGTGACCGAAGCCGCCCGTCACCCACAGGGCCAGGCAGGCGAGGAGGGCGCCCAGGTGGCGCGCCGCCACCACGAGCGCCATGACGACCATCCGCAGCGGACGCCAGCCGCCGAAGAAGGGGGAGGCCAGGACCGCGAGGAGCGCCAGCACGGGGGAGAGTGCGAGCAGCACCACCTCGGCCGCGACCGCGAGCGGCGCGAGCACCAGGCGGCGCACCACCTTGGGGGGAACGGGCATCAGCGCCCGCCCGCGGCGGCGCGGGCGTCGTCGAGGTAGCGGCCCGACGCGGCGTGGGCCCGGGCGATGTGGTGGGGGATCCGCGAGGTGTCGCGGTAGCGCAGCTGCGAGAGGTCGTTGTAGCGCGGCGGGTCGACCTGGCCGGTGGGCAGCACGTGGACGTCGACGTGGTCGGGCAGGGCCGCGAGGTCGCCGACGAAGCGATGTCGGCGCGCGATCTCGAAGGCCACGAGCGCGACCTCCCAGGGCCAGCGCGGCGGCTCCAGCGGACGGTCGACGCGTCCGACGTGCAGGACGTAGATGGTCCGCGCGCCCAGGGTCACGGCACGGCCGACGGGGATGCTGTGGACGATCCCGCCGTCGAGGAAGTGCTCCCCGGCGATCTCGACCGGCGGCAGGATCCCCGGCACGGCGCAGGAGGCCAGGACCGCGTCGATCAGCGGGCCGGCGGTGAACCACCGCTCGGAGGCGGTCTCGATGCAGGCCGCGACGCAGTGGAAGGGCACGGCGAGGTCCTCGATACGCGCGATGGGCAGCGACCCGGCCAGCAGATCGCGCAGGCCGGCGTTGTCGTGCAGGTGGGTGCGACTGCGCGCGAGCGTCCCCAGGCGGCCGAGGATCGAGCCGCCGAAGGCGTCGCCGCGCTCGAGTTCGGTCCACATGGCGGCCAGACGCTCCACCGCAGCCGTCGAGGGTTCGGCCGCGACCGCGGCGCCGTTGATCGCGCCGATCGAGGTGCCCACGACCACGTCGGGGACGATGTCCCGCTCGAGCAGCGCACGCAGCATCCCGACCTCGTGCGCGCCCAGATGGCCCCCGCCGCCCAGCACGAACGCGACGTCGCCGGTGGCCATGGCCCCGCACTACCCACGCCCGGCCGCGCCGAGGCATACGCCCTCGCTCAGCGCCGGCGCGACGTTCCCCGTCTTCGGCTGGGTCGCGGCGGCGCACGCGCGCTTGCAGCGCTTCGCCACGCCGCCGGACGCGGCTAGGTTCGCCGGGCCGCCCTGACGCCTGCTCGGCCGGACGGCCGGGCATGTCTCACCTGCGCCTCACGCTCCGCCACCTCCTCGCGCTCGCCGTGCTCCTGGTCACGGCGGGCCTGCTCGCGGTCGCCGCCCACGGGCAGGGCGAGGACTCGCTGCGCGAGGGCATCGCGCAGGACCGTGACCGCGAGCGCTCGCTGTCGAGCGCCGCACGGCGCCTCGGGCGCCTGGCCGGCCAGGTCGAGGAGGACATCGCCCTCCTCCAGAGCCGCCTGGACGCCGCGGAGGAGGAGCTGGCGGTCGCACAGGCCGAGCTGGCGCGCGCCGCGGCCCGCCGCGGCGCGGCGCGCCGGCGCGCCGCGCGCCGCCGCGAGCGCCGGGGCGAGGCGGGGGTGGAGCTGGCGACGATCCTGCGCGAGCGCTACAAGTCCCCGGGCCCCGACGTGCTGACCGTGGTCCTGCGCGCCGACGGCTTCGCCGACCTGCTGGAGACCGTCGAGTTCTTCGGCCGGGTGCAGGACCAGGACGAACGCGTGGTGGACGAGGTCGGCCGGGCGCGCCAGGCGGCCATCCGCGAGCGCCGGCGCCTGAGCGACCTGGCCGCCCGCCGCCGGCGCGCGGCCGAGGCGGTGCGCGGCCGGCGCGACGCGCTGGCGGGCATCGCGGCGGGGTTGCGCGAGCGCGAGGCCCAGCTGCGCGAGGCGCGCGCCGCGCGGCTGGCTGCCCTGCAGCGCACGCGCGCGGGACGCCGGCGGGCACAGCGCAGCCTGGAGCGCCTGGCGGCCCGCCGCGAGCGCGCCGCGCGGCGAACCTCGGGCCCCGGCGGACCGTGGGCGATCCCCTACGCGATCGTGCAGTGCGAATCGGGCGGGCAGAACACCAGCCCCAACCGCGCCGGCGCCTCGGGCTACTACCAGTTCCTGCCCGAGACCTGGGCCGGTCTGGGCGGCTCGACGCGCCACGCCCACCAGGCCCCCAAGGCCGAGCAGGATCGCCTGGCCGCCAGGCTGTGGGCGGGCGGCTCGGGCGCGGGCAACTGGGACTGCGCCGCGCTGGTGCGCGGCCGCTGAGTTCCCGCGGGCGCTACCGCCCGCAGCGCGGCAGGGAGCGCGAGAGGGCGACGCGCTACCGCGCGGCGGGCAGGCTCGCCTCGGCGCGGGCCGACTCGCGCTCCAGCACCTCGAGGAAGGCACGCACCACGACCGGGTCGAACTGGTCGCCGGCATGGCGCTGCAGCTCGGCGCGCGCGGCGACGTGGCCCAGCGACGCGCGGTAGGCGCGGTCGCTGGTCATGGCCTCGTAGGCGTCGGCCACCGCGAGGATGCGTGCCTCCAGGGGGACCGCCGCGCCCGCCAGCCCCAACGGGTAGCCCTGGCCATCGGGGCGCTCGTGGTGGGCGCTCACCCAGCCCTGGACGTCTGTCAGACCGGGGTGCTCGAGGATCTGGGCGCCCAGCTGCGGATGGTGGCGGATCGTGGCCCACTCGTCGTCGGTGAGCGGGCCCTGCTTGTGGAGGATCGCGTCGGCCACGGCCACCTTGCCGATGTCGTGCAGCACCCCCGCCAGGTGTATGCGCTGCACGCGCCGCTCGGGCAGCCCGAGCTCCTCCGCCATCATCTCGGCGTAGCGCCCGACCGTCTCCGAGTGCCGTGCGCTGCCGCTGAAGCGCAGGTCGAGGGCCTCGGCCAGGTCGCGCACCACGCCCAGGTAGCGCTCGGCCTCGAGGTCCGTGGCATTGGTGTCCTGGCTTGCCAGCTCGCGCAGCTCCGCGCGGTGGATCACGCTGCGGTTGCGCCCGCCGGCCTTGGCGCCGTACAGCGCGTCGTCGCCGGCGCGCAGCAGGGCCGCGGCAGTCTCGCCGTGCGCGGGGAAGCTGGCGATCCCGAAGCAGACGGTGACCGGCACGGTCTCGGAAGCGAAATCGCTCTGCACCTGGCAGCGCAGGCGCTCGGCGATGACCATGGCCTGCTGATCGTCGGTGTCGGGGAGGATGAGCGCGAACTCCTCGCCCCCCACCCGGGCGGCGACGTCGATCGTGCGCGTGCCCTCCTCGAGGATCCGAGCCGTTCGCCGCAGCGCGGCATCGCCGACGTGGTGGCCCGAGCGGTCGTTGACCTCCTTGAAGTGATCGAGGTCGCCGGCCACCACGGTGACCGGCCCGCCGCTGCGCCGGGCGCGCTCGAGCTCGAGGTCCAGCAGCTCGCGAAAGCCACGGCGGTTGAGCATCTCGGTCAGTGGGTCGGTGCGTGCGGCGTCGTAGAGCTGGGCGATGAGCATCTCGCTGCGGTCGCGCAGCGCCACGACGAGGATCGCGGCCACCAGCAGCGTTCCCATGCCCACCACCCACCACGTGGCCACGCCGGTCGGGGGCGACGCGACGATCAGCAGGACGCCGTAGGCCACGCCGACGAAGACCACTTGGGCGGCCGTCTCGCGCCGACTGAAGAAGTACGACGCGTACAGGAAGACCCACAGATAGAAGAAGACCAGCGGGCTGGGACGCTCGGCCGAGAAGTAGGCCACCGCGGTGATGAGCAGGCTGCCCCAGGCCAGCGCGTAGCGCAGCAGGCGCGGGGGGAGACGCGCGGCCAGCCGGTAGAGGAGGGCGGCGACGAGGTAGGCGTCGGCCACGATGAGCAGCAGCCCGAGCTCGTTGGTGCGCGGGGCGTGGGGGAGGAGCACCGTGAGCAGGGCGAGCGTGGCCCCAGCCGCGAAGAGGCCGGCCAGCGCCTTGGCCATGAGCTCGGTGTCGTCGTTCCTGACGGCGCCGATCCGCGCGGGCGCGCGGAGGGCAGCGTTACGCTCCATGTCCCTCGATATCGGCGCCTGGCGTCCCGACGTGAGCCTGGACATGTGTCCAGGCGCCTCGCCTTGGAGGCGCCGTCGCGATGCAACCGTTACGCTCCCCCGCCTCCGACCGGGAGCAGCCCATGAGCGACGTAGCCACCCCTACTTTCGCCGCACCCGGGCCACAGGCCGGTGCGGGCGGACCGCAGACCTCCACCGAGCGCCCGTTCTGGCGCGAGATGCTCGCGCCCTACGAGCAACCCCGGCTCGGGCGTAGCATGCTGGGCCTGCTCACGTCGGTGGTGCCCTACCTCGCCCTGTGCGTGGCGATGTACTTCGCGCTGGACGTCTCGTACGTGCTCGTGCTGGCCATCGCGCTGCCCGCCTCCGGCTTCCTGCTGCGCACGTTCATCATCTTCCACGACTGCACGCACGGCTCGTTTCTGCCATTCAAGCGGGCCAACACGTGGCTCGGGCGGGTGCTGGGGCTGCTGCTCTTCAACCCCTATGGCAGCTGGAAGCACAGCCACCAGATGCACCACGCCAGCGCCGGCGACCTCGACCGCCGCGGCGACGGCGACCTGCCGACCCTCACCGTGGGCGAGTACCGCGCGAAGGGCCGCTGGGGCCGGCTGGGCTACCGCCTCTTTCGCAACCCGATCGTGATGTTCGGCCTCGGGCCGTTCTGGTCGCTGGTCATCCAACCGCGCCTGGTCTATCCCGGGATGCGCCCGCGTGTGCGCAACAGCACGCTGCTCACCAACGTGGCCGTCGTGGTGATGGTCACCGCCCTATGCCTGCTGATCGGCTGGAGGGAGTACCTGCTGTTGCAACTGCCCACCGTGGCGCTGGCCGGTGCGGCGGGCGTCTGGCTCTTCTACGTCCAGCACCAGTTCGAGGATGTCTACTGGGAGCACTCGGCGGTCTGGAGCTACGCCGACGCAGCGCTGCGGGGCAGCTCGTACCTCAGGCTGCCCAAGGTGCTGCAGTTCTTCACCGGCAACATCGGCTTGCATCACGTGCACCACCTCAGCGCCCGCGTGCCCAACTACAACCTGCAGCGCGCCCACGACGACAACGCGGTCTTCCACTCCGTACCTGTGCTCTCGCTGTGGGACGGCCTGCGCGCCGTGCGCCTCAAGCTCTACGACGAGGAGCGCAGGCGGCTGGTCACTTGGGCGCAGGCCCGCGCCGGGGCAGGCATGGCCACCCCGTAGGGCAGAATGGAGGGCATGCCCACGCCCTCCTCCTCGCGCAGCGTCAGGATCTCCGACGACGAGCGAGGAGGATGGTCGTCGGATCGCCCGCGTCCGGGCGGCGGACCGGCCCGCCCGCCCGACGTCGCCGTGCGCGGCCGCGTGCTGCATGCCTCCGACCGCCTGCGCTACGTGCCCGGGAGCCTGCTGCTGATCGCCAGCGCCTCGGCGTCCGAGCGTCAGCGCTTCGCCCAGCGGGTGATCGAGGACAAGGCGGCGCTGCTGTCGGTCGATCGCGTGCGCGGTCTGCTGGCCGGCCGCGTGCCCGAGGCCGAGATCGAGGTGCGGGCCGGCGAGGTGCTCCACGCGGCGATCCTCAAGCGCCTGCAGGCGCGCGCCAGCGTCGTCGTCACCGCCGCCGGCCTCGAGCCCGCCGAGCGCGAGCGCTACGTGCGCCTGGCCGCGAGCGCGCGGCGCCCGCGCCACCTGATCCTGCTGGAGACCGGGCGCGAGGGTGTGGCCGACGAGGACCGTCCGGCGCTCAACGAGCTGCGCCGCGCGCTCGACGCCGGTGAGCTGGGCGGCGAGGGCTTCGAGACCGCGCTGCGCCTGGGCGGCCAGTCGGTCGGGGAGCTCAAGAAGATCGTCTTCCGTACCGCTCCCAAGGACGAGTAGGCTCAGCGCGAAGCCCTAGGAGCGGCTGCGAGGGGGTATCCCAGACGGCGCCCGCAACTCTTCTCTCCGTGGCTGCCCTCAACCCTCTCCGTCCTCTCGCCCGTCGCGCGCCGGGCCCGCTCGACGGCCTGCTGGAGCTGTGGAACGCGGCGCTGGGCGACGCGTCGGTGCTCGTCGACGGGCTGCCCGACGAGGGCGTGGACGCCTGGGACCCCGAGCACATCCGTCGCACGCTGCCGATCATGAGCGCGGCCTTCACCGCCTACTTCCGCCCCGAGGTGCGTGGCCTGGAGCACATCCCGCCCGACGGGCCGGCGCTGCTGGTGGGCAACCACTCGGGCGGGTTGTACATCGTCGACACCTTCGTGTTCTCCATCGCCTTCTACGAGCGCTTCGGCCCTCAGCGCCGCTTCCACCAGCTCGCCCACGACCTGATCGCCCGCACGCCCGGCCTCGGGGGCCTGCGCCGCTACGGCGCGGTGACGGCCTCGCCCGAGAACGCCCGCGCGGCGATGGAGCGCGGCGCGCCCGTGCTCGTCTACCCGGGCGGCGACCACGAGACCTTCCGCCCATCCTGGGAGGCCGGGCGGATCGACTTCGCCGGGCGCCAGGGGTTCGTGCGCCTGGCCCTCGAGCAGGGTGTGCCGATCGTGCCGGTGGTGGCCAGCGGCGGGCAGGAGACCGCGCTGTTCGTCACGCGCGGGGCCCGGGCGGCGCGCCTGCTGGGCCTGGACCGCCTCGCCCGCGTCAAGGTGCTCCCCATCTCGATCGGTCCGCCCTTCGGCCTCAACGTGCTGGACTTCCCCGGGCGCGTGCCGCTGCCGGCCAAGATCACCGTCCAGGTGCTTCCCCCGATCGACGTGCGCGCGCGCTTCGGGCCCGACGCCGAGCCCCAACGCGTCTACGAGCGGGTGACCGCCGAGATGCAGGTGGCGCTCGACGCGCTCGAGGACGAGCGCAGCCTGCCGCTGGTGGGCTGACGGCCCATCTTCGTAGCCTGGCCCCGTGTCCACGCCACCCTCTCCGCCGCCCGGGCTGTCCGCCCTGCGCGACGCGGGCGCCCAGCTGGTGCGCCGCTCGCCGGCCACGCGGGTGGTGCTCGCCCGCCTCGCGGGGGTCGTGACTCCGGCGATGGTGCCCGCTGACGCACGCGCGCGAACGGTCGCACGGCTGGAGGCGGCCGTCGCGGAGGCCTGCCGGCCGCTGGCGCCCGACGCGGTCACCGACGCGCTGCGCGCCGCGTGGGGTCGGGGCCCCGAGCGGGTGCTGGACGACCTGGATCTCGAGCCGCTGGTCGTGGGCCCCACGGCCCAGGTGCACCGCGCCGTGGCCCAGGGCGAACCCGTGGTGGCGGAGGTACTGCGTCCGGGGCTCGAGGCCTCCGTGCGCAACGACCTCGCGGTGCTGGAGACCCTGGCCGGCCCGCTGGGTGCCGCGTTTCCCGCCCTGGACGCGGGCGCGCTGGTAGGCGCCGTGCGCACCATGGTCCTCGACGAGCTGGACCTCGAGCACGCGGGGGACAACCAGCAGCGCGTCGCGCGCGCGCTGCGCCGCCTGCCCGGCCTGGGCGCACCGGCGGTGGACGCGGAGCTCACGCGGCCCGGCGTGCTCGTCGCCGCGCACGTGGAGGGCACGACGCTCGCCGGGAGCCTCGCCGCGGGCGCCGATGGGAGCACCACCCTCGGCGTGGAGGCGAACCTCCTGGCCCGCCGCCTGGTCGCCGCCTACGGGGGCCTGCCGCGCACGCTCGGTCTCGTGCTCGTCGATCCGCGCGCCGACAACGTGCTCCAGGCGCCCGACGGCACGACGCTCCTGCTGGGCACCGGCGCGGCCGTGCGCATCGACCGCGACCGCCTGGACGGCGGCCTCGCGGCACTGCAAGCGCTGCGCGACGACGACGCCAGCGCCTTCGCCGCCGCCCTGGGACGGCTGGGTCTGCTCTCCGAGGAGCCCGCTCGAGTTGCCCACGCCCTGCTGCGCGAGCTGCTCGGTCCCCTGCTCACCGGCCCCGCGCGGCTGGACGCCGACACGCTCGCCGATCTGGCCGAGCGCGCCCGAGGAGCGGTGGGCGAGCTGGCCGCGCTGGGTGCCCGTTCCACGCCCGTGCCCGACGACCTGGCCACCGCGCGCATGCTCGGCCAGCTCTTCGCACTCCTGGCGCGCCTCGAGCTCACCGAGGACTGGACGGCGCTCCTCCTCGCCGCCGGGCGCAAGGGGCCGCAGGCCCTGCTCGACGGGTGACCGTGCTCGGGTCTGTCGGCTACTTCAGCGCGTTCGCGCGCAGGAAGCGGTCGGCCACCACCCGGGGTTCCTCGCCGCGCAGGTCGACCGCCGCGTTCATCTCGCGCATGGCGGACGTGGTCAGCCGTCCGCTGACCGCGTCCAGGGTGGCCGCCAGGCGTGGACCATGGACGCGCAGGACCTGGCGGCGGACCAGCGGCGCGGCGTGCTGGGCGGCGAAGACCCCGCGGGGGTCGTCGAGCACCTGGTACCTCCCGCCCGCCAGCCGCCCGTCTGTCGTGAAGACCGCCGCCGCGTCCACGCGGTCCTCGTCGAGGGCGGCGTACTGCTCCCCGATGGGCAGCATCGTGACCTGCGCGTCATCCAGCCCGTAGACCTCCGCCAGGCCCAGCAACCCCTCGAAGCGGGTGGCGAACTCCGGCGGGGCGCCGATCCGTGCTCCGCCGGGCACGCGAGTCAGATCGGCGATGGTGCGCAGTCTGCGCCGGCGCGCGTCGCGGCGCATGACCGCCAGCGCGTTGGCGTCGCTGAAGGGCGTGGTGCGCAGCAGCGCCAGGCCGCGGCTCTCCTCGTAGCGACGCGCGAGGCGCTCGGCCGCGCGCGGACTGGCCGGGCGCTCGCGGACCCCCGCGATCTCCGACAGCAGCACCCCGACGTACTCCGGGTACATGTCCAGGGCGCCGCCGGCCAGGGCCCGGTGGACGATCTCCGAGCTGCCCAGATCGGGCTTGAGCGCCACGCGGAAGCCTTCGGCCGTCAGCGCCTGGGCGTAGAGCTCGCCGAGCAGGTATTGCTCGGTGAAGTTCTTGGTCCCGATGCGGAGGGTGGGTGCGCTTGCCCCCGCCGACTCCGCCGAGGGGGGCCCGTCGCCGCAGGCCCCGAGCGCCAGGACCACCACGAGAGCGAGGAGCGCGGCGCCGGTGCGGATCACTGGGCCCCGGCCCCCACGGTGGGCGGCGCGGCGTCGGCGTCCGCCCCCGCAGAGCCCACGCCGGCCATGAGCGTGAAGGAGAAGGTGGCGCCGGCGCCGGGGCGGCTGTCCACCCAGATGCGCCCTTCGTGCTGGGCGACGATGCGCTCGCAGACCGCCAGGCCGATGCCGGTGCCCTCGTAGGCCTCCTCGCCGTGCAGGCGCTGGAAGGGCTCGAAGATCCGCTGAGCGTGGCGCGGGTCCATCCCGATGCCGTCATCGCGCACCCACAGCCGCCAGCCCGCTCCCTCCGGCGCGGCGCCGATCTCCACCTCCGGCGGCTCGGGGCCCGTGAACTTGATCGCGTTGGCCACGAGGTTCTGCACCACCCGGCACAGTCCGGCCGGGTCGGCGCGCATCACGGGCAACGGACCGACGGTGATCCGCGCGGCGGAATCGCGGACGGCGCCTGCCAGGCTGCTCAGGGCCTGCGCGACGATCTCCGCGGCGTCGACGTCGACCAGGGCGACCTCGCCCCGACCGGCGCGCGAGTACTCGAGCAGGTCCTTGATGAGGCCCCGCGCCTGCTGGGTGGCACCACGGATTCCGTCCACCAGCGCGGTGTCGTCGCGCAGGTCGGCCGCGTGGCGGCGCTCGAGCAGCTCTGCGTACATGGAGATGGTCACCAGGGGGGCCTGGAGGTCGTGCGAGGTCACCGAGGCGAACTGCTCGAGCTCACGGTTGGAGCGCTGCAGCTCGGCGTTGGAGCGCTCGAGCTGGGCGCTGCGCGCGGCCAGCTCGGCCTGGCCGGCCTGCAGGGAGCCGGCCATCGCGTTGAAGGCCCGGGCCAGGTCGCCCAGCTCGTCGGCGCGGGTGGCCGGCACGCGGGTCGACAGCTCGCCGGCGGCCAGCCGCCCGCTGGCCGAGGCCACCGTGCGCACCGGCGCCACCACGGCCCGACGCAGGTGCACCGCCACGCCGGCGGCGACCGCCAGCACCGTCCCCAGCCCGCCCAGCCCCAGCCCGATGGCCAGCGAGGAGCGCGCCTCGGCGCGGCCCTCGCGGGCGCGCGTGACTGCCCGCTCGCGGGTGAAGAGCTCATCGAACTCGGTCCGGATCGCGGCGAGGCGCTCGGCTCCTGCCCGTGTGACCACCACACTGCGCGCCGCCTCGGGCTGCTCGCGCGCGAGCCCGATGAGCGGCTGGGCCCACAGGGCGACGTAGTCGTCGATCTGCGCGCCGAGGGTTCGCACCTGCGCCCGCTGACGGCTCTCGTCGGAGACCAGGCGACCCAGGCGATCCACCTCGCGGCGGTACTCACCCAGCGCCCGCTCAGCCGGCTGGAGGAAGCGCTCGCGTCCGCTGGCCACATAGCCGCGCAGCGCATTCTCGATGGTCACCAGCGAGGCTTCGAGCTGGCTTCCCGCGGTGAGCGCCTCCTGGGAGCGAAACGCCGCGCGTGCGGCATCTCGCTGGCCGGCGACGGCGACGATGAGCACGACGAGCACGGTTCCGACCACCCCGCCCACGGTGGCGCTCAGCGCCACGACGCGGGTGGTGATCCGGTTGGTGAGCTTCCCTCGCACTGGCCTGCCCGCCATCGGGGGCGGGCGCGGGAACTGTATCGGTTCCCGCGCCCGCGGCGGAGGGTCAGGACTGCCGAGCGGGCTCGGCCACCAGCCGCGGCGCCCGGCGGAGCCGACGCGGCACGTACCAGTTCCAGTCGCCCAGCAGCTTCATGGTCGCCGGCAGCAGGACCGCGCGGACGATCGTCGCGTCGATCAGGACGGCGACGGCCAGCCCGACGCCCATCTGCTTGAACTCCAGCGCGCTGAGGGTGGCGAAGATCGCGAACACCCCGACCATCACCATGGCCGCGCTGGTGACCACGCCTGCCGTAGTGTGGATGCCGTGCGCGACGGCGTCCTCGGTCGACATTCCCCGGTCGAAGGCCTCACGGATCCGGCTGAGGATGAACGTGATAGTCCATCGACAGCCCGAAGAGGATCACGAACAGGAACAGCGGCAGCCACGAGGTGATCGCGCCGGTGGACTCGAAGTCCAGCAGCCCCTCGCCGTGGCCCCGCTGGAAGACCAGCACGAGCACGCCGTAGGCCGCGCCCACCGAGAGCAGGTTGAGCACGATGGCCTTGAGGGGGATCACCAGCGAGCGGAAGGTCACCAGCAGCAGGATGAAGGCCATCCCGAGCACGAAGGCGAAGACCACCGGCGCGTTGCCCTTCAGCAGCGCGTTGAAGTCGTGGTTCTGCGCCGCCGTGCCCGTCACCTCGGCCTCCACCGCCGGCAGGGCGCCCACCGTGGCGGGGATCACCTCGTCGCGCAGGGTGGCCAGCGCGGCGACCGAACGCCGGTCGCTGCCGTCGCCGACCATGGGCAGCGTCACGCGGGCCACCCGGCGGTCCGGGCTGATCGTCACCTGGCCAGGCCCGACCGCCACCCCGGCGGCGCGCGCCTCGCGCAGCAGGTCCCCGATCGCCGCGCGCACCGCCGGCGCCTGAACGTTGCCGGCCTGCACGGCGACCACCGCGGGCAGCTGACCCCCGGGAAGGCCCCCTCCATGCGATCGAAGGTCTGCATCACGGCCAGGTCGCGGGGCAGCGAGTCGGTCCCCGGCACGGACGTCTTGAGGCCCAGGGCCGGCAGGGCCAGCGCCACCAGCACCGCCGTGGCCAGACCCGCCCACAGCGCCGGGCGGCGCAGGACGCGGTCGAGGATCGCGCCCCAGATCCGCGGGCCCCCCTCGCGCGAGCGCAGGCGGCCCAGGAGCGGAATGCGTCCCCGGTCCACGCGGTCGCCCAGCACCGACAGGAGTGCGGGCAGCACGGTGATGGAGCCGATCATCGCGACGGCCACCACCATGATCGTGCCCGTGGCAAAGGACGAGAACGTCGCGCTGCCGGTGAAGTACATCCCGGCCATGGCGACCATCACGGTCAGCCCCGAGACCAGCACGGCCCGTCCCGACGTCGCTGCGGCCGCCTGCAGGGCCGCCTCCTTCGTGCGCCCGGCGGCGCGCTCCTCGCGTTCGCGGCGCAGGTAGAACAGCGAGTAGTCCACGCCCACGGCCAGGCCGATGAGCAGGATCATCGAGGCGATCGACTCGTCCACCGGCAGCGCCTGGCTGACCAGCGAGACCAGGCCCATCGTGCCCGCGACGGCCGACAGCGCGAGCACCAGGGGCAGGCCGGCGGCGATGAGCGAGCCGAAGGCCACGACCAGGATGAGCAGGGTGATGGGCAGCGAGAGGGTCTCCGCACGCTTGAAGTCCTCCTCGAAGACCTTGCTCAGCGCCTTGGCCACGCTCGCGTCGCCGAACTCGGCGATGCGCAGGTCGGGGTGATCACGCTGGGCCGCCGCGACGGCCGCCAGCGGCGCTTCGACGCGCTCGCCGACCTGCTCGAGGTCGCCGGCCAGGCGGAAGGAGACGAGCGCCGAGCGTCCGTCGGGCGACAGCTGGCCCTGGTTGTCGGGCGCGTAGGGGCCCTGGACGTCGCGCACATGGGGCGTGCGGGCCAGGCGTGCCTCGACGTCGGCCACCGCCGCGCGGAAGGACGCGTCGCGATTGGAGCCTGTGCCCTGCACCAGCACGCTCTCGGAGGCCTGGCGCGGGAAGTGGTCGAGGATGGCCCGGTCGGCGCGACCGGCCTCACGGGGACCGTTCTCCTGCCAGGCGAACGTGTTCATGCCCAGCGCGCCGCCGGCCACGGCGACGACGAAGGCCAGCCAGCCTCCGATCGCCTTCCAGCGATGACGCGCGCTCCACTGCGCGGCGCGTGCTGCGATGTTCTTGCGGTGCATTCCCTTGCCCTCCTTCGTCGCGTTGCCTTGCCTGGTGGGCAAGCGTCCCCGGGCAAAGGCGGCGCGGTCAGGGGCCAGCAGGCGTTGCGTGGTGTGGCCAGCCGTATTGCGTCGCCCCCCCGCGCCGCCGATGATCCTGGTGTGCGACCGACCCTTCTCATCGTCGACGACCACCCGACCTTCCGCAGAATGGCGCGCGAGATCCTGGAGTCCGACGGGTTCGACGTGGTCGGCGAGGCGCCGGACGGCGGCGCGGCCCTGAGCGCCGAGCGGACCCTGCGCCCCGACGTGGTGCTGGTCGACGTGCGCCTGCCCGACACCGACGGCTTCGCGGTCGCCCGGCGCATGACCGCCCACGGCGACGCGCCCGCCGTCGTCGTGACCTCCAGCTCCGACGATCCCCTGTATCCCGGACGCGCGCGGAGCAGCGGCGCCCGCGGCTTCCTGGCCAAGCACGACCTGTGCGGGCCGGCTCTCAGCTTGCTGCTCGCCTGACGGCAAGGCGGTCGTCTGCGGACGGTCTGTGGCCTCGGCATGGCACAGTTGCGCCGTGCGCGTGGTCATCGCCGAGGACTCGGTCCTGCTGCGGGAGGGCCTGGTGCGTCTGCTCGAGGACGCCGGCTTCGAGGTCCTCGCGCAGGCCGGGGACGGCGAGGACCTGCTGCGCAAGGTCCGCGCGCACCGCCCACGGGTGGCCGTCACCGACATCCGCATGCCGCCCACCCACAGCGACGAGGGCCTGCGCGCCGCCCAGGAGATCCGCCGCGAGCTGCCCGAGGTGGGGGTACTGGTGCTCTCCCAGTACGTCGAGACCGAGCCGGCGCTGGAACTGCTGGGCGGGGGCGACGCCGCGGGGGTGGGCTACCTGCTCAAGGACCGCGTGGCCGACGTGGAGCGCTTCACCGAGGCGGTGCGCCAGGTGGGCGAGGGCGGCTCGGTGCTCGACCCGGTCGTCGTCGGCCGGCTGCTGGGCGGGCGGCGCACCGACGACCCCCTGCAGCGCCTCACACCGCGCGAGCGCGAGGTGCTGGGTCTCATGGCCCAGGGGCGCACCAACCAGGCGATCGCCCGCGAGCTCGTGGTCACCGAGCGCGCGGTCGAGAAGCACGTGACGAACATCTTCGCCAAGCTCGACCTCCCCGCCACCGAGGACGCCCATCGACGAGTCCTCGCCGTCCTGGCCTTTCTCCGAGGCTGAGCGCCTCTGCGGGTACGGGCAGCCACACCCCCGGACACGGGGTGCCCCCCATTGCCGGCCCCCGGTCTGGTTGCGAAGCTGCTTTCGACCCCCACGGACTTCAGGGAATCGCCGGCATGGATGCCGGGCCGGCACGGACGCCGGTGCGCGGGGGCCCTCCAGGCGGAGGGCCCTTTCGCGTGGCCTCACCGGGGAGCACCAGCATCCCCGGTCGCGGGCGGCAGGCGGTCGAGCACGTCGACGAGCGCGGCGGTGAAGACGTGGGGGCGCTCGAGCATGGGCACGTGGCCCGTGTCGAGAAGCGTGCGCGCCGGGGCCTCGGGCCGGGCGGCGTGCACCGCCTCGAGCCCGGAGACGGGGACGAGCAGGTCGCGCTCGCCCCACACGAAGCCCACCGGCGTGGGCAGGTCGGCCAGCAGCTCGCGCAGCGCGGCGGCCACCGCCGCGGCGAAGCCCTCCCGCAAGCGCGTGGCCGGACGGGAGGCCTCCATGAGCGCCCGGGCCTCGGCCTCGGACAGCCGCCCGCCATCGTGGGCGGTGCCCGCCAACAGCAGGCGGCGCGCGAGCGGCAGGCCGGCCAGCGGGCGGCCGAGCTCCCGACGCAGCGGGACGGTGACCGAGGCAAGGGCGCCCAGCGCTCCCGCCACGGCCGCCGGGCGCGGGGAGAGGCCGGCGGGGGCGACGAGGACGAGCCTGCCTACCGCGCTCGGCCGGCGCTGCGCGAGGGTCAGCGCGACCGCGCCCCCCAGCGAGTGGCCCACGAGGTCGAAGGGGGCGGACACGCCGGCGGCGGCCAGGCCCTCGCAGAGGCGGTCGGCCACCGCGTCCAGCGCGAAGCCGGGGCCGGCGGGCGGCGAGGCCCCGAAGCCGGGCAGATCAGCGGCGCTCACCCGACGGTCGCGCGCCAGCGCCCCCATCACCGGTCGCCAGATCTCTCCGCTGGCACCCACGCCGTGTACGAGCACGAGGGGCGCACCCTCGCCGCGCTGCACGACATGGACGCCCGCCGTCGCATCCGCGCTCACGCCCGTTGCGACCTCGCCGGGCTCAGACCGGTGCGGCGCCCGCCCTGGCCCGCCGCTGGGCCTTCACCCGGGCGTTGCGATCCAGCTCCACCTTGCGCAGTCGCACCGCGTTGGGCGTGACCTCGACGGCCTCGTCCTCGCGCAGCGCCTCCATGGCCTGATCGAGGGAGAGGCGGCGGTGGGGCACCAGGCGCACGAGCACGTCGGCCGTGGACGAGCGGATGTTGGTGAGGTGCTTCTCCTTGGTGGCGTTGACGTCGAGGTCGTCGGTGCGGGCGTTCTCGCCCACGATCATGCCCTCATAGACGTCCTCGCCGGGGCCGACGAACAGCGTGCCGCGCTCCTGGAGGTTCATGAGCGCGAACTGCGCGGCCACGCCGCGGCGGTCGGCCACCAGCGCGCCGGTGGTGCGCGTGCGCAGCTCCCCCGCCCAGGGCGCCCAGCCGTCGAAGACGTGGTGGGCCAGGCCGGTGCCGCGCGTCTCGGTGAGGAACTCGGTGCGAAAGCCGATCAGCCCGCGCGCGGGCACGCGGTACTCCATGCGCACCCATCCGGTCCCGTGATTGACCATCTGGTCCATGGCGCCCTTGCGCAGCGCGAGCAGCTGGGTGACCACGCCGACGTACTCCTCGGGCACGTCGACCGACAGGCGCTCGACCGGCTCGTGGGTGACACCGTCGATCTCGCGGGTCAGCACGCGCGGCTGGCCGACCGTCAGCTCGAAGCCCTCGCGGCGCATCATCTCCACCAGCACCGCGAGCTGCAGCTCACCGCGGCCCTGGACCTCCCAGAATCCTGCTCCACCCTCCCGCTCGATCTCGTGGACGCGCAGCGAGACGTTGCCCACCAACTCCTGGTCCAGGCGCGCGCGGACCTGGCGGGCGGTCAGCCTGCTGCCGTCCCGGCCGGCCAGCGGTGAGGTGTTGATCCCGATGGTCACCGCGATGGACGGTTCGTCGACGGTGATGACCGGCAGCGGCCGGGGGTCGTCGGGGTCGGCCAGCGTCTCGCCGATCGTCACCTCGGCCAGGCCGGCGACGGCGATCAGCTCGCCCGGGCCGGCCTCCTGGGCGTCGACGCGGTCCAGCGCCTCGGTGACGTACAGCTCGGACACGGTGGCGCGCTGGACCGAGCCGTCCGTGCGACACCAGGCGATGGGCTGTCCGCGGCGCACGCTGCCGTGACGCACGCGGCACAGCGCCAGGCGCCCGACATAGGGCGAGGCGTCGAGGTTGGTGACATGGGCCTGCAGCGGGTGGCCGGGGTCGTGCTCGGGGGCGGGGATGTGCTCGACCAGCAGATCCAGCAGCGGGCGCAGGTCGGTGCCCGGCTCGTCCTCGCTCAGCGAGGCCTGGCCGTCGCGGGCGTTGGTGTAGACGATGGGGAAGTCGATCTGGGCCTCGTCGGCGTCGAGGTCGAGGAACAGCTCGTAGACCTCGTCGACCACCTCGCCGATGCGCGCGTCGGGCCGGTCGACCTTGTTGACCACGAGGATCACCGGCAGGCGGCGCTCGAGGGCCTTGCGCAGCACGAAGCGCGTCTGGGGCAGCGGCCCCTCGCTGGCGTCGACCAGCAGCAGCACGCCGTCGACCATGGTCAGCGCGCGCTCGACCTCCCCGCCGAAGTCGGCGTGGCCGGGCGTGTCGACGATGTTCAGCTTCACGTCACCGAAGCGAACCGCGGTGTTCTTGGCCAGGATCGTGATGCCCTTCTCGCGCTCCAGGTCCATCGAGTCGAGCACGCGGTCGGCGACGTCCTGGTTGACGCGGAAGGCCCCCGACTGCCACAGCATCGCGTCGACCAGCGTGGTCTTGCCGTGGTCGACGTGGGCCACGATCGCCACGTTGCGCAGGTCGGCGCGGCGGGCGATCATCGGCGGACGGTGGCGCGCGTCCGCGCCCGCGAGCCCGACCGCGAGCCCGAGCGGCGCGAGCGGCCGTTGCCCGGGGCGGAGGAAGCCGGCCGCCCCGCGCTCGTCGGCGTGGAGGCGAAGCCGGTCTGGGCGAACTCGCGGTGCAGCTGCAGCTGGGCGGCGATCCTGGCGACCTCGACCGCCTGGTCGCCCATCACGAAGGTCACGCCGGTACCGGTGGCTCCGGCGCGCGCCGTGCGCCCGACGCGGTGGACGTACTGGTCGCGCTCGTCGGGGGCGTCGAAGTTGATCACGTGGGTGATGTCGTCGACGTCGATGCCGCGCGCGGCGACGTCGGTCGCCACGAGCGTGTCGATCTCGCCGCGGTCAAAGCGCGCCAGCGCCCGCTCGCGCTGGTTCTGGGACTTGTCGCCGTGCATGGCCACCGCCTCGAGCCGGTGGTTGGCCAGGCGCTTGACCAGGCGGTCGGCGCCGCGCTTGGTGCGCACGAACACCAGCGTGCGCCCGCGGGTCTCGCGGCCGAGCTCGCGCACGAGCGCGTCGAGCTTGTCCTCGTGGGCGACGCGCACGAAGCGGTGGTCGACCTTGCCGCGGGACTCCGCGGTGGGCGCGTGCGCGTGGCGCCGCGCGTCGTGGGTGTACTCGTCGGCGATGCGCCCGACCTCGCCCTCCAGCGTGGCGGAGAACAGCATGGTCTGGCGATCGTCGGGAGTCTGGCGCACGATGCGGTCGACGGCGGGGCGAAAGCCCATGTCCAGCATGCGGTCGGCCTCGTCGAGGACCAGCATGCGCACCCGGTCCAGGCGCAGGGCCCCGCGGGCGATGAGGTCCTCCAGACGCCCCGGGGTGGCGACCACGATGTGGCTGCGCGGTGCCTGCTGGGCCTGGCGGGCGATGCCCGCCCCGCCGTAGACGGCGGTGATGGACAGCGCGCGGGCGTGCGCGACCTTGCGCAGCGCCTCGACGATCTGGCTGACCAGCTCCCGCGTGGGGGCGAGGATCAGCGCGGCGGGGCGCGGGTCGTCGGCCTCGATGCAGTCCATCATCGGGACGCCGAAGGCCAGGGTCTTGCCCGAGCCGGTGGGGGACTTGGCCAGCACGTCGTGGCCGTCGAGGACGTCGGGTACGACCAGGCGCTGGATGGCGAAGGGCTCGTGGACGTCGCGCGAGGCCAGTGCGCGCACGACGACCGGGGACACGCCGAGCTCGGCGAACGAGGGGGAAGACATAGCGGAACTCCTTGGTGGGCGGCGCGCATGGGCGCGCCGCGAACGATCGGGGAGATTCGACTGACCCGGATCGCCTCGTCGGAGGGCGCTACGGAAGACGGAACCTCACGGGCGGCAGATCGCACACCCGTTCGCCGCAGCGTAGCGGGCAGGCGCCGGTCAGCCTCGCCCGGCCACCGCGCGCAGGTGCCGGCGTGGCCGTGCGCGCAGGTCGCGCACGACGGCCTGCACGACGGCCTGGTCGTCCGCGCGCCGTCCGTCGGTGACCGCGCCGATGCGCGCGCGCTTGCGTGCGATGAGCTGGGCCATGGTCTCGTCGATGGTGTCGGCGGCCAGCAGGTACCAGGCGGTGACGGCGTCGTGCTGGCCGATGCGGGTGTCGGCGGCCAGCAGGTACCAGGCGGTGACGGCGTCGTGCTGGCCGATGCGATGGCAGCGATCCTCGGCTTGGTCGTGAACGGCCGGCGTCCAGTCCAGCTCGAGGAACGCCACGTTGGAGGCGCGCGTGAGCGTGATGCCCTGGCCGGCCACGCGCGGGGAGCAGACCAGCAGCTGCGGTCCGTCCTGCGCCTGGAAGGCGCGCACGGTCTCCTCGCGGGCGGGCAGCGGGTCGCGGCCCAGCAGGTGGGCGGCCTCGGGGAAGCGCTGGCGCACCGCCTCCTGAACCTCGCAGTGGTGGGCGAAGACCACGAGCGGCTCACCCGACTCCAGGAAGTCGCCGATCCAGCTCAGCGCGGCGGGGAGCTTGCCCCGCGCGGCCAGGCGGCGCAGGAGGTTGAGCTGCACGAGGCGCTCGGCGCGCAGGGCGCGGGCGACGCTGGCCTCGAGCTCGCTCAGGTCGAGGGGCTGCTCGTGCAGCCACGCGATGACGTCCTCCTCGGCCAGACGGTACTCGTCCTCGTTGGCCAGCGCGACCGGTACCACGGTCTGGCGCTTGGCCGGCAGCTGGGGGAGCACCTCCTTCTTCAGCCGCCGCACGAAGCAGTGACGGCGCAGGTGCCAGTGCAGGCGCTCCTCGTCGCCCACGCCCTCGAAGCGCCGCGCGAAGGCGGTGGCGCCACCGAAGTCCTCGATGCGCCCCAGCACCCGCAGCTGGCTGACCAGCTCCTCGGCGCGGTTCATCACCGGTGTGCCGGTCAGCGCGAGGCGCAAGCCGTCACGCTCCACGCGCTCGGCCAGCCGGCGCACCGCGCGCGTGCGCTTGGCGCGCGGGTTCTTGACCAGGTGGGCCTCGTCGACCACCAGCGCGCGCGGGCGGCGCAGCGCCAGGTGCTCGCGGTGGGCGTCGACGATCTCGTAGTTGAGGATCGTGATGTCCGCGGCCGGGACCGCGCCGCCGCGGCCGCTGAGCACCACGCGCGAGCGGTGCGCGAGCCAGTGAGCGGCCTCGCGCTCCCAGTTGAGCTTGAGCGAGGCCGGGCAGACGACCACGGCCGGGAAGGCGTCATCGGCCTCGAGGGCGGCCAGCGCCTGCACGGTCTTGCCCAGCCCCTGCTCGTCGGCCAGAAACGTGCGCCGGCGCTCCAGCGCGTAGCGCACGCCGGCGTGCTGGAAGGGCGCGAGCTCTCCGCCCAGGCGCCCGGCGGCCTCGATGGGCTCGGCCTCGCGGGCGCACGAAGTGCGCACGGCCGATGCCGCCGCCTCGGCCTCCGCGCGCAGCCCGTCGAGCACCGGGACTGCGCCCGGATCGACCTCCACGCCGTGCGCGGCCAGGAAGGCGTCCAGGGCCTCCACCATCCACGGGTCCGCCGGCAGCGTGCGGCTGCGCGCGTCGGCGCCGGGCAGGCGACCGAACGCCGCGCCCGTCCCGGGGTCCCATAGCACGTCGAGGCGCAGGCGGCGTCCGGCCACGCCGTGGTCGACCACCAGGACCGCGGGCGGCGGCTCGCGGTCGACCTGCAGGCGCAGGGCGCAGCCGGTGGCGCGGCCGTCCAGCCGCGCACCGGGGAGATCGACCAGCGTGTCGGCCACCGCCCGCGTGAGCGCAAGCCAGTGCGCGCCGGCGCGCTGCGTCGCCACGGCCGCCAGCTCCTGGGGCAGCGTGCCCCCGCGCGTCTCGCACACGAACCACCCGCGCCCATCGTGGCGCGCGGTGCTGACCAGGCCCAGCCACCGGCGCTCGGTGTCCCTCAGCCACGCCATGACCTCGTCGGAGGGCTCGAGCTCGGGAAAGCGCTCGAGGATCGCGGCGACGTGCAGGGCGACCCATTCGTCCACGGGCGCCCACCACTCGCGGCGGTCCCAGTCGAAGCGCCGCCCGGGGATCCCGCGCGCGGCCTCCACCACGTCGGCGCGGTAGGGGAAGGCCAGCACCACCTCGCGCCCCCCGTCGGGCGCTGTGCGCAGCTCGACGTTGGGGCGGCCGGGCGCCAGCCGCAGAGCGGTCATCCGGTCACCATCAGGGGCCGTCGGGCAGGGCGACGGCGTAGGCCGTCACCGCGGCGAGCTGGCCCAGCGCGCGCAGCTCGTCGGCAGCAGCCATATCGGGAATCTACCCCGCGGGGATGACGTGGTTAGCGACGCCGGCGCCGGGTAGCGTCGAGCGAAGTGATGCACGTCCGGGTCTTCTCCGACTACATCTGACCGTTCTGCTACGTCGCCCTGGAGCGGGCGGCGTGGCTGGCGCGCCGGTTCGGCGCGACCATCGAGTGGCGGCCCTTCGATCTGCACCCGGAGTACCCGTCCGAGGGCATCGCGGCCGCGGAGCTCGACCGCCGCTACGGCGGACGGGAGTGGCGCGAGCGGCTCTATGCGATGTTCAGCGAGGCCGGCCTGCCCTACACGCGGGAGATCGACCGTGTGCCCAACTCCCGCCGGGCGCTGCAGGTGGGCGAGCTGGCCCGTGATCGCGGCCGCCACGAGGAGGTGCACCCGCGTCTGATGGACGCCTACTGGCACCGCGGCGTGGACATCGGCGACCCCGAGGCGCTGCGCGCCGAGGCGGTCGCCGGCGGGCTGGACGGCGCGGAGGTCGACGAGGTCCTGGCCGGCGACGCCTACCTGGAGCGCATCGCGGCCGACACGCGCGCCCTGCAGGAGGCCGGGGGCGGCGGCGTGCCCGCGTGGATCATCGACGACCGTGTGCTCGTGCCGGGCGCCCAGCCTCACGAGGTCTTCGAGCGGGTCGTGGAACGCCTGGGGAGTGGGTAGGGGCCGTCACGATGGCCGATCGGCCCGACTACGTCTCCCGCGTGCGCATCGAGCGCCTTGGCGGGCCTCAGCGCCTGGCCCACCTGCCCGCCGAGGAGGAGCCGATCGCCTTCGGCGTGCACTCCGAGGTCGCTGAGCACTACGGCGTGCAGCCGGGGACGCTGGAGCCCCACGCGACCACGCTGGACTACGTGGTGGCGGCCGCCGGAGGCTGACTGGCCGGCACCTTCGCCGGCGCGCTGGAAGCGCGTCAGATCGAGGTCGAGCAGGACGCGCTAGAGACCGAGGCGAGCGGCGAGGTCTTCGACGACGACGGCGTGCTGGTCATCCGGCGCATCACCGTCCGCTACCGCCTGCGCATCCCGCCCGAGCGCCACGACGACGCGCAGCGCGTCCACGGTTTCCATGCGCGCTTCTGCCCGGTGGCCCGCAGCCTCGAAGGCGGGATCGACGTGCGCACCGAGCTCGAGCTCGTCTAGGGGTGCCGGAGGCGGCCCGCGGGTGGCGGAGCGGCCAGGTGGCCGCGGAGCCGGGTCCCGCGCGAGGTCACCGCCGAAGGTGGGCCCCCAGGTCGCGATAGCGACAGAGGTTCTAGTCCTGCTGGGCGCCCGGCCGGCCGTCCTCGACGACGAAGGAGGCGCGGGTGGTGACCGGTGCGCCGGGCCGGGTGACATAGGGGACGATGCGGAAGTCCGAGCGCCACTGCCCGCGATCCAGCGTGCAGCGCACATAGCCACGGTTGCGGTTGGCGAACTTGATGTGGGGGTTTTCGGCCAGCACCACCCGGTCGTCGGGCGCCTGGTCGGTGCCGTCGCCGCCGGTGCTGATCGAGGTGGTCACGAACTCCGTGCCCACGAGCTCTGACTCCGGTCGGCTGAAGTCGCGCTCGATGTTGGAGACGTAGTTCTTGTGCACGTCGCCGGTGAGGACGACGGGGTTGCGCGGCTCTCGCTCGGCCACGAACTCGACGATGCGCTGGCGTGCGGCCACGTAACCGTCCCAGGCGTCGCTGCTGAAGTCGGTGGCAGGTCCGGCGGCGAAGTCGCGCTCGCCGAAGAAGACCTGCTGGGCCAGCACGTTCCATCGTGCTCCCGAGCGCTCCAGCCCGTCCAGCAGCCAGCGCTCCTGCTGGGCGCCCATCATCGTTCGGTCCTCACCGAAGCGCGCTGCGTCGGGAACCTGGTCGGAGCGGTACTGGCGCGTGTCGAGCACGTTGAACTCGGCCATGCGCCCGAAGCTCAGGCGGCGGTAGAGGCGCAGGTCGGGGCCCTGTGGCCTGGCCGACAGGCGCAGCGGCTGGTGCTCGTAGTAGGCCTGGTAGGCGTCCGCGCGGCGGCGCAGGAAGCCCTCGCGGTCGCGCTCGTCCTGGGGGATCTCGTCGGCGTAGTTGTTCTCGACCTCGTGGTCGTCCCAGGTGACCGCGAAGGGATGGCGGGCGTGACCGGCGCGCAGGTCGGGATCGCCCTTGTACTGCCCGTAGCGCCTGCGGTAGTCGTCCAGCGTGAAGATCTCGCCGGCGGGCACATGGCCGCGCCCGATGGTGCCCTGGGCGTCGCCCTCGTAGATGTAGTCGCCCAGGTGCACGACCAGCGCCAGGTCCTCCTCGGCGATGTGGCGGTAGGCGGTGAAGTAGCCCGCGGGGAAGTTCTGGCAGGAGACGAAGGCGAAGCGCAGCTCCTGGTCGGCGTCGGCGGCCGGGGCGGTGCGCGTGCGCCCGACCGGGCTGTCCTCCGAGCCGGTCTTGAAGCGGTAGAAGTACTCGCGGTCGGGCTCCAGCCCGTCGACCTCGACGTGCACGGAGTGGGCCAGCTCGGGCGTGGCGAAGGTGTTGCCCTTGCGCATCACCCGGCGGAAGTTCTCGTCGCGGGCCACCTCCCAGCGCACCGGCGCCTTGCGCCGGGGCATCCCCCCGCCGACCTCGAGGGGGTCGGGGGCCAGGCGGGTCCACAGCACCACGCCCTCGGGCAGCGGTTCGCCCGAGGCCACGCCCAGGCTGAAGGGCTCGCGATGGAAGAAGGGCTTGGCCCACGCCTTGCTCTGCGAGAAGCCGCCGGCGTAGAGAGCGAGCGCTCCCATCCCCACCCCTGCCCGGCCCAGCAGGGCCCGACGGCTGATGGGGCCGCGGTTCCAGTTGCCTTCGATCGCCATGGTGAGCCTCCCGAAACGGTGGTGTCGTTGCGAAGCGATCGCAACCGTGCCGATCAGGCCCTGGCGAGATGTCACCGAGGCGTTGCGCTGCTGTGAAAGCTTGCCGTCCCTCCTCGGCGAGGTCGTGCGCGCCGCGGCGGGGTGACTACACCGGCGCCAGCGCCCGGTGCGGTTCGCCCGGCAGCTGCACGCGCACGGGATCGCCCGGCCGCACCTCACCGTCCGCCGCCACGACCCCCATCACGCCGGCGCGACGCACCAGGCCGCCGGCTTCGTCGCGTGCCAGGGTGGCGTCCATGAGCCCGGGGCGCAAGCGGTCGAGCTGCACGCACGGGCTGCGCAGGCCGGTCACCTCGACCGCGGCTTGGGCGCCGAGGTGCAGCCGGGCACCGGCCGGCAGGCCGAGCAGGTCGACATCGCGCGTCAGCACGTTCTCGCCCATCTGTCCCGCCTGGACGTCGAAGCCCCGCGCCTGCAGCTCGTCGAGCAGCTCGCCGCCCAGCAGGTGCACCTGGCGCAGGTTGGGCAGCTGCGGGTTCCAGCGCCGGTCCGACCGGTGCCGCACCGTCGCCCCGGCGTGGGCGTCGCCCTCCACGCCCAGCCCCTCGAGCAGCCGGATCGCGCCGCACGGCGGCTTGACCAGCGCATGCCCGCCGTTGCGACCGACCGAGATGACGACACCGGGCACGCGTCAATGGTGACGTAATCGTCCGTTCGGGCACGTCTGTGCCGCGGCGATTGAGGGCGCGGCGAAGAACTGCGGGCCTCACCGTCATCACGTTCGGCGGCGATCCAGCAAGAAAGGGCGAGGCCCCGCCGAGAACCCGGCGGGGCCTTGCCATCGCAGGGAGAGCCGTGTGACTACGCGGCCACGGGCTGGGGCGCGGCCTCGGGCACCAGGAGGGCGATCGCTCCGTCCTGCCCCTCGCCGGCCCGCACGCGGGTCGCGTCGGGCAGGCGCCCGTCGAGGATCCCGCGGGTGAGTTCCTTCTCCAGCGTGCGGCGGATGTGGCGCTTGAGCGGGCGGGCGCCGAAGGCCTCGTCGAAGCCCTCGCGGGCCAGCCGTGCGACCAGCGCCTCGTCGACCTCCAGCTCGATGCCGCGCTCCTCGCGCAGGCGGTCGGCCACCCGGCCGATGAGCAGGCCGGCGATCGTGGCCACCTGGTCCTCGGTCAGCGGGCGGAAGGTGACGACGTCGTCGATGCGGTTGAGGAACTCGGGCAGGAAGGCCGCCCTGGCCGCCGCCTGCATGCGCTCCTCGTCGGACTCCCGCTGGTCCTCACGCGAGGCCGTGAAGCCGACGCCGCGCTTGGCGGTCCCGGCGCCCAGGTTGGAGGTCATGACCACCACCGTGTTGGTGAAGTCGACCGTGTGCCCCTCGCCGTCGGTCAGGCGCCCGTCGTCCATGAGCTGAAGCAGGACGTTCCAGACCTCGGGGTGGGCCTTCTCGATCTCGTCCAGCAGCACCACGCTGTAGGGACGGCGGCGGACCGGCTCGGTGAGCTGGCCGCCTTCGCCGTAGCCGACGTAGCCGGGCGGCGAGCCGATCAGGCGCGCGACCGTGTGCGGCTCGCGAAACTCGGACATGTCGAGGCGCACCAGCGACCTCTCGGTGGCGAACAGCCGCTCGGCCAGGGCCTTGGCCAGCTCGGTCTTGCCCACGCCGGTCGGGCCCAGGAAGAGGAAGGTCCCCAGTGGCGAGTCGCCCTCGGCCAGGCCCACGCGGGCGCGGCGGACGGTGTCGGCGACGGCCTCCACGGCCTGCTCCTGGCCGATCACGCGGCGGTGCAGGTCCTCCTCGAGGGTGTGCAGTCGCGCAAGCTCGGCGCCGACCAGCTCGCCCACCGGGATCCCGGTGCGCGCCGCGACCACGTGGGCCACCTCGGTCTCGCCGACCTGCGGGCGGGTGACCTCGCCGCCCTCGGGCACCTGCGCTAGCGTCTTCTTCAACTCGGCCGCGCGCTCGTAGTCCTCGGCCTCCACGGCCGCCTGGATCTGCTCGCGCACCGCATCCGCGTCGGCCGCGGCCTCCGGCGTGCGCAGGCGCACGCGGGCGGCGGCCTGGTCGACCAGGTCGATGGCCTTGTCGGGCAGCTGGTATTCGGTGACGTAGCGGTCCGACAGCTTGGCCGCGGCCTCCAGTGCCTCGTCGGCGACCTGGACCCCGTGATGGCTCTCGTAGCCCTCGCGCAGGCCGCGGAGGATCGCGACGGTCTCCTGCACCGACGGCTCGTCCACGGTCACGGGGGAGAAGCGGCGGGCCAGCGCACCGTCGCGCTCGATCTTCTTGTACTCGCTCAGCGTGGTGGCCCCGATCATCCGCAGCTCACCGCGGACCAGCAGCGGCTTGAGGATGTTGGCCGCGTCCATCGCGCCCTCGGCGTTGCCGGCGCCCAGGATCGTGTGCAGCTCGTCGACGAACAGCAGCACCTTGCCCTCGGAGGCGGTCACCTCCTCGAGCGCGCCCTTCAGCCGCTGCTCGAACTGGCCGCGGTACTGGGCCCCGGCGACCATGCCACTCAGGTCGAGGGCCACGAGGCGCGTGCCGCGCAGGGTGGCGGGAACGTCGTCCTCGTGGATGCGCCGCGCCAGGCCCTCGGCGATGGCGGTCTTTCCCACCCCGGCCTCGCCGATCAGCACGGCGTTGTTCTTGCGCCGGCGGGCGAGGATCTCGATCGTCTGCTCGATCTCCTCGTCGCGCCCGATCACGGGATCGATGCGCCCGGCCCCCGCGTCGGCGGTCAGGTCCCGGCCGAACTCGTCGAGGGTGGGGGTATCGGAGCGCCGCCGGGCTGCGGGCGAGGGCCGCCCTGAGCGGCCTGGCCGCGGCGGGAATGCGGCCCGCCCGCGCCGAACGCGCCAGCGGCGTCGGCCTGATGGAACAGCGCGGTGGCGCAGGGCTCGCACAGCGCGGTGGCGCTGTGCCCGCCCGGCGTCTGGACGATGGCCTGGACGACCGCCGGACGCTGCCCGCAGCTGGAGCAGGTGGGCGGCGTAGCCTGGTGGTTGCTTGGATCGAACATGGCTCTCCGTCGTTGATCTCAGTCGCTACGACGAAGATTGTAGTTGATTGGGCAACGACCCCTCTCAGGGCTCGAGAGCCCGGCGCAGACGGCCGCGGCTGAGGCCGGCCGGGCCTCAGTGCTCCTCCCCGGGCACGCCCGGGATCATCCCGTTGCGAAAGGCGTCGACGAACACGCGGTGGTCGTCGCGGGTGAGGGTGCCGTAGGCGGCCGCGAACTCGGCGAGGTCGTTGGCGAAGGCCTCGTCCTCGTCGCCCACCGCGGCGAGGATCGCCTCCTCGGTCTGGAAGGGCACGATGCTGTGGTCGCTGTCGGCGTCGGACACGCAGTGGATCTTGGCCGTGGCCTGGCCCAGGTTCTCCAGCAGCGGCAGGATCTCGTCGGGCTCGGTCACGCCGTCCCAGTCCAGGTCGGCCTCGTAGGGGGAGATCTCCTTGACCACTTGCCCGCGGCCGTCGAGCTCGCACCAGCCCAGCCACGGGTCCGCATGGGCCTGCAGAGCGCGCTGGGAGACCGCGGTGCGGTGGCCGGAGTGCTCGAAGGCGTCGCGCAGCTTCTCGTCGTCGACGACGCGTGCGGGCGCGGCCACGCCCGCCTGCTTCATGGACAGGACGATGTCGTTCTCCAGCGCCTGGGTGCGCCCCTCGACGAGCAGGCTGTACATCGGCAGGCCCGCGCTGCCGATGCCCATGCCGCTCTTGCCCACGACGTCCTTGATCGTGTAGGAGACGCTCTCCTGGCGCTTGTTCTCGGGGATGGTCTGCAGGTACTGGTCATAGGCCGCGCGCACCTGCTCCTCCTCGTCGCCGTCCAGACGGCGCACGCCGGGCATCTCGCGAAAGCGCCGTTCGGTGCCCTCGAGCGCGGTGCTCTGCTGCAGCAGCGCGATCCGCGTGCCCTGGCGAGCCTGCTCGAGGACCTCGAGCACGGTGCCCTCGGCGCTGTCCAGCGCGAGCTGGAACTCCTCATCGCCGGCGTGCTCGTGGAAGTGGCGCACCTGGGCGAGGTAGGAGCGCGCGTAGGTGGCGGCCATGCGCCGGATGGTCTCGTCGGAGAGCGCCTTGGAGAAGGCCAGCAGCGCGAGGCTCGCGGCCATGCGCCGCAAATCCCACGTGAAGTGGCCGACGTAGGCCTCGTCGAAGTCGTTGACGTCGAAGACCAGGACGCCCTCGGAGTTCATGTAGGTGCCGTAGTTCTCGGCGTGGAGGTCGCCCTGGATCCACACGCGCGAGGTGCGCTCGTCGGCCCAGCGGTCCTCGAGGACGCCCATGTCGTCGTAGAACAGAGGCGCGGATCCGCGGTAGAAGGCGAAGGGTTCGCGGGCCATCTTGCGAAACTTGCGGCGCATGGCGCGCGGGTCGGCCTCGATCAGGTGGCCGAAGGCGTCGTCGAAGACGGAGACGATGCGCCGCTGGCGCTCCTCGGGGCTGGAGTGGAGGGAGTCCACGTCGGTCATTCCGCCACCCTACCCCGCTCGGGTCGGGGTCATCACGGCTTGAGCACCACCTTCGTGTAGCCCTCGACGCGCCTGTCGAACTTGTCGTAGGCGTCGGGCGCCTCGTCGAGTGGCACCTTGTTGGAGACGATGAGGCTCGGGGTCGCCTGCCCGGCCACGATGAGGTCGCGCAGGTAGCGGTTGTAGGCCTTGACGTTGGCCTGGCCGGTGCCGATCGACAGCCCCTTCTCGAAGAAGGTGCCGAAGGACAGGGTGATCCTGCCCTCCCGGGCATGGGCATCGTGGGCGCCCGGGTCGCTTGGCACGTACAGACCAGGCGCTCCGATCTTGCCCGTCGGATTGGTCACGGCGATGCAGCCCTCGAGCACGGCGTTGGGCTGCTCCTCGCCGTCCGAGCCGCTCTGGGCCTGATAGCCCACCGCGTCGATGGAGGCCATGACGCCGTCGCCCTTGCGCATCTCGAGGATCTGCTGCGCGGGGTCGCCCTCGGAGAAGTCCACGGGGACGCAGCCCTCGGCGGCCTTCAGGCGCTCCGGGACGCGGTCGACGACGTAGACGACCGCCGCGCCGCGGATGAGCGCCGAGTACCGAGGACGAGGGAGAACTCGGCCGGGCGAACGAAGACGCGCCAACCTCGCGGGCACGACGGCCCGCGGTCAGCCGAAGAAGACCTCCGCCGTCTCGTAGAGGGAGGGGTCCAGGAGCTTGGGCGCGCGCAGCGCCTCGTCGAGGTCGACGAGCTCGATCCGCGTCCCCCGCAGGGCGACCATGCGCCCGAAGTCGCCACGGTCGACGGCGTCGACCGCCGCGACGCCGAAGCGGGTGCCCAGCACGCGGTCGTAGGCCAGGGGGGTGCCCCCGCGCTGGACGTGGCCGAGGATCGTCATGCGACTCTCGAAGCCGGTGCGCTCCTCGATCTCGCGCTCCAGGTGCACGGCGATGCCGCCCAGCCGGGTGTGGCCGAAGGCGTCGGTGCCCGCGTGCTCGCTCCACACCGCGCCGTCCTTGGGCGTGGCGCCCTCGGCCACCACGACGATCGAGAAGGTCGCGCCGGCCGCCTGGCGGCGGCGCAGGCGCTCGCAGATCTCGTCGAGGTCGAAGGGCCGCTCGGGCACCAGCACCACGTCGGCGCCGCCGGCGATGCCGGCGTAGGTGGCGATCCAGCCCGCGTGGCGGCCCATGACCTCCACGACGATCGTGCGGTTGTGCGACTCCGCGGTGGTGTGCACCCGGTCGATGGCGTCCGTGGCGATCTGCACCGCGGTCTGGAAGCCGAAGGTGAAGTCGGTGCCCGCCAGGTCGTTGTCGATGGTCTTGGGCACCCCGACCACGTCGATGCCCGCGTCGGCCAGCCGGCGGGCCACGCCGAGCGTGTCCTCGCCCCCGATCGGGATCAGCGCGTCGATCCCCTGGTCGGCCAGGGTGGCGCGCACGCGCTCCAGGCCGTCGTCCTGCTTGAAGGGATTCGTGCGCGAGGTGCCCAGGATGGTGCCTCCGCGGTGGAGGATCCCCCGGGTCGTCTCGTGGGTGAGCGCCACGCTCTCCCCGGCCAGCACGCCCGCCCAGCCGTGGCGGAAGCCGACCAGCTCGTGCCCGTGCGCGTTCACGCCCCTGCGCACGATCGCCCGGATCACCGCGTTGAGCCCGGGACAGTCGCCGCCGCCGGTCAGAACCCCGATTCGCGCCATCGGGTGCGATGCTATACGGACGTTCCAGGTGCCGCGCCGAGGCCCTGGGGGGTCCAGGGAGGCCCCGGCGAAACACTGGGGTGGGGACCCTAGTGACAGCGCAGCGGTGGGCCCGCATACTCCGCCTCGTTCGATCAGTCATCAGGGCGACGGGGCGGTAGGCACCAGGGAACAGGTGCCAGGGACCGGCAAGAAGCCGTCGCGCCGTCGCCCTGACCAGCTGATCGGATGGACAGCAGGCAAGGCGAAGCACGTCTGACCGGAGGCGAGGGGTCGTCCTCCGCCGGGCAGCGTCGCCGAGCACGGATCGCTCGGGCCTGCCGATCCTCCATCACCTCTCCCAAACGCCCAGACCCGCCCGGTACGGACACCGGGCGGGACGCGGCGCGTCCGGGCTACCCCCTCGCGGCGAGCGGGCGCTTGAAGTACTGGAAGACGATCCAGGTCCCACACGGCACCCATCCCTCGCTCTCCATCTCGTCGCGCTTGCGCTTGGGGCGAAGGCTCGTGCGCCGTCGGTAGGCCCAGTGCTGGGGGTCGACGGCATGGCGGCGGCAGGCGAAGTGCGCGTCGTCGCGCACCTCCAGCACCTCCCAGCCCTCATGTCCGAGGCGCTCGAGCAGGTTCATCTCGGCGAAGGCGTCGGCGCGGAAGGCCCAGTGCTGCCACTCGCCGCCACCGGCGGCGGCCTCGCGCACCGCGGCCTCGTGGATGCTCAGCGCGTACTCCCGCGGGGGTCCCAGTTCCGCCACCGGGTCCTCCCCGCCCTGCTCGAGGTGGTCGTCCGCCTCGGCGAGAACGTGCTCGATTCGCTGGCGCTCCATCCCCAGAGCATGCAGTTGGGCGGCCAGGTCAGTCAGGTACTCCTCGGTGGTCATATGACGCCTCCTCCCCTGAGCAGTGAACGGACCGCGTCGTCGAAGCGCAGCCAGGCGCGACCCTCGTCGCGGAGGACCTCGCGGCCGCCCGGCGTGAGCGTGTAGTACCTGCGCCCGGGCCCGCGCTCGCCGGTCCGCCAGGTGGCGGCGACCAGCTCGGAGCCCTCCAGGCGCGCCAGCAGCGGGTACAGAGTCCCGCCCTTCACGCGCCCCAGGCCGGCGGTCTCGAGGCGCTGGGCCAGCTCGTACCCGTAGCGCTCACCGTCCACGAGGGAGGCGAGCACCAGGAGGTCGAGCGTACCCCGCAGCAGGGCGCTGCGGCGATCCGATGGCATGTAGCTGGACTACCTAGGTGGTGCTACTACTAAACGTCCCGGAGTGGGCTGGCTTCTCGATGTGGGTCACGGACAAGGCAGCCCACCTCGAAATGGTTGTCAGCGAACGAACTGGCGCCCCGATGGCCTCGCCGCGCCTGGGTAGGAACCCTCCATGACGTTCTCGCGAGGCATCCTCACGCTGCTGACGGCGGGCCTTCTGGTGGCCTGCGGAGACACCACCGAGCAACAGGGGAGCGCCCCGCCGGAGCAACGCCAACCCCCTGCGCAGACCCAGCCGCCACCTCCGAACCAGAGGCAGCCGTCCCCCCAGCAGCAGCAGCAGCCGAGCCAACCTGACCGCGAGGCCGTCGCGCGCAGCCTCGAGGGCATCTGTGCACGCTTCGAGCAGACCGGTGGCGACCTCGTGGATCGCGTCGCGCGCGCGGTGGAGGGCCGGGACGCCGACGCCGCCGCGGAGCAGGTGCCCGCCGTGCTGGCGCAGCTGCAGCAGCTCGTGACTGAGGTCGAGGAACTGCCGTCCTCGCCCGAGGGCCAGGAGCTGCGCGACGCGGTGCAGCGCTCGCTGGAGGAGGACGTCGAGGCCACGCGCCGCCTGGAGCAGTCCTTGCGCGACGGGCTCGAGGATCCCCGCGCCGTGGCCGGCGCCTTCAGCGCGCTCAGCGACCTCACGCGCAGCCGCGACCAGCTCGCCCAGCTGGGCCTCGCTCAGTGCGCGTAGTCGACGAGTAGCGCTCCCCGCCCGCCCGGTTTGCGGGCGCACGACCGAGGGCACCGGTGCGGGATGGAGCTCACCGTGCCCGTCGGCTCCGCGCACCTGCCCGCCCTGCTGGAGGTGCCCGACGCGGCGCCCGGCGTCGTCGTCTTCGCCCACGGCAGCGGCAGCGGACGCACCAGCCCGCGGAACGCCGCGGTCGCTCAGGCGCTGCGCGAGGCCGGTTTGGGGACGCTGCTGATCGACCTGGTCACCGACGCGGAGCAGGCCGGCGGTGACGATCTGCGCTTCGACATCGACCTGCTCAGCGAGCGGGTCCTCGGCGTGGTGGACCGTCTGGCCGCCGACGGCGTCCAGACGCTGGCCTGCTTCGGTGCGAGTACCGGCGCGGCCGCCGCGCTGCGTGCGGCGGCCGCGCGTCCGCGGCTGTTGCGCGCGGTGGTCTCGCGCGGCGGGCGGGTCGATCTGGCCGGCGAAGCGCTGGAGGCCGTCCGCGCCCCGGTGCTGCTGCTGGTGGGCGGCGCCGACGCGCCGGTGCTGAGGATCAACCGCGAGGCGCTCGAGCGCCTGGGCACGGGCGCCACGCTCGAGGTCATCCCCGGGGCCGGGCACCTGTTCGAGGAGGACGGCGCCATGCGGCGGGTGACCGCGGCGACGGTCGCCTTCCTCACGGAGAACCTGGGGGGCCGGTGAAGGACGAGCGCGCCTTCTCCGATCGCCGTGCCGCGGGACGGGCGCTGGGCGACCATCTCGTCCGCACCGGGGTCGCGGGTGGAGAACCACTCGTCCTGGCGCTGCCGCGCGGCGGGGTGCCGGTGGCCGCGGAGGTTGCCCGGGCGCTGGCTGCCCGCCTCGACGTGCTGGTGGTGCGCAAGCTCGGAGTTCCCGGCCACGAGGAGCTGGCCATGGGTGCGCTGGCCGCCGGCGGCGTGCGGGTGCTCGACGAGCGCGTGGTGCGCGAGGCGGGCGTCGACCTCGAGGAGCTCGACGCGGTCACGGCGCGCGAGCGCGCCGAGCTCGAGCGCCGTGAGGCCGCCTACCGCGCGGGTCGTGCCGCGCTGGCCCTGGACGGCCGCGGGGTGGTGGTGGTCGACGACGGCCTGGCCACGGGCTCGACGATGCGCGCCGCGGTGCGGGCGCTGGGCGAGACCGCCGCGCGGGCGGTGACGGTGGCGGTCCCCGTCGCGCCGGGGGCGACGTGCTCGGCGCTCGAGGAGCTGGCCGACATCGTGGTCTGCCTGCGCACGCCCGAGCCCTTCGTGGCCGTGGGCGCCTGGTACCGGGACTTCGCGCCCGTGGACGACGACGAGGTTCGCGCCCTGTTGACCGGGTAGCTGACGCGGACCCGCTGACCCCCGAGACAGGAGGTGACGGATGAAGGCGCTCGTGTTCCACGACGTCGGCGACATCCGCCTGGACGATGTCCCCGAGCCGCAGCTGCAGGAGGCCACCGACGCGATCGTGCGCCTCACCGCCAGCGCGATCTGCGGCACCGACCTGCACATGATCCGCGGCACCATGGCCGGCATGGCCTCGGGCACGGTGCTCGGTCACGAGGGGGTGGGGGTGGTGGAGCAGCTGGGCGACGACGTGCGCAACCTGCGCGTCGGCGACCGCGTGGTGCTGCCCTCCACCATGGGCTGCGGCTCGTGCTCCTACTGCCGCGCGGGCTACTTCGCGCAGTGCGACAACGCCAACCCCAACGGTCCGCTGGCCGGCACCGCCTTTTACGGCGGGCCGCAGATGACCGGCCCCTTCGACGGTCTACAGGCCGAGAAGGCGCGCGTGCCCTACGCCCACACCAACCTGGTCAAGCTGCCCGCCGAGGTGCCCGACGACCAGGCGATCATGCTCTCGGACATCTTCCCCACCGGCTGGTTCGGCGCCGACAACGCCGAGATCAAGGCGGGGGACACGGTGGCCGTGCTGGGCTGCGGGCCCGTCGGCCTGTTCGCCATCGTCTCCGCTCAGCTGCAGGGCGCGGGGCGGGTGCTGGCCGTCGATCAGCTGGGCGACCGCCTCGACCAGGCGCGCGCGCTGGGTGCCGAGACCGTCGACTTCTCGTCCGAGGAGGCGCCCGAGGCGCTGCGCCGGCTGACCGGCGGCATCGGCCCCGACCGCATCATCGACGCGGTGGGCGTCGACGCCGAGCCGCCCGGGGGCGGCAGCGACGGCGGCACGTGGGTGCCCGGCCACGCCCCGGCCCAGGCGCTGACGTGGGCGGTCGACGCCGTGGCCAAGGCGGGGACGATCTCGATCATCGGCGTCTACCCGCCGGAGATGGAGCAGTTCCCGATCGGCATGGCGATGAACAAGAACCTCACGCTCAAGATGGGCAACTGCAACCACCGCCGCTACATCCCCGAGCTCATCGAGCTGGTGCGCAGCGGCGCCGTCGATCCCTCCCAGGTGCTCACCCAGGTGACGTCCGAGGCCGACATCGAGCAGGCCTACGAGGCCTTCGACCGCCGCGAGTCGGGCTGGATCAAGGTGGCCGTGGACCCCTCCGACACCTGACGCCCATCGTCGGGGCGTAGGGTGGCGCACTCAGTGCGGGCCCTCCAACGCCTGGCCTACCGCGTGGCGTACCGCCTGGCGCAGGTGTGGTGGTGGGTCGCGCGGCCCCACAACCAGGGGGTCAAGTGCCTGTTGCGCGACGGCGGACGCGTCGTGCTCGTGCGCCACACCTACGGGGACCGGCAGGCGTGGGAGGTGCCCGGCGGCGGGCTTCATCGTGGCGAGGATCCGCGTGCCGGCGCGACGCGCGAGACGCTCGAGGAGCTCGGCCTCGACATCGCCGACTGGCGGGCGCTGGGCAGCGTGGTGCACCGCCACGGCGGCCACACGGTGACCATGCACCTGTTCACCGCGACGGTCGACGCCGGCGCGGTGCGCATCGACGGGATCGAGATCGCCGAGGCGCGCGTCGTGCCGGCGCACGCGCTGCCGGGGCGGCTGAGCCCCATGTCCGCCCGGGCCCTGGAGGCTGCGCTCAGCCGGGACGGAGGTTGATGTGGACGGTGAGCCCGGCGGCGCACGCGTCCACGGCGGGCGCTACCGTGCCGCCGTGCTCAGCTCCCGCCACCTGCTCGCGGCCGCGATCGCGGCCGCCGCGACCTTCGCTCTGCCCGCCGCCGCGTCCGCCCAGATCGAGGACTCCGAGACGCCGGAGGTCTGCCGCCAGGAGAACATGCGCTGTCCGGACCTGCGCATGGGCGCGCCCTCCGAGCTCTACCTCCAGCGCACGCCCGGCGGGCGGACGCTACTGCGCTCGCGCAACCGCCTACGCAACCGCGGCGCCGGGCCGCTGTCCCTGCACAGCCGCCGGGACCGTGGGGAGCGCTCGATGCGCGTGCGCCAGCGGATCTACCGCACCAACGCCAGCCACATCACCCGCTTCACCCACGCGCGTCTGGATTTCTGGCGCATCCCCGGCCAGGGCGGCTACTGGAAGGTGCGCAACCCGGTGGAGTTCCAGCTGTGGACGATGGGCTCGGGCCGCGAGCTCGTGCGCGACGGCGAGAAGAGCCGCTTCTGCATGCGTGACCTGGTCCGGCGCACGGGCGCGGGCCCGCGCCGGGCGATCTTCCCGGCCTGCTCGCAGGACCGCAGCGACCGCACCAACCGCCAGGGGATCTCCGTCGGCTGGGACGAGAGCTACCCGGCCGGCTACTTCGAGCAGTACGTCGACGTCTCCGGCCTGCGCGGCTGCTTCAAGCTCTGGCACGTCGCCGACCCCAACAACCGCTTCTTCGAGTCCGACGAGACCAACAACGCCACGGGCACCGTGGTGAGGCTTCGCAACGGGCGGCTGCGCGTGGGGCGCTGCTCCTAGAACTCGACCGCAAACAGACGGGTGCGTCGGCAGATGCCTGAACGGCGTGCCGGACGTTTTCGGACGGGTTCCTAGAGCAGAAGCCGGAGATCCGCCTCCACGGCGTGGGGCTCGTGCTCGAGTGCCTCTTCGGTGATACGGACGACTCGGTGCCCGGCGACCGTGAGGCGGCGGTCGCGGGCGCGGTCGGTCTCGAACCTGCGCCGGGTTCGGTGGAACTCGTAGCTGTCGACCTCGATGACCAGGCGACGGTCGGGCCACGCGAAGTCGACTTCCAGGCCATGGAGCTTGGAGTTGACCAGTGGGGGCGGGAGTCCGACGGCACCGACGAGGGAGAGGAAGCGCTCCTCGAGATCCGAGCGGGTGAGCGCCGGTGGGCCCGAGCGGTCGAGGATGGCGCGCAGGCCCGCCAGGCCATGCCGGCCGTTGGCCCGGGTGATGAGGCGCGCGAGCTCTCGACGGTCGAGGCGCCCGCGACGATCCGCTTCGTCCACCGCGCGCCGCAGGTGACGAGCAGGCGCCACCTCGGCCAGATCCAGGAGGGTGCGGTCGACCGTGGTCGTCGCGATCCCGCGAACCACGGTCACCGAGGAGGCGGGGAGGTGGCGCGTGCGGTGCAGGTCGATCCCCGGGCGCCGCGCGCGCGACCCGTGTGCGGTCGTCACGTCGATGAGCTTTCGTCGCGGCGGGCGGAGCAGTTCCGACAGCGCGGCGGCATCGCGGTGGCTGAGCGCCGCGCTCGGTCCACAGGCCAGCACGGCCGCCATCCACCGTGCCTCGAGGCACAGCGCTCCACCGCCGACCACGTAGACGCCCCTGTGCAACCGGCGAAGCCGCCCCGTGGCGAGCGCGTGCTCGACGGCGCCCGATCCGAGGCCGCTCGCGAGGAGCTGGGGGCGAGAGACGACGCCCCACTGGCGGCCGGCCAGGAGCGCGATGCGATCGCCGCGGGGTGGGCTGGGTTTCCCCTGCCCAGGAAGGGAAACAAAGCCCACCTCGGACATGGCGCCACTCTTCCGCTTCCCAGGTCATGAGACCGTCACGCGCTGCGACAAAATCGTTGTCTAACCGCGCGCGAGCGTGTAATCGGCGTGCGCGCGAGCGAGTGACGGGCGCGGGGCGCGCGCGAGCGTGTGATGAGTCGTCGAGCGGGGCTGACCAGCGCCTTCGCGCCACGCCGCCTTCAACGCGCCCCGTCCACCGGGGCGCCGCTGAGGCGCCGGCCGTCGGCCTGCGCCTGGAGGAGGAAGGTGGCGTCCGGGTCAGCGGGCGCGGTGACGGAAAGCGTGCCATCGGGCGCCGTGGTGCCCGTGGCGAGCTCGCGCCACGGTCCCTCGTCGGAGGGGCGGGTGAGGATCCGCCAGGGGCGCTTGCCGGTGCCCGGGCGCACGACGCCCCAGAGGTCGACGCGGCCGCCGGCGGCCTCGCGGGCGACGAGGGGGAGGGCGAAGGCCGCGCGGGCGGGCTTGGGCGTGCCGTCGATGAAGAGAAGCCCCGTCTGGTAGTCGCGCCAGCGCTCGCGGGCGGTCTCACCCTCACGTTCGGGCAGGTCGCGGTGCAGGAAGTGGGCGATGGAGCGCACGCGGGGGTCGGCGCGGGCGATGCGCTCGGCCTCGGCCAGCCAGCGCGCCTGCTCTTCGGGCGTGACCTCCCAGGTGGGGTCGGGTGGGTTGGTCTGGTAGCCGAACTCGGTCAGGTATACGCCCAGGCGCTGCTCGGTGCGCCCGGCCGCGTGCAGGGCCTCGAGCGTGTCGGCCATCCGGTCCACGTCGGCGATGCGCACGTCGTCGGGCTCGGGACTCTCCTCCCACGGCGGCAGGCGGCCGCCGTAGGGATGGTGCGACCAGCCGTCGCCGGGCAGCGGGCGGAAGCTGGCGCACGCGCCGTCGTCACGGGGGCGCAGTTGCTCGTCGACGCAGGCCAGGTCGCGCAGGAAGCGCATCGGGCTCATGCGCTCGTCGCTCTCGGTGGCCGCGGATGCGCCCAGCGAGGAGGTGGCGCCGATGAGCACGGTCGCCTCGGGCGCCGCGGCGCGGATGCGCGGCACCGCGGCGTGGAGCATCGCGCGGTACACATCGGGCGAGGCCGGCTCGAAGCCGTCGGCGGTCCGCCGCCACTGGGGCAGAAGGAACACGTTGTGGTTGGGCTCGTTCCACAACGTGAAGGAGGCCGCCCCCGCGTAGCGGCGGGCGACCGCCTCGGCGAAGTCCGCGTAGAGCGCAGGGTCGGGAGTTATGCGCTCGCGCTCGGCGTCCTGCGCCGGCGCGGCCACCGCCCACCGGGGCGCCCAGAAGGCGATGTCCAGCGAGAGGCGCAGCCCGCGCTCGCGGGTCATGCGCGCCAGGCGGTCGAGCCTGTCCCATGCGCCGCGCGAATAGGCGGCGGGGTCAGCGCCGTCGAAGCCCGCCGGTGGCTGCTCGGCGTCGGGCTGCGGGGCGACGACCGACCAGCCGGCCGTCACCCGGATCCAGTCCACCCCCGCGCTGCGCAGGTCGTCCAGCGTGGCGGCCATCCGGGCGTCGGAGCGGTACAGCAGCTCTGCGTCGTCCTGCACGACGGTCACAGGACCGGCCTGCGCGGAGGGCTCGCGCCCGACGTCCTCTGGGCCGCTGCCACAGGCGGATACGAGGAGGGCGGCCGCAGCGAGGAGGCCCCGAGCGGCGCCCGTAAGGCGCACCCTCTAAAGCCGCTCTGTCGCCGTCGCGCCGCGCAGCTGCGCGATCTCCTGGGCCATCGCGTCGACGGTCTCGCCCAGTTCCCCCATGGCGCTGGGGTCGTCGTGCACCACCTCGAGAGCCGCGCGGCACTCGCGCAGGCCTTCCTCGAGGCGGTCCAGGGAGTCGGCAATGGCCTGGGTGTCGAGCATGACCGCAGGGTACCCGCGCCCGCGGGCGCGCCGAGACGCTCTACGCGGCCGCGCCGCCCTCCTCGGCCAGGGCCGCGCGTGCCCGGATGACCAGCGACTTGGTCGCCTGGACCGTCGTGTGCAGCGTTCCCGCGACCTCCTTGTGGGGGCGCCCGTCGAGCACGTGGAGCACCAGCGCCGCGCGCTGGCGCTCGGGCAGTGCGGCCACGGCGCTCACCAGCGCCTCGATCTCGACGTGCCGAGCGTAGGCCCCGGCGGGATCGGCGTGGGGGGCGGCCAACGCGGCCAGCTCGCCCTCGGGGTCGGCCCGTCCGCGCAGGGGCGAGCGCAATGCGTCGAGGCAGCGGTTGCGCACGATGGTGTAGAGCCACGGGCGGACCGCCATCGGGGCGTCACTGGCGCACAGCCCGGCGTGGGCGCGGATGAAGGCCTCCTGGAGTACGTCCTCGGGGTCCTGGCCCGAGCCGTGCAGCATCCGGCGGGCATAGGCGAGCAGCGGCTCGCGGTAGCGGCGCACCAGCGCGGTGAAGGCCTCGTCGCGCTCGGCGCGCACGAGCGCTACGAGGCGCTCGTCAGGCAGGCGGTCCAGCATGATGGGGGTGGGGGTGGGGGTGGGGGTCATCGTGACCAGCTCCGGGAGAACGGCGCGTACGCCAGATCAGAACCATGGGCGCCCGCGCCACCCGCGCCCTCAGGCGCGAGGGCGATCCCTTCCTGGTCTTCCGCGCCGGCGACGGCGCTCAGCGCCTGGTCACCCTCGGCGCCCAGCGCACTCGCATCTGCATCGGGCGCAGCCCGGGCAACGACGTCGCCCTGGAATGGGACACGGAGGTCCCCGCCTGCACGCCGAGCTCGAGCGCCCGGGCGACGAGTGGACGCTGACCGACGACGGCCTGTCGCGCGACGGCTCCTTCCTCAACGGCCGGCGCGTGACGTC
>JAUJOF010000011.1:86383-102526 GCA_030447785.1 Solirubrobacteraceae bacterium
CCGACGACGGCCTGTCGCGCGACGGCTCCTTCCTCAACGGCCGGCGCGTGACGTCGCGCAGCCGCCTGCGCGACGGGGACGTGGTGCGCGTCGGGCGCACCACGCTGGCCTACCGGGTGCCCGAGGCGCCCGACTCGCGCCCCACCCGCGCCGCGGGCGGTGAAGGGCTCGCGCTGCCCGAGCTGACCGCCGCCCAGCGGCGCGTGCTCGTCGCGCTGTGCCGGCCCTACGCGGCGGGCGGGCGCTCCTGGGGTCTGGCGCTGCTGGCAGGTGACCGGGGTCGACTCGAGGTCGTCTGTGTTGCCGGCGTGCCTCGCGCTCAGCCGTCGAACTCGACAGCGAGGAGGTCCATCAGAAGACCATCCCGCCACCTGCCGTCCGGCGCGCGCTCGTAGGCGCGCAGGACCCCGACGGGCTTGAAGCCGACGGCGGCGTAGCACCGGATCGCGCGCTCATTGTCCACCGCCGGGTCGATGGTGAAGCGGTGATGGCCACGGTCGATGAAGTGGCGGATGGCGACGCGCAGCGCTTCCTGGGCGTAGCCGCGCCCGTGAACGGCCGTCGTCAAGGCGATGTCGAACGCGACGCTGGGATAGTCCCGTTCGGTTTCCTCATGGACGTGGAGCCAACCGGTCACCGCGCCGTCGACGACAATGACGAGGAGGGCTGGCATCTCCTCGCGCACGCTGTCGATGTCGTTGTGCCCCCACCAGCGCGCTATCTCCGGCTCGGTGAGGACGTCAGTCAGCGCTCGGGCATCGTCGGCGCGCACCGGGCGCAGAACCAGTCGCTCACCCTGCAGCAGAGGGAGCTCTTCGCGGTCGTGCACACGGTCGCCGAGGGCCACAACCGAACACTAGGCGCTCGTCCGCCGCCCACCCCTGTCTTCCCGCTCCCGTGGGGTGGGCTGCCACCGGGCTGGTGAACGCCCACCACCGACGGCGCCACATCCTGGGGCCGATAGGACTCACCCGGTCCCCGGCCCTCGATCGGCACGCCGTGAGTCCATCCGGCTCGGCTCTCTCCTCGCCGACGCATCGGAGGATGATCGCGCCCCGCCCGCCCCAAGCGCACTCTCGACACGACCGAGCGACCACAGGGCCGTGTTGGGTATGCAGCGGCACGCCTTCCCTATCGCCGCGCCGGCGGTGAGTCGGCATCTTCGGGTGTTGCGTGAGGCGGGGCTGATCGTCGAGCACGGCGTGCCAAACGATGGGCGGGTGCGCCTGTATGCGCTGGCGCCCGAGCCGATCGGTGAGTTGTCGCGCTGGTTTGAGCAGCTCGGCCAGGCGTGGCAGGGCCAGCTCGAGGCGTTCAAAGAGTACGTGGAGCTTCGCGGCCAACGCTCGGAGCGTGGCTCGCGATGAGCACGACCATCGGACACCGCCGGCTATCGCCGCCATGGGACTTCCCCACGCCGAGCTGGGACGGCGTGCTGTCCTCGTTCAAGAGCTACGCGGAAGGAGTGGCAATGGCAGCACGACCGGTCGCGCGCGCGGAGGTGACAGTCGAGGCCTCGCCCGAAGAGGCTTTCGCGCTCTTCACCGAGGACATCGGCCTGTGGTGGCGGCGCGACACGCCCTACTGGAACGACCGCGAACGCGGTCTCTCCGTCCGGATCGAGCCAGGCGTGGGCGGGCGGTTCATCGAGGTCTATGACGTCGAGAGGGCAGCGGGATGGAGGTCGGGCGCGTCACCGCATGGGAGCCCGGCCGCCGGCTGGCGCTGACCTGGACGCAGGTGGGCTGGCCCGAGGGGGCCTCCACCCAGCTTGAGATCACCTTTGAGCCCGTGCCCGAAGGCACGCGGGCGCGCCTTGAGCACACCGGCTTTGAGCGCGTACCGGGCGCGATCGACTTCATCGCCGGCTACGACTCAGGCTGGACGGAGGTGCTCGGCTGGTACGCCGAGCACGCCAACACCCACGCCAGCCTGAAACGGCACGAGCAAACAAGACCATCGACGACAAAGGAGCACCAAAATGGCAGTGCCGGCAGTGGCATGGTTCGAGGTAACCGGCAAGGACGGTCCGGCACTGCAAAGGTTCTACGGCGAGCTGTTCGATTGGCAGGTGCAGGACGCCGGCGATGGCTCCGGTTATGGAGTGGTCCAGGCGGCCGAGAAGGGCATCGGCGGCGGAATCGGCCAGGCGCAGGACGGCGGGTCCGGGCAGGTCACCTTCTACGTCGAGGTCGATGATGTCGCCGCCTACCTGCAAAAGGTGGAGCAGCTCGGCGGACAGACGATCGTGCCCCCGACGACGCTCGAGCAGTTCGGGCTCACGTTCGCGTTCTTCTCCGATCCCGAAGGCCACCTCGTCGGCCTCTCAGAGGGGGCGGTCCAGTGACCGCCCCCGCCCAGCTCACCACGCTGCCGACCGACGAGAGGAGCGCCATGCCGGAGATCACCGACGAGTACATGCAGGACATGCTCGGCAAGAGCAAGACATACACCGCGATGCTGCTGCGGGGCACCGAGAAGGCCAGCGGGCCCGACGCCGAGAAGATCATCTGGGAGCACGGACGGCGCAACTTCGCGCTACGCGACGCGGGAAAGCTGGCCATCGTCTGCCCGGCCACCGACGAAAGCGACTGGGCCGGCATCGCCATTTTCGATGCGACCCCAGAAGAAGTCGAGCGGATCATGGCCGACGATCCCGGGATCAACGCCGGGCTGTTCACCTACGAGCTGCACCCGGTCCTCGGCTTCCCCACCTCCAGCCTCCCCTAGGCGGGCGAGAGGGATCGCCGGATCCTGGCGGTCACGAAGCGCTGGCGGAAGTCGGGATCCTCCGCCAGCGCGGGCGTGATCAGCTTGAGCGCCACCAGGCGCTCGAGGGCCGGCTGCGTGGCCCGGCAGACCACGCCCATCCCGCCCGCCCCGCAAGTCCCTCGATGCTCGAGCTCACGGAAGGCTCAGTCTTCGCCGATCACCGCATGCAGGCTCTTTGTTGCGAACGCCGCGGCCCCGCATCACCGCTTCGGCGGGGGCTGGCTCAGGCGGGGCGGGCTTCGGCGTTGGCCGCGGCGGCCATGAGGAGCATGCCACCGTCGGCCACGAATGAGCTGCCCGTGACGTAGGCGGACTCCTCCGAGCACAGCCAGGCCACCAGGGCGGCGATCTCGCGCGCGTCGCCCGGGCGCCCGGCAGGGATCAGCGGCCGCGGCTGAGCGTGGGGGTCGACGTCCTCCTGACCGGTCATGGGAGTGGCGATCTCCCCGGGGGCGACCGCGTTGACGCAGATGCCGTGCTGGGCCAGCTCGAGGGCGAGCACCTTGGTCAGCCCTCCCAGCCCGTGCTTGGCGGCCACGTAGGGGGCGGCGCCGCGCAGGGGCACGTGCTCGTGCACCGACGTGACGTTGACGATCCGCCCCCCGTGGCCGGCGGCCACCATCCGTCGCGCGGCCTCGCGCGCGGCGGTGAACGCCGCGACCAGGTCCACGTCGAGCACCGAACGGAAGGTGGAGGTCTCCATGTCCAGCAGTGGCTCCATCGCGCCGGTGCCCGCGTTGTTGACCAGCGCGTCGATGCCCCCGAGGCGGTCGGCGAGCGTGCCGACCACCTGGGCCCCGGCCTCGACCTCGGTGAGGTCGGCTTGGCAGACCGCCGTGCGCGCGCCGGCGGCGGCGGCCTCGTCGGCGGTGCGCCGCGCGCCCTCTTCGTCGCTGCGCCAGGTGAGGCCCACGTCCCAGCCGCGACCGGCGAGCAGCGTGGCGGTGGCCTTTCCGATGCCGGAGTCCGAGCCGGTGATGACGGCGACGGGCATCGCCGCTCGCTACCCGTGGGTCCGGGGTGCCAAGCGGGAAGACTGGCGTTCGTGCGCGTCGCGGTGGTGGGCCATGTGGAGTGGGTCGAGTTCGCCCTGGTGGAGCGGGTGCCGGGCTCCGGCGAGATCGTCCACGCCCACGAGACCTTCGAGGAGGCCGGGGGCGGCGGTGGGGTGGCCGCGGTACAGCTCGCGCGACTGGCCGGTGAGGCCGACCTCTTCACCGCCCTGGGCTCCGACTCACTGGCCGAGCGGGCCGCCGCGGCGCTGACCGCGCGGGGGGTGGCTGTGCATGCGGCCGAGCGCCGGCGCGCCCAGCGCCGCGCCTTCACCTTCCTCGACGGCGAGGGCGAGCGCACCATCACGGTCATCGGCGAGCGGCTCGTTCCCCACGGTGACGACGCGTTGCCCTGGGAGCGCCTGCGCGCCACCGAAGGCGTGTACTTCACGGGGGGCGACGTCGCCGCGTTGCGCCGCGCGCGCGAGGCGCGGGTGCTGGTGGCCACGCCGCGGGCCCGCGAGGCGATCCGCGGCGCCGGAGTGCACCTCGACGCCCTGGTGCACAGCGGCAGCGACGCAGGGGAGCAGGTGCAGCCCGGCGAGCTGGCGCCCGCGCCGTCGCTGATCGTCACCACGCTGGGCGCGCGCGGCGGGCGCTGGCGCACCGACGAGGGGAAGGAGGGCGCCTGGGAGGCGGCGGCGCTTCCGGGGCCCGTCGCCGACGCCTACGGCGCTGGGGACACCTTCGCCGCCGCGCTGACCTATGCGCTGGCCGAGGGCCGCGCGCTCGAGGGCGCTCTGGACCTCGCCGCGCGCTGCTCGGCGGCCTGCCTCACCGGCCGGGGACCCTACGGCGCCGACCTGCCCGCGCCCTGACCTGTCCGTCCGGCGCTCGGGGAAGGTCGCCAGGTGCTAGGAGGCGTCCGCGCCGCCGCCGCGGCCGGTCTGGGCCTGCAGGCGGTCGATCAGCTCGGAGGCCTGCGCCTTGGTCAGCGAGGGATCGAACTCCTCACCGGCCTGGCGGCACAGGGTCTCGAGGTAGGACGCCTGGGGCCCGGTCATCGGCTCCTGGCCGGTCACCCAGTCGTCGGGGTCCTTCTCGGGGGTCCCGGAGATGTGCCGTTCGTCGGCCATGGACGGGGCTCCTACCCCGTCCTCCCCTCGGCGATCCATCGCTCGACGATCGCGCGCTGGACGTCGGTGAGGGCCGGCTCCTCGCCGCGCTGGAGTCGCGCCGCGGCCTGGGCGATGGTAAGCCCCGTCCCGGTGAGCACACTGCCCACCACAGGGGGGACGTCGGCGTCGCAGATCCCAGGCTTATCCGACCTCATTGGTAGGATTATGCCCGATGATCTTCACGACCAAGGCCGAGTACGGCGTGCGGCTGCTGGTCGAGCTGGGCCGACAGCCAGGCGACCGCCCGGTCTCGCTCAAGGCGATCGCCGAGGCCGAGGGCCTGCCGCTGGCCTACCTGGAGCGGATCGCGGCCCTGCTCAAGAGGGCCGGCCTGGTTGCGGCCACCCGCGGCGCGCAGGGTGGCTACCGCCTCGTGCGCGATCCCGCGGGGATCACCATGGACGAGGTGGTGCTGGCCCTCGAGGGCGGCGTCGCGCCGATGTCGTGCTTCGCGCAGGACGCCGAGTCCGAGGGGCGCGTGCTGTGCTCCCACGAGAACGACGGCGGTGAGGGCTGCGCCACCAAGCTGCTGTGGACGCGCGTGCAGGGCGGCGTGCTCCGCGCCCTGCGCCAGACCACGCTGGCCGAGCTGATCGGCTTCGCCCAGCGCGGCGGGCCGCTGTCCCTGACCGCCGCGCGGCCGGCCGAGCTCGCGGCCCCGCTGCACCTCTAGCCGAACCCAGAAAGCGAGACGCATGCCCGAGCTTCGTATCGAGAACCTCCACGTCAGCGCCGGCGACAAGCAGATCCTCCAGGGTCTCGACCTGGTCGTGCGCTCCGGCGAGGTGCACGCCCTCATGGGACCCAACGGGTCGGGCAAGTCGACCCTGGCCAACGCGATCATGGGTCACCCCAACCTCGAGGTCACCGACGGGCGCATCGTCTTCGACGACGAGGACATCACGCAAGCAGACCCGGACGAGCGCGCCCGCGCCGGCCTGTTCATGGCCTTCCAGTACCCGGTCTCCATCCCGGGCGTGACGGTCACCAGGTACCTGCGCATGGTCATGAACGCCCACCGCGCCGAGCGCGGAGAGGAGGACATCTCGCTCAAGGACTTCCGCAGGACCGTCGAGGAGGCCATGGAGCTGACCAACGTCCCGCGCGAGTTCTCCAGCCGCTACCTCAACGAGGGCTTCTCGGGCGGCGAGAAGAAGCGCATGGAGATCCTGCAGCTCGCCCTCCAGCGCCCCGCCGTCGCCGTGCTGGACGAGACCGACTCGGGCCTGGACATCGACGCCCTGAACGTGGTCGCCAACGGCGTCAACACCGTCGCCAGGGGCACCGACATGGGCGTGCTGATCATCACCCACTACCAGCGCATCCTGCACATGGTCCAGCCCGCGCGCGTGTCGATCATGTTCGACGGGCGCATCGCCAAGGAGGGCGGTCCCGAGCTCGTCGAGCAGCTCGAGGCGGAGGGCTACGGGCGCATCCGCGAAGAGGTCGGAGCCTCCGCATGACCGCGCTCGCCGGTCAGCGCCTCGACGTCCGGGGCGAGTTTCCCGTCCTGGAGCGCGAGGGGCTGGCCTACCTGGACTCCGCGGCCACCTCCCAGAAGCCGCTGGCGGTCATCGAGGCCATGGACGATCTGCTGCGCCACCACAACGCGTCGATCCACCGCGGCGTGTACCCGCTGGCCGTCGAGGCGACCGACCGCTTCGAGGGCGCGCGCGAGCGCGCGGCGGCGTGGCTGGGCTCCACGGTCAAGGAGACGGTCTTCACCAAGAACGCCACCGAGGCCATCAACCTGGTGGCCCAGTCGTGGGGGCGCGCCAACTTGCGGGCCGGCGACCTCGTGGTGCTCACCCAGATGGAGCACCACTCCTCGATCGTGCCCTGGCAGCTGGCCTGCCAGGCCGCCGGCGCCGAGCTGGCCTTCGTGCCCATCGACGAGCAGGGCGAGCTGGTCCTCGGCGCGCTGGACTCGCTGCTGGAGCGCGGGCCCAAGCTGGTCGGCGTGGTGCACGTCTCCAACGTGCTGGGCACCGTCAACCCCGTGGAGGAGATCGCCCGCCGCGCGCACGCGGCCGGGGCCATGGTGATCGTGGACGGCACGCAGGCGGTGCCCCAGGTCCCCGTGGACCTGCGCGCGATCGACGCCGACTTCTACGTCTGGACCGCCCACAAGGCCTACGGCCCCACGGGCCTGGGGATCCTGCACGGCCGCCGCGAGCTGCTGGAGGCCATGCCGCCGTTTCTGGGCGGGGGGCACATGATCTCCTCGGTGGACTGGCACGAGTCGCGCTGGGCCGAGCTGCCCGCCAAGTTCGAGGCCGGCACCTCGCCGATCGCCGAGGCGGTGGGCATGGGCGCCGCCGTCGAGTGGATCCAGCAGCTGGGGATCGAGCGCATCCGCGCCCACGAGGCCGAGCTCGTCGCCTACGCACTGGAGCGCCTGGCCAACATGCCCGGCGTGCGCGTCTTCGGCCCGCCGGCCGCCGAGCGCCGCGGCGCGGTGATCTCCTTCGCCGTGGACGGCGTCCACCCCCACGACGTCGCGGAGATCCTCGGCCGGGGGGGAGTGTGCGTGCGCGCCGGCCACCACTGCGCGCAGCCGCTCATGCGGGTGCTCGGCGTGCCCGCCACCACCCGCGCCTCCTTCGCCGCGCACACCACGCGCGAGGAGGTCGACCAGCTCGTGGCCGGGCTGGAGCGCGTGCGGGAGGTGTTCGCCTAGCTCATGGACGATCTCTATCGCGAGGAGATCCTCGAGCACTACAAGCGCCCCCACCACTGGAGCCCGCCGCTGCCCGAGCTCGAGTCCCACGACCTCGAGTTCGAGGACAACAACCCGCTGTGCGGCGACGAGCTGCGCGTGGAGATCCTCACTGCCGACGACGGCAGGATCGAGGATCTGCGCTTCTCGGGCCACGGCTGCGCGATCAGCCAGGCTTCGGCCTCCATGGCCTCCGACGAGGTCAAGGGCATGAAGGTCGACGACCTCCTGCGCCTGGACCGCTCCTTCGTGCTCGACCTGCTGGGCATCGAGATCTCCGCCACGCGCATGAAGTGCGCGCTGCTGAGCCTCAAGGTCCTGAAGTCCGCGGGCCTGGGCGCCGCGGTGGACTGGGAGTCCGATACGCCGGCCTCCGCGGCCGAGGCGGGCGGCGACCCGCCGGTGCAGGCCGCCGAGGACCTGTAGACGTTCCGAGCTCACGCGCTGGGCGGTGAGGGCGCGCGCGTAGCCGACCAGCGCCCCTCTCGTCGCTCGGAAGGTCTTGGATGCCGGGCGCCGCGAGTGAGCGCAGTCGATGCAGAGCATCGGCGAGCATCACGCGTGGATCCGGCGCCGCGGGCGGGTGCCTGACGGCGTGCCGGACGTTTTCGGACGAGTTCTAAGGCTCCATCAACGGCCTCACCAGGATCGCCCCGGTGCTCTCGCTATCACGCGAGATAGCCGGGCAGCTGCCGGCTTGCATGGAGGCTGTTGCACAAACCCCTGGCGACGTCGCTGAGCGCGTTCTAAGCCTTCCTCGGAGCGAGCTCCAAGTCGTCCGTCAGGCAGCTTTGGCCCGAGGGCGACGTGCGCTTCGGCAGGGTGCTCAGCGCGGAGATTCGGGGGCGTTTGTTCGCGTTATCCGGAGCGGCTTTGTGCAACAGCCTCCATGGTGGGTGTCGCACAAAGCCGTTCTGGAAACGCCGCCGCGCGTTCGCGCTAGTGCACGCCAGAGCACCCGTGCGCCACGAGCTCGCGACGGACGTCCCGTCCGCGACGGACGAGATAGCCGTTGGCGGAGCCCAGGGCGCTCGCCGGGGGTTTATGCGACAGCCTCCGCGAGGAGGAGCAGCCCTGCGCTCCGCGCTGCCCGATGCGGTCAGCGCGGGTCGCTGCGGTAGGCGATCGAGCAGTGGAGGATGGCGGCGACACGGATGGTCTTGTCCGCGTCGATGATGGCTTCTGGTGGTCGTAGGCTTCGAGCAGGAGCCGGCGCGAATCATCACTGCCCTGGCGATTCGAAAGGACCCCAAACGATGGAACCCATGAGGGTGCAGATCGGGCCGTTGATCTTCGATCACGCCGACTACGACGCCGAAGGCGACGTCCTCTACCTGCACGTGGGCGAGCCGGTCGACGCCGAGGGCGAGGAAACCCCTGAGGGCCATGTGGTCCGCTTCGAGCCGGGAACGCAGCGCGTGGTGGGGCTCACACTGATCAACGCGCGCTCGCTGCTCGACCGCGACGGGCGCCTGATCATCACCGTACCGGAGACCCTCGAGGCAAGCGCGCCGACGAGCTAGCACCGGCGCTGGCCGCCGCCTAACAGCCGGGGCCGGGCGCTCCCGCTTCGCGAGAAAGACCACCGCCGCGCGCCCTACCGCCTCGCACGGAAAGGGCAGCGCGGGAGGCCGGCTGCCGGGAACTCCCACCCGGCGAAAGCAGAAGGACAGGGCGACTGCCAGCGGCATCGTCGGCCTGCTCTGCGGTCGGCGTGGTCGCCCTTGGGGCGACCCGCCACGAGGTCTCCGAGCGAATCCGCGAAGCCGTTGATGCCTATGCCCAGGAGGTCCGGGCGCTCGGTCAGAAGCTCCCCGATCCGGTCGCCACTACCGGCACCGTCCACGCTGCCTGACGCCCCGCGCCCGACGCCGCACGGCTACTGCTTTGCGCAAGTGGAGCGCTCTGCGAGGGATCACGCTGCCAGCTGCAGGTGGTCCCTTGGGGGTAAAGGTGGTCACATGCGCGAGATCGGGGTTCGTGAGCTGAAGCGCTCACTGAGCGAGACGCTGCGTGCCGTCCGCCGGGGCGAGCAGGTGCGTGTCACCTTCGGAACAAGGCGGTGGCGGATATCGTGCCGGCGGGGCCGTGGCCGGCACCGACCAGCTGCGCGCGCTGGTAGCTGAGGGTCGCGTGGTGCCGCCTGCGCGATACCGGCCGTCGCGCGCTCCCGGAGCCGGTCCAGGTCACTGGTAGCGCGTGGGCGCTGGTGCTGGCAGAGCGGGAAGGCGGGCGCTGAAGCTCGATCTGGACGGGAGCGCACTGGTCAAGCGCTACGTCGCGGAGCCGGGCAATGACACCGTCGTCGAAGCGATGCAGCGAGCCGACGGTTGGTTCATGTGCCGGGCCGGTTTTCGTTGAGACCGCCGCGCGGTCGGGCTCGCTGCCGGATCTCGCGCGACACAGGTCGTCGCCGAGGAGTGGCCTGCGTTCGCGATCGTCGAGATCGACCAGGCCCTCGTCGAGCATGCCGCGGAACTTGCGCCACAGCGCCACCTGCGCAGCTTGGATGCCTTACATCTCGCGGCGGCTCTCGTGCTCCCGGGTGACGATGTCCTGTTCGCCACATGGGGCGCACGTCTGCACACGGCCGCCCACGCCGAAGGGCTCTCGCTGCTTCCCGACGCACTGGACTGACCGATCACGTCGAGCGGGGCTGCGCCCGACCCGGCGGCTGACGGTGAGCGAGTTCGGCGATGACGAGCTGATCTGGGGGGCACAGGAGGTCGCGACCGATCTCGCCGTCTCTGATCGTGCGCGCCCCGGTTGATCCTCGCCGACACAGCCGGTGCCACCGTCCACCGGCTCACGGACTGCCTGATCGCCATCGTCGCCATCCGCGCCGACCTCCCTGTCCTCCACCGCGACCGCGATTTCGGCGCCATCGCCGCGTGCAGCGCCCTGCGCCTGGCCTGACCGGGCCCAGACCCCCCGACGGGTAGAATCCGACCGTACCGATCGGATATGCCCGAGACCATCGACATCTGCCCCACGAGCGACCTGCCTCCCGGCGCCATGCGCACCGTGGAATGGGAGGACGTCGAGATCATGGTCGTCAACTGCAACGGCGAGCTGCTGGCCGTCGAGGATAGGTGCTCCCACGACGACGGGCCGCTGGCCGAAGGGGAGATCGACGGCGCTGCCTGTACGGTGGAGTGCCCCCGTCACGGCGCGCTGTTCGACCTGCGCACCGGAAAGCCCCAGACCCTGCCCGCCTACGTACCCATCGAGACCTTTCCCGTCCTGATCGAGGACGACGTCATCAAGCTGGAGGTCGATTGACCACATGGCCACGCCCGAAGTCCTTGAAGAGCAGAAGTCCCTGCAGGGGATCAACGCCGACTACACCGAGCGCTACGGCTTCCACGACGCCGAGAACTACCTGTACAAGGCGCCCAAGGGGATCAACCGCGAGATCGTCGAGAAGATCTCGGAGTTCAAGGACGAGCCGCAGTGGATGCGCGACTTCCGCCTCAAGGCCCTCGACCACTTCTTCGCGCGGGCCATGCCCACCTGGGGCTCGCCGTTCCTGGCCCAGGTGGACTTCGACAACATCCACTACTTCGTGCGCGCCCTCGGAGCGGGCCGAGCGCTCCTGGGACGACGTCCCCGAGGACGTCAAGAAGACCTTCGACCGCCTGGGCATCCCGGAGGCCGAGCGCCAGTTCCTGGCCGGCGTGGGCGCGCAGTACGAGTCCGAAGTGGTCTACCACCAGGTCAATGCCCAGCTGGAGGAGCAGGGCGTGATCTTCACGGACATGGACACCGCGCTGCGCGAGCACGAGGATCTGGTGCGCGAGTACTTCGCCACGCTCATCCCGGCCAACGACAACAAGCTCGCTGCGCTCAACAGCTCCGTGTGGTCGGGCGGCTCGTTCGTCTACGTGCCCCCGGGCGTGCACGTGGAGATGCCGCTGCAGGCCTACTTCCGCATCAACACGGAGAACATGGGGCAGTTCGAGCGCACGCTGATCATCGCCGACGAGGGCTCCTACGTGCACTACGTCGAGGGCTGCACCGCGCCGACCTACAGCTCGGACTCGCTGCACTCCGCGGTGGTCGAGCTGATCGCCAAGCCCGGCGCGCGCATCCGTTACACGACCGTGCAGAACTGGTCGAACAACGTGTTCAACCTGGTCACCAAGCGGGCGGAGGCCCAGCGCGACGCCACCGTCGAATGGGTCGACTGCAACCTGGGCTCCAAGCTGACGATGAAGTACCCGTCGGTCTACCTGACCGGTGAGCGCGCCCACGGCGAGATCCTCTCCATCGCCTTTGCCGGCGAGGGCCAGCACCAGGACGCGGGCGGCAAGATCATCCACGCCGCGCCCGACACCACCTCGAACATCTTCGCCAAGTCGATCTCCAAGGACGGCGGGCGGTCGAGCTATCGCGGGCTGCTCGAGGTGGCCAAGGGTGCGCAGCGCTCGCGTTCCAAGGTGGTCTGCGACGCGCTGCTGCTCGACGAGGCCTCGCGCACCGACACCTACCCGACGATCCGCATCGGCGAGGACGACGTGGACGTCGGCCACGAGGCCAGCGTCACCAAGGTCGGCGAGGAGCAGCTCTTCTACCTTCAGTCCCACGGGCTGGACGAGGAGGAGGCCTCCAAGCTCATCGTCAACGGCTTCATCGAGCCGATCGTCAAGGAGCTGCCGATGGAGTACGCGGTCGAGATGAACCGCCTCATCGAATTGCAGATGGAGGGGAGCATTGGCTAGTCCGGCCGATGCGCCCGCCGTCACCGAGCCCCCCTTCCTGATCGACCGCCGTCGCCGCGGGGCGCAGCTCGCGGCGACGCTCGACCTGCCGCGCTTTCGCGGGAAGCCGGGATGGGAGTTCACCTCCCTCGAGAAGCTGGACCTCGACGCCTACGCGCCCGTGGCCGGCGGCGACCTCGGGCTGGCCGAGCAGACGCCGCTGGTGGTCCGCCCGCCCGACGAGTCGGTGGTGCTGACCCAGGTCGACGGCGCCTTCGCGCCCGCGCCCGCCGTGGCCTCCGACGGTCCCTTGGTCATGCCCCTCAGCGCGGCGGCCCAGAGCCATCCCGAGCTGGTGGAGCCCCACCTGGGCTCCGTGGTCGACGCCGAGGATCCATTCGTGGCCCGCAACGAGGCCGGCTGGCTGGGCGGCGCGTTCGTCTACGTCCCGCGCTGGATGAAGGTCGAGGCGCCCATCAGCCTGCGCGCCATCCAGGCCGCCCAGGGCGGTGCGATGCACTGGCGCGTGCTCGTGGTGCTCGAGGAGGGCGCTGAGGCCGAGGTCTGGGATCAGTACGTGACCTCGGGCGGCGACGGCGACGGGCACCTGTTCAGCACGGTCACCGAGCTGGTGGTGGGACAGACCGCGAAGCTGCGCTACGTCTCGGCCCAGGGGCTGGGCGAGAAGGCGTGGATCTTCGGCAACCAGCGCGCCAGCGTCGACCGCGACGGCACCCTGGACTGGGTCGTGCTGGGCTTCGGCGCGGGCAACGGGCGCGTGGCCCAGGAGACCGACCTGCGCGGGCGCGGCGCGCACGGCAAGGTCACCGGCGCCTACGCCACCCACGGGCGCCAGCACTTGGACTTCGCCACCACCCAGGAGCACGTCTCGCCCGACACCACCTCCGACCTGGCCTTTCGCGGCATCCTCGACGGGCGCTCGACCACGGTGTGGAGCGGGATGATCGAGGTCGACGAGGGCGCCCAGCGCATCGACGCCTTCCAGGAGTCGCGCAACCTGCTGCTGTCCAAGCGCGCGCACGCCGACGCCATCCCGGGCCTGGAGATCGCGGCCAACGACGTGCGCTGCACCCACGCGGCGGCCATCGCCCAGATCGACCCCGAGCAGGTCTTCTACCTGCGCGCGCGCGGCCTGTCCGGGCCCCTCGCCAGGCGCCTGGTCATCGAGGGCTTCCTCCAGGCCACGGTCGAGCGCTTCGAGGAGGGCGAGTTTCGCGAGGCGCTCGCCGCCGCCCTCGAGCACCGTCTCGAGCAGATCCTCGGGTGAGCGCCCCGGGCACCCATCCTCTGCGGTCCCGTGGCCGCCTCCGCCGTTCCTAGCCGGTGCGTCTGCCCCCGGCGGCGCTCGCCGCGCTCGTGGCCGTCATCGTCGTGGTGCAGGGGCTGCTGCTCCTCGATCCCCCGACGCTGATCCTCGGGCTGGTCGACTGGACCGGGCACTTCGCGACCATCGCGATCCTGCTGGCCGCCTCCCCGCGGCGCCTGCCCACCGCGCTGATCGTCGGAACGTTCGCGGCGACGCTCATCGACCTCGACCACATCCCCGACCTGTTCGGCGAGGAGGGCATCAGCGACGTCACCCCGCGCCCCGTCAGCCACTCGCTGGTGACCGTGCTGGTCGCCGGGGCCATCGCCGCGGCGGTTCGCGCCCGCGCCCCGCGCTATGGGGACTTCGCCGTGGGGGTCGCCCTCGGGGTGGCGATGCACCTGCTGCGCGACGTGTTCACGGGCCCCGGGGTCTCGCTGTCCTGGCCGCTGAGCGCGGAGCCGGTCAACGGGGCGTTCCTCGTCTACCTGGTCGCGATGATCGCCGTGGCGGCCTACGCGGCGACGCGCTCGCGCCGGGTCGTAGGCCCCGCGTGAGCGACCCGTGGGTGACCGAGGGCGCGGCACGGATCGCCGCGCGCGCCGAGCGCGAGCTGGAGGCGCTCGTGGGCGTCTCCTCGCCGTCGGGTGACGTGCGCGGGGCGGAGGAGGCCATCGCGGTGGTCAGCGCGCTGCTGCCCGAGGAGGCCCAGCTCGAGCGCGTGCCGTGCTCTTCGCCCGGGCCGGCCGGCGACCTCGACGCCCGGCAGCCCGGGACCGGCCGCGCGCGGATCGACCTGCTCGGCCACCTCGACACGGTCGTGGCCCACGAGGCCCACCGCCCGCTGCGCCGTGAGGACGGGCGGCTGATCGGCTCGGGCTCCATCGACATGAAGGGCGGCGACGTGCTGGCCATGGGCGTGCTGCGCCTGCTGGCCGAGCACCCCGAGCGCTTCGCCGAGGTGGCGCTGGTGCTCGTGGTCGACGAGGAGTGGCGCATCGGCCCCTTCGCCCACGTCGATCGCTTCGCGGGATGGGACGCCTGCCTGTGCTTCGAGGCCGGCCAGCACACGCCCGAGGGCGACGATGCGGTGGTGGTCAGGCGCAAGGCGGCGGGAACCCTGCGCGTGGAGGCCCAGGGGCGCTCGGCCCACTCGGGTTCGGCGCCCGAGCGCGGGATCAACGCGCTGCTCGCTTTGGCCCAGGCTGCGCAGGCGGTCGCCGCCCGCCACGCCCCCGACGGCCCCGAGCGCCTGACCGTGGTGCCCACCGTGCTGCGCGCCGGCGAGGCCTTCAACGTCGTGCCCGCCCGCGGCGCTCTGACCTGCGATCTGCGCGCCGACTCGCTGGAGGCCTTCGCCGCGGTGCGCGAGGCGCTGCCCGACGAGGTGGGCGGGGCGCGCCTGGAGGTCCGCATGGAGCGCGAGTGGCCGGGCATGGACGCGCGCGCGGTGACCGCCCCGCTGCTGGTCGCCGCGGCCGAGCACCTCGGGCGGCCGATCCTGGGCGCCGATCGCGGCGGGGCCAGCGACGCCAGCTACCTCGCGCCGGTCATCCCCCTCAGCGTGGACGGTCTGGGCCCGCGCGGCGGGGGCGCGCACGCCCCGCACGAGTTCGTGGATGGCGATTCGCTGCAGTCGCGAGCCGAGGTTGCGCTCGCGCTCGTCACCGCGCTCACGAGCTGAGCACACGACCCCCTGCGCCTGCAAGGCGACGTGCACGTCCGCTAGTCTTCCGCGCCGATACCAGCCGAGTCCCTCCCGTGGCGACGGGAGGGAGCGGGGGACCCAGAGGCCGGTCACGACCGGCCGGGGGCGAGTCGTCGCCGGTGTGCGACGTAGCGCTGCTCGTTCAGCGCGAGCCCGTCAGCTAACCCCGCAGGCCCGAGAACGAGAGGACCACGACCCCGTGAGCATCCGCCCTGTCCGTCTGCTGCCTGTCCTGCTGGCCGGCGTCGTCCTGGCCGTGCCCGCGCCGGCGGCCGCCGACCACCGCGACAGTCACCACTGCACGCCCGACACCCGCGGCGCGCTGGGCGAGCGCTGGCCGCTGAGCAGCGGCGACCGGGGTCGGGACATCCGCGTCCTGCAGGACTTCCTCAACAGGCTGGGCGACGACCTGAGCATCGACGGCCAGTTCGGCCCCCGCACGCGGGCCGCGGTCGACGGCTGGAAAGGTGCGGTGGGCCGTCGTCAGAACGGGCGCATGACCTGTGGCGACATCCGCGTGCTGCGCGAGGCCACCGCCGGCGTGGCCCCCCCCCGCGCGCGCCCCCCGGGGCCCCCCCCCCCCACCCCCCCAGAGGGCCAACAAGCCCCGAAAAAACACCCCGGCATAAGCGCGCGCCCCCACAACCCCACCCCCAGAGTAAAACCCAACCAAAACACCCCCAACCCCAACGCACAAACACACAAACCCAAAGAGCAGCGCCCAGCCCCGGCCACGGGGGGGCGGCG
>JAUJOF010000027.1 GCA_030447785.1 Solirubrobacteraceae bacterium
GCGTCCTCGCGCCGCCCGGCGCGCCGCGGCGCGCCGGGCTGGACAGGCCCGGCCGGTGCCATGGGTGCGCGTCGGCGTGGGGGCCCTCCTGATCGGGCTCGCCTTGGTCGCTGTCGCGGTCCTGGCGCGCACGGTCATCGGCCGCACTGCGGAGGGCCCGGCCGGCGCGGCGGGCGCGGGCGCGCCGCGCGCCGTCCTGCGCACGTCGGACTTCCACGCGCTGGCGTTCAGCCCGGACCATCCCGACGTCGTCTTCTTCGGGCACCACAACGGCGTGATGCGCAGCGACGATGGCGGGCGGACATGGCAGCCGGTCGTGGACCGGCGCGGCTTCGACGCCATGGGCATGGCGGTGAGCCCGGCCAACCCACAGCACGTCTTCATTGCCGGCCACGACGTCTTCCAGGCGAGCGCGGACGGGGGCCGGTCCTGGCAGGAGGTGCAGCACAACCTGCCCGGCACCGACATCCACGGCTTCGCGATGAGCCCGGACGACCCCGCCCGGCTGTACGCCTTCGTCAACGGCATCGGCCTCTTCCGCAGCGCCGACGCCGGACGCACCTGGCAGCGGCTAGGCCAGGTGCCGCCGGACGTGATGTCGGTCGCCGCCGCCGGCGGGAGTCCCGAGACGCTCTACGTGGGCAGCATGGGGGCGGGCGTGCTGCGCAGCCCCGACGGCGGGCAGACGTGGGCGCCGGCGGCGAAGGGGCTCGAGGGGCAGCGGGTGCTCGCCCTGGCCGCCGATCCGGTCGCACGACAGACGCTCTACGCGGGCGTGGACGGCGGGCTGTACAAGAGCACGGACGGCGGGGCCTCGTGGACGAAGCTGCCGTTCCCCGGGCAGAACGCGGTCGTGGTTGCGGTGAGTCCGGCGCAGCCGACGCGCGTGCTGGCGATCCACCAGGACACGCAGCGCCGCGTGGGCGAGGTGTTCCGCAGCGACGACGGCGGGCAGACCTGGGCCGCGGGCGGGGCGGGAGCCCCAGGAGGCGCGGGACGGTGATGCGGCGCACCGCGACGCTGCTCGTCGGACTCCTGGTCCTGGCCGGAGTGGCCGCGTGTGCACCGAGCGGCCAGGCGCCGCAGGGCGCGCCCGGGGCATCCGCCGTCTCCGGCGCCGCCGTAGCCGGGGCGCGCCTGGCGTTCAAGGAGCGCCAGCACGACTTCGGCAAGGTCAGCGCCAGCCGCAAGCAGGAGCACCGCTTCGCGTTCACCAACACGGGAAAGGAGACGCTGCGCATCGGCGAGATCCGGCTGAAGCCGGCGGCCCCCGGTGGCTGAACCTGAGGCGTGGAAGCGGTCGCCAGTTCGGCGACCATCGACCCCGGCGCGTCGGGTCACATCCTGGTGACGTTCGACCGGCCCATGGTGGGCATGCGCGACCTGCTGGTGCGCGTGCCCTCCAACGACCAGGTCGAGCCGGAGCAGACGCTCACGCTGCGGTTCGAGGTGATGCCGTGACGCGCGCACGCGACGACTGATTGGAGGATCCTGAAGATGACGACGATGACGAGGTGGAAACTCGCGATCGGCGCCGGCCTGACGGCCGCGCTCCTGGCCGCCTTCTCCGCGGGCACCCTGTTCGCGCAGACCCCGGCCCCTCCCGCCGCGCCGCCGACCCACGAGGAGATGCACCGGATGATGGACGCGATACACGGCGAGGGCTTCTCCGAGCGCATGCACGCGGCGGTGCCCGGCTCCGAGGAGATGATGGAGCAGTGCGCGGCGATGATGGGCATGATGCGGCAGTTGGGCGGGATGAAGGGCCAGGGTGGCATGGCTGGCATGACCGGGATGATGGGCGGCGAGGCGATGCGCGACATGATGGGCCGCATGAACGGCCGGTAGGGGCACCGACCGTGGACCGCAGCGAGGAGCCGGAGATGTTGGCCGAGCCGGAGATCAGCGTCTTCCGCACGGCTCGGCCAGGCATCCGCAAGATGCTCGGCGACCTGGAGGCCGAGATCATGGAGGTGGTGTGGGCGCGGCCGCCGGGCCAGGGCACCACCGTGCGCGACGTGTTCGAGCTGCTCTACGAGCAGCGGCGCCGGGCGAAGGACACCATCGCCTACACGACGGTGATGAACACGATGGCGCGCATGGCGCGCAAGCACCTGCTCCGGGTCGAGAAGGACGACCAGGCCTACGTCTACTACCCCACCCTCAGCCGTGAGCAGTTCGTCGCGCGCTTCGTCGGCCGGATCCTCGAGGACCTGCTGGTGAGCTTCTCGGGCCCCACGATGGAGACTCTCCGCGGCCTCTCCGAGCCGGGCGCGGCGGCGCGGGCCCGCGAGCTGCTCGACGAGATCGCGCGCCGCCGGGCGGCCGAGACGGCCGAGCGGGCCGAGGGGCGGGAGTAGCCCGTGCACGCGCTGCTCGCCCTCTCCAGCGTGCTCCTGGTCGCGCTCGGCGGCTTCGTGCTGCTCGCGGCGGTGCGCCGCGTCGGCGGCCCGCAACGGCGCCCGCTCCAGGTCCTAGTGCTGGCGACTCCCCTCGTCAGCCTGGGGCTCGGGCTCGCCGGGCTGCTCCACTTCGCGCGGCGGGACTGCTTCCTCGCCGCGCCGGTCTGGGACGCGGCCCTCGGCGCGGCGCTGCCCGTGGGCATGGCGCTGGTCGGGCTCGGCGGGCTCGCCCTGGGTCTCGGGCGCCACGTGCTCCGGGGCCGGGCCATCGCGCGCGGGCGGCCCGCCGGGCCGGCGCTCCAGTCGCTGTCCGAAGAGCTCGCGGAGCGCCTCGGTGCGCCGCGCCCCCGCCTACTCGTCTGTACGCTCGACCGACCGCTGGCGCTGACCTACGGGCTGCGTCGGCCGAAGGTGCTGCTGTCCACCTGGATGCTGGAGCGGCTCGACGCGCAGGAGCTCGAGTCGGTGCTGGCCCACGAGCTGGCGCACGCCACACGACGCGACTACCTCGCCGTGTGGCTCGCCACCGTGCTGCGCGACGCGTTTTGCTACCTGCCCACCAGCTGGGCCGCGTACCGCCAGCTCCAGCGCGAGAAGGAGCCGACCTGCGACGACCTGGCTATCGGCGCCACCCGTCGCCCCCTCGCGCTGGCGAGCGCCCTGGCGAAGGTCTGGAACGAGGCCGCCGGCGGCGGCGCCTTCGCCGCCGCGCCGTCGCTGTCCGGGCCCGATGAGCTGATCGAGGACCGCATCGAGCGGCTGATGGGTCCGCCGCCGCAGCGCGTCGAGCGCCCACGCCCGCGTGCCGCCGTGCTCGCCATCGGGGCGGCCGGCCTGGCCGAACTGCTGGGTCTGCAGGCGGTCACGCTCGCGCTGCTCCTCCTGCCCATGGGCTGCGGCCCGCTGTCGGCGTCCGGGATGGTGCTGTGATCGACGCGCTGCTGGGGCCGTGGTGCGCCGCGCTGCTGGGGCCGCAGGCCAGCGAGGGCCTGGTGGCGGCCGCCTGCGCGGCGGTCGCGGCGCTGCTGGCGGCGCTGATCGCGATGGGCTTCGGGCCGCTGCGCGGCTGGCTTGGCCTCAAGGGTGCGCCGCCCGCGGGGCACGACCGGTCCGGCGGGTGGGAGCTCGGCCTGCTCGGCGCCTGGCGCCTGTACCGCCAGCTGGGGGGCGCGCGGGAGCTGCTTCCCCGTGCCATGGCGCCGTGCCCCGCGTGGGCCGACCCGGTCGAGGAGGGGGCGAGGCCGTGCGCGAGCTAGTGCTTGGGTGGTACGCGGCGCTCAGCACCGTCTACGCCGCCGCCGCGCAGCCCCTGGGCGCCGTGGCCGACGCGATCAACGTGCCGCTGCTCAGCGCGCTGCTCTTCGGCCTGCTGGGGGCGACGAGTCCCTGCCAGCTGACCACCAACGTGGGCGCGCTCGCCTACGTGGCGCGCGGCGCCGGCGACAGGAAAGCGGTCGCTGGCAGCGCACTCGCCTACCTGCTCGGCAAGACACTGGTCTACACCACAGTCGGTCTGGCGGTCATCCTGGCCGGCCAGCAGCTGGCCCAGGCCTCGATCCCGGTCATCGTCGCGGCGCGCAAGGCGCTCGGACCGCTGATGCTCGTGCTCGGCCTGTACCTGCTCGGGCTGGTGCCCCTGCGCTTCTCGCTGGGACAGGGCCTCGCCGGCTGGATCGAGGACCGGGCGGGAACCGGCGTGACCGGCGCGCTCCTGCTGGGGATGGCGTTCTCGTTCGCGTTCTGCCCGACCCTGTTCCTGCTGTTCTTCGGGCTGACCATCCCGCTGGCCCTCGCCTCGCCGCTGGGCGCGGCGTTCCCCGGCGTGTTCGCGCTGGGCACCACGCTGCCGCTCCTGGGACTGAGCGCGGTGCTGGTCGCCGGGACCGGCGCGCGGCCGGCGTACGTGGCCGGCGCGCGCCGCATCGATCGCTGGCTGCGGCCCGCCGCCGGGATCGTGCTCGTGCTGGCCGGCGTGCACGACACGATCATCTATTGGCTGCTCTGACCGGCGGCCACCAATCGGAGGAGGAACGACACACGTGGAAAGCTTGCTGGCGCTGCTCCCGCTCCTGGCGTGCCCGCTCGGCATGGGGCTGATGATGTGGCTGGCGATGCGCGGGCAGCCGCAGCCGGCGACGGGCACGACCGATGCCGGTGCGACGGCCGCGACGCCGGCCGCGGGGAACGGCCGGGTGGCGCTGCGCCCCGCTCGGCCCGGCCCCGCGTTTCGGCTTGGCGGGCTGTGCCTGAGCTGGAAGGTGGTGGCCAGCCTGGCAGCCGTCGCTCTGGCGATCTGGATCGTCGCGCCCGGGCTCGTCTGGGCGGCCCTGCCGCTCCTGGTCTTGGCTGCCTGCCCGCTGTCGATGCTCCTGATGATGCGGGGCATGTCCGGCGGCCACTGCGCGACCCAGTCTGCTCCCGCCGGCCAGCCGGCCTCCGCCCGTGAGGCACGGTTGGCCGAGCTGCGAGCGCAGCAGACCGCGATCGCGGGCGAGATCGAGGCGCCCGAGGCGACCCTACCGGCGCCACCGGCGTCGCACGAGCCCGAAATAGCTCCTCGCACCGCCGACCGGCCGCGGGCGGCCGAGGCGCGCACCGCGCCCCAACGGCTGGGGCGGCGCTGACGGACCGTGCTGGCTGAGGCCGCCAGGCGCGCGGGAGCGCCCGGGCTCGCCGGGGGGCTCGCTCTCGTCGCCGTGGTGCTCGGCCTCGTCGGCGTGGCGGTGGTCGGGGTGCCCGGCCTCCCGATCGTCCGCCAGGCACCGTTGGACGACTTCGGCCCCGCCCCGACCTTCGTCCTCACCGACCAGCTGGGGCGGACCGTCCAGTCCGGTGACCTGCGCGGCCGGGCCGCGGTGGCGAACTTCGTCTACACGCACTGCCGCGAGACCTGCCCGCTGCTGACGGCGCGGATGCGCGCACTCCAGGACCGGCTGCGGCGCGAGGGTCTTCTGGACGGCAGAGTCCGGCTCCTCTCCTTCGCCGTCGATCCGGCCCGCGACACCGTGCCCGTGCTGCGGGCGTACGCCGACCAGCACGACGCCGACCCCGAAGCGTGGCGGTTCCTCACCGGGCCGGAGGAGCAGATGCGCCGCCTGGTCGTCGAGGGCTTCCGCCTCGGCGTCGTCCCGGTCACGCTCAGCGCGCCCGTGCCCGACGGCCATGCCGACCACGAGCACCGGCACGACTACGACGTGATGCACAGCAACCGATTCGTCCTGATCGATCCCCGCGGACAGATCCGCGCCTACTACGACGGGCTCGACGTCGAGCTCGACCGCGTGGTCGCCGACCTGCGCTCCCTGCTGCACTGAGCGGGCACCCGTCTCGGCAGCGCCGCCACGGGTCGCCGATGGACCAGCCGGCACCCGCTACCCAGCAGCCCTCGCGCGTGCGTGAGCCAGGGCGCGCGACGGCGCGCCGTCGGACGGGTACGGTCCGAGGAGGCACTGCGCCACGGCGGCGGGTCGGCCTTCCGATAGCAGCGGAGAAATTTCCGTCGCTACGCCGAGGCGGCCGGAGGCTGGTGGAGCGGTCGCAGCCCGGCTCTGGGTGCCCCGGCGTCCAGATCGAAGCGGTACGTGCCGTAGATGTTGATGTGCGCCCGCAGCGTCGGCGCCAGGGAGCGCAGGTCGTCGTCATCGACTGGGTGTCCCTCCGCTCGGAGGGCGTGGAGGACCTCGGCCATGTACACCGTGTTCCAGGCGATCACCGCATTGGTGACCAGGTTGAGGCAGAGCGCCTGCACGGCCTGGTCCGCGTGCTGGGCCCGGCGGATCTCGCCCTCGTTGGCGAAGAAGAGGAAGCCCCGGAGGTCGTGCAGGGACTCGCCCTTGTTGAGCTGCCGGCCGATGCCCCGGCGGTGGTCGGGGCTGTCCAGGCAGCGCACGATGTGGAGGCTCTTGATCAGGCGCCCGTGCTCCAGCAGCGCCCCGAGCAGGGCGTTCCGGCGCCGGTAGCGCTGCAGCTTACTGATCAGCAGGGACGCCGTGACCCAGCCCTGCTTCAGCGAGGCGGCCACCCGCAGCAGGTCGTCCCAGCGCCGCAGGATGCGCTCGCGGTTGATTGTGCCGGCGAGCAGCGGCTCGATGTGGCGGTACCGGAGCTGGCGATCGACGCGGTACAGCCGCTGGTCGGCGAGGTCCCGGATGCGGGGCGAGAACTGGAGCCCGAGCAGGTCGAAGAGGGCGAAGACCAGTTCGGTGAAGCCGTGGGTGTCGGTGGTGTGCTGCTCGATGGGCAGCTCGGTCTCGTTGTCCAGGAGCTCGTCCAGCACGTAGGTGGCGTCGCGCACGGTGCTGGGGATGACCTTCGTGCCGTAGGGGGCGTACTGGTCGCTCGTCCAGGTGTAGTGGGTCACGCCGCGGCCGAAGCCGAAGGAGCGGGGCAGCGCCGTGGCGGTGCGCGCCTTGACCGCGACCGGGAAGTGCTGGCCGTCCGAGGACGAGAGCGTCCCGCTGCCCCAGGCGGCCGCCAGCGGCTGGCGGTGCTGGAAGTTGACCACCCGGGCGATGGCCGTCTTGAGCGTCTCCTCGCGCAGGTACCAGGTCGCGCACCAGGCGAGCTGGCGGTACGAGAGCCCGGCGAGCGCCGCGAACTGATCCAGCCCGAAGTTGCAGGCCTGGGCGAAGACCGCCGCGTGCAGGTGGGTGAGGAGGTCCTTGGTGCGGGGCTCCGCGCCGCCGGCGTGCTCGAGGTCCCGGCTGAAGCCCGTCCAGCGGTCCACCTCCACCAGCAGGTCGGCCAGCTCCAGCCGCGGCAGCCGCGCGGCGAGCTGCGCCTTCAGCCGCTCGGCGCCGGCGGGCGGGTCCTCGCCCCGCACCGGGCTGATGGTCAGGTGCCCGCCGACCAACCGGACGGACTCGTTGGTGGGGAACCCGCCGTCGAGTCGGGCCAGCAGCGCCTCCAGCTCGGCCTGCCGCTGGCGCAGCCGCTCGGCACCGTCCTCCGGTGCCTGGAGGAGGCGGCAGGCCTCCGGGCGCAACGCCGGCCACTGCGCCCGGGGGATGAGGTAGGTCGCGGGGTCCGCGTAGCGCCGGCTGCCTTCCAGCCACACGTCCCCGGCGCGGAGCGCCCCGCGCAGCTCCCAGAGGACGCACAGCTCGTAGTAGCGCCGGTCGAGGCGCCCGTCCCGGCCGACGACGTAGGGCCGCCACTTGGCCGGCACGAAGTCCGTCGGGGCGTCGGCCGGCACCTTCCGCCGGCCCGTCCGGTCGAGGCGGCGCAGGACATCGATCGCCTCCAGGAGGCCGGCGTCGGCCGTGGCGGCGCGGAAGGCCAGCGCGTCGAGCAGGGCCGGGCTGAACTGACGCAGGTGGCCGTAGCGCGCGCCCAGCAGGTCGACGTAGTTGTCGTCCGGCGGCCGCACGATGCGGTCGCACTCCGCGACGGCGACGGCCAGGCGCTCCTGGGGGATGACGTCGCGGTAGATCCGGGCGCGCAGCTCGCCGTCGGCGACGCTCGGGTCCAGCACCAGGCGCCCGAAGTCGCGGAACAGGAGCACCTTCTCGTTGGTGGCCCGGGCGACGGTCCGGCGGAACTCCTCGAGCTCCCGCCCCGCGCGGGCGTAGGAGGTGGCGAGGCACCGCTCGAAGAGGTCGACGAGCTCGTCGGTCACCTCCTCGACCGCCTGGCGCAGGAAGGCGAGGAGGACGGGGTGGCGCCGCTCGGCCGGCGCCCGCTGGAGCGCCTGGTTGGTCGCCCGCCGGCCGATGCGCGCCAGGAGCTTGCGGCGGTTGGGCGTCAGGACGGTCAGGTCCCAGGCGTCGGCGCCGAGCACGCGCAGGTACGCGAGCTTGGCGAGCTCCCCCAAGATAGCGCGCGGGGTGACGGCCGTCGCCTCGCGTTGCAGCCAGGCCAGGGGCGTCCGCCCGCGCCCCCCGCGGCCGCCGGCCTCGTCCGGGAGGAGGAGGGTGTCGAGGGCGTCGCGCACGCCGGGGGTCAGCAGCGGCGCCAGGCGGCGGGCGGTCGCCGCCCGGGCCCGCTCCCGGGCGGCGGCGACGACGCGCTCCACGCGGGTGACCCCGGGGCGGACGATCCGCTCCCGGCGCAGCCAGTCGCAGGCGAGGTGGAACAGCACGACCGGCCGATCGTGCTCGAGCGCCCGCTCCAGCAGCCAGGCCGCGAGGCCCGCGAGGTCCTCCGGCCGTGCCTCCCGGAACCCGAGGTGCGCCCGGATCTCTCGGAGGTGGTCCGCCCGCGTGTGCTCGCGCTCGCCGTAGCGCGCCAGGGCGTCGGGCGGGCCGGCGGGGACACCCAGCTGCAGCGCCAGATAGGCGACCGCCCTGGGGGGCGCGGTGGTGAGGTCGTCGGGCGCGAAGCCCAGGTAGCGGAGCGCCGTGAGCTGGACGGCGAAGCCGAGGCGGTTAGGGTCACCACGCCGGTCCCCGATGAGGCCGAGGTCCGCGTCGGACAGGGTGAAGGCGGCGAGCAGGTCACCGGGTGGGATGTCGGGCGGGAAGCGGTTCAGCCGCCCCCGCTCGGCGTCCGTGAGGAACCCGATGGGCACCGGTGGCGTCCCCCTCCCGCTCCTGCTCCAGGCCTTCCCCCGGGCCCAGCCGCCCGGATCGGACACAAACTGCCTTGTGTACGATTGAACGGTCATGGATGCGCCGAAGTTCGCCGCCGCCCCTGGGGCCCCCGGGGAGATCCCTGGGGAGGTGCCCGGGCCGGCCGGCCGCGCCCTCGCCGTCCCCCGCTCGCGCGTACGGTCCGATCCGGCGCCGCCGCGGCGTTCTGTCCGATCCACGGGGGACCGGCCGCGCCCGCGGTGGCGGCCGCCGGAGGGGCTCGCCCCGGCGGAGGTGCGGGCGGTCATCGCGGCCGCGGCGGACGAGCGCGACCGCCTGCTGCTCCGGGTCCTGTGGGCGACGGCGGCCCGCATCAGCGAGGCGCTGGCGCTGCGGCCGAGGGACGTGCTGCGCGACAGCCTGGTGCTGCCCAACCGCAAGAACCCGAGCCAGCCCACCAAGCGGGTCTTCCTGCCCGGCCCGGAGGCGGGCCTCACCGGGGAGTTGCTGCTGTGGGCACGCGAGC
>JAUJOF010000028.1 GCA_030447785.1 Solirubrobacteraceae bacterium
TCGCGACCTGGGGGCCCGCCTCCGGCGGCCATCTGGCCGCCTCCGGCACCCCTAGCCTCAGCCGCCGCGCAGCCCGTGGCGCTCTACCAGGGTGGGCACCGAGCCCATGTCCATGTCCAGCGCGTAGCGGGCCATCACCGCGCCCAGGGCGGCCTCGTCGGGCGGGCCGTCCCCGCCCAGCAGCGGGGCGAGCTCCTCGAAGTAGCGCTCGAAGCCCGCGGGCGAGATGGTCTCCAGCACGCGCGTGGGCGCGTCGGTGGGATTCCAGAACGCGTGCGGGACGCCGCGCGGCTTGACGACGAGGTCGCCCGCCGCGGCCTCGTGCTCCTGGTCGCCGACGAGCACGCCGATGCGGCCCTCGAGCACGAACGAGTACTCGTCCTCGTGGGTGTGGGTGTGCACGGGCGCCGCCAGCGTGCGCGGCGCGATGGGGTGCTCCACCACGGCGAAGCGCCCCCCGGTGTCCTCGCCGCGCACGAGGAAGCGGGCGCCGAAGCCCAGGAAGGAGACGGCGTGGCCGTCCTGGGAGCGGATGACGTACGACATGACGACCTCCAACTTTCGCTTGACAGTATGTTGACTGTAGTCTTTCGTTGTACTCTGTGTCAAGCCGATGTCCACCCGTCCCTATCGAAAGCAGGCGCGCGCGCGCAGCCAGGAGGCCACCCGACGGCGCATCGTGGAGGCGGCGGTCGATCTGCACGGCTCGGTCGGCCCTGCCCGCACCACCGTGGCGGAGATCGCCCGCCGCGCCGGCGTCTCGCGGCTGACCGTCTACAACCACTTCCCCGACGACGCGGCGCTGCTGGACGCCTGCTCTGGGCACTGGATCGAGCGCCACCCCCCGCCCGACGCGGGCGCGTGGGCGGCCGTCGACGATCCCGGGCAGCGGTTGCGCGTCGCTCTGGAGGAACTCTATGCCTGGTATGCGGCCAACGAGGCGATGCTGGCCAACAGCGCGCGCGACGCCCAGCTGCTGCCCGCGCTGGCCGAGCTGCACGAGCGGACCTTCCGCCCCCGCCAGCAGGCGATGGTGGAGCTGCTGGCCGCTGGGCGCCCCGGCGCGGATGCCGGCGAGGGCCGCGCGCTGCTCACCCTCTGTGTGGCCTTCGAGACGTGGCGCACACTGGCGCGCGCCGGGCTGGGGCCCCAGCGCGCGGCCGCCGCCGCGGCGGGCGCCGTCGACCGCTGAGCGCTCAGGGGTGGCGAAGACGGCCGACGTGGCCGTCTGAGACGGGCCCCCAGGCGTTCTCAGGGGTGGCGCGGCGCCGGCGAGAGCTCGACCGGCTGGGTGCCGACCGCCTCGACGACCTCGGCCTGCTCCTCGCTCTCCTCGAGCTCGGCGTCGTGGTCGCCGTCGCACAGGACGCGGAAGTTGCCGGTCACGCCGCCGTCGGCCTGGATGACGATGCCGGGGAGGACCTGCTCGCCCTCGTCGAAGCCCAGGCGCTCCATGTCGAAGGGCGCCAGGCCGATGCCCCACGCGGTGTGGGTCGGGTTCTCGCGATCGTGGGCGTTGACCGCGATCTGGAAGGCACGCAGATTCTTGGCGATCTTCGACGTGTCAGCCATGGCATGGAGCGTATCGCGATCGCGAGAAGCGCCGCGGGCATTCTACGCCCGCGTGGCGCGCGGCGCCGGGTCGACGATGACCCCGTGGTCGAGCACCCCGCGCGAGTCGAGAGCGGCCTTGGCCGCGCCCAATGCGACCGCGAACAGGTCCGGGCGCCAGCGGTCGTACCAGGGGTGTGGTCGTGACCCACCGAGACTACCCTGGGGCCATGCCCGCACCGGCCGCGCCCGCCATCCTCGCCCGCGGGCCCTGGCCGGCAGAGGCGGTCCGGGCGCGCTGGTCGGAGGACCACTTCGATCCCCCGGCCGACCGCGCCGCGGCAGCCGACGCGGCCATCGCGGCGCTGCGCGACCGCGGCTCGCCCAGCCACGACGGGCTCGCCGCGCGCCTGGCGGGCTTCACCCAGGGCGACGGGCGCCTGGTGCTCGAGCTGCAACCCATGCGCTGGGCGCTGCGCCTGGTGGCGGGCGATGCCTCCTGCAGCCTCGCGGCTCTGTGTGTGACGCGCCGCGCCGACGGCGCCTGGCTGGCCGGCCGGCGCGCCGCCTGGCTGTCCAGCTGGCCGGGGCGCTGGGCGCTGGGCGCGGGCGGGGCGGTGGACGTGGGCGAGAGCCCCGCCCACACGCTCTCGCGCGAGCTCGAGGAGGAATGGGCCCTGCGCCCCGAGGCCGTCTCGATCGAGGCGCTGGTCCGCCTGCCCCACCGTTTGGCCATGCTCATCGGCCAGGCATGGCTGGCCGAAGGAGCCGAGGAGGCCCTCGAGATGGACAGCGAGCACGACGCCTTCGCGTGGTGGCCGCCCGACCCCGCGCAGTGGCCCGCCGAGGCCGACGAACCCCTGCGCCGGACGGCCAGGCTGCTCGGTGGCTGACCGGGCCCGCAGCCGCAGCCTTCTCACGTGGCGGCGTCTGAAGTGGGCGTCCTTCGCCCACTCGACGGTCTACCTGCTGCTGCTGTTCAGCGCGTTCACCGGCGAGCTCGAGGGCGTCAAGCCCCTGCTGGGCTGGGGCCATGGCGTGGGTTGGATCGCCATGTCGCTGGGGGCTATCGCGGCCGCGCGCCGGCGCATCATCCCCGTGCGCCTGGCGGTCGCCATCGCGGTCCTGGGAGGCATCGGACCCTTCTTCGGAACGATCGAGTTCGTACGCCTCGGGCGCCGGGGGAAGCACCCGCAGGAAGCGGGTACAGTGGGAACCGCATGGCGGTGAACACGACGGTCGAGGTCGTCCTCCCGGCGATGGGGGAGTCGGTCACCGAGGGCACCGTCCTCGAGTGGCTCAAGCGGGAAGGCGACAGCGTCACGGCCGACGAGACGCTCGTCGAGGTCTCCACCGACAAGGTCGACGCCGAGGTACCCGCGCCCGCCGCCGGCACGCTGGTGAGGATCCACGCCGCCGAGGGCGATCTCGTGTCGGTCGGAGCGTTGCTCGCGGAGATCCGGCCGGGCGGCAACGGCGGGGCCGCGGCGCTGGCCGACATCGGGAACGGGCAAGCCATCGCCGACGGCACGGGCCGAGGCCCCGATGACGGCGGGGCGGTCACCGCGACCCCCGAGCCCGAGGCCGCCGAGGCCGAGGCCCCGGTCGGCTCGAGCGACGGTGCCGGGGAGATCGTCGACATCGTCACCCCGGGCGCCGGCGAGTCGGTCACCGAGGGGACACTCCTCGAGTGGCACGTCGGGCCCGGCGACATCGTGGAGGTCGATCAGACCCTCGTCGAGATCTCCACCGACAAGGTCGACGTCGAGTTGCCCTCCCCGGGCGCCGGCCAGATCACCGGGTTGCTGGCCGAGGAGGGCGAGACCGTCACCGTCGGCCAGGTCATCGCGCGCATGCGAACGGGCGCCCCAGCGCCGAGGGCCCGACCCCCGACCGCCACCGACGGCGGAGACGGCGCGGCGGCGAGCGCACCCCGAACCGAGGTGCCCGCGGATGCGCGCATCTCCCCTGTGGCGCGGCGCATGGCCGCCGCCCAGGGCGTCGACGTCTCCACGCTGCGGGGCAGCGGCCCGAACGGACGCATCGTCAAGGCCGACGTCAGCGCGGCCGCGGCCGGCGGGGGCAACGGGGCGAGCGCGACGATCCCTGCTCCCACGGCGGGGGTGAGCACGGCGATCAGGGGCGGCGGCGCGATGCTCGCCCGCTACATGGACGAGAGCCTGTCGATCCCCACGGCCACCTCGCTGCGCACGCTGACCGTCACCGTGCTGGACGCGCGGCGCAAGGAGCTCAAGGCCGCTGGCCTGAAGGTCTCCTTCACCCACCTCATCGCCTACGCCATCGCCCGGGCCGCGCAGGACGACATGCCGGTCATGGCCCACCACTTCGAGGAGGTGGCCGGCCGGCCCCACCGAGTGGACGACGGCGCCGTGCACCTGGGCATCGCCGTGGACGTCGAGAAGCGCGACGGCAGCCGCACGCTCATGGTGCCGGTGGTCCGCGACGCCGGCCGCCTGACCTTCCCCCAGTTCCAGCACGCCTTCGACGACCTCATCGCGCGGGCGCGCGACAACAAGCTGACCGCCGACGACCTCAGCGGGGCCAACATCTCGCTGACCAACCCCGGCGGCATCGGCACCATCGCCTCGATCCCGCGGCTGATGGTGGGCCAGGGCACGATCGTGGCCACCGGCGCGATCGACTACCCCGTCGGCCTGGGGGCCATCGGCGCGAGCATCGGCGCCGAGAAGGTCATGTCGATGACCTCGACCTACGACCACCGCGTCATCCAGGGGGTGGAGTCGGGACGCTTCCTCGAGGTCGTTGAGGACCACCTGCAGGGCGAGCACGGCTTCTACGAGCAGATCTTCGGCGATCTGGGGGTGCAGCTGCGGCCCGCGCCCGCGCCGCCCCAGCCCCAGGCCGCGCCCACCGCTCCGGCCGCGGCCCCGACCCCCGCCCCCGCCGCGCGACCGCAGGAAGCGGTGGACGGGGTCGACGAGGAGCTGCTGCAGGCCGTGCAGGCCGCCACCTCGCTCATCAAGGCCCACCGCACCCACGGGCACCTCGCCGCACGGCTTGACCCGCTGGGCGTCGAGCCCGGGGGCGACCCGGCGCTCGATCCCGAGCCCCTGGGTCTCACGCCCGAACTGCAGCGGCGCATCCCCGCGCGGATCCTGCGCACCTACGTGGAGGGCGAGACGCTGGCCGACGCGCTGCCCCACCTGCACGAGACCTACTGCGGGACGATGGCCTACGAGATCGAGCACATCGCCTCGCACCGCCAGCGCACGTGGTTGCGCGAGCAGATCGAGTCAGGGGCCTTCCGCCAGCCGCTGACCGAGGAGCACCAGTCCTTCCTGCTCGAGCGCCTCATCCAGGTCGACGCCTTCGAGCGCTTCATGCACAAGGCCTACCTGGGCCAGAAGCAGTTCTCGATCGAGGGTCTGGACATGGCGGTGCCGATGCTCGACGAGCTCATCCAGCTCTCGGCCGCACACGGTGCGCGCGAGGTCATCATCGGCATGGCCCACCGCGGGCGGCTCAACGTGCTGGCCCACAACCTCGGCCGGCCCTACGACACGATCTTCGCCGAGTTCGAGGGAGCCTCCACGCTGGAGGCGGTCACCACGATCCCCCAGGGGGGCACGGGCGACGTGAAGTACCACCACGGCGCGCAGGGCTCCTACCAGGTGGCCAGCGGCGACTCCCTGCTGGTCAACCTGGAATCCAACCCCAGCCACCTGGAGTTCGTCCACCCGGTGGTGGTGGGCGCCTCACGCGCGGCGCAGACCACGCGGCAGGGCCCCCACGCCCAGCAGGACACCAACGCCGCGGTGCCCGTGGTCCTGCACGGCGACGCGGCCTTCCCCGGCCAGGGCGTGGTGGCCGAGGCGCTCAACCTCCAGGGCCTGGACGGCTACAAGGTCGGCGGCACGGTCCATCTGATCCAGAACAACCAGGTGGGCTTCACCACCGACCCCGACGACGCGCGCTCCACCCGCTGGGCGTCGGACCTGGCCAAGGGCTACGACGTGCCGATCATCCACGTCAACGCCGACGACGTGGAGGCCTGCATCGCGGGGCTGCGCCTGGCCTTCGCCTTCCGCGAGGAGTTCGGCCACGACGTGCTGATCGACCTCATCGGCTACCGGCGCTTCGGTCACAACGAGGCCGACGAGCCCGCCTACACCCAGCCCGAGATGTACGCGCACATCAAGAGCCATCCCCGGGTGGCCGACCTGTGGGCCGACGTGCTGGTCTCCCGCGGCGAGGTCAGCGCCGAGGAGGTCGAGGAGCGCAAGGCCAACGTGTGGGCCGAGCTGACGCGCATCCACCAGCAGCTCAAGGAGAAGATCAAGGCGGCGCTGGAGGCCGGTCAGGTCGACCAGTCCACCGGGGAGTACCAGCTCGACCGCTCACCCAGCCCGGACATCAAGACGGCGGTCTCCGACCAGCGCCTGCGCTCGCTCAACGACGAGATGCTGGCCGTGCCCGAGGACTTCACGATCCATCCCAAGCTGGTCAAGCAGCTCGAGCGACGGCGCACCGCTGTGGGGCCGGACGGGGGCATCGACTGGGCGCACGCCGAGGCGCTGGCCTTCGCCTCGCTGCTGACCGAGGGCATCCCGGTGCGCCTCACCGGCCAGGACACCGAGCGCGGCACCTTCTCCCAGCGCCACCTGGTGCTGCACGACGCGCGGACCGGCCGGTCGTGCTCGCCCATCCAGCGCCTACCCGGCGCGCTGGCGCCCTTCGAGCTGCACAACTCCCCGCTCAGCGAGATCGCGTGCATGGGCTTCGAGTACGGCTACAGCGCCGAGGCACCCGAGACGCTGGTGCTGTGGGAGGCGCAGTTCGGGGACTTCGTCAACGGCGCGCAGGTCATCATCGATCAGTTCATCGTGTCGGGGCTGGCCAAGTGGGGTCAGACCACGCGCCTGACGCTCCTGCTGCCCCACGGCTACGAGGGCTCGGGTCCCGAGCACTCGTCCGGGCGCCTGGAGCGCTTCCTCCTGCTGGCCGCCGAGGGCAACCTGCGCGTGGCCAACCTCACCACCCCCGCGCAGTACTTCCACCTGCTGCGCCGCCAGGCGCGCGTGGCCAAGCAGCGCCCGCTGGTCGTCATGACCCCGAAGTCGCTGCTGCGCCTGCCGCAGGCGACGTCGCGGATCGAGCACACTACTCCGACTCGCGCTTCTACCCCGTGCTCGCCGAGCCGCGCATCGACGAGGAGAAGGTCACCCGCCTCGTGCTGTGCACGGGCAAGGTCTTCTACGACCTCAAGGGACCACGCCACCCGCGAGGGCAACGAGGGCGTCGCGATCACCCGCGTCGAGCTGCTCTACCCCTTCCCCCAGCGACCGTCGTCGAGGAGATCAGCGCTACCCGAACCTGCGCGAGGTCGTGTGGGTGCAGGAGGCCGCGGAACATGGGCACCGCGCGCACCTGTCCCCGCGCCTCATCACATCACCCGACAACTCGAGTTCGGCTACGTCGGGCGGCCCGAGCGCGCCTCGCCGGGCGAGGGCTACCCGGCCGCTCACACGCTCGAAGAGCAGACCCGCATCATCCGGACGGCGCTCGACCTGACCGTCCCCGTCTCGATGAACCCGGCGAATGCCGGGCGAGGACGCTGGGCTGCCGCCCCGGCGCGGGCGGCGTCGGCACCTTCTTGAAAAGTCGCCGAGCCGCGCAGCTGGGAAGGCGGCGTGTCTCCCGAGAAGGTCAAAGTTCCTTGTTTTCCATCCAGGAGTTCCACCGTGTCCGCGTCTCGGGACCGCACCGTCCTCGCCGGCGCCTGCGTGCTGGCCATCGCCGTCCCAGCCGTCGCCGTGGAGTACCGGGGAGGTCGGCCGTTCATCCTCGGCGAACGCAACCCCTCGAACAACCGCGAGAACAAGCCGCGAGTCGGAGGTCATCGCCAAGAACGGCACCTACGGCACGCGCCAGTCCAACAAGAAGAACGGCGACGGCGGCGGCGCCAAAAATCTACTGCTGCCGCTCAACCCGGGCAACGAGCCCTGCATCCGCGCGAACAACCTCAAGGGCGGTCGCCTTCGAGTTCGAGACGATCGGCCGGGAGGCCGGCGCATCGAACGGGCGACGCCGCCGGCGCGCCGTTCACCACCAACGCCACGGGCGTGGCCACCGGCCTCAACGCCGACGCGGTGGACGGGCGCGACGGCGTGCTGGCCGCGGCCGGTGACTTCAAGTTCGCGCGCGTCAACGGCGCCGGCACCGGCTTCGAGGACAACATCCAGCGCGGCGCCACCGCCGTGGCCTACCGGCCAGGGCATCAACGCCTACGACGTGAGCTTCGACCGGGACATCAGCCGCTGCTCGGCGGTCGTGAACCCGATCGGCGGCGAGGACGCCGACAAGCCCAACGCCTCGGTGTTCCGCTCGGCAGCCCCCACCACCAACACCTTCCGCGTCGACTTCCCCAACCCCGCGGGCCGGGGCGGTTCTACATCAGGTGATCTGCTGAGGGCCTGAACAGACTTGGCTCAGTCCCAACCGAGCGCCCGCCGGACATCCGCGCCGGCGGGCGCGAAGTCCGACTCGAACGGCCGAGCAGGATCCGCCAGCCAGGTTGACCTCGCCGGCGCGGGCCACGACCTGCGCCGGCGTCGGCGTCGCCCGCCTGCGCCAGCGCCAGGCGGACCAGAACAGCAGCTCGTCGGAGTCGAGGGCGCCAGCTCGGCCGCGCGGCGTGACGGCCCCGGCGCGCTCAGCGAGGCCGCGCCCCCATCAACGCGTCGGCCTCGTCGGCGGGCCCGTAGGCGCGGTGGAGCTGCAGCAGCCGCCCGAACCGGCGCAGAAGGATCGGAGTCGTCATCGACCCGCAGTCGACGCCACTGCCCTCCGCCCCTCGGCGGGGACCTGGCAGCGCAGCCGGCTGGCGCCCCCGGATCGCCGCCTTGCTCCTCGGCACCGCGCAGGGCCATCAGCAGCCGAGGTCGCCAATCGCCCTCGGCTGCCTCGAACGCGGCGGCCATGGCCGCCGGCACGGTCCTCGCGCGCCATCATGTTCGCCTGACGGGAGAAGTGCTCGCCCGTCGCGTGTCCCGCGTGGGCGATGCAGTCGGCGCCGGTGTGCACGCCGACACGGCCGCGCGTCGATCACGCCGACCTGGCGGACTCGCGCAACCCGTCGTGGCCGAGGAGTTCGTCGAGGCGCCTCGGGCGCGGCCGCTCCCTCCCCGAGCCGATCGAGCAGGTTCAGGCCGTAGGCAGGCTCGACGACCGACTGGGTCTGCACGCACGTCCCCGGCCGCGCCCAGGTGCACAGCAGGCCGACGGAGAACCAGTGCGACTGCACCGCGGCTGGCTCGCGGTCGGGGGTCGAGGGCGACGATCGAATAGGTGCCGTGGCGCATCTGGGCGGCGGAGGATACTCGGGCGATGACCGACCGGGCGGAGCAGGTACTCAGACGGATCCGCGCCACGCCGCCCGGAGTTCGTGCGCGCCTACTCCGGCGTCTCCCCCGGCGCTCCGCGCTTCGCCGGGACCGTGCTCGCCGGGCCGACGACCCGGCGCTGCCCTGGCTGGATCGTGCGTTCCGACGGCTCGCTGGCCAAGGGCAGACCAGCGCGCGCTGCTGGAGACCCGGGCGTGCCGTTCGCCGGCGAGCGCGTCGACATGCGCGCGGCGCGGCTGCCGGTCTAGGGTGCGGCCATGTGGCTCCAGCGGAAATCGCCCTGCCGCCCCGGCCGCCGGGGCTTCCATCTCATCACGCGCGAGGTCCTCGAGGCCGAGCTGGGCGGGATGGCCATCGCCTCGCACGCCTCTTCATCCGCCACACCTCCGCCTCGCTCACGCTCAACGAGAACGCCTCGCCCGACGTGCGCGCGGACTTCGCGTCGTGGTTCGACGCGGCCGTGCTGGACGCGCCGTACACAGGCACGCACCGACGAGGGCCGGCGACATGCCGGCGCACGCCGAAGACGTCGCGCCTTGCTCGGCCCGTCGGTCTCGCTCCCCGTCGCCGGCGGGCGCCTGGCGCTCGGCACGTGGCAGGGGATCTACCTCTGCGAGAACACCGCGACTGCGGCGGCTCGCGGCGCCTGCGCTGGCAGCTGTGGGGCAGATAGGCGAGCTCGACCGGTCCGACGCGACCCCCGACGCGGCGTTCTACCTCGTCAGGCGCAAGCTCGTCCACATCGACAAAGGGGCGATCGAGGCGCTGCGGGCATCTCTATGACCGCGAACTGCCACGCGCGGGGAGCCGATCCTCGACCTCATGTCCTCGCAGCTCGCACCTGCCGGATGACCCCGGTGCTCGGGCCGGTCACCGGGCTCAGCATGAACGCCGCGGAGATGGAGGGGACAGCCGCAGCTCGAGCGGCACCTCGTGCACGACCTCAACGCCGAGCCGGCGCTGCCCTTCGGCGATGGCGAGTTCGGCGGCGTCGTGTGCGCCGTGGCGTGCAGTACCTCACCCGCCGCTCGAGGTCTTCGCCGAAGTCGCGCGGGTCCTGCGCGCGGGCGGCCCGGCGATCGTCGTTCTCCGACCGCTGCTTTTCCGACCAAGGCGGTCCAGCCGTGGCTGGCGTCGCCGATCACGTGGCGCTCGTCCACGGCGGCTACCTCGAGCGCGGCGGGTTCCGCACGACGACGCGTGCGGCGCCGACGCCGGGATGACCCGCTGTTCGTGGTGCAGGCCGCGCCCTGGGCGATCCGCCAGGCCGGCAGACCGACCGGTCAGCGCCCGCGCCAGACCGGGTCGCGCTTCTCGGCGAAGGCGGTCGCGCCCTCGCGGGCGTCCTCGGAGCCGAAGACCGGCCCGGCGATCTCGCCCTGGCGCTCCCACGCCTCGGCCTCCGGCCAGTCGAGCGCCGAGCGGACGATGCGCTTGGACGCGTCGAGCGCCAGTGGGCCGTTGCGCGCGATGGCGGCGGCCAGCTCGCGTGCCGCGCTGACCGCCTGCCCGGGCTCGGCGAGGCGGTTGACGACGCCGATCTCGTACCCGCGCGCCGCGTCGATCGGGTCGCCGGTCAGCGCGAGCTCCATCGCCAGGTGGTACGGGATGCGCTTGGGCAGGTGCAGCAGCGCGCCGCCCGCCGCGACGAGCGAGCGCTTGACCTCGGGGATGCCGAGCCGCGCGTCGCGCGCGGCGACGATCAGGTCGCACGCGAGCGCGATCTCGAAGCCGCCCGCCACCGCGAAGCCCTCGACCGCCGCGATCAGCGGCTTGCGCGGCGGCCCCTGGACGATCCCCGCGAAGCCGCGGCCCTCGACCCACGGCCGCTCGCCGGTGACGAACGCCTTGAGGTCCATCCCCGCGCAGAAGGCACCGCCCGCGCCAGTGAGGATCCCGACCTGCAGCTCCGCCTCGCCGTCGAGGCGCTCGAGCGCCGCGGCGACCCCCTCCGCCACCGCCAGGTTGACGGCGTTGCGGGCCTCCGGGCGGTTGAGCGTGATCAGCAGGACGCCGCCGGCCGCCTCGGTGAGGACCGCCTCGCTCACGCCGCGAACAGGCTCAGGGCCGGGACGCGCTCGCCACGCAGCTCGGCCAGGTCGACCTCCACCCAGCGCAGCCCCCGCGACTCCGCGAGCACCCGCGCCTGTGGCTTGACCGTCTGGGCGGCCAGGACGCCCTGGCAACCCGCCATGGCGGGATCGCGCCGGATGCGCGCCAGGTAGCGGGTGAGCTGCTCGACGGCGTCGATCGTCCCCACGCGCTTGATCTCGACCGCGATCCAGCCGTCCTCCTCGTCACGGCACATGAGGTCCACCGGGCCGATGTCGGTCGGCCACTCGCGCCGCACGAGCCGGAAGCCCTCGCCGCACCAGCCCGGCGCGTCGGCGAGCAGCTCCTGCAGGTGCGCCTCCACGCCGTCCTTCTGGAGACCGGCGTCGGAGTCCATGACGTGCGAGGAGTCCGAGACGACCTCGGCGATGCGGATGTCGAGCCGCTCCTCGCCCTTGAGCTTGCGGACGACGATGCCCTCAGCGGTCTCCTCGATCACCGTCGGCGGCGTCATCCAGTTCAGCGGCTTGACGCTCGAGCCACCGCCGTCGGACCACACCATGAACGTGCCGTCGGCCTTGATCATGAGCAGGCGCACGCCTTGCGGCAGGCGGGTGGTCAGCCGGCCGGAGTACTCGATGGAGCAGCGCGCGACGATCAGGCGCATGAGGCTCGGCACGTTATGAAGTCGACCGGATGGATCCCTTCAGGAGGATCTCCCCGGAGAGGGCCGGCGCAGCACGTGCCATACGCCATCATCAAGGCCGTGCGCCCGTTCGACGTTCGTCATGAGGATCGGCTTGCGACGGCGAGAATCGCGGCCGTGCGCAGCGCGCGCGAGCAGGATCCGGTCCTGCGCGCCCACGCGCGGCACCTCACGATGGTCGAGCGCCTGCGGAGCGGCTTCGAGCTCTCGCGCTTCGCCAGCCGCATGCGCCGAGCATCCGGGTGACGAGCTTCGACCCCGAGCGCGTCTTCGCGGCGCTCCAGGCTGCGAAGGTCGACTACGTCACCGTCGGCGGGATCGCGCTGATCGCCCATGGCGTCGTCCGCGCCACGCTCGACGTCGACCTCGTCGCGAACCCCGCAGGCGAGAACCCCGGGAGGCTCGCCGTAGCGCTGTGCGCCCTTGACGCGCACCCGTGGGGCGAGCCGGAAACCGCGGTGACGCAGGAACTGCTCGGGCGGGATGCGAACATGCGCTTCGAGACCAGCGCCGGCCAGGTCGACGTGCTGGCCGCCACCGTCTACCGCCGGCTGTTCGCGGACCTGCGAAGGCGCGCCGTGGCCGTCCGGCTCGGCGACGTGGAGATCGTCGTCGCGTCGCGGGCCGACCTCATCCGACTCAAGGCCGGAACGGGACGTGAGCGTGACCTCCTCGACATCGGCGACCTCCTCGCGCTCGAGGAGTGAAGGGACGGCTCAGGCGGCCTCGTCGCCGAGGACCCGGTCGAGCAGCTCGTCGGTCTGCTGCATCCCGAAGGACCTGCGCAGGTAATCGGCGATCTGGTCGCGCGAGAGCCCCTCGCTGGCCAGGCTCATGGCCAGCAGGGCGGCGGGGTCGTCCTCGTCGGTGTCCTGCTCGGCGCCGGCCGCTGCCGGCACGGCGTGGCGCGGGGCGTAGCGGTCGACCTCGCCGTCGCCGATCGGGGCGACGTCGCCGAGCGTGTGGCGGAGCGCGTCGCAGCGGGCCTGCACCTTGGTGGCAAGCCTCAGGAGGGCGCTCGAGAGGATGGTGAGCTCGTGCAGCTCCCGGCGCGCAGCGGTCACGGGATCGTGATCCATGGCCGAAAGACTCGCACACAGCGACTCCCCGGGTGTCTCCCCGGACCTGCGCCCGCGCCTGCGGCTACGCG
>JAUJOF010000012.1:0-55057 GCA_030447785.1 Solirubrobacteraceae bacterium
CGGGCCCGGTCCCCTCGGGGATCACCGGCGGGCAGTGGCGCGGGGTGCTGGAGCTGCGTGCGGGGGGCGGCGAGCTGCAGGCCATCAACGTGGTCGACCTCGAGAGCTACGTGCGCGGTGTGGTGGCCGCCGAGTCGCCCTCGAGCTGGCCGGCGGAGGCCCTGAAGGCCCAGGCGGTGGCCGCGCGCACCTACGCGATCACCACCCAGAAGAGCGGCACCTTCGACCACTTCGCCGACACCCGCTCGCAGGTCTACCAGGGGATCGCGGGCGAGACGCCCACCACCGACGCCGCGGTGGCCGCCACCACCGACGAGGTGGTCACCTACGAGGGCAGACCGGTCGTGACCTACTTCTTCTCGACCTCGGGCGGGCGCACGGAGAACAACGAGAGCTCGCAGCTGGGCGGGCGGCCCGCCCCGTGGCTGCGCTCGGTCTCCGATCCCTTCGACGAGGCCTCGCCCCACCACCGCTTCGGTCCCCGGTCGTGGAGCGTGCCCCGCGCGGAGGACGCGCTGGGTGGCTGGGTCAAGGGCTCGCTGCGCAGCATCGACGTGGTCCAGCGCGGCACCTCGCCGCGCATCGTGCGCGCCGAGGTGGTGGGCAGCGGGGGACGCACCACGGTGAGCGGCGCGCAGCTGCGCGCGCGGCTTGACCTGCCCGACACCTGGGCCTACTTCACGACGATCACCACCACGGCACGCGCGGGCACCGAGCGCGTTGTCTCGGGTGCCGTGCGCCCCGGCGGCGCGGGCAACTCCGTCCAGGTGGAGCGCCGCTCGCCCGAGGGCCGATGGCGCAAGGTCACCGACGTGGCCACCCGCGCGGGGGGGCGCAACACCCTGACCGTGGGCCAGCCGGGGCGCTACCGCATCGTCGAGCGCGGCATGCCCGGGCCGGCGGTGCGGATGCGTTAGGCGGGCGTGGCGTAGCCGAGCTCGCGAGCGGCGCCCGACAGGCGCTCGTCGAAGGTCGCGACGGCGTGGGCGCGCCAATCCTGCGCCGCGAGGACCACGCACCAGTCGGGGAGCTTCAGGCCGGTTCTCAGGCGCAGCGCCGCCAGCCGCGCGGGGGCATCGCTTCCGACGGGCACCTCCTCGATGCCCAGGGCATCGAGCCCGGCTCGCGCCGTGTCGAGCAGCCCGCGTCGCGCGGGTGTCACGAGCACCTCGGCCAGGGTGACGACGCTCGCCGCGAGCCCCCGGCCGATCACCTCGTCGAGCAGCCTCCGGGCCCGTGCATGGTGCTCGTCGGACTCGTTGAAGTGGGCGATGAGGACGCTCGCGTCGAGGACCGTCAGTCCGGCCACTCCTCGCGCAGCCGCTGCACCTCGTGGTCACGGTAGACGCCGGTCAGGATGCCGGCCGTCTCGCGCACCGCCTGGCGGCGGCCCTCGATCTCCTGCTCGCGGGCGTTGGCGATCACTGCGTGCCCCTCCTCAACGAGGCGCATCAGCAGCCGCCCGCGCGCGCCGGAGTCCTCGGGCCAGCGGTCTGCCGCGGCATCCAACGCGCGGGCGACCGCGTCGGTCTCGGTGATGGTGTGACGCGGGCGCGCAGTCGGCATGCGCGCTCAGTGTAACACCGGACTGACCGGTGCATCACCTTCGTCAGCCGCGGGCTCACCCGCCGCTGTACAGCCGCGCGATCGACTCGGCCACGCACACGGGCTTGTCGCCGCCCTCGATCTCGAAGGTCCACTTCGTGGTCAGCTGCACGCCGCCGGGGATGTCGTCCACCGCGTCGACGCCCAGGCGCATGCGCACCCGGGAGCCCACGGGCAGCGGGGCCGGGTAGCGAACCTTGCCATAGCCGTAGTTGAGGCCGAAGGCGAAGCCCTGCACATCCATCAGCCCGTAGGAGAAGGCCGGGCCCAGGGAGAGGGTGTAGAGGCCGTGGGCGATGGTGCCGCCGAAGGGCGTGTTCCTGGCCCGCTCGGGGTCCACGTGGATCCACTGGTCGTCGCCGGTGACCCGGGCGAAGGCATCGACCCCCTCCTGGGTGACCTGCGTCCAGTCGCTGACGCCGATCTCCTCCCCGACGCTGGCCTTCAGCTCGTCGATGCCGTTCAGGGTGACCATCTCCATCGGCTGCGCTCCCCGCCTCGCTCGGTCATTCTGCGTGAGCGCCGATCGTAATCACCTTGGGGTGCTGCCGGCCGCCCGGTCTGCGCCGCTGAGCTGGGATGCCGGCGACCGGCGGTGGTGAGAGTGACCGGGTTGGGACGCTGGGCGGATTTTGCTCGCTATTCGACCCAAAGCCGCCCAGCAGCCGGTTGGAGGGGTGCGAGATCGCGGCGCTCGGCGGATTGTCGTCGATATGCGAACAGAAACCGCCCAACCCCCCGGACCACATCACAGGTCTGAGAGGCGTTCGCCATCCCGGAGAAGCGTGAGCCGCTATAGCGACCTGGGCGCCTGCCCGCGGCGGCCACATCGCCGCCTGCGGGCAGCCCTAGGCTTGCTCTTCGTGCCCGGGCCGCTCCTCGCCGTCGACGCGCCCTCGCTGCTCTACCGGGCCTTCCATGCGCTGCCCTCCTCGATCACCGACGGGAGCGGGCGGGCGGTCAACGCGCTGCTGGGCACGGCGAACCTCGTGCTCTTCGCCGTCGAGCGCCACCACCCCCGCGCGGTGGTGCTGTGCTTCGGAGCCGAGGCGGCGCACTACCGCAAGGAGCTGTTCGCGCCCTACCATGCCGACCGCCCGCCGATGCCCGACGAGCTCGAGGGCCAGTGGAAGGCCGCGCGCGGCTTCTTCGAGGCCTTCGGCTGGTCGGTGCTGGGCAGCGACGACCTCGAGGCCGACGACCTGCTGGGTGCCCTGGCCCGCGTGGAGAGCGAGGCCGGCGGCCACGCGCTGCTGTTCACGGGCGACCGCGACATGTTCCAGTGCGCGGGCGAGCGCGTCACGGTCCTGTACCCGCGTACGGGCGGCGGCAGGGAGGGGCCGGAGGAGATCGGCCCCTCCCAGGTGCGCGAGCGCTATGGCGTCGAGCCCGCCCAGGTGCCCGACTTCATCGCGCTGCGCGGCGATCCCTCCGACGGCCTGCCCGGCGCCAAGGGGATCGGCGAGAAGACCGCCCGTGACCTCCTGCGCGAGCACGGCGACCTCGACGCGCTGCTGGCCGCCGCCGCCCGCCCGGGCACCTTCCGCCCCCGCGTCGCCGCCGCCCTCACCGGCGATCCCGACCAGCTGCGCGCCTTCCGGCGCATCGCCACGCTGCAGCCCGTCGACCTCGCCCGCCCGCCCGACGGGCCACTCGACCACGCGGGCGCCGCGCAGGCCGCCCGGGCACACGGGATGGAGCGCCTGGCGACGCGCCTCCTCGCGCTGCGCTCATGAAGGCATCCCGCACCGCTCCGCGCGACGAGCGTGGGTGTCCTACCCTCGTGCGTTCCGCCAAGATGTCACCCCCCGTGCCCGCGCTCGTTCGTTCGCCCCTGCCCGCGTTCCTGATCGCCGTGGTCGCGCTCCTGGCGGCCCTCGCGCCTGCCGCGAGCGCCGCGGTGCCCGAGCCCGTGGCGCTGGACGAGGGCTGGAGCCACGTCCCCGACCCGTCCGACCGCGGCGCCCGGCTGGGGCGCACCACCGGCGGCGGAGGCGGCTGGCGCGAGGTCGAGATGCCCCACGTCTTCCACCAGGGAGCGGTGACCGACGCCACCTTCCCGGGCACGGTCGGGTGGTACAAGGTCACCTTCGAGGGGCCGGAGGCCGACTCCGGCCACGCCTGGGCCGTGCGCTTCGGCAGCGTGCGCCGCCGGGCCACCGTGTGGCTCAACGGGCGGCGCGTGGGCGACAACGCCGATCCCTACACCGCCTTTGCGCTCATGCTCGACGGCCTGCGCGAGGGCGAGGAGAACACCCTCGTGGTGCGGGTGGACAACCGCAAGGGCCTCGAGCCGCGCGAGGGCTGGTGGAACTGGGGCGGGATCGTGCGCCCCGTCGAGCTGGTGCCCGTGGGCCGCGCGACGTACGAGAGCGCCGCGGTGCTCTCGGACGTCACCTGCGACACCGGCGGCGAGGCCTGCTCGGCCAACGTCATCGTCGACGGCTGGGTGCGCAACCGCACCGCCCGCCCGCAGCGCCCGCTCGTCGATCTGACCCTGCGCCGGCCCGCCTCCGAGGGCGAGCAGGGCGCCGTGGTCGCGCGGCGCACCGTCCGCGCGCCGGTGGTCCGCCCCGGAGAGCGCCGGCGGCTGAGCTTCCGCGTGCCGGTCCAGGGCGCGCCGGCGCTCTGGTCGACCGAGCGTCCGGCCCTCCACGACGCCACCGTGCGCACGCGGCTGGGGGGAGCGGTGGAGGACGTGCACGAGCAGCGCCTGGGCCTGCGCGAGGTGGACGTGCGCGGCGGCCTGATGCGCCTCAACGGCCGGGTGGTGGAGATGCGCGGAGCCTCCATCCAGGAGGACACGCCCGGCCGCGGGCCGGCGCTGACCGACGCCGACATCGAGTGGATCGTCGCCGAGCTGAAGGCCGTGGGCGCCAACGTGACCCGCGCGCACTACCTGCTCGACGATCGGCTGCTCAGCGCGCTGGACGAGGCGGGGATCATGGTGTGGAGCCAGGCTCCCGTCTACCACCGCAGCGACCTGCTCACCGATCCCGAGCGCGCGGACTTCGAGCTCGGGGTGCTGCGACGCACCATCCTGGGCGGGCGCAGGCACGCCTCGGTGATGACCCACTCCGTGGCCAACGAGCTCGACCCGTGGCCCGACCGCGCTCCCGCCACGGGCACCTGGCTGCACCGGGCCGCCTCCCTCAGCCGCGACCTCGACCCCACGCTCCCGCTCTCGCTCGACCTGCTCTCCTATCCGCGCGTCCAGCGCCAGGCCACCTACGACCGCTTCGAGCTGCTGGGCATCAACAGCTACTACGGCTGGTACCGGGGCAAGCAGGAGCGCTCGACCGCCGACCTGGCCGACCTGGGCCCCTACCTGCGGGCGATGCACCAGAAGTATCCCCGCCAGGCGCTGGTGATCACCGAGTTCGGCGCCGAGTCGACGTTCTCGGGTCTGCCCGACGTGAAGGAGACCTACGAGTTCCAGGAACGCTACGTGCGCGAGACGCTGGCGATCGTCGACCGGCTGGACTTCGTCAACGGTGCGATCTACTGGACGCTGCGCGAGTTCGCGGTCCAGCCGGACTGGGACGGCGGCGCCCTGCGGCGCGGCGTGGAGCGCGACGGGATCCACAACAAGGCGCTGATCACCTACGACGGGCAGCGCAAGCCGGCCTGGTACACCGCCGAGGCGATGTTCTCGGCCACGCCGCTGTACCGCGACGGGCGCCCGCGCGAGGAGGTGCTCATGGCCCCGGTGAGCAGCGGACCCTCGGCGCTGCGCGGCTGGGGCATGGCCATCGGTGTGCTCGTGCTCCTGGCGGGCTTCCTGGTGCTCGACGTGTGGGCGCTGCGGGGCCTGCTGCGCGTCCGGCGGCGCCGCGGTCATGGCGCGGGGGGCGCAGCCGGCGCCGCGCACGTCATCGATCTGCGCCGGGCCGCCTGACGACGCCCGGCCCACCGCACGGCGCTCAGGGCGTGAACTTGACGGTGAGCACGTCGCCGTCGCGCATCGCGTAGTCGCGGCCCTCCAGGCGCAACGTACCCCGCTCGCGCGCAGCGGCGTAGCCGCCGGCCTCCACCAGCGCCTCCCAGCCGATCACCTCGGCGCGCACGAAGCCGCGCTGGATGTCGCTGTGGATCTCGCCGGCAGCGTGCCAGGCGCTCAACCCGTGGCGCAAGTGCCAGGACTGGGCGGGCTTGCCCTCGCCCGCGGTGAAGAAGGCCAGCAGCTCGAGCAGCACGAAAGCGCCGTCGACGACCCGGCGCAGGCCCGACTCGGCCACGCCCAGGTCGGCGCGCATGGCGAAAGCGTCCTCGTCGTCGAGCTCTGACAGCTCAGCCTCCAGACGACTCGAGACCGCCACCGCCCTGGCGCCCTGCGCCTGGGCGTGGGCCTCGATCTCCGGCGGCACCGCGTCGTCGCCCTCGTCCACGTTGGCCACGAAGAGCACCGGCTTGGCGGTCAGCGGGCTGAGGTCGCGCAGTGCGGCGGGGGCCGCCTCGGGCCCCGGGACGGTGCGCGCCGGCCGGCCCGCCTGCAGCGCATCGATGACCTGGCGCAGCCAGTCTTCCTCGGCGAGCGCCGCCCTGTCGCCTCCGCGGGCCTGGCGCACCACGCGCTCGTGGCGGCGCTCGGCCTGCTCGAGGTCAGCGAAGACCAGCTCCGTCTCGATCGTCTCGATGTCGCGCAGCGGATCGACCGTGCCCTCGGAGTGCACCACGCCGGGATCGCCGTGGGCACGCACCACGTGGAGGATCGCGTCGGTCTCACGGATGTTGCCCAGGAAGCGGTTGCCCAGCCCCTCCCCCTGGTGGGCGCCGGCCACCAGGCCCGCGATGTCGTGGAAGTCGATGGTGTCGGGCACGACCTCCGAGGCGCCGACGGTCTCGGCCACCCGGACGAGACGGTGGTCGGCCACCGGCACGACGGCGACGTTGGGCTCGATCGTCGTGAAGGGATAGTTGGCCGCCTGGGCGCCCGCACGCGTGAGGGCGTTGAACAGCGAGGACTTGCCCGCGTTGGGCATTCCCACGATGCCGATCCTCATCTGCTCGTCGTTGGCGCACGGGTCACCGGCATCGCTCGCTCGGCTCGCTCATCGCGCCGCGCTCCCCAGCGCGGTGCCCAGCAGGGCGCCCGCGGCGATGTCCGACGGGTAGTGCACGCCCAGGTAGACCCGGGAGAGGGCCATGCAGGTCGCGGTGGCATAGAGCGCGCGGCCGGGCATCAGGCCACGGTAGGCCCGCGCGGCCGCGAACGAGGAGGTCGCGTGCGCGCTGGGAAAGGAGAGCTGGGTCGGCGTCTTGATCAGCGCCGGCAGGTCCTCGAAGGCCGGGCGACGACGGCGCAGGATGCTCTTGAGCGAGGCGTTGAGCAGGTAGGCCAGGCCCACGGTGGTCGTCCCGCGCGCCCACCGCCCGCGGTTGGAGGGGTCCAGCACCATTCCGCTCGCCCCCAGCGCCAGCCACAGCGCGGCGTGCGAGCCCGTGCCGCTGAAGCCCATGATCACCGGCGCCACGTGGCTGTGGGGCGAGCGGCGGCGGACGAGCCGGTAGAGCTTCACGTCGCCGCGTGCGATGGTGCGGGCCACGGGGCCGGCGGACAGACGTGCGCGCAGGGAGCGGCGCGCGCCCGGATCGGGAAGGGGTTGGTCGAGCGGGGGCTGCACGCAGCGCAGGGTTGTACATCAATCGTCCGGTGGGGTTGGCCACGGGCGGTGTCTGGGGAAGAATGCCGCCGTGCGCATCGCCCTCGTGGCCAACAGCCGGTCGGGCACGGGGACCCATGCCGAGGAGCTGACCCAGCGTCTGGAACGCCACGGGGCGCAGGTCGTCGCCGTGGTTCCCGTGCAGGCGCTGGGCGATCATGCGGGCCCGGCCGTCGAGGAGATGCCCGACGCCCTGGCCAGCGCGAGCTTCGACCGCCTCGTGGTGGCCGGAGGCGACGGCTCCATCGGGCTGGCGGCGCGGGCCGCCGCCCGCCTGGGGGTGCCGTTGGCGGTGATCCCCACCGGGACGGCCAACGACTTCGCACGCTCGCTCGATCTCCCGCTCGATCTCGAGGCCGCCACGGCGCTCTCGGCGGGGGCGACGCCGGCGCACATGCGGGCGGTGGATCTCGCCCGCGTGGGCGACCGGCCCTGGGTCAACGCCGCCTCGGCGGGCCTGTCCGTGCTGGCCGCCCGCGAGGCTCACTCACTCAAGCCCCACCTGGGCGCGGTGGCCTACCTGGTGGGCGCGCTTCGGGCGGGCCTGACCGGCCGACCGCTGCACGTGGTGATCCACGCCGACGGAGAGCGGGCCTGGGAGGGCGCGGCGTGGCAGGTGATCGTCGGGGCCACCGGCGCGTTCGGCGGTGGGGCGGAGATCGGTGGGGTGACCCACGGCGACGGCGAGCTGGACGCGGCGATCGTGCCCGCCGGCTCGCGACTGGGGCTGGCTCGCACCGCGGCCGGCATGCGCCTGGGGCGGCTGACCGCCCAGCGCGAGGTGCCCCACGTGCGCGCACGGCAGATCGACGTCGAGGCACCCGCGGGGACGCGCTTCAACGTCGACGGCGAGGTGTGCACCTGCACCCCGGCGCACTTCGAGGTCCAGCCCGGCGCGCTCGAGGTGCTCGTACCGGCGTGAGCCGGAACGAGCACCTCGGTCGGCGGGTCGTGGCGGCCGCGCTCGCGCGGGCCGGGCTGTGCGATGAACGCTCCACCCGCGGCGCCCTCAACGCGCGCTGGGGGCTGGGCCTAGCCGCGTGCGGCACCCTGTGGTATGCGGGCGATTCGCTGCGCCACCGCCGCGAGGGCGGTGAGGGCTACGCGCTGCACGGCGAGGGGCTGGACGTCGGCTCGGAGGGCTTTCTGCGCGCCGCCGAGGCCCTCACCAGCGCGCCGATCTCGTGGGGCGACGATGTCGAGCTGCTCATCAACGGCGACCGGATCTTCCCCGCCTACCTGGAGACCATCGCCAACGCGCGCCGGTCGGTGAACCTGCTGACCTACGCCTACTGGCGCGGCGACATCACCGCCGAGGTCGCCGACGCGCTGGCGGCCAAGGCGCGCGAGGGAGTCGAGGTCAACGTGCTGCTCGACGCGGTGGGGAGCATGCGCATGGACCTCTCGCTGATCGTCCAGATGCAGCGCGCGGGCGCGACGGTGACCCGTTTCCGCCCGATCAAGCCCTACGCGATCAAGCGCATGACCAACCGCAACCACCGCAAGCTGCTGATCGCCGACGGTCGGGTTGGGATGATCGGCGGGGTGGGCATCGCCGAGCAGTGGACGGGAGACGCCCAGGACCCCGAGCACTGGCGCGACACCCACGTGCGTGTGCGCGGGCCGGTCGTACGCGGGCTGCAGGGCGCCTTCACCGAAGGCTGGCTGGAGGCCACCGGCGACGTACTGGTCGGCGAGGCGCACCTGCCCGAGCTGGAGCACACGGCGGGCGGAGGGCCGATGCAGCTCGTTCGCTCGCGCGCCGGGGTGGGTGACACGAACGTGGAGGCCCTGTACTTCCTGGCCATCGCCAGCGCCCGCCGCACGCTCGACTTGACCGTCGCCTACTTCGCACCGCGCCCCGCCTTCGTGCGCGCGCTGTGCGACGCGGCGCAGCGCGGGGTTCGGGTGCGCGTGCTCGTCCCCGGGCCCCACATGGACAAGGAGTTCGTGCGGATAGCCGGCCGCGGCGCCTACGAAGCGCTGCTGAGCGCGGGGATCGAGATTCACGAGTTCCAGCCGACCATGCTGCACGCAAAGACGATGGTGGTCGACGGCGGGTGGGCGTCGGTCGGCTCGGTCAACTTCGACAACCGCTCCTTCCAGTTGCACGACGAGGCCACGCTGTGCGTGCAATCGCATGAGTTCGCCAACCGCCTGACCGAGGCCTTCGAGGCCGACCTGCGCCGCAGCGAGGCCCTGGTGGCCGAACGCTGGCACGACCGTCCGATGCGCCAGCGCGCGCAGGAGCGGGCGCTGGCGCTGGCGCGCCGGGAGCTGTAGGCGGATCCCGCAGCCGGCGCCCACCCGCCCTGGAATCTGGGAGTTCCTCCGAGGGACCACTAGTCTGAGGGCTCGGTCGACAGCAGGTCGTGCTCGAAGGCCACCCGCAGGGAGGGGTCGCGCCAGTCGCTGTCCACCGTGGTCTCCACCCGCACACCGGCGCGGTCGGGGGCGAGCGTGAGCGTGCCCAGCTGGTTGTCGTAGCTTGGCTGCTCGACCAGGCGCCAACCGATGGGATCGGGCGCGGTGGGAGCGGCGCGGAGTAGAGCACGGCCCAGCAGCCGGGCGGGGCGCGACCGGCCCAGGCGCATGATGGCCCGCTCGTGCGGGGCGAGGTGCTTGCGATAGGGCGAGCAGACCACCTGCCACACCGCGCTGCGCGCCCCCAGCCCGCGCCGGAAGCCCACGCGGGCCAGGTAGCAGTGATGCACGTCACCGGAGATCATGGTCACCGTGACCGGCGAGCGTCCGGCGGCGCCCGTCGCGATGCGCTCGAGCAGACCGCCCAGTCGCTGGAAGGAGCGCCCGAAGGACGCCCAGTGGTCGAGCACGGCCCTCTGGCGGATCCATTCCCCCACCCGTGCGGCGCCCGCGCCCCACGCCCCGTCGCACACCGCCTCGTTCCAGCGCTCGAGCTCGTGCAGGCCGTGCGGAAGCAGGAAGGGCACCGAGCTGGCCAGCAGGAGGTGCTCGAAGTCACCGCTGGCGTGCTCCTCGATCCACGCCCACTCGCCGTCGTCGACCATCTCCCGCCGTCCCGGCTCGAGGACCCGGCCGGCCCGCGAGTCGATGACGATCAGGCGGGTGCGGCCCAGGTCGCGACAGAAGCTCCACCGGCTGTGGCCAGGCTGGCGGTCGGTGTCGCGCGCCACCTCGCGCAGCAGCGCGCCCCCGTCCTCGACGGCGCACACGCGGGCCAGCAGGTCGCTGTCGTCGAGGTCGGCGGGCGGGAGGTTGCCCAGGTGCTGGTAGACCCAGTAGGCGGCCATCCCGCCGGCGACGCGCCGCTCGAACCACGGCTTGTCGCGCATGGCCTCCTCCCAGGCCGCGGAGATCTTCCACTCGGCGTGGATCTCGTGATCGTCGAAGATCATCGCGGTGGGCACCGTGGCCAGCAGCCAGCGGATGAGCGGTTCGCCCCAGGCCTCGCGGTAGGCCGCTGCGTACTCCTCGAAGTCGACCAGCTCGTCGTCGGGCTCGCCCGCGGCGCGCCCGCGGCGGTCCACGATCTCCTGCATGTGGGGCGACAGCTCGTCGGCGTAGACCTGGTCTCCCAGCATGAGCAGCAGGTCGGGGCGCTCCTGGGGGTCCGCGCGCGTGAGGCGCAGCGCGAGGGCCCGCAGAGCGTCGACCCCGTGACCGCCCTCCCGGCCGGGCTCGTCCTGGACGTAGGGCGGCTCGTGGGGAACGCTGACGCGACAGGAGCCCAGCACGATGCGCAGGGGACGGTCACCGCCCAGGGTGCGCAGCATGGGCGGGGGCAGCCGCTCGTGGTCGGCAGGCCACGCGCGTTCGCCGTCCACGCGCACCTCGTATTCGTAGCGGGCACCCGGTTGCAGGTCGCGCGCGACGACGAGCGCGAAGTGGTGGCCATCCACGCAGAAGGTCCGCGCGCGGTGGCCGAGGACCTCCACCTCGCCCGCCGCGTCGGTCTCCGCCCAGATCGTCGCCTCGGTCTGCCCGACGTGGCGCAGGAGCGGGCCGAGGACGAGCCGCGCCATGGCCCCGGCGTCTACGCCCCGAAGCCGACGCGGTGCTCGGAGCGCTCGGCGCGCACCCAGAGGACGTGCTGGAGGCTGAGGCGCACGACGCCGTCGTCCCCTTGGACGTCGTGCCATCCCTCCGTGCCCAGGCTCCCGAGCAGGCGGTCGAGCTCCTCGCGCGAGACGCGCAGCGAGAGGGGCATCGAGGCCTGGAAGCCGATGGAGATGTGCTCGAGGCCGTCGGCCATGATCAATGGACCCCCTGGGCGGGCTGGACGAGTTCGGTGAGTACGCCGCCGGTGGCGGCGGGATGCAAAAAGGCCACCCGCGAGTCGCGAATGCCGGTGCGCGGTGCGCGGTCGATCAAGCGCACGCCCGCACCGCGCAGGCGCTCGAGCTCCGCGGCCACGTCGCCCACGCGGTAGGCCACGTGGTGGAGCCCGGGCCCCTTGCTGGCCAGGAACTTCCCGACCGGACTGTCGGGCCCGAGGGGACGCAGCAGCTCGACGTGGCTGTCGCCCACGTCGAGGAGGATCGCCTCGACGCCCTGGTCCTCCACGGTCTCGCGGTGGGCGGTCTCCATCGCGTACCGGCCCGCGTAGAGCTCGAGCGCGGCGTCGAGATCCTCGACAGCCACTCCCACGTGATCGATGCCGGCGAACACGGGCGGGAGCCTAGAGGAGGGTTCAAAGCTCCGCCGCGACGGGCGCAGAAAGCCCGGCCGACTACGCGCGAGGGTCGTCCACCGCCTCCGCCGCCGCCACGCGCAGTCCCACTCCCGGCCGGCGCTCGGCGCGCGGGACGCCGTCCATGATGCGGTCGATCCCGTCGCGCTCGAGAACCTCGTGCTCCAGGAGGTGCTCGGCGAGCTCGGCGAGCTTCCCGTGGTTGGCCTCGATCAGGCGCTGGGCTGCGTGCTGGGCCTCGAAGACGAGCTCCTGCTCTTCCTCGTCGCGCACGCGGCGGCGTATCTCGGACTCGCCCACGCCGTCGAGGACCGCGCGCTGCGCGCTCCCCGGAGCGGCGCCCATGGCGTAGTCGCAGACCATGGCCCGGGCCATCTCGGCGACCTTGCGCAGGTCGTCGGAGGCGCCGGTCGTCACCGCACCGAACACCACGCCCTCGGCGACCCGGCCGCCCAGCAGGACCGTCATGGAATCGATCAGCTCCTCGCGCGACTTCAGATAGCGGTCCTCCGCGGGGAGGTTCAGCGTGTAGCCCAGCGCCTTGCCCCGCGGGACGATCGAGATCTTGTGCACGCGGTCGACGCTGGGCAGCAGCTCGCCGCACAGCGCGTGGCCCGCCTCGTGAAAGGCCACCACGCGCTTCTCGTGCGCGTTGAGCACCCGGCGCGACTGCACGCCGGCGACCACCCGCTCGAAGGCGCCGTCGAAGTCGGCCTGCGTGAGCGTGCTGCCGTGCCGGCGCGCGCAGAAGATGGCCGCTTCGTTGCAGACGTTGGCCAGGTCGGCGCCGGTCAGCCCGCTGGTCTGGGTGGCCACCACGCCCAGGTCGACGTCGCCCAGCGGCTTGTCGCGTGTGTGCACTTCAAGGATCCGCCGCCGGCCCTCCACGTCGGGCGGCGCGACGAACACCTGGCGGTCGAAGCGCCCGGGGCGCAGCAGCGCCGGATCGAGCTTGTCGAGCAGGTTGGAGGCGGCCATGACCACCAGCTCACCGGAGGTGGGAAAGCCGTCCATCTCCACCAGCAGCTGGTTGAGGGTCTGCTCGCGCTCGGCGGAGACGTCCATCCCGCGCCGGCCCCCGACCGCGTCCAGCTCGTCGATGAAGAGGATGGCCGGGGAGTGCTTGCGCGCCTCCCGGAAACAGGCGGCGGATGCGCGCCGCGCCCAGCCCGGCGAACATCTCCACGAACGCGCTGGCCGACTGGGAGTAGAAGTGCGCGCCCGATTCGTGGGCGACCGCCTTGGCCAGCAGCGTCTTGCCCGTGCCCGGCGGGCCGTGCAGCAGCACGCCCTTGGGCACGTGCGCGCCCAGCCGGGTGAAGCGCCGGGACTCGCGCAGGAACTCGACGACCTCGCGCAACTCGTCCTTGGCCTCGTCCACCCCCGCGATATCGTCCCAGCCGATGGCGACCTTGGACTCGGGCTTGATCTCCTGGGGCTTGGTCTTGGGCATGACCCGCAGGGCCCGCCAGAAGAAGAAGATCAGGACCGCCATGAAGACCATCGTGAAGACGTAGCTCCACTCCAGCGCGAAGTCCTTCAACCAATCGAGCATCGCGGAGGGCATCGGCCTCCGCGCCCGGCGCCTTGAGATCGCGCGCCCAATCAGCTGGCCGGGAGCACCGTGCGCACAGCGGCTCCACCGGCCGGCGCGTCGACGAGCTCCAGCCGCCCGCCGGCGAGCGCGACCCGCTCGCTCGCGGTGGCCAGCCCGATGTGCCCGTCGGCCGCCGCGCCGGCCACGCGCGCGCGATCCCACCCCACCCCGTCGTCGGCGACTTCGATGACCAGCTCCTCGGCCTCACGGTGCACGTCCACGCGGATGGTGCTCGCGTCGGCGTGCTTGCGCGCGTTGAGCACGAGCTCGCGCACGAGGCGGACGATCAGACCGTCGTGGACGCCACCCGCACCCTCGTCCACCACGAGGCGCACGTCGGGACCGACCTGCTCGGACGAGCCGGCGACGCGGGAGAGGGCGCTCGACAGCCCGCCCGCCGCCACCGGCTCGGCCTCGCGCTCCTCCAGCTCACCCAGCGTACGCGTGAGCGTGGTAGCCAGCATGGCCAGCACCTCGAAGGCACGCCAGACGGAGCGGGGATCGCCCTCGTCGGCCGCCTCGACCAGATCCTGGCGCGCGCTCAGCAGCAGCTGGAGGGCGTCGTCGTGCAGCTCGCCGGCCAGTCGCCGGCGGGCCGCCTCCTCCTCGGCCAGCAGCCGGCCCTGCAGCGCCTGGCGGCGGCGCGCGAGCTGGTTGACCAGGCGGGACGCGCCCGCCGCGCCCGCCGCCAGCAGGAAGGCCACCACCATCGCCCAGACGTAGGCGACGGCGAAGCCGGCGGGCAGGTCTGCGACGGCCAGCGCCCCCAGGCCGAAGGCAGCGGCGGCCAGGACCGTCGGTCCGGGCGCCAGCAGTAGGGCGTAGCAGGGCGGCACCGCCACCACGAGAGGCACCAGTGCGGCCTGCGTGTCGCCGGCCAGCGCGAAGCCCGTGAGGTACAGGGCCTGGTCGAGGACGGCCACGGCCCCGTAGCGCTTGAGCCCGAAGCGCCCCGAGCGCAGGACCCACACCACCAACGGCGAGGTCATGACCAGCAGCGCGGCGGCGATCCAGGCGCCGGGCTGCTGGCCCCCGATGAGGCCGCCCACCAGGACGACGGACAGCGCCGCACCCGCCCGGGCGATCGACACGGCGCGCACGGCGAGCGGCTCATGGCGGCCGGGCATGCGCGCGTCGACCGCCGGCACGCTCTCCGGAGGACCGAGGTGCGCGATCAGGCCGGGACCGTCCTCGCTCGGCCAGACCTCCGCGCCCAGCAGCGCCACACGTTCGCGCAGGGCGTCGAGCACCGGCCCGTCCAACGCGGTCCCCTGCTGCGAGGCGGACACCTCGAGGCGCGCCGCCGCTCCCTCGGCCTCCACGCGCACGAGCACCGTGCGCGATCGCGGGCCGACCACGGCCTCCAGGAGGTAGCGCGCCAGGGTCAACAGCTGCTCGTGCAGGGCTTCGGGTGGGCGATCGGCCATCCTCACGACCACCCTGGCGCCGGACGCCCGGCGCTCGGCGAGGCTGCGCAGGCCGTGCGCCAGGTCGGGCCGGCCGCCCGAGGGCGAGTGCAGCTCGGCCACCACATCGCGCATGGAGCGCTCGATGCGGTCCAGCTCGCCGGCCATCCCGCCGAGGCGGTCGACCGACCCCGTGACCCCCTCGGCGGCGATCGCTCCCAGCGGCTCCAGCACCGTCTCGTGCAGCACCGTGGCCAGGCGCCGGCGCTCGCTGCGCCCGGGGTCCGGCACGGCGGCGAGCAGCGCGGCCCGCAGCGCGTCGAGGCGGGCCACGCGAGCCAGGAGCGCCTCGCGACGCGCGGAGAGCACCACGCCCACCGCGGTGACCCACATCAGCTCCACTCCCCAGGCGGGCAGACGCGACGGGTCCACCACGACCAGCCCGCCTAGGATCGCGATCGCCAGCCCCACCAGCTCGACCGGGCGCATCACCAGCGTGGCGGCCAGCGGCACGGCGATCAGGACGTACAGGACCTGAGAGGCGCCACCACCCGAGACGGCGGCGGTGGCCAGCAGGACGGCCAGCTCCACGCCGAGGGGAACGAGCACCGCCAGGCGCGAGCGCCCGGCGTCGGCCCGCCACTGCCACGCCGTCCCCGCAGCGACCGACAGCGCTCCGAGCGCCCCCAGGGCCAGGACCGCGCCGGGCGCACCGCCCGACAGCAACCCGAGGACGGCCACCGCCAGCACCGCACGCGCCCGGGCGACCGCCATCAGCGCCACCCCCGCCCGGCGGGTGACCAGGCTGAGCTCGTGGCGCTCGGCCGCGGTGAGGCGCCTCACGACGCCCTCGACCCACACGGACGAGTTCTTCATCGGCGGCCTCTCAGGCGACGCGCTCGAGGCGCGGATTCGGACGGTGGCGGCGGCCGACCTTGGCGCACGGGTGCCCCTCCACCAGCACGACGTCGGCGGTGAAGTCGTTCGAGCCGCGGATGAGCGAGGAGCCCACGCCGTACACGTCGACCGCCGCACCGGCCTCCTCGAACGCGCGGATGCGCGAGGCGTCGAAGCCGCCGCTGGCCACGATGCGCACGTGCCCGTGGCCGGCGTCGTCGAGCGCCCCGCGGACCTTCTCCACCAGGCGCAGGTTGACCCCCGTGGGCGTGAAGTCCCCCAGCTCCTCCCACAGCGAGCGGTCGACCAGCGACTCGCTGGTGTCGAGGCGCACGCCCCACAGCCGCGACCCCAGGGCGTCGGCCACCTCGAGCGCGGTGCGCACCGAGTCGTTGTCGAAGTCCACGAGCACCGTCACGTTCATCTGCTCGTGGAAGCGGTCGGCGAAGGCCGTGGCCGCGCGCGCGGTGTCGCCGTCGTAGGCGGCGATCAGCCCGTGGGGCACCGTCCCCACCCCGCGCCCGCCCCACCATGAGGCCTGGGCGTCGGTCGACACGCCGATGGCGCCCGCCACGTGAGCCGACCAGCCGTCTCCCGTCTGCACCAGCCAATGGTCGTGGCGGGCGGGGAAGAACAGGATCTCCTTGTCCCCGGCCGCGTCGACCACCTCGCGCACGTTGCGCATGACCAGGCTGCGCCGGGCGAGCGTGCCCAGATAGACGGTCTCCAGGTGGGCGAAGAGCGCGTAATCGCCCTCGATGGTCAGCACCGTCTCCCACGGCTCGATCGCGTCGCCCTCGTGCAGCGCGTGGACGCCCAGCTCCTCCCAGCCGGGGGTCCAGCCGCCGTCGACGTCGCGCCGGCCGGCCCCGAGCTTCAGGACGGCGATGGCCTCGTCGATGCCGCCCAGGGCCCCGTGGTGCTTCTGGAAGACCTGCATGAGCACGCGCGGATGGTGATCCTCGTTCTCCAGGAGCTGCTTGGAGAACACGAAGTAGGCATCGGAGTAGTACCCCTCGCGGATGCGTTCGACGGGCAGACGGAAGATCGCCGGGTCCAGCCGTTCCCGGCTCAGGCGTGCTCGCCTTCCACGCGCAGGGTCTCGGCCAGCGCCGCGCGGGCCACCTCGAGCTGGCCCTCGGTGGGCTCACGCGTGCCCAGCGCGCGCTGCAGTTCGTGACCGGGCACCCGCAGGGCGCGCGCGGCCGCGCTGTCGTGGTGTCGCTCGGCCCAGGCGAAGACCTCGACGGCGATCCCCACCGAGCCCAGACCCACCAGCGCGTGGTGCACCGGCCCCGGGCGCCGCACTGCAGCGCGCAGCAGCGCCCCCCCGACCAGGTTGGAGACCAGCAGCGGCGTGAGCAGGTGCGAGCCGCAGCGGTCGTGCTCCTTGGCCACCTCGGAGGCGTCCGCGGCGTCCTGCTCGTAGGCGGCGATGGCCTTGTGCTCGGCGCCGTGGTAGGCGGCCAGGTCGCCGTCGCGCAGCGCGATGAGGCTGGGCAGGACGGAGATCGCCGCCACCGCGGCCTCCGTGGCGGTGCGCCCGCGACCACTGCCGGTCCGCCCGGCGCGCCGGCGCAGCAGCTGCCCCACAGCCCCGGCGACGACCATGGCGCCCAGCACCCGGCGGTCCTCGAAGGGCAGGCGCGCGGCGGGCAGCGCGCGGCGCGCCAGCGGGACCACCGCCATGGCCTGGCCCATGCGGGCCACGCCGCGCAACGCGGGGATGCTCTCGGTGGCCCCGGCGCGCGGCTTGCGCCCCGAGGCGACGGCGATCTCCCCGTCCGGGCGCCGGCACGCGGCCGCCCAGTGCGTGGGGCCGTGGACCAGCAGGCCGTTGCGCAGCGCCATGCCACCCAGGCGCAGTTTCTCCGTGTCCGAAGGGCTCTGCCCGCGGGTATCGGGCGCGTCCTCGCTCATCCCAGCAGCCTCCTGGTCACGTCGCGGAAGAACTCGGCGGCGAAGCCCACGTCGCGCGCGTCGATGCGCTCGTCGGCGGCGTGGATGAGCGGCGCGACCTCGTAGAGGGTCATGTGGCGGTGGGGGAAGAAGCCGTAGGCCACGCAGTCGGGAAAGGCGTCGCGGAAGGTGCGCGAGTCGGTGAAGCCCGGGAGGATCGTGGGCACGATCGTCGCCTCGGGGTCCTGGTCGCCGATCCAGTCGCGGATGGCGTCCATCAGCTGCGACTCCACGGGCGAGGCGTTGCCGACCACGCGCTCGAAGAACTCGAGGCGATAGCCCTCCTGGTCGGGTGGTCCCAGTACCTCGGTGATGCGCGGAAGCACCTCTTCCTCGTCCATTCCGGGCGGCACGCGGCAGTCGACCTCGATCTCGGCGCAGGCGGGCAGCACGTTGATCTTCTCCGATGCGCGGATCCGCGTGGGAGCCAGCGTGACGCCGAGCATGGGCTCGACCAGCATGGCCAGGATGGGGTCGCGCTCGCGCAGGGCCTCGAGGGCGGAGGCGCCGTCGCCGTCCGAGGGGAATCCGAGCTCCTCGAGCATGGCCCGGGGGCCGTCGGTGAGATCGAAGGTGGGCTGGCGCGCGCCCATGCGCTCCAGCAGCGGCGCCACCTTGAGCAGCGCGTTGTCGCCGATTCTGGGGATGGAGGCGTGACCGGCCACGCCGTCGGTGGTCAGGCGAAAGCGGAAGACGCCCTTCTCGGCCACGCACACGCCGTACACCCGCCCGCCGTCGAAGGGGATGACGCTGCCCGCGCCCTCGTTGAGCAGCAGATCGCAGCGCACGAGGTCGGGATGGTTGTCGCACAGCCACCGGGCGCCCTCGCCGCCGCCGGTCTCCTCGTCCACGACGACGACCACGAGCAGGTCGCCGCGCGCGGGCCGCCAGCCCTCGCGGGCCAGCGAGAGGGCCGCCGCGACCTCGGCCGCGGTCTGGGACTTCATGTCCAGCGCCCCCCGCCCCCACACGAAGCCCTCGTGCAGATCGCCCGACCACGGATCACGCGACCAGTCCTGGGGGGTGGCGAGCACGGTGTCGACGTGGGAGAGCAGGCACAGCGTGGGGCCGTCGGCCTCCCCGCGCAGGCGCGCCACCAGGTTCGGGCGCTGCTCGGTGCGCCCCAGCAGCGCCACCTCGAAGCCGGCGTCCTCCAGCAGGGCGGCGAGGACCTCCTGGGCGCCGCGCTCGTCGCCGGGTGGATTGACCGTGTCGAACCGGATGAGCTGCTGGAGGAGCTCGGTGGCCTCCTGGGACAGGTCCGTCATGCCGTGAACGGTACGTGAAGGCGGCGGTGGGTTCGCTGCAGGCCCGTATCGTTGCCGGCGATGCGCGCGTCCCTCGGCACCGTGCTGCGGGAATGGGGGCGCATCGGCGTGGTCGGCTTCGGCGGCCCGCCCGCCCACGTGGCGCTCCTGCGCGAGCTCGTGGTGCGCCATAGGCGGTGGATGGATGCGCGCACCTTCGAGGACGCCAACGCGGCCTGCGGGCTGCTGCCCGGCCCGGCCTCCACGCAGCTGGCCATCTTCTGCGCGCGCCACGTGGCGGGAACGCGCGGCGCGCTGGTGGGAGGCCTGGCCTTCATCCTCCCCGGCCTGGCCGCCATCCTCGTGCTCGCCGCGGTCTCGCTGGCCCAGGCACCGCCGGCGTGGGTGCGCGGCGTGGGTGCCGGAGCGGGCGCCGCGGTCGTGGCGGTCGTCGCGCAGGCGGGGCTCGCGTTGGGTCGTGCCAGCCTGACCGACCGGCGGGGCGCACGCCTGGCCCGCGCGGGGGCCTACGTCGCGGCGGGCGCACTGGGCACCGTGCTGGGAGCCCTGACCGTCGTGGTCGCGCTGCTGGGCGCGGGCATGGTGGAGCTGGGCGTGCGCCGTCGCGCACGCCGCTCCCCGACCGGCCGCCTCACCGTCCAGGCCGGTCCGGTGGCGCTGCTGCTCGCCGTCACCGGCGCGGCGGCGCTTCCCGCGCTGGCCTGGACGGCCTTCAAGGTCGGGGCCCTCTCCTACGGCGGGGGCCTGGTGATCATCCCGCTCATGCAGGCCGACGCGGTCGACGTGCACGCCTGGATGACCGAGGCCCAGTTCCTCAACGCGGTCGCCTTGGGCCAGCTCACGCCGGGGCCGGTCGTGCAGACCGTGGCCGTGGTGGGCTACGCGGCGGCGGGGCTGGGCGGCGCGTTGGTGGCCGCGCTGATCGCCTTCTCGCCCTCCTTCCTGGTCGTGCTGCTGGGCGGCGCGCGCTTCGAGGCGCTGCGCAACAACGCCGGCGCGCGGGCGTTCCTGGACGGCGCCGGCCCCGCCGCCGTGGGGGCCATCCTCGGCGCCGTGGTGCCACTGGCCGGCGCGATCGCCACGGCGTGGCAGGTCGCGCTGCTGGGCGCGGCCGCGCTCGTGCTGGCCAGCGGGCGCGCCGGCGTGGTGGCCGTGCTGGCCGGCGCCGGGGCGGTCGGCGCGCTGGCCGGGCTCACGGGCGCGCCGCTTCCCTGACTACCGTGCGCGGCATGGAGCGGCTGTTCGACGCGCCCGAGGACCAGCCCGCCGCGCGCGGGCGGGCCGGCGGAGGGCCGCCCGCGCCCCTGGCCGCGCGAATGCGCCCGGCGACGCTCGACGAGGTCGTTGGCCAGGAACATGTGCTGGGCACGCCCGAGGCGCCCACGCCGCTGCGCCGCGCGGTGGAGCAGGGCGGCCGCACTCCATGGTGCTCTACGGCCCGCCCGGCAGCGGCAAGACCACGCTGGCGCGCCTGGTGGCCCACACGGCGAGCGCCGCCTTCGAGGAGCTCAGCGCGGTGGAGGCCGGCCGCGCCGAGGTGCGCGCGGTGATCGCCCGCGCCCGCGAGCGCCGGCAGGCGACGGGCACCGCGACGATCCTCTTCCTCGACGAGATCCACCGCTTCAACAAGGCCCAGCAGGACGCGCTGCTGCCCGCCGTCGAGGAGGGACTGATCACCCTGATCGGCGCGACCACCGAGAACCCCTACTTCGAGGTCAACGGCGCTCTGCTCTCGCGCGCGCAGGTCTACGAGCTGGCGCCGCTCGAAGCCGAGCACGTCGCCGCGCTGGTGCGCCGTGCGCTGGAGCGCGGCGAGTGCGCGAGTACCTCCGTGCCCGAGGAGGTCGTGGAGTTCCTGGCCACCCGCGCCGCGGGCGACGCGCGCACGGCGCTGGCCGCGCTGGAGCTGGCCTGCGCGGACGCCGGGGACGGCGCGGTCGACCTCGACCTGGCCGAGCAGGCCCTGCAGCGGAAGGCCCTGCGCTACGACAAGGGCGGTGACCAGCACTACGACCTCATCTCCGCATGGATCAAGGCCACGCGCGCCTCCGATCCCGACGCCTCCCTCTACTACCTGGCGGTGATGCTCGAGGGCGGCGAGGACGCGCGCTTCATCGCCCGGCGCATGGTCATCCTGGCCTCCGAGGACGTCGGCAACGCCGATCCCCACGCCCTGGGGCTCGCGGTGGCCGCCGCCCACGCGGTGGAGCATGTCGGCATGCCCGAGGCCCAGCACGCGCTGGCCCAGGCCGCCGTGTACCTCTCTCTGGCGCCGAAGTCCAACGCCGCCTACCGGGCCCTCGCCGCGGCGCGCGCCCACGTGCGCGAGCACGGGGCCGCGCCACCGCCCACCCCGCTGCGCTCCGCCGCCTACCCCGGCGCCGCGCAGCTGGGCCGGGGCGCGGGCTACGACTACCCCCACGACCATCCCGGCCACGTCGCCGCGCAGGAGGTCATGCCCGCCAGCCTGGAGGGGGTGCGCTTCTACGAGCCCGACGAGCAGGAGGCCCCGCTGCGCGAACGGCTCGAGGAGATCCGCCGCCGGCGGCACGGCGAAGCTGGGTAGGAGGTCGGTCCCCTAGAAGGGGGCACCCACCGGGCATTTCACCGCGCGGGACTACGGGACACCTCCGAGCCGCTGCGCTCTGGCGTCCCTGTAGCCGGCGCCGGTGTCTGGTTGGCGTTCGTCCTACGGCACGGCTCACGGCCGGTGCCGGCTCCGCAGCTTTGCCACTTGACCTGCGCGACCCCTGCTAGCACACGCGCCACTACATCGGCTGAGCGCGCGACGTCGACACGCGCCTCGCCGACCATCGCGAGCCGCGGCTCGGAGATCACGCTACTTGGAGATCGTCTCGGTGATCCTGTCGAGGACCGGCTGCCAGGTTGCCCGATGATCGTCGAGCGTCGGCAGCCCAGGTCGGCCCTTACCGTCGAAGCGGGCGTTCGCCCAGGGCTCGTTGAGGAAGATCATCGACGAACTGATCGTCAGGACGCCCATCGACGCGAGCTCTGAGAGGACCCTCCCCAAGTCGTCGCCTTTGATGCCCTGCCGGCCCTCGAGCTTCTTGTCGAAGACAGCCCACTCCTTGCGCCCGTGCCGCCTGACGAGGTTCATCAGCATGTTGAGGAAGCGCTCCGCGCGCTCGTCCGCTGCGGCGTCCTCCATCGCGATCTCGTGACGGTACGTGACCCAGGGATAGACGAGGCGTGTCTCGGCCGGGACATGAAGTTCAAACACGTCGAGGCCCGGGCTGCCGGTGAGCGCGGCGTCGCTGAGGAAACGGCCCGACACGGTGAGCACAACGGACGCCTCGTCCACTGTCGAGCCATGCTGAATCGCGGCGCGCCGCAGGATCTGCACCGCCTCGCCGGCGAGGTGCAGATCCCGACAGCTGATGTAGCAGTCGGGCCCGAGCGCGAGCGATGACCCGCCCGGCTGCACGTCGACGCGTGCCGGGAACTCGACGGACAGGTAGGAGCTCGGGCCGAGGAGACGCAGCTGGTCAGGCTCGTCGAGCACGAGCTCGAACCCAAGGCGCTGCTGAACGACGCCCTCGGCGAGCAGCACGAGTTCGCCCTCGGCTTGCTCGAGCGCCTGACCTTCGGGCGCTTCGCCGCCGGCGATGAAGACGACGGCCTCCACCTCCTGCTGCTCGGCTGCCAGCAAAGACGCGTGGAGGGCTGCGAACTGCCACTCGTCGATGAGGTCGGCGCCTCCCCGGTGCGCGACGAACTCGTAGAGGAGCCCCGTCTCGGCGCCGACTGGCCGAAGCGCCTCGCGCAGCGAGGGCTCGCCGAAACGGAGCGCCGCGACGTATGCGGAGAAGACCGGACTGGCCCAACGCGTCTCAGAGCGGAACGGGTGATCGCGCAGGAATGGCTCGACTCGCTTGGCGTACTCCGCGCGTGCCTCACGCGGGCACCACTCGAGGTCCGGCGGATCGCCGCCGAGCAGGTCGGCCGAGAGCCAGCGGAGCTGCTCATCCGCGCCGTATGCGTGCCCCGGATCGAGCTCGAGCTGCCGGGCGAGCGGCTCGATCTTGCCCTGCTCACGATCGAGGAGGCTCACGAGGACGCGCTCGAGAACGGCGATTCTCGCCGGGTCTTGCACTTCGGCGGAGAAAGTGTTCTCGACCGTGATCAGGTTGCGCTCGGAGAGAAGCACGACAACGGCGTCAAGCACGGGTGCGTAGCCGACGAACGCGTCCGCGAGCGGGCCAGGAACCGTCCCAGCGAGGGCCGCAAGCACGGCGTCGCGGGCTCGAACGTAGACCTCGTTGGCGGTGTTGAACCCGCGCTTGCCGACGCGCGCGTCGACGTACGCCTGTCGTTGCTCGGCGTCGAAGTGGGAGATCTCGTACCACTCGGTGTCGATGCCAGCGTCCGCGAGATCAAGCCAAACATCGTCCAGGATGCGTTCGCGCCCGAAGAGCACGAATCGGTGCCCGTCCGCTGCGACCTCCGCCAGGGAGCGCATGTACTCGGCCCACGACGCGCCGGACACTCGCAGCCGCGCCTCGTCGAGAGAGTCGATGATCACGAACGCTCCGTCGGTAGAGCGGAAGCGGCCGACGGGATCGTCGGGCCCGAGGTACGGCTCAGCCGCGATGCAAGCGCGTCGGCGCTGACGGTGAGGTCTGCATCGAGGCGCCATAGCGGCGCGCCGGTGACGGACGAGAGCTCGCGAGCAAGCGTCGACTTGCCCGTCGCGCCCCGAGCCGAGATCAGCGTGATGTGCGGCTTCGAGGCCTCCTCCACCACCCTCAACGTCGGGGCGACGAACGTCTCTCCCGGCGAGGCGACGGCGAAGGCCTCCTGATTGGTCCCCGGCAGGCGGCCGGCTGGCAGCCGGCCAACAAGATCCTCAAACGTGAGCGTTGATGACGTTGCTGCCGCAGATTCCATCGGCGGAACACTACGGGAGGTGCGTCGCTCATCCCTCGTCTTAGCCTGACTTGCGGGGTCACGTCACGGTCCCGGATGCGGATCCCCTTGCGGGTCGCGTGCGCGCGGCGAGCAGCGTCCTGAAACCACCCAGAAACAGGACCATATGACGGGGGTCAGGGCCCTGGCCGACGCCGTTTCAGCGATTCAGGACTCTACGCGGCGTTCGGCCGAGCGGGTCGGCGGCTTGCTGGGGGGCGGTCATCGGCCCGTAGTCCTGGGCGTCGGGGCCCGGCCGGCCGGTCTCAAGCGCCGCTGTCTCATTTGTTTGGTCAGCGCGCCGAGCATGCTCTCGGCAACGTGCAAACCCGCTTCGGCCAGCGCGCCATCTAACTGTGCCTCGCCGCCGGGACCGTACCTACCCTGTAGGACATGCTGCGAGGTCGCGCATCTTCGAAGCCTGTGGCTGCTCCGAGTAGCACCGCTGCACCTCGACCCGTCTCGCCCGCGCCCACGTACCCGAGGCCCAAGATCCTGACCATCGACGTCCCCGAAGTCGCAGACCAGCTCGTCGGCGCCGGCTACACCGCCGTGAAGGGCACGTTCGGGACGCCGCTGATTGTCGAGCGTGAAGCGGGCTACCGCTCCCCAAAGCTCCCCATGGACTTGCCAAACCACACCGAGCAGGAGATCGTCGTCATCGACCTCGCGGGACCGGATGAGCGACAGGCTGAGGAGAGCGACTTCGACGTCCCGGCCCGCGGGATCAAGGTGCTGTGGGCGCCGACAGAATTCGGGCGTGTCGATCCCCGACTCCCGGGCATGCGGATGCTGCAGCCGAAGTTCGACCGTATCTATGAGCACGGCGGCGTCTTCATCGTGTTCGCGGACGCGCTGGTGCAGACTCGCTACCTCCTCACGGCGCGCGACTACGTGGGTCTCGACACCTACGACAGCAAGGACATGAGCGCGGACAACTGGGACCTGATCCAGGTGCTCGACGGGTTGCAGGTGGGTTCAGATCACGGCAAGCAGGTTGAGCTTGCCGACAACGGCTATGCCGAGAAGCTCGGTCTCGCGTCGTACCTGCGCACGGCGACGTTCTCGTGCGTCGTCAAGCCGTCGTCGTGGTTGACCAGCCGCTGGGCGACGCTGGCCACGAGCAAGTACGGCGAGCCGGTCAGCGGGATCATCGCGCCCGAGCGTGAGCGCGGCGAGGGCTGGGTCTTCGTTCTGCCGCGCGTCGAGCGCCGGGCCGACATTGTGCAGGAACTCGTCGAGCACCTCCTGCCGAACCTCGCGCCGCGCCTGTTCCCGCACGTCGAGCGTGAGAGCTGGACACGCCGGCGCGAGTACGAACTGCCTCAGATCACCGCGCTCAAGGACGAGATCACTGCGATCGAGGAGGCCACGCGCGTGCGGGTGCGCGAGCTGGAAGAGCGCATCGAGCGCGAGCGCGAGAGCTGGGCCTATCTGCATGAGCTTCTGACGACCACCGGCGGCGCTCTCGTGACCGCGGTGATAACCGCACTCAAGACACTCGGCTTCGAGGACGTTCGCGATGTCGACGCCGAGCGCGAGGCCGCGGGGGACACGCGCCCCAAGCGGGAGGACGTGCACATCATGGACGCCGAGGTGCCGGTCCTCGTCGAAGTGAAGAGCAGCGGTGGGCTGCCGAAGGAGGGGGACGCGCTGCAGGTCGCCAAGTACCTCGCCCCGCGCATGCACGAGTGGGGGCGCACCGACCTCAAGGGCCTCTCGATCGTCAACCACCAGCGCGCCCTGCCCGCACTCGATCGCCAAGATGAGCATGTCTTCCAGAACGACGTGCTGACCAACGCGCAGCAGAAGCCGGGCTTCGGGCTGCTGACCACCTGGGACTTGCATCGGCTTGTCCGCAGCTTCCTCGCGCTGGGGTGGCGGCACGAGAACGTCGCCGCGCTGTTCACGACCGCCGGCCGGGTGCGGCCGGTGCCTAGCCATTACGAGTACATCGGGCACCTCGACGGCTTCTGGGAGCAGGCTCGGGCGGTCGGGGTACGCGTGGAGCACGGCACCCTCAGCGTGGGCGACCGGCTTGCGTACGAGTTGCCGGTCCAGTTCGTCGAGGAGGCGGTCGAGTCGCTCCAGCTCAACAGCGAGCAGGTGCAGACAGTACCTCAGGGTGCCCACGTCGGGTTGCGCACCTCCCTGTCCAAGGAGCAGGCCCGCAAGGGTGTTCGGATCTACCGCGTGCAGCCGTCGCGGCTCGCTTTGAGCGGCGGCGCCGGCCCGACCGCCGACGCTGCAGACGCCTAGACGACGCCGAGCGGACCGAAGGGGAACTCGCGTCTTAAGCGCTCGCTCACCGGGCGCGGGCGGCGCGGCCGTGCGGGCAGAACTAGCCGGTCTTGTGCCAACGCTTGAGGCGGCGCTCGAGGTGGCGCGAGCCCGGGAAGGTGGCGGCGACTTGGACGTCGACGTCGGCGAGCACGGCGCGCGCACGAGCGGTGAGCCGGCGCCGGCGAGATGCTCGCCCAGGTGCGTTTCGACGTCTAGGGCTCAGCGATGTAGTGGCGGCCGTGGCGGTAGGGACCCCGACCCGTTGATGTCACTGGCCTCCAAGGCCCAGACCGCCTACGGCGTGCCCCCCGTGCCGACGCCGAGGCGCGACACGAGCTTCGCCTGCGCGACCATGTTAGCCTCCGTGCGGGGAGCGGGCGGAGCATCGACGGCCACGGGGGCCGACCGCCCCGGCGCGGCCGACGCGGGCAGGCCAGAGCGACTGCCGAAACGGCCGGTGAGCACGGCGACAGCTAGGCCCGGCGCGCTTGGGCACAACTCAGCGGCCATCTGAGCACCTCTCTCTTCAGCGGTCCGGCGGCGACACCGGCGCCGCCGCCTATGTCCACAACGCGCGGCGCACGGAAAGGTGGCGACCGGACGGCGGCGCGTAGAGGGTGTGGCGAATCGAGCCCCGGGGATGAGGCGGGCTGGGCGGCGAGCGGGGGGCGCCCTCGCGCGGCGGGAGCCCAGCGGGGCACCTGGCAGAATCGCCGCCGATGCGTCAGGAGTCCCGCAGCCCGGTCGACGGGGCGCCGCTGGGCAGCGTGACCGCCACGCCGCCCGAGGCCGTGGCCGGCGCCGTGGCGGCCACCAGCGAGGTCCAGGCCCTGTGGGCGGCGCTGCGCTTGCGCGACCGCGCGCGCTACCTGCGCCGGGCGGCCCAGGCGGTGATCGACGAGCTCGACGAGCTGGCCGACCTGCTCGTGCGCGAGCAGGGACGCCCGCGCGCGGAGGCCCTCACCCAGGAGCTGCTGCCCTCCATCGACACGCTGCAGTGGCTGGCCGACGCGGGGCCGCGCGTGCTGGGTCCCGAGCGCGTGCGCCTCTCGCGCAAGGTCTTTCCGGTCAAGCGCGCGGACGTGACCTTCGAGCCCCTGGGCGTGGTGGCGGTGCTCACCCCGGGCGCCGAGCCGTGGCACACGCCCCTGGGCGACGTCGCGGTGGCGCTCATGGGCGGCAACGCGGTGATGCTCGCCCCCTCCTCCCAGGCGGCGCTGGCGGCCGAGCGCATCGCGCGCGTCTTCGCGCGCGCCGGCCTGCCCGAGGGCCTGCTGCAGGTCCACCATGGCGGCGCCCAGACGGCGCGCGCCCTGCTCGAGGCCCCGGTGACCCAGGTGGTCTTCACCGGCTCACCACAGGCCGGGCGCGCGGTGGGCGAGATCTGCGCGCGCGCCTACAAGCGCTCGACGCTGGAAAGCGGCGGACACGACGCGCTGCTCGTGGTGCGCGGCGCCGACCCCGAGCGTGCCGCCACCGGGGCGGCGTGGGCGGCCTTCGCCAACGCCGGGCAGTCGCCCGGCAGCGTCAAGCGCGCCTTCGTGGTGGCCGAGGCGACCGAGCGGTTCATCACCGCGCTGGTCGCGGCGGCCGGACGCCTGCGCGTCGGCGACCCCGCGCGGGCGGGGACGGAGGTCGGGCCGCTGCTCACCCCCCAGCGCCTGCAGGGCGTGCGCGAGCTCGTCGACGACGCGGTCGCCGCCGGCGCGACCCTGCGCTGCGGCGGCCCGCTCGAGCGCTCCCCGGGCTCCTGGTGCGCGCCCGTGGTGCTGACCGACGTCCCGCCGGGGGCCCGCGTGTGGCGCGAGGCGGCGCCGGGTCCCGTGCTGGCCGTGGCCACGGTGGCCGGGGAGCGCGAGGCGATCGCCCGGGCCAACGAGGGCGAGGCCGGCCTGGGCGCCTCGGTGTGGACCGACGACCATCCCCAGGGACGGCGGATCGCCCGTGAGCTGCGCGCGGGGATGGTGTGGCTCAACGACCACCTGCCCAGCCGCACCGCACCGCAGCTGCCCTGGGGCGGGGTGGCCGGCTCGGGCCTGGGCCGCGCCCGCGGCGCGGCCGCGCTGCGCGCCGCCGTGGAGCCCAAGCTGATCACCTGGGACCCGCCGCGCTCGCACCACTTCTGGTGGCACCCCTACGACGCGACGCTGGTCGACGCCAGCCGCGCACTGGCTTGGCTGCGCTCCGCGCGGGACCACGACCGCGAGCGCGCCCTGCGCGCCGGCGCGCTCCCGCTGGCGCGCACCGCGGCCCGTGGGCTGCGTGCCGCGGCGGGCGCGGCGCGGCGGGCGCGATGAAGCGGTGGATCAGGCGGCTCGAGCCCGGGGGATGTAGCGCAGACGCCCGGGCACGAAGGGCACCAGCAGGCGTTTGGCGTACTCCGCGCCGCCGGCCAGCGCGAGGCCGCGCAGCGGGTCCCAGCGAAAGCCGTATTGGCGGCGCAGACCGGCGGGCAGCAGGCCGATCGTGAGCTGGTTGACCAGCTCCACCAGCGGGCGGGCCACGAGGCGCGTCGGCGGGCGCATGACGATCGCCACCGCCAGCTCGCGCGCCTGGTCGGTGACCACCAGGTCATCCGAGGCGAGCATGCCGTCCACGTAGGTGCGGAAGGCGGCCCAGTCGGCGGGCATGTCCCCGTCGCCCAGGCCGAAGTGACGGCCGACCACGCGGTAGTCGCCCCACAGCGCCTCGCGCTCGTCGGGCGTCATGCCGCGCACGTACTTCTCGTAGACCAGCGCGGCGGAGTCCACCAGCGACGCGAGCACCCACAGCAGCAGCTCGGGGTCGTCGGCGCGGTAGGGGGTGCCCGCGGGGAAGCGCCCCGCCGCCACGGCCGTCTCTCCTCGCACCGTCGCGTGCATGGCGCGCACGCGCGCGGTCACGCGGTCGGCCGACTCCTTGTCCTCTCCCCAGGCGATCAGGTCGAGGACCTCACCGGTGCGCCGCAGCCGCGCGTAGGGATCTTCGAGCGCCCCCGTGTGCGCGAAGAAGCCGGCGAAGGCCACCGGATGGGCGGCCATCATGAGCAGCGCCCGCGGCCCGCTGAAGGCCACGGCGTACTCGCCGATGACCCGGCGCAGCATCGAGTCGTCGGTGAAGTAGCCGGGCATGCCCAAAGGGTACGGGCGAGCGTCGGCAAGGGTTTACGCTCTGGTCCATGCCCGCCCAGGCCTACGTCGGCAAGGAGTGCGTGTGCCAGTTCCGGCGTGGGATCTGCGACCAGACCTGCGTGCGCGACATGCTCGACACGCCGTTCTACATCGCGTGCCTGAAGCTCAGCGGGCGGCGCTGCGTGGTGGTGGGCGGCGGGGCGATCGGCCTCGAGAAGGTCGAGGGCCTGCTGGCCTGCGACGCCGACGTGGTGCTGATCGCGCCCGACGCCGTGCCCGGACTGGCCGAGCTGGCCGCCGAGGGCTCGATCACCTGGGAGCGGCACGAGTACCGCACCGAGGACCTCGAGGGCGCCTTCATGGTGATCGCCTCCACCGACGACACCGACGTCAACATCCGCGTCTACGACGACGCGGAGCGCAGGGCGATGCTGGTCAACATCGTCGACGTACCCCCGCTGTGCAACTTCATCCTGCCCGCCATCGTGCGCACCGGTCCGCTGGCCATCGCCATCTCCACCGCGGGCGCCTCGCCGGCGCTGGCCAAGCGCATGAAGGCCGAAGTCTCCGAGCTGTTCGGCGAGGAGTACGCGCGCCTGGCCGTGATCCTCAACGAGGCCCGCGGGTGGGCCAAGGGCACGCTGCCCACCTATCAGGAGCGCAAGGCCTTCTTCGAGGGGATCGTCAACGGCGACCCCGATCCCGTCGCCCTGCTGCGCGAGGGCCGCGAGCCCGAGGTGCGCGAGCTGATCGCTGCCGCGCAGCACCAGCACGCCGCGGTGTGAGCACCCACGGGCAGAGCCCTTCGGGCACAGGCGAGGGGCCGTTCACCCACCTCGACGAGCAGGGCCGCGCGCGGATGGTCGACGTGGGCGACAAGCCCGCGACCCAGCGCCGCGCCCTCGCCCGCGCGGTGGTGCGCATGACGCCGCAGACCGCGCAGCGCCTCGCCGCCCGCGACGTGCCCAAGGGCGACGTGCTGGCCACCGCGCGCATCGCGGGGATCCAGGCGGCCAAGCGCACCAGCGAGCTGATCCCCCTCTGCCACGCGCTGGCGCTGAGCAGCGTGAGCATCGAGGAGGACCTCGACCCCGCGGCGGGCACGCTGACCCTCCTCGCCGAGGCGCGCACCGCCGCGCAGACCGGCGTGGAGATGGAGGCGCTGACCGCTGCGTCGGTGGCCGCGCTGACCGTCTACGACATGCTCAAGGGGCTGGAGCGGGGCATCGAAATCGCCTCGGTGCGCCTGGTGGAGAAAAGCGGCGGGCAGCGCGGCGACTGGCGCTGGTCGGGCTGACGCGCCGCCGCGCTCGTAGCGAAACCACCACCGGACCTTCACGGCGCGGTCACATGCCGCCGCCTGGGACCTGCTGGGCTGCCGGGCATGCGCATACGAGCCCTCGTCACCCTGATCGCCCTCATCGCCACGGGCGCCGCCGCGGCCTCGGTCGGCGCCGCGCCCGTCCGCGAGCCCACCCTGCTCGAGCGGGCCATCCTCCCCGCCGACGCCTCCGCTCCCGCGCCGTTCCCCGGCGTGCCCAACACCGATCCCGCCCCGGCACCGGACGCGCGTCAGCCCGTGGGCGGCTTCTCGGCGTTGCTGGACGCCGCGGGCAAGGACGTCTTCTGGGCCATGCCCGACAACGGCTTCGGCTCCAAGGCCAACTCCCGCTCGTTCCTGCTGCGCGTCTACCGCGTGCGCGCCGACTTCGAGACCGCCCGCGGCGGCAGTGGAGAGGTCCAGATCCTCGACTGGATCACCTTGCGCGACCCCGACGAGAGGATCCCCTTCCCGATCGTCACCGAGAACAGCGACGAGCGGCTGCTCACCGGCGGGGACTTCGACCTCGAGTCGATGCGCGTGGCCCGCGACGGCACGCTGTGGTTCGGTGAGGAGTTCGGGCCCTTCCTGGTGCACACCGACGCCACCGGCAAGGTGCTCGAGGCGCCGATCCCGCTGCCCGGGGTCAGCTCGCCCGACAATCCCCTGAGCGACGAGGCCAACCTGGGCCGCTCCAACGGCTTCGAGGGAATGGCCATCTCCAAGAATCGCAAGACGCTGTACCCCGTGCTCGAGGGCCCCGTCGAGGGCGACGACCCCCACGTGCGCCGGGTGTACGAGTTCGACCTGCGCAGCGGGCGCTACGTCGGGCGTCGCGCCGACTACCGCGTCGCCGACCCCTCCCTGCTGGTGTCCGACTTCACCGCCCTGGACGGGCGGCGCTTCATCGCCCTGGAGCGCGACAACAGCGAGGGCCTGGAGGCCGAGCACAAGCAGGGCTTCGTCGTCGACCTGCGCGACCCCGCCCGCGGGGGCACGCTGGCCAAGCGCCGCGTGGTCGACCTGCTCGACCTGCGCGACCCGGCCGCGATCTCCCTGCCGGGCCGGCCCGGCGACGTGGGTCTGGGCGACCCCTTCGCGATGCCCTACGTGACCATCGAGAGCGTGCTGCCCGTGGGCGGCGACCGGCTGGCGATCGTCAACGACACCAACTTCGGGTCCACCGGGCGCAATCCCCAGCTGCCCGACCCCAGCGACTTCATCGTCGTGCGCGTGCCCGGGCTGCGCGGCGAGTGAGCCAGGAGCGACGAATGACCGTGAAGACCCTGCTGTGCACCCTGGCCGCGGCCGCGGCCCTCCTCACGCTCTCCGCCGGCGCGACGGCCGGCGGCGGGAAGCCGGTCAATGCCGGCTCCAAGAACCCCCTGAGCATCGCGGTGATCGGCGACACCCCCTACGGCGAGGAGCAGATCGCCGCCTTCCCCGAGTTGGTCGACGACGTCAACGACGACCCCAAGGTACGCCTCGTCCTGCACCTGGGCGACGTCAAGAGCGGCAGCAGCCGCTGCTCGGACGAGCGCTTCCAGACCTCGCTGCGCCTGTACGAGACGTTCAAGGACCCGTTCGTCCTCACGCCGGGCGACAACGAGTGGACGGACTGCCACCGGGCCGCGGCCGGCGGTTACCTGCCCACCGAGCGCCTGGCCGCGGTGCGCGAGACCTTCTACCCGCAGCCGGGGCGCACGCTGGGCGGCCGCCCCATGCGCGTGCTCACCCAGTCCGACGAGCCCGGCTTCGAGGCCTTCGTGGAGAACCAGCTGTGGATGCGCTCCCAGGTGGTCTTCTCCGCCGTGCACGTGGTGGGCAGCCGCAACGACCTGGCCCCCTGGTTCGGCTCGGCGGAGACCGAGCAGCAGCGCGAGCTGCGCCTCGAGGAGTACCGCACGCGGCTGGCCGCCGACCTCGCGTGGCTGGACCGCACCTTCGCCACCGCGCGCCGCGAGGGCGCCCAAGGCGTGGCGATCGCCATGCAGGCCGACACCTTCGCGGGCTCCCCCGAGGGCTTCGAGGAGATCATCGAGCGCATCGAGGACCGCGCTCGCGAGTTCGGCGGTCCCGTGCTGCTGCTGCAGGGCGACACGCACACCTACAAGGTCGACCGTCCGCTGGCCGGCGCGCCCAACGTGACGAGGATCGTGGTGGAGGGCGAGACCGCCGACGAGTGGCTGCGCCTGCGCATCGACCCGCGCTCCGACGAGCTGTTCTCCTGGGAGCGCGAGCGGCTGTAGCCGGGGCAGTGGGCACGCGCACGGCGGCGGAGGACCATAGCCTTCACCGCCGTGCGCACCGCGGTCCTCACCGTGTCCTCCTCCGTCGCCCGGGGAACCCGGGAGGACGCGTCGGGCGAGGCGCTCGCCGCGCTGGCTGCCGAAGCCGGCTGCGAGCTCGCGCACCGCGACGTGGTGGCCGACGACCGCGCCGCCATCGAGGCGGCGCTGCGCGGCTACGCCCGCGACGGCTGCGCGCTGGTGTTCACCACTGGAGGCACCGGCCTCACGCCCGACGACGTGACCCCCGAGGCCACGCGCGCGGTCATCGACCGCGACGCGCCCGGCTTCGCCGAGGCGCTGCGCGCCGAGTCGCTGCGCCACACGCCGATGGGCGTGCTCAGCCGCGGGGCCGCGGGCATCGCCGGGCGCACCCTGATCGTCAACTTCCCGGGCAACCCCAAGGCGATCGGCGAGCTCTTCGGCGTCATCGCCCCCACGCTGGGCCACGCGGTGCAGACGCTGGGCGGACGCTCGGTGCACTGACACGGCCCGGCACGCCGGCTCGGCCTCGTGGTCCCCGTACCCTGCGCGCGTGCCGTCCCCCGCACCCGCCGTCGCCCTGCGCGGCCTCGGCCGCCGCTACGGCGAGCGCCCGGTGCTGCACGACGTCACGCTGCGCCTGGAGCGCGGGAGCACGATGGTGGTCTTCGGCCCCAACGGCGCGGGCAAGACCACGCTGCTGCGCGTGCTGGCCGGGCTGCTGCGCCCCCACGAGGGCGACGTGGAGGTGCTGGGCGCGCAGCTGCCCGACGAGGGATGGCGGGTGCGCGGACGGGTGGGGCTGCTCACCCACGACCCCTTGCTCTACCGCGAGCTGAGCCCGCGCGAGAACCTGCGCTTCCACGCGCGCCTGCACGGGCGCGAGGCGGCGCGCATCGAGGCTACCCTGGACGCCGTGGGGCTCGCCGCGCGGGCCGACGACCCGGTGGCCGAGCTCTCGCGGGGGCTGGTGCAGCGCGCCGCGGTGGCCCGCGCGATCCTGCACGAGCCCGAGCTGCTGCTGCTCGACGAGCCGCTGGCCAACCTCGATCCCGCCGCGACCGCTCGCCTGCAGCCGGTGATCGGCCGCGAGAGCGGACGCACCCGCGTGGTGACCAGCCACGACCCGGCCGGCGGGCTGGCCGACGCCGACGTGGCGCTGGGCCTGCGCGGCGGGCGGGTGGCGCTGCTGGCCCGGGCCGAGGAGCTGAGCGCCGCGCGCGTGGCGGAGCTGTACGCGTGAGGCGCGCGATCGCCGCGCTGCTGCGCAAGGACCTGCTGGTCGAGCTGCGCACCAAGGAGGCGGTGCCGGCCATGGCGCTGTTCGCCATCAGCACCTTCGTGGTCTTCCACTTCGGGCTGGACCGAGACACGGTGGAAGGCGACGTGGCCGCGGGGGTGCTGTGGGTGACCATGCTCTTCGCCGCCGTGCTGGGCATCAACCGCCTGTTCGTGGCCGAGGCCGAGCAGGGCGGCTTCGACGGCTTCCTGCTCGCGCCCGTGGAGCGCACCGCGCTGCTGGTGGCCAAGGCACTCGCGCTGCTGGTCTTCCTGGCCATCGTCCAGCTCGTCGCCGTGCCCGCGTTCGCGATCCTGCTGCTGGGCCCCGACGTGTTCCAGGCGCTGCCCGCTCTGCTCGTGGTGCTGGTGTTGGCCGACGTGGGCATCGCGGTCATCGGCACGCTGGTCTCCGCGCTGGGCATCCGCACGCGCGCGCGCGATCTCATCGTGCCCATCCTGCTGCTGCCGCTGCTGATCCCCGTGGTGCTGGCCGCGGCGCAGGCGACGGCTCCCCTGTTCGCGCAGGCGGGCGCCGGGCCGCTCCCCGGGCGCTGGCTGGCGATCCTCGCGATCTATGATGTGGTATTCGGGCTGATCGCCTACGCGGTCTTCGACTTTCTGCTGGAGGACTGATGACCTACGGCAAGGGCCTTCCCGCGCTCGCCGCCCTCACCACCCTGACCCTCACCGCCGCGCTCGCGCTGGTCTTCTTCTTCGCGCCGCTGGACGCCGACCAGGGCTTCGTGCAGAAGATCTTCTACCTGCACGTGCCGATGGGGATCGTGGCGCTGGCCGGCTTCGTCGCGGGAGGGGTCTTCGCCGTCGCGCACCTGCGCACCCGCGACGCGCGCCACGACCTGCGCTCCTACGTGGCCATCCATCTGTCCCTGATCCTCGCCGTGGGCGTGCTGATCACGGGCTCGATCTGGGCCAGAGCCTCCTGGGGGGCCTGGTGGGTGTGGGACGAGCCGATGCTCGTGGTCTTCCTCATCATCTTCCTGCTCTACGCCTGCTATCAGCCGCTGCGCTTCTCGATCGAGGACCGCGACCGCCAGGCCCGGGCGGCCAGCGTCTTCGCGATCACCGCGGGAGCGTTCACCCCGCTGTGCTTCGGCGCAGTGCGCTTCGCCCAGGAGGCCTACATCCACCCGCGCACCTTCGACTCGACCGGCGTGGGGATGCCACCGGGGATGTTCGTCACCTTCCTGGTGGCCTTCGTGGGGATGACGCTGCTGTTCGTGACGCTGTGGAAGTACGAGATGGCCGCCAAGCACACGACCTTCCGCCTGCGCGCCCTGCGCCGCGCGCTGGGCGGCGAGGAAGACCTCGCGCCGGTGCGACGCAGCGCGGCGCCCCAGAGCCTGTGAATCCGGCCCTGCCCCTCGGCGACGCCGGCGTCTACGTCGCCGCCGCCTACGTCGTCTTCTTCGGGCTGATCCTCGTCTACGTGGCCATCATGGCCGCGAAGCTGGGTCGCCTGGAGCGCGACGTGACCGAGCTGAGCGAGCTGGCCGAGCGGCGCAGGGCCGCCGAGGTGGAGCACGAGCACGAGACGGTCACCCATGGTTAGCGAGCTCCTCGCTCTGGGCGTCTCCCACAAGACCGCGCCGGTGGCGCTGCGCGAGCGTCTGGCGCTGGTCGACAGCCAGGCGGAAGCGCTCGTGCGCGAGCTGGTCAGCGAGGAGAGCATCCACGAGGCCGTGATCATCTCCACGTGCAACCGCACGGAGGCCTACCTCGTCGTGGGCGACGCGGTGCGCGCCGAGACCGCGCTGCTGGGCGGCTTGGCCGACCGGGCGGCGATGCGTCCCACCGAGCTGGCCTCGGTGGCCTACACGCCGCGCAACTGCGACGCCGCGCGCCAGCTCTTCCGCGTGACCGGTGGCCTGGAGTCGATGATCATCGGCGAGGCCGAGGTGCAGCGCCAGGTCAAGCGCGCCTACGACCTCGCGCTGCGCGCCGGCACCACCGGTCCGCTGACCAACCGCCTGTTCACCGCCGCGCTGTCGGCTGGCAAGCGCGTGCGCTCGGAGACCGCGCTGGGCACCGGGGGCGCCAGCGTCTCCTCGGTGGCCGTGGATCTCGCCCGCGGCGTGATGGGCGAGCTGGCCGAGCGTGGCGTGGTGGTCATCGGAGCCGGCGAGACGGCCGAGCTGACCGCCCGCGCGCTGAGCCGCCAGGGCGTGCGAACAATCTTCGTGGCCAACCGCCACGCCGCGCGCGCGCGCTCGCTGGCCCAGCGCTTCGGCGGCAGCGTGCTGTCCCTGGATGGGCTGCCCCTCCAACTGGAGACCACCGACATCGTGGTCGCCTCCACGGCGTCCCCTCATCCCATCGTGGGTCACGAGGAGCTCGAGCTGGTCATGCAGGCTCGTGACGGGCGCCCGCTGGTGCTCATCGACATCGCGGTGCCGCGCGACATCGACCCCGAGTGCGGCGACCTGGACGGCGTGACCCTCTACGACATGGACGACCTGCAGGCCACCGTCGCGCGCACGCTGGAGGCCCGCACGGGCGAGCAGGCCAAGGCCGAGATGCTCATCGAGGAGGAGATCCAGCGCTTCGCGCGCTGGCTGGGTCAGCTCGACGTGACCCCCACCCTGTCGGCGCTGCGCCGCCAGGGCGAGGAGGTCGTGGCCCAGGTGCTGGCCGAGAACGCCGGGCGCTTCGAGGGGGCGACCGAACGAGACCTCGAGCGCGTGAACGCCATCGCCCGCGCGGTCATGCGGCGACTGCTGCACGAGCCCACACTGCGCCTGAAGGCCTCGGGCGGCGAGCACGCGCGTCTGCAGCTGGTGCGCGAGCTGTTCGCTCTGGACGCGGAGACGGCGCCGGCGCCCGCGCAGGAGACCGCCGAGGTCCGCCCGCTGCGCCGTGCGCAGTGAGGCTTGGCACCCGCGGTAGCGCGCTCGCGCTGGCCCAGGCCGAGATGGTGGCCCACGCCCTCGGCGGTGCGCAGGTGGTGCCCATCACCACCTCGGGCGATCGCGATCGACACGGCCCACCCACCCAGGACAAGGAGAGGTGGGTCAAGGAACTGGAGCTCGCGCTGCTGGCGGGCGAGGTGGATCTCGCCGTGCACAGCGCCAAGGACGTCCCCAGCCAGCTGCCCGAAGGGCTCGAGCTGGTGGGCGCGCCGCCACGCGCCGACCCCTATGACGCGCTCGTGGGCGCGCCGTCGCTGGGCGCGCTGGCCGAGGGCGCGCGCGTGGGCACCGCCAGCCGGCGCCGCGCCGCCCAACTGCGCGCGCTGCGCGAGGACCTCGAGGTGGTCGAGCTGCGCGGCAACGTCGACACGCGCCTGCGCCGGCTGGCCGACGGCGAGGTGGACGCCGCCGTGCTCGCCACGGCGGGCCTGGCGCGCCTGGGCCGCGCGGAGGCGATCGGTGCGGTGCTCGACGAGCTGGTGCCCGCCCCCGGGCAGGGCGTGGTCGTGCTCGAGGCACGCACCGCCGACGGCGCGGCGCGCGACGCGGCGCAGAGAATCACGGACGCCGCGACGTGGTCGGCGCTGAGCGCCGAGCGGGCGCTCGTGCGGGCGCTGGACGCGAGCTGCCACACGCCCTTGGGCGCCCATGCCAGCGACGGCATCGTGCGCTCCTTCGTCGGGCTGCCCGACGGCTCGGCGTGGCTGCGCGACGAGGCACCCGCCGAGCAGGCCGCACAGCGCCTGCTGGCCGCAGGCGCGGCCGACCTGCTCCGCCAAGCCGAGCTGATGGGCGCGTGAGCCCGCCCGCCACCGTCTTCCTCGTCGGAGCGGGGCCCGGCGACCCGGGGCTGCTCACCCTGCGCGCCAGCGAGCTGCTGGGCACCGCCGACGTGATCCTCCACGACAAGCTCATCCCCGAGGGGATCCTCGAGGACGTGCGGGGCGAGCTGGTCGACGTGGGCAAGATCGGCGGCGGCGCACAGGTGCCCCAGGAGGAGACCCACCGCCTCCTGGTCGAGCACGCACGGGCCGGGCGCACGGTGGTGCGCCTCAAGGGCGGCGATCCCTTCGTGTTCGGCCGCGGGGGCGAGGAGGCCCAGGTCTGCGCCCAGCACGGGATCCCCTTCCAGGTCGTGCCCGGCATCACCGCGGGAGTGGCCGCCCCGGCCTACGCGGGCATCCCGGTCACCCAGCGCGAATCGGCCAGTGCGGTGGCCTTCGTGACCGGCCATACCCATGCGGGCACAGGCGAGGACCCGCCCAAGTCGGAGGCCCAGCTCGAGTGGCCCGCGCTGGCCGCCTTTCCCGGGACCCTGGTCTTCTACATGGGCGTGCGCAGCCTGCCGCGCATCGCCGAACGCCTGACCGCCGGCGGGCGCCCGCCGAGCGAGCCGGTGGCGGTGATCCAGCGCGGCACGTTCCCCGACCAGCGCGTCGTCAGAGCCACGCTGGCCGACGTGGCCGAGCGGGCGGCGGGCATCGGCGCGCCGGCGATCATCGTGGTCGGGCCGGTAGCGGCGCTGCACGACGAGCTGGCCTGGGTCGCACGCGGGCCGCTGGCCGGCACGTCGATCGTGGTCACGCGCGCCCGCGCGCAGGCCTCTGCGCTCGCACGCCGGCTGCGTGGGCTCGGCGCCGCCGTGGTGGAGGCGCCGGCGATCCGCATCGAGCCCCTGGCGGCCGAGCTGCCCGACCCGTCGGGCTACGACCTGCTCGTCCTCACCAGCCCCAACGGCGTGGCGCGGCTGCTCGAGCTCGTGCGCGACGCCCGGACGCTGGCCGGGCCGCGCATCGCCGCCATCGGCCCGGGCACCGCGCGCGCCCTGCGCGAGCGCGGGATAGCGGCCGACCTCGTGCCCGACCGCGCCGTGGGTGAGGGCTTGGTGGACGCGCTGCGCGACGTCCCCGTACGCCGCGCACTGATCGCCCGCGCGCAGGACGCACGCGACGTCGTGGTCGACGCGCTGCGCGAGCGCGGCGCCCAGGTCGACGTCGTCTCGCTGTACCGCACCGTCCCTGAGCCGCTGCCCGACGACGCCCGCGCCGCCGCCCTGGCGGCGGACTGGGCCACCTTCACCTCGGCCTCGTCGGTGCGCTCCTTCCTCGACGCCGCCGGCGGCGCGCCCGCGCTGCGCGACGGCCCGCGGCTGGCCTCCATCGGGCCGGTCACGAGCACGGTGCTGCGCCAGGCTGGTCTGGAGCCCGACCTCGAAGCCGACGAACACACGCCTTCGGGCCTCGTGGCCGCGCTGGTCGACCACGCGCGGACCTAGCGCGACGCCCGCTCGCGCGCGCCGCCGGGACGACGCCTTCAGGCCGCGGCCTGGAGGCGGCCGGTCCCTCAGCTTGCGAAGGGCGGCTCGCCCTCGTCGGGCACGCCGGGCATCGCGCTCTCGCCGCGCGCCGGCTCGCCCTCTCCCTCGGGGTCGGCCTCGGACACGCCGAGCGGCTCGTCCTCGGGGCCCTCGTCGTCGGGCAGGCCACTGGGCGCCGTCTCGTCGCTGTGCATCGCCCCGGCCTACCCGGTCCCTGCGCGAATAGACTCGCCCGCGGGATGCCGAGCGTCAGCTTCCTGAGCGACTACGGGCTCGGCGACGACTTCGTCGGCGTGTGCCACGGGATCATCCTGGGCATCTGCCCCGAGGCGCGGATCGTGGACGTCTCCCACGGGGTCGCCCGCCACGACGTCCGCGCCGGAGCGCTCATCCTGCGCCGCGCACTGCCCTACCTGCCGCCCGGCGTGCATCTCGCGGTCGTGGACCCCGAGGTGGGCGGGGAGCGCCGCGCGGTGGCGGTGCGCGTGGCCGAGGACGAGCGCATCCTCGTGGGTCCCGACAACGGGCTGCTGTCGCTGGCCGCCGCGCGCTTCGGCGGGGTCGTGGAGGCCGTGGACATCGGGCGCTCGACCCATCGCCTCGAGCCGGTGTCGGCCACCTTCCACGGGCGCGACCTGTTCGCGCCCGTGGCGGCGCACCTGGCCGCCGGCGCGCCGCTGGCCGGCGCGGGCGACCCCCTCGGCCCCGAGGAACTCGTGCGCCTGGACATGCCCATGGCCCGCCTGGAGGAGAACGCCGTGGTCGTCCATGTCATCGGCACCGACCGCTTCGGCAACGTGATGCTCGACGTGGAGCACGAGGAGGTCACCGGCTTGGGGCTGCGCCTGGGCCGGCGCGTCAGCGTGGAGGTTCGCGGGCAGATCCTGGAGGCCACCTACGCGAGCACCTTCGTCGATGTGGCCGAGGGCGAGATGGTGCTCTACGAGGACGCCTATCGCACCCTCTCGCTGGCCGTCAACCGCGGCTCGGCCGCGGTCGCGCTGGGCGTGGGGCTGGACGCCGAGCTGCGCGTGCGCGAGCTCTCATGACCACGAGCGGGGCGCTCGGGCGTCCGCGTCTGCACCTGCGTACGACGGCCTCGACCAACGACCGCGCGCGCGCGCTGGCCCGTGCCGGCGCGCCGCACGGCACGCTGGTCACCGCGGCGGCGCAGACCGCGGGACGCGGGCGCCAGGGCCGCACCTGGAGCGCACCGGCGAACCGCGCGCTGCTGTGCTCGGTGCTCATCCGCGATCCGCCCGCTTTGCTTCCCCTCATCGCCGCGGTGGCCACCGCCGACGCGATCGGCGAGGAGGCGGTCATCAAGTGGCCCAACGACGTCCTGGTCGATGAGCGCAAGGTCGCGGGCATCCTCGTCGAGGGCCGCCCGCAGGAGGCCTGGGCCGTCTGCGGGATCGGGGTCAACGTGGCCGTCCGCCCCGAGGACCTCCCGCCCGCGATGCGCGATCGGGCGGGCACGCTCGCGCGACCGCCGGCCGACGTGGAAGCGGTGCTCACCCGCCTTCTGAGCGCCCTCGAGCACCGACTCGGCCAGGACGTGACCAAGACGCGAGAGGCGTGGTGCGCACGCGACACGCTGCGCGGCCGCGAGGTCGGCTGGGCCGTGGGCCGGGGCGTAGCCCAGGGCATCGACGCCGGGGGACGCCTGATGGTCGAGCGCTCCGACGGCCGGCGCGAGGTCCTCGACGCCGGCGAGGTGCACCTTCAACGCGGCGCCTAGGCTGCCTGCTGCTCGGGCTGCTGGGGCGGCTTCTTCTTGCGCCGCCGCCCGCCGCGGCTCTTGCGTCCCTTGGGGAAGTTCTTGAGCAGGTCGCGCGACAGGGCACCGGGCTTGCGCGCCAGGCGCATGCGCGCACCGTCGACCACCTGGTTGGCCTCGGGCGTGTGCACCCGTACCGCGGCCAGCAGGGCGGCCTGCAGGCGGCGGTCGTGCTTTCGCGAGGCCTGCACCAAACGCCGCGCGTTGCGCGCGTGGGCGGCGCCCGCGGAGTTGACCACCAGGCCCAGCAGGCGCTTGGTCTCCGGCCAGCGCTGCGCGGCGTACTCCTCGTGCAGCTCCTCGGTCATGTCGGCCAGATCCCAGATCCAGCGCCCGGCCTGGTCGCGGCGGCCGATGCGGTTCTCGGCGAGCGCCTGGAGCATCACCCGCGCGCCCTCGCGCTTCTCGTCGCGCGGCCACGAGCCCATCTCCAGCAGCGCGTCGGCGAAGGCCTCGGGGTCCTTGACCTGTGCGATGTCGCCCAGCGCGCGCAGCCGCAACTGCGCGTTGCGGTTGCGCTTGACCGCGTTGACCAGGAAGGTGCGCCGCAGCACGCCCTCCTTGTCGAAGTGCAGCATCGCCCGGGCGCGCCGCCACGAGCTGGGGGCCACGCGCGCGCCGGCCAGCGCGGCCCACTGCAGCTGCTCGCCGTAGGGCAGGTGCTCCACGGCGATCCGCCACAGCTCGCGCTCGAAGACCTCGATGCGCCGGTCCTCGTCGGCGGTGACGGGCACCACGCGACGCTCCACGCGCACGCGCCGGCCGCGTCCGCGACGCACCGGGCCCACCACGATGGCCCCGCCGCGGTAGACGTCGCGGTCCAGCAGCGAGTGCAGGGTGATGACCGGGTCGTCGTTCTTGGTCTCGGCGGCCACGAAGTCGACCACGATCCCGGCCTCCTTTCCCGGCTGGCGACGCGTGACGCGCCCGACGCGCTGCTGGTAGATGCGCTTGGAGGCGGTCGGGGCCAGGTGCATGCACATCGTGGCCCGGGGCGAGTTCCAGCCCTCGGCGAGCAGCTGGGCGTTGACCAGCACGTCGATCTCGCCGCGCTCGTACCGGGCCAGCACGTCGGCCAGCTCGCGCTTGGGCGTCTCGCCGGAGACGGCCTGCGCCTTCATGCCCAGATCGCGGAAGGCCTCCGCGACGTTGTAGGCGTGGCGCACCCCGGCCGCGTAGACCACGCCGGGCACGCCGTTGAAGCGCGTCTGGTACAGGTCGGCGATGGCCAGGTTGAAGGGCTGCTGGTCCAGCAGCTCAGCCAGCATCTCCTGGTCGAACTCGGTGTCCACCTCGCCGCGGCGCAGGGGCACCTTGGCGATCGTCTTCACCCCGGGGCCGGGTGGAATGCGCACGCAGCGCAGCGGCGCGATGACCCCGCGCCGGGCGGCCTGGGCGAGGTCGAAGCGCGAGGTCTGGGTGGGGAAGAGGTCGGTGACGTGGCGGGCGATGAGCGCACCCGTGGCGGTCATGCCGATGAAGATGGGCCCGGTCCACTCCCGGATGGCCGCGCTGGTCTTCTCGCCCAGCGCGGTGTGGGCCTCGTCGCAGATGACGATGGTGTAGGCCGAGGAGACCGCGCCGGCGTTGCGCACGAACCACTGGTAGGTCTCGACCGTGACCGGGGCCGGCCCGCCGCGCGCGATGGGGTCCTGCCCGGCGCTCAGCGGCGGGCTGATGCGATCCTTGTAGCCACGGTCGCGCAACTCGCCCTCGAACTGGTCGACCAGGTTGCGCCGGTGGGTGAGGATGAGCACGCCGCCCGTGCGTGTGGCCTCCACGAAGCCCAGCGCGGCGACCGACTTGCCCGCGCCCGTGGCGTGCTCGAACCAGAAGCGCTTGGCCGCGTTGGGATCGTCGAGCTGCTCGTCGAGCTGCCCGTCCCCTTGGGCCGTCGGTTCCTCGTCCTCCTCGGTGCTCTGGTCGTCGGCCTCGAGGCTCTCGCCGGTGTCCTCGAGGTCGTCGTCCTCGTCCTCCTCGAGGTCGTCGAGATCCTCCTCGACGGCGAGCACCGGCTCGGCGACGGGCCGGCCGTCGGCGGCGCCCATGGCCGCGGCCATCAGGGCCGTGAGGGTCCCTGAAAGCGCGTCGACCTGGTGGGGGTTGAGGTCGGTGCCGTCGGCCAGGACCGGCTGGTCCTCGCTGAGCACCCGCTCCAGGCCGAGCATGAGCGAATAGGCGCGCCGCCAGCCGGTGGAGGGGTACCGGGCGCCCTCGTCCAGCTCGGCCAGGGCGGCGTCCATGGCTCGGCGGCGGGCGCCGCCGGGGGCCAGCGCGTCGGCGATCTCCTCGCCCTCGTGCACGAAGCGCTCGAGCGTGAAGTGCTCCGCCCGCGCGATGTCGTCGGCGGTGGGAAGGTGTGCGGCCGGGACGGCCACCTGCGTGGGCTCAGCCAAGGACGAGGTCCAGGTCGGACATGGTGGGTCGGCCCAAAGACGTCGAGGGCCACCCGGGGGTCGGCGGGATGAGATGGTGCCCGCCAGGAGGAGCGCCGCCGGGGCCTCCCTGTTTCGGTCCGGTGACGCGACCCGCAGCATATCGCACCGCCACCGCCAACCTCGTCTCTGCGATCCTGCGGGCGATGAAGGCGCTGACCCTCCTGCTGGCCGTGGCCCTGGTCGGAGCGGTCGTGGCCGTGGGATTGGCCCAGCGCCCCGACGTGCCTGACGTCGGGGCCGCCGTGGCGGCACCCGAGCCCCGGCGCGTCGGGCTGGCGCAGCAGCGCGCCGCGGTAGCAGGGGCGCCCGAGCCGCTGGCTTCGCTGTACGCGCGCGGGGGCGGCCTGGTGGACGCCACCGTGGACGACGTCGAGGCCCGGCTGCGGGAGCTGCGCGGAACGCCCGTGGTGGTCAACAAGTGGGCCTCGTGGTGCGGACCGTGCCGGACCGAGGCGCCCTTCTTCCAGCAGGCGGTGGCGCGCTACGGCGACCGGGTCGCCTTTCTGGGCGTGAACTCCGGCGACGATCGCGACAGCGCACGCGCCTTCCTGGCCGAGCTGCCGGTCGCCTACCCCTCCTTCTTCGACCCCGACGAGGAGATCGCCGAGGCGGTGGGCGCGGCGCGCGGGTACCCGATCACGGTCTTCCTGACCGCACAGGGCGAGCGCTTCGTCCACCAGGGCGCCTACGCCACACCCCAGCGCCTGGCCGAGGACATCGAGCGCTACGCGCTGGGCACCCGTCCCGGCGCCTGACGCGCGTCGTGGAGGTGCGCGCGGCACGCGACGAGGCCGAGCTGCGGGCGGCCCTGAGACTGCGTCACGCGGCGTTCGTCGACGAGCAGGGCGTCGACCCGGCGCAGGAGTGGGATGGGCGCGACGACGAGGCCACCCATCTCGTGGCCATCGACGGCGCGGGGACGGTCGTGGGCACCTGCCGGCTGCTGGCCGGGGGGACGGTGGCCAAGCTGGGGCGCCTGGCGGTGACCGTCCCGGCGCGGCGGCAGGGCCTGGGCACCGCGCTGCTGCGCGCCGGGGAGGCGTGGGCGCGCGAGGCAGGATGTGCGCGCATCGTGCTGCACGCGCAGACCTATGCGCGTGCCCTGTACGCCGCGGCCGGGTACGAGGCCGTGGGCGAGACGTTCATGGAGGCCGAGATCGAGCACGTGCGTATGGAGCGAGACCTTGCCTGAGGTCCGCGTCGACCCCTTGACGGGCCTCAAGGCGATCGTGGCCGGCGAGCGCGCCGGGCGCCCCGGCGGCGGGCTGAGCGCTCCTGCGCCCGAGCCCATCGACCGCGCGCGGGATCCGTTCCTGGAGGGCCACGAGGACCGCACGCCGCCCGAGGTCTACGCGGTGCGCCCCGGCGGCGCGGGCGCGGACACGCCCGGCTGGAGCGTGCGCGTGGTGCCCAACCTGTACCCGGCGCTCGAGCCCGAGGGGCCCGAGCTTGGCGCCGAGGCGCAGCCCGACCTGTTCTCGGCCTCCCCGGCGCGCGGGCAGCACGAGGTGATCGTCAACGCGCCCGACCCGGTGGTCTCCCTGGGGCAGCTGCGCGTCGAGCAGGTCGAGGGAGCCATGCAGGCCTGGCGCGCGCGCATGCGCGCCCACGCGCGAGCCGCCTACGTGCACCTCCTCGTCAACGAGCGCCGGGAGGCCGGCGCCTCGCTGCCCCACACCCACGCCCAGCTCTACGCGCTGGACTTCGTGCCCGCGGGCATCGCCCGCGAGCGCGAGCGCTTCGGCGCGCACGCCACCCGCACCATGGGCGGCAACCTGCTGGGCGACCTGGTCCAGGAGGAGGTGCGCCGGCGCGAGCGCCTCGTGGCCGTGGACGACGACGCGGTGCTCATGGCCCCCTACGGGGCGCGCCTGCCCTACCAACTCATGCTCGCGCCCCGCCGCCCGCGGGCGCGCTTCGAGGATGACGGGCCAACCGGCGCCGCGCTGATGCACGACGCGCTCAACCGCCTGGCACGGCGCTTCGGCGCCCCCCCGCCGCTCAACCTGTGGGTGCGCACCGCCCCGCGGGGCGCGGACCATTTCTCCTGGCGCATCGACATCATGCCGCGCCTCACGCACCTGGCCGGGCTGGAGCTGGGCGCCGGAGTGCACCTCAACGTCGTCGCGCCTGAGCGCTGCGCCGCAGAGCTGCGTGACATTTGATCGCGATCGTCCTGGCCATCGCCGTCTCGACCGCCGTCGGCGTGGTGGCCGAGCGGCGGTCGGGCGGTCGGGCGGTCGGGTGGACCCAGCGGCTGCTGGACATCGTCCTCTACGGCGTCCTGCCCCCGGTCGCCTACCTCGCGGTGGCCCGTCAGGACCTGGGCGGCGGGGTGGGAGCCGGCCTGGCGCTGGCCTACGGCGAGCTGGCCGTCGTGGGAGCGCTCGCGTGGTTGGTCGGGAGCAAGCTGCTGGGCCTCCCGCGGCCCGCGGTGGGCGCGCTGATCGTCGCGGTCGCCCTGGGCAACACGGGCTACCTCGGACTTCCGCTGACCGCCGCGCTGCTGGGCAACGACGCCCTGGGAGCCGCCATCGTCTTCGACCAGCTGGTCAGCGGACCGATGGTCTACCTGGTGGGCTTCGCCGTCGGCGCGGGCTTCGGCACCCGCGCGGGCGAGGGCGGCCGGGCGCGCGTGCGCGCCTTCTTCATCCGCAACCCGGTGCTTCCCGCCGTCGCGCTGGGCTTCGTGGTGCCCGACGCGCTGGCTCCGCTCGCGCTGGTCGACGCGGCGGCCTACGTGGTGATCGGCCTCCTGCCCGTGGGCTTCTTCGCGCTGGGCGTCAACCTCGCGGCGGAGGCCGAAGGGGGCACGGTACGCCTCCCGCCTCGCCTCAGCGCCCCGGTGGCGGTGACCGTGGTGCTGCGCCTGGCGGTCGCTCCGGCCCTGCTGCTGGCGGCCTCGGTCACGCTCGTGCGCCTGCCCGACGCCTTCCTGCTCCAGGCGGCGATGCCTTCGGGCATCAACGGCATCATCGTGGCCCACGCCTACGGGCTGGACGTGCGCGTCACCGCGGGGGCCATCGCCTGGACCACCTTGGTGGCGGTGGTGGCGGCGGCGGTGGCCGGGGTGGCGCTGGCGTGAGGGCCCTGGTCCAGCGCGTGACGCGCGCCTCGGTCGAGGTGGGCGGCGAGCCGATCGCCGCCATCGGCCCGGGCCTGCTCGTGCTGCTGGGCGTCGCCCACGACGACGACGAGGCGATCGCCGTGCGGATGGCCGCCAAGCTCCGCGCGCTGCGCGTGTTCGAGGACGGGCAGGGACGCATGAACGAGCCGTTCGGGGAGCGCGAGGTGCTGTGCGTCAGCCAGTTCACCCTCCTGGCCGACACCCGCCGGGGCAACCGGCCCGGCTTCGCCGCCGCCGCGCCGGCCGAGCTCGCCCGCGCGCTCTACGAGCGCGTCTGCGACGACTTGGGCGCCCAGCGCGGGAGCTTCGGCGAGCACATGGCGGTCGAGCTGGTCAACGACGGGCCGGTGACGCTCCTGGTCGAGGTGCCGCCGCCCGGGGCCACCACGTAGGGGTGCCGGAGGCGGCCAATGTGGCCGCCGGAGGCGGGCCCCCAGGTCGCGATAGCGACACAAGCACATAGGCTGGGCGTTCATGGCACCCGAGCAGCGCCTGGTCCCCCGCTTCGCCGCCGAGCCGCCCCAGGAGCTGCTGCCCTACGGACGCTGGGCGGTGACCCTGCGCGAGCACTTCCTGGAGGCCGTGGAGAGCATCGACGCCGGCGGCGAGGACCTGGGCGAGCCCCAGGCGGTGGTGTGGTTTCCCGACCGCACGTGGCACGGGCGCACCTACGTGCCGGCCGTCGCGCGCACCACCACGGGCCTCGAGCTGTTCGGCTACGTCGCCTACGTCGTCCCTCCCGAAGGGGAGGAGCCCAGCGAGTTCACCGCGGTCGCGGACTTCACCGCCGAGACCGCCGACGCCAACCCCGACTGGAAGCTCGATCTGTGCGACGAGGTCATCGGGCGCTGGCGCGGCGAGCAGGGCAAGCAGGCGGAGATGACGCTGGTGTGGGGCATTCCGCTCGTGGCCAACGGCGCCCTGGCCACCGCGGAGCTGGCCCATCTGGCCGTCGACCAGTGTCCGGTGATGGAGGACCGCTTCACGCTGGTCGCCCCCGACGCCTACCGCGGCGACTTCCTCGACGTGCGCCTGTGGGACGGGCGCGGCCGGGAGCTGGCCGTCGAGAGCCTGTACGACGACGAGGACGAGTGACCCGTGGAGCTCGAGGAGGCGATCCGCACCCGGCGCACGCACAAGGCCTACGGGGCCGACCCGGTGGACCGTGCCACCCTCGAGGAGTTGCTGGAGCTCGCGCGCTGGGCGCCCAACCACCACCTGACCAACCCGTGGCGCTTCCGCGTCCTGGGGCCGCGGTCGCTCGCCGCCCTCAAGGAGGCGGCCGGTCCCGAGGCGGCGGCCAAGTTCGACCGGGCGCCGACCCTGATCGTCGCCTCCGTCGCGCTGAGCGGCGATCCCGAGCAGGACGCCGAGGACCGCGACGCGACCGCGGTGGCCGCCTACCTGGTGCTGCTGGGCGCCCACGGACGCGGCCTGGCCGGCTACTGGCGCACGCCCGCGGTGCTGCGCAGTCCCGAGGGCCGCGGGGCGCTGGGCCTCGGAGACGACGAGGTCGCGCTTGGCCTGTTGCACCTCGGCCCGGCCCGCCAGGAACAGCGCCCGCCCGAGCGCTCCCCCGTGGAGACGGTCGTCAGCTTCCTGGACTGACGGGCGGGCGCCACCCGCTCACCGCTCGGGCTCCTGGTCGGCGTCCTCGCCCAGCCACGTCCACGCCAGCGCCCAGGTGGCCTGGCGCTCGTCGACCTCGCCGCGCACGTCGCGCGCGCGCAGCAGTGGGCGCTCGTCCCAGCGCCAGGGCGCGCCGGGCGCCTGGAAGGCCACCGCGCGGTTGACGTTGGCCCACGCATCGGCCTGCTGGCCCTCCGGGGCATCCAGCGCGTTCGCGATGGCGATCTCCACCGCCGGCTCGTCGAGATGCGACCAGGGCTGCGCGCCCGGGCCGCTCGAGTCGCCGTCGAAGCCCGACGCCAGGATGGCTCCGGGCTCGCCCGAGACAGTGTCCAGCGCCGCGTTGGGGCAGACCGCCACCTGGCTGTCGGGCGCCAGGCAGCGGGCGGCCATCTCGTCACGGGACACGAACTCCAGATCGAGCTCGAAGCCGGCGCGCGCCAACTGCTTCGCGGTCGCCGCGGCCAGCGCGCGCTCGCGCGGCGCATCCACCGCCAGCGCGGCCAGCGGCTCCCCCTCGTAGCGGCCTTCGCGCCAGCCGGCGGCCCGCAGCAGGTCCGCGGCCTGGCGCAGGTCGGCGCCCGGCTCGCGCAGCCACGCCATGCCCATGCCCTCCGCGCCGCCCGAGCGGTCGTGGCCGGGGACACCCGGGGGCAGCCAGTGGGACGCGGGCTCGCCGCCACCCCCGCCCGCCCTCCACAGGGCACGGCGATCGAGCGCGGCCAGCGCCGCCCGGCGCACGAGCACGTCGTCGAAGGGCGGGCGGGCGGCGTTGAGCGCCACGAAGCGCGTCACCGGCGGGGAAACGCGCACGAGCTGGCGGGTCCCGCGCCGGGCGGCGCGCCGCAGCGTCGTGGCCGGGATCTCCGGGCCCGCCCACAGCGCCTGGCTGCCGTCCAGCACCCGCTCGCCCGCGGCCTGTGCGCCGGTGGGCTCGATCGCGATGCGCTCCACGTAGGCCGGCCGTGGTCCGGCGCCGCTCCATGCGGGATTGCGCTCGAGGACCACGGCGTCGTCGGGGATCGGCGGCTCCCCGTCCTCCTCGTCGTCCTGCGTCTCCGCCTTCTCGGGCGCGCCCGCCGCCGCGCCCGGATCGCCGTCCCCGTCGGCGGCCGCCTCCAGGCGGGCCTCGGGCACGTAGGGACCCGAGTAGGCGATCTCGTCGCCCTCCAGCAGGCGGGCGCGCGGCGTGGAGGACGGGATGGGCGTGGAGACCGAGGTGGCCAGGCCGGCGATCGCCAGGCCGGCGGAGGGCCGGCGCAGACGCAGCACGAGCGTGCCCTCGTCGGACGCCTCCACGCCGGGCACGTCGCGCCAGCGTCCCAGCTGCGGTGGGAGACCGACGAGGTCGCCCAGCAGGCGGCGAGCCGCAGGTCCTGCCACCGGGTCGGCCACCGCGCGCTCGATGCCGTGCTCCACGTCCTGGGCGACGATCGGATCGCCGTCGGGGCCGAAGCGGCCGTCGCCGCGCAGGGTCACGGTGACCGTGCGCCCGTCCTCGGAGACCCGCGGCGGGCCGTCGGCCAGGTCGCCGACGGCCTCCTGCTCGCCGGGCGGGTAGGCCAGGACCGTGCGGTGGACCGCGGCGTGCACCATCGCCTGGGAGGGACCGCCCACGCGATGGGGATCGATGGCCGCCGGCACCCGCACGCCCAGCACGCGCAGCGTGCCGCCGCGCTGGGGCGAGGGCACGTTGGGACGCTCGGGCTCGGCCGCCCCCCATCCGCAGCCCGCGCCGACCGCGGAGATCGCCGCCACCAGCAGGACGAGGGCGACCACGCAGACGCGAACGGGCCGGCCGGGCATCGTCCGCACGGTAGAGGCTGCGCGGCCGGCTCCGGCGGCTAGTGGTTCCGAACGCAAGTACGGTCAGGCCCTTCGGCGTGCGGGCACCGGCTGGCAAGGACGCAGACCGTACTTGCGGGAGGGACCACTAGGCTTGGCGGCGTGCGGTCGGGTAGCCCGGCCCGCCGGCCCCGATAGCTCAGCCGGATAGAGCGACTCCCTCCTAAGGAGTAGGCCCCTGGTTCGAATCCAGGTCGGGGCGCTGGAGCGGACAGCGGGCCTGAGCGGTGCATCGTCCGGCACGCCGTGCCCGTTGTGCTACCCATACGGGGTGGCTGGCGTGCCAGAGCTGATCGGCGCAGAACGGCGGGCCCAGACGCGGCAGGCCGCGGTCGGCGCTGCGATCCTCCCTATGCAGCGCAGGAGCTTTGCGTGGGTTCCTCGTCCGACGGCCTGGGCGTAGACGCGCCGTGACACGCTCGACATGGCGCGCGGTGCTCGGCGGTTTCGCCCTGGCCGCCCTGGCGGCGATCGCCGTCTACGCCGGGGACCTCTTCGGCGCGCGCGAGCGGCGGCCACCGCCCGACGATCAGGCGACCCAGTCGCCGTTCGGCCCCGCGGTCGACCGCGGCGACCTGGCGGCCCCGGCCACCAGCCGGCGCCGGTCGCAGCCCTACTGGGTGGCGGTCCGGCGCTTCGCCGGCCGCGGCCCGCTCACCACCCCCGCGTTCGCGATCGACGAACGCGCGCTGCAGTGGCGGGTGGCGTGGCGCTGTCAGCGCGCACCGCTGCTGATCCTGCCCCAGCGACCCTCGGAGGAGGACGGGGGACGACCCCTGGCCCAAGCGCAGGAGTGCCCGGCGCGCGGCGAGGGGCGCTCCGTGGCAGGAGGCGCCTTCCGGCTGCGCGTCGCCGCCGGCGGCCCCTGGCGCGCGCGCGTCGAGGAGCAGCTCGACGCGCCGCTGATCGAACCGCCCACGGCGGCGATGCGCGACCCGCAGACCCGCGTGGTGGCCCGTGGGCGCCTCTACGGGATCGACGAGGAGGGCAGCGGAACGCTTGCCGTGTACCGGGAGCCCGACGGCGCGCTGAGCCTGCGCTTCGACGACTTCTACGTGACGCCGAACGTCGACCTCCGGATTCGCCTCAGCCACCTCGAGCGGCCGACGAGCACCAGCCAGGTGCAGAAGGCCCCCCACCGCGACGTCGCGTTCCTCGAGGCGACGGCCGGCTCGCTGAACCTCCGCCTGCCCGCCGGTGCCCTGCGCAGGGGGATGCGCTCGGTGGTCATCTGGAGCGAGATCACCCGCAACGCCTACGCGGGGGCCAGGCTGCGGTGGTGAGGCGCCGGGTGGCCATCGCGCTCGCGCTCGTGCTGGTCGGCACCGCGGGCGTGCTGCTCTCGCCGGTCGTCGAGCCGCCGTCGTCGGCCCGCGTAATGGGCAGCGACCGCCCGGTCAACCCCGGAGCGACCGACCTTGGCGACATCAGCGCCAACAACTCCCCCACGATCGCGCGCAACCCGCGCGATCCGGCCAACCTGGCCGTCGCCAACCGGATCGACTCCCCGGACTTCTCCTGCGCCCTCAACGTCTCCTTCGACCGCGGAGCGCGCTGGCGGCGCACGCGCGTCCCCATTCCCGCGGGCGAGGGGCCGAAGTGCTACGCGCCCGACGTCACCTTCTCCGCCGACGGCGCGCTGCACCTCTCCTACGTCACGCTCAAGGGCGTCGGCAACGTGCCCGACTCGGTCTGGACAGCGAGCTCCCGCGACGGCGGACGGACGCTCTCGCGCCCGCGCCGGGTGGCGGGGCCGCTGGCCTTCCAGGTGCGCATCAGCGCCGACCCAGGCAACCCTGAGCGGCTGTACCTGACGTGGCTGCAGGCCCGCGACGTCGGAACGCTGAAGTTCCCGCGCCCGGGCAACCCGATCGTCGCGGCCCGCTCGGAGGACGGGGGGCGACGTGGACGCGGCCGCGCCAGGTCAGCGACCCGGCGCGCGAACGGGTGCTCGCGCCGTCACCGGCGACGGGTCCGAACGGTGAGCTGTACGTCCTGTTCCTCGACGTGGGCGGCGACCGCCTCGATTACGAGGGTGCCCACGAGGGGCTGGGAGGCGCGCCCTATACCGGCCGCTTCGAGCTGGTCCTCGCACGGTCGGTCGACGCAGGGCGCACGTGGGCGGAGTCGGTGGTCGAAGACCGCCTAACTCCGGCCGAGCGCTTCATCGCCTTCGTGCCGCCGTTCCCGTCCCTGGCGGTGGACGGGCGCCGGGGGCGCATCTACGCCGCCTTCCACGACGCGCGGCTCGGGGCCGCAGACGTCTGGGTCTGGTCGCTGGGCCCGGGCGCCGCGAACTGGAGCGAGCCGGTGCGCGTCAACGACACCTCTCGCGACGACGCCACGGCGCAGTACCTGCCCAAGCTCGCCGTCGCGCCCGACGGCCGGCTCGACGTCGTCTACTACGACCGGCGCGACGACCGGGATAACGTGCGCAACGAGGTCTCCCTGCAGTCCTCGACGGACGGTGGCGCCACGTTCACGCCGAGCTTGCGCCTCTCGAGCCGGCCCTTCGACTCGCGGATCGGCCTGGGCAACGAGCGCGGCCTCCCCGACCTCGGAAGCCGCCTGGGGCTCGTCGCCGGGGACGACCGCGCGCTGGCGGTCTGGACCGATACGAGAGCCGGCACGGAAGCATCGCTCAAGCAGGATCTGGCCCGCGCGATCGTCGCCTTCCCGCCGGACGATCCCGGGCGCGACCTGGCCGCGGACGCCCTGCGCTACGGCGGCGTACTCCTCGCCGTGGCCGGCCTGGCGCTGGGCCTGGTGGCCGCGCAGCGCCGGCGCCGGCCCACTTCCTGACGACGTATATGTGCCTTACACCTAGACAAGGTCTCCTGGAAGGAGTACAAAGCCCGCCGCGCACCTATGCGTCAGCTGGGTGACACCCACATAGCGATCGGAAGGAAGACGATGGACGAGAAGCGACAGAGGATGTGGGTCTTGGGGGCCCTTGCGGCGGTGGCCGCTCCATTGGTGGTGGCAGCAACGGCGTTCGCATGCGCGAACCTGGCGACCATCAAGCCCAGTGCCCAGTCCGGAGGCCCCGGCGCGCTGGTCACAGTCAAGGGATTCAACTTCAGCACCCGCGCCGACTCCTCGGCGGTGGCCATCCGGTTGAACAGTCGCCGCGGCGCGGTTCTCGCCGAGCAGCGTGCGGACAGCAGAGGCCGCATGGTTACGCAGTTCCGCGTACCGAACGCCCGGGTCGGCGACGGCGTGCTCCTCGCCACGCAGACGAAGCCCAACGGCGCCCCGGTCGCCGGCACCCCGGCCCGTCACCCGTTCCGCGTGCGCGGCGGCTCGAGCTCCTCGGGAGCCGTCCCCGTGGCCTGGTCGTCGCCCCAGCAGGGTCCGCCCCCCGCCGCGGCGCCCATCCCGGTGGTTCCCATCGCCGGCGCAGCCCTGGCGCTTGTGGCCCTCTCGGCCGGTGGCTTCGCGGTGGCGCGTGTCGCGCGACGCTCCGCGGGCATGCGCGCTGCGCGTTCGCTGTCCTCCTGAGCGACCCTCGTCACTGATGCCGGCTTGCCGGGCGGCCACCGCCCGGCAAGCCGGTCCCCAACCTAGAAACTCCCGGATCGCCGTGGCCCCGATTCGCGCGGCGAGCCGGAATCCCTGACCCAGACCACACCCCGGCCATACCCATCCCGGGCGAGCCGAGCCCATAACCTCAGAAGGAGAGAAGGAGCAAGAATGCCGACGGGATCCCTTCCCGATGTGACCCGCCGTCCGGGGCGCCTGCTGCTGGCACTCGCCGCGGCAACGGCACTGCTGGGCGTCGCACCCGCCGCAAGCTCGGCGATCACGCGCGTTAGCGCGAACTATCCCCTGCAGACCCCGGATCGAAACCCGATCCGCGGCCGGGACGGGGTGGGGCTGGCCGTCAACCCCAACAACTCCAAGCACATCGTGGCCGTCTACCAGGACCTCACGACGCAGTTCTGCGAGGTTGCCACCTCGTTCAACGAGGGTCGTTCGTGGCGGCGCACCCGCCTGAAGGTCCCCGCCGGGTTCATCTCGCCGGGCTGCACGGTCGGCAACCACCTCTCCGGCCTGCTGAACGGCGGCATCGCCTTCGGCCGCGGGGACACGGTCTACGCCACCTTCGCGTCGGGCGACTTCAACACCCCCAACGAGCCCCGCGGTAAGTCCGTGCTCGTGGCCAAGTCGACCGACGGCGGGCGCACGTTCTCCACCCCGGACATCGCCCTGCGCGGCGGTCCCGCCCCGGACATCGGGCCCGACTACGTCCTGCCCCAGATCGCCGTGCGCCGAGGCGCGCAGGGGCGCGCCGACCGCGTCTACGTTTCCTCCGGCTCGAGGGAGCGAAACCCCGCCGGCCCCGGCAGACTGGAGAACGTCGTCACGGCGGTCTCCAGCGGCGGGACCGAGTGGTCAGGACCGCGCGTGGCCAACTCGAACGCCCAGAACGCCATCGAGTCGTCCCAGCCGGTGCTCGCCCCCGACGGCAGGCTGCACGTCGCGTACCGCGTGCGCGGGCGGGGCGACACGCCCGGGCAGTTCGTCCCCGAGGGCGACATGGTCTCCGCAACATCGCGCGACGACGGGCAGACGTGGGAGCGCACGGTGACCGCCCGCGTCCGCGGCTACGTCTTCGAAGGGCCCGCTCCTGTGACGGGGCCGTTCAGCGGGTCGCGCAGCTTCACGGCCTCGACGTTCCCCGCCCTCGCCGCCGACCCGCGCTCGGGCGACCTCTACCTGGTCTACGGCAACGG
>JAUJOF010000012.1:55157-86397 GCA_030447785.1 Solirubrobacteraceae bacterium
CCGCCCTCGCCGCCGACCCGCGCTCGGGCGACCTCTACCTGGTCTACGGCAACGGCGGCCAGCCGACCCCGCCCGGGCAGGGGCAGGCCAGCGACCACTTCATCCATCCGGACCAGGACGTCTACTTCCAGCGCTCGACCGACCGTGGGCGCTCGTGGTCGCGGGCCGAGCGGATCAACGGCGGGCTGGCGATCCCGACCGAGCAGCTCACCCAGACGCGGCACCCCAATGTCAGCGTCGCGCCCAACGGCCGGGTGGACATCGTGTGGCACGACCGCCGACACTGGTACCGCGGCTGCCAGCACACGCACGAGGCCTGCGACGAGGCGCGCCTGGGCGACACCTACTACCGGTGGTCGGAGGATGGTGGGGCGTCCTTCGAGCGCGAGCGGCGCATCACGCACCGGTCGATCAACAACGACGTCGGCTACGACTACCGCTTCGGCACCTACTGGGACTACGGGCCCAGGACGGCCTACCTGGGAGACAACCGCCTGATGATTGGGTGGATGGACTCGCTGTTCGGCAACGTCGAGGACGACACCCAGGACATCCTCCTGGCCAAGGTGAACCACCGTGCGTCCTCGCGCATCCCGGTGACCAGGCTCGTACGTCGTGACGCCTCGGCGGTGTCGCTGGCGCTCTCGCGCACGGCCTACCCGGGCGGCGGCGAGGCCGTGCTGGCGGACACCTTCGCGACGCGGCCCGCGAGCAGCGTGGTCATCGTCAACGAGCGCGACGTCGCGGGAGCCCTGGCCGGTGGCGTGCTGGCCCGTGCCAACCTCGGGCCGGTGCTCGTGTCCCCGGCGGGCGGCCTGCCCGACACCGTCAAGGACGAGGTGGCACGCCTTGCGCCGGTCGGGGCGTACATCATCGGTGGCGAGGGCTCGCTCTCGCCCCAGGTCGCAGCCGACCTGGCGGAGACCGGCATCCCGGCGGGCCAGATCGTCCGTCTGGCCGGCAACAACCGAGCCGACACCGCCAGGCTCATCGCCAACGCGGCCGATCGCCGCAAGCCGGGCGAGGAGGGTCAGCCGGCGTTCAACGCGGCGATCGTGGTCAACCCCGAGAGCCCGGACGCGGTGACCGCCTCAGTGCTGGCCGCCAACCGCCGGCTGCCCGTGTTCTTCGTGGGCAGGAACACGGTGCCGGGCGAGACGGCCAGCGCCCTGCGGTCGCTGAACATCCGCCGCACGCTGGTCATCGGCGACGAGGAGGCGGTCGGGCCGGCGGTCCTCCAGCAGGTGCCGGGGCCGCAGCGGCTGGGCGGCAGCACCGCGATCCGGACGGCGCGGGCGGTGCTCGCGGAGTCCCGGCGCCGCGGGGTTCCGCGCAACGTCGTCTACTCGGTGCCCCGATCGAACCAGATGGACGCGGCCGTCGTGGGCGCCGCGGCCGGTCGCGGGGGCGGCCTGCTGCTCCTGTCGCCCAGCGGCGCGAAGGAGACCGGAGCGCTCCTGCGGGACCTGGGGATGCACTCGACGGTCGACCGGCTGATCATGGTCAGGCGCGGCAGGAGGTAGCCGGCCGGCACGATGACCGACACGACCCGCGCGGCGCCGCTCGCCGCGCGGGTCGTCCGGCATTCCGCGCGCTCTTCGGTGAGTGCGTGGGGGGCGGCACCTCGCCGCAGCTGGGCAGAGGCCATCGGCGAGGCCGAGGGCCTCAGCGATCCGGGCGCTCGGGATACACCTCGTCGATCGTCGCGCAGGCCCAGTAGGGCGCGCCCCCCGTGGCCTGGGCGATCCGCTCGCCCCCGCCGGCCAGGCGGTCGAGCACGCTGACCACGCCGACCACCGGGAGGTCGGCCTCCCGCAGAGCGGCCAGCGCCTCGAGCGTGGAGCCGCCGGTGGTCACCACGTCCTCGACCACCAGGCAGCGATCTCGGGCGCCCAGCGGCGGCCCCTCGATGCGCCGCTGCAGACCGTGGCCCTTGGCCTCCTTGCGCACGAAGAACGCGCGCACGTCGGCGCCAGCGGCCAACGCCGAGCAGGCCACCGGGTCGGCACCCATGGTCATCCCCCCCACGGCGGTGGCGCCCCACTGCGAGGCCCGCGCGGCGACGATCTGCCCGAGCGCCGCGAAGCCCACGGGGCGCAGGATCGCCCGCTTGGCGTCCACGTAGTACTGGGCGGTCGCGCCGCCCGTCAGCGTCACCTCCCCCACCACGAGCGCGTGCTCGCGCAGCTCGGCGATGAGTTGCTGGCGAGCGCCGTCCTCGGACGCTAGCGGTCCCTCCACTAGCGACGGTAGACGTCGACCCGGGTGCCGATCCGCATCCAGTCGTAGATGCTGCGCGCGTCGGGGATCGGCACGCGGAAGCACCCGTGACTGGCCGGGTACGTGGGCACCGACCTGTAGCCGTGCACGGCGTAGCCGCGGATGAAGTAGACCGAGTGGACCATGCCCAAGGAGTTGGTGCCCGGATCCTTGCGATACACGCGGAAGGAACCGGTGATCGTCGGCGTGGAACGCGCGCCACTCGAGGTCGGGTAGATCCGCTCGACCTTACCGTTGGCCCCGATCAGCGCGATGACCTGCCGTTTGAGGTCGCCTTCCAGGTGGCGGCCGTGGTTGCGGTGGCGCACCCGGAACCGGCCTTGGCCGGCGGCCAGGCGCTCCATCATCGCCCGGTCGGCCGAGGTCGTGCGCGCCATGCGCGAGACCTTGCGGAAGGCCAGGACCGCCCGGCGGGTGCGCGCGTCAAAGGAGCCGCGCCGCCCCACGACGTAGCCGAGCTCGTCCAGGTGCTGCTGGACCACGCGCACGCGCGAGCCACGGTCGCCGCGGCGTAGGCGGGTGGGCAGCACGTCGAAGCCCACGCCCTTGGCCTCCATCCTATCGAGCTCGGGCGTCGCGGCGTGCCTGGCGCGGATGACCAAGTGCCCCGCCCCCCGGACGCGCTGGCCCACCAGGAAGTGCCCGGCGCCGTCCTCGCCGGGAAGGATGGTCACCCTGCGCGAGGAAAGCTGCCTCGCTCCGCGATACACCCCCACCACGACCTCCTGGCCGGCCACGAAACGCGACACCGTCCCCTCGATGCGCAGCCGCCTGCCGCTCACCGTGGTCGCGTGACGCCCGTTGATCCCAGTCACGTCGATGGTCATCTCGGCCCGGGCGGGAGCGGGCGCACCGTCGCCGCTGGAGGCGTCCGGCGCCTGGGCCGTCGCCGCGGCCGGCCACGCCGCCACCGCGATGGGCGCCAGGAGCAGGGATGCGATCCGTCGCAAGGTGCGCCGACGATACTCCTTGCGCGCGCGGCGCGCCACAGCCCCCTCAGGCAGGCGCGGGAGCCGGCCCGGGCCGCAGGCGGTGCAGCGGCACGAGAAGCAGCGTGGTGACGACCGCGACCCCGGCGAGGAGGGCCAGGCCCCCCAGCGCGGTCACGCCGGAGGTGATCGAGAAGGCGAGCGTGTTGTTCAGCGCGTGGGCCCCGATGCCGGGATACAGCGAGCCGGTCCGCCAGTAGAGCAAGCACAGCGCGACCCCGAAGATGCTCAGTGAGACGATGCCCACCACCCCCTCCTGCCAGGACGTGCCCGGAGTGAGGAAGTTGAGCAGGTGCATGGCGCCGAAGGTCACCCCCGCGATCGCCGCGGCGGCTCCCACCCGGAAGCGCGAGCGCAGCGCGGTGAAGAAGTAGCCGCGGAAGAAGACCTCCTCGCTGACGGGAACCAGGACGCAGACCAGCAGCGCGGCCAGGGCGAACGAGCCCACCCCCTGGTCGACACCCAGTGACTCGAGCACGTTCTCCGAGGACTGCTGCTGCTCGACCCCCAGAGCGAGGGTGAGCACGACCGAGACGGCCAGGAAGACCGCGATGGTAAGCGCCGCCCAACCCAGCCCGGGCAGGAAGCGCGTGGCCCGCAGGCCGAAGTCGCGCGGCCACGGGCGCGACACGGTCCACGCGAAGCCGATCGCCGCGGCGACCAGCACCAGGTTCTGCAGGAGGGTCAGCCCCAGCGCCAGCGCCGCGGGCTGGTCGGCGGGGTCGGCCTGGGGGTCGGCCACCCCCACGGCCACGGCGATGACCCCGCCGAGCAGGAGGACCACCAGCAGGCCGCTCAGCAGGGCCACCGGCGCCGTCCACGCCGGCCAGCCCGGAAGCGCCGGTCGACGCTCGCGCCCCGGCGCCCCGGCGGGTCGCTCGGGTCGGTCGAGGCGGGGTTGCGGCGGGGAGGTCGGCGGGGGGATGCTGGTCATGCGAGCCGAAGGCTACGGCGCGCCCGTCCCCTGCCCGCGCACCAGGACGGGCAGCTCCGCCAGGGACGACACGCGCCGGACGCCCGGCGGGGCCTCGAGCCCGCCGTCGCGGTCGACCAGCACACCGGCGATCCCCGCCCCCGCCGCCCCGGCCACGTCGGCCTGCGGGCTGTCGCCCGCGTGCACCGCCTCGTCGGGCGCCCGCCCGGCGCGGGCCAGCGCGCGATGAAACAGATCAGGCGCCGGCTTGGCCACACCCTCCTCGGCGGAGGTGAGCGTCGCGTCGACCAGTGCCGCGAGGCCGGTGGCGCCCAGCACGTCATGCAGCGACACGTCCCAGTTGGAGACCACCACGAGCGGGTGGCCGCCGCCGCGAAGATCGCCCAGCGCCGCGGCGACCTCGGGAAAGGCCTCGAAGCGCAGAGCGCCGAGCATGGCCGCGCGGACCTCCTCGTCGCCCAGCGCCGCCGCCGGCGGCGGGAGCGCCGCGCGCAGCACCCGCGCGCCGTCGTCGCGCACTGCCTCGAGCGCCGGGCGGTCCACGGCGCGGTCCTGCTCGGCCAGGGCGTCGCGGATCACCTCGCCCAGCGCCGCCGCCGCCGCGGCGAGACCCACGGGCGCGGCCCGGCGCGCCACCTCGTCGGCCAGGCGCTCGAAGGGACGGTCGAGGCGCACCAGCGTGCCCAGCGCATCGAGCAGGACGGCCGGCGGGCGCCGAGCGCCCCGCCGGTGTCGGTCTGCAGCGCTCATGCCAGACGCAGGATCGCCGATCCGGTGGGTCGAATGCGGCCTACAGCTACCATCCCAAGCCTGCGCGCCCCCTGTGGGATGGCTTTGGGGTGCAGCCCCACCCCACCGCGATGTCCTCTCGCCGAGACAGACTCCGTCGCCGGCACCACGGCCGTGGTGGGCCCTTCCGCATGATCTTCCTCGGGTTGGGGGTCGTCCTGGCGACGATCGCCCTGGCCGCCCTGGTCGCCGTGGGCTGGGTGGTCAGCGTCGCCGCCTCCTCGCCCGACCTGAGCACTCTGGAACCCGACGATCCGGGCCGCAGCTCCATCGTCTACGACTCCGACGGGGAGCAACTGGGGGTCATCCAGGCCGATGTCCTGCGCTCGGAGATCCCCTCCTTCGAGATGCCCAAGAGCATCAAGGAGGCCACGGTCGCCATCGAAGACCGTCGCTTCTACCAGCACGAGGGCGTGGACTTCGAGGGCGTCATCCGCGCCGCGGTGGCCAACGTCACCTCGGGCGAGACCGTGCAGGGCGGCTCCACGCTGACCATGCAGCTCGTGCGCACGCTCTACATCTCGAGGGAGCGTACCTTCAAGCGCAAGATCCGTGAGGCCAAGCTGGCCGAGGAGCTCGAGAACCTCCACACGGGCCGACGCGGCAAGAAATGGATCCTCACGAAGTACCTCAACTCCGTGCCCTACGGCACCGTGGGCGGACAGAACGCGGTGGGCATCCAGGCCGCCTCGCGCGTGTTCTTCGACAAGACGGCGGGACAGCTCGAGTTGCACGAGGCCGCGCTGCTGGCCGGGCTGCCCCAGGCCCCCACCGCCTACAACCCCTTCCTCAACCCCGAGCGGGCTCTGGAGCGGCGCAACCGGGTGCTCGACGCCATGGTGGGCATGCGGGTGATCACCCCACAGGCCGCCGCCGACGCCAAGGAGGAGGACCTCGACGTCAAGCGGGGCGACTACTACACGAAGCGCTCCGAGGACTACTTCTTCGAGTACGTCAAGCAGGAGATGTTCCGCGAGTACGGCGTGGAGCGCGTGCGCCAGGGCGGCCTGCGCATCTACACGACGATCGACCAGAGATTGCAGCGCAAGGGCCGCGAGGCCATGAACTCCCGCCTGGACGCGCCCGACATGCCCTCGTCGGCGGTCGTATCGATCGATCCGGAGACCGGCTACCTGCGCGCGATGGCCACCACCGGCGAGTTCGGCGACCGCAACTTCAACCTGGCCGCCCAGGGGCGCCGCCAACCCGGCTCGACCTTCAAGATCATGGGTCTGGTGGCGGCCGTGGCCCAGGGGATCGACCCGCAGAGCACGACCTACACCTCCAGGCCACTCAATGTCGAGGGCACGCCGATCAAGAACTACGGCAACTCCTACCGCGGACCGATCACGCTGGCCGAGGCCACCGTCCGTTCGGACAACTCGGTCTTCATGCAGCTCGGGCTGGACCTCGGCGGCGACAAGGTGGTCAAGGCCGCCCGCCAGCTGGGCATCGACTCCGAGCTCAACGGCTATCCCTCGGAGATCCTGGGCGGCCTGGAGGAGGGCGTCTCCCCACTGGAGATGGCCAACGCCTACGCCACGATTGCCAGCGGCGGCACGCGTCACCGCGTGAAGGCCATCACCAAGGTGCGCTTCCCCGACGGCGAGGTCGACGACCTCAGCCGGCCGCGCACCCACAAGGCCTTCAAGGACGGCGCCATGTACGAGGTGACCCAGCTGCTGCAGCGCAACATCCAGTCGGGCACCGGCACCAAGGCGCAGATCGACTGCCCCGCCGCGGGCAAGACCGGAACGACGGACGGCAACACCGACGCGTGGTTCGTCGGATACACGCCGAAGCTGTCCACCGCCGTGTGGGTCGGCTACCCCGACTCCAACGAGACGGAGATGAGCTACCAGTACAACGGCGGCCCCGTCGACGGTGGCACCTTCCCGGCCGAGATCTGGGGCGCCTACATGAGCTCGGCGGGCGACACGGTCTGCGGCGGCGAGTTCGACAGGCCGGACACCCCCTTCGGCTCCCAGCCGTTCAACGGTGGCGGCGAGTCCGGCGACGGCGGTGTCCCCGCCCCTGACGGCAGCTCTACGCCCGCGCCTCCCGACGTCCCCTACACGCCCCCGCCGCCCAACGGCGTGGACATCCCGTCGGCGGCCGAGCCCCCGCCCGTCGCGGAACCCGCGCCCGATCCCTCCGATCCCGCCGGTCCCGCGTTCGATCCCGAGCTGTACGAGTCCTCGCCCTAGGCGGGAGCCGGGCGCCTGACCGCCCCGGGGTGGCGGAGACGTACCCCGCGCTCGTGCTCCGCCGGAGGTGGGCACCCAGGTCGCGAGAGCGACACAGCGTCCTAGGCGCTACGGTTCCCGCGCGATGTCCAAGGAAGAGAAGGTCGAGTTCGAGGGAGAGGTGGTCGAGGCCCTGCCCAACGCGATGTTCCGCGTGAAGCTGGACAACGACCACATGGTCCTTGGCCACGTCGCGGGCAAGATGCGCCGATTTCGCATCCGCATCCTCCCCGGCGACCGGGTGCGCGTGGAGCTCTCGCCCTATGACCTCGACCGGGCGCGGATCGTCTACCGCCATCGCTGAGGGGCGCGGATCGTCCCCCGCCACCGATGAGCGGTGACGGGGAGCCCGGGCCCGCCCTCTCCGAGCACGACCTGATCGAGCTCTTCACGGGCGCGCTGGCTGCGCCCGGCCGGCGGGTGGTCGTCGGGCCCGGCGACGACGCCGCGGTGGTGCGCCCGGCCGGCGCGCTGGCGGTCACCAGCGTGGACGCGATGGTCGACGGCGTGCATTTCCGCCTCGGCGCGACGGCCGGGCACGCAGACGCCGCCCACCGAGCGCTGGCCGGCGCGCTCTCCGATCTCGCCGCCATGGGCGCCGACCCCGGCGAGGCCTACGTGGTGCTGGGCGCACCCCAGCCACCCTCGCGGACGGAGGCCGAGGCACTCGCGGGCGCGCTCGGCGACCTGGCCGCCCGGACCGGCACGCTGGTGCTGGGCGGAGATGTGACCCGCGCGCCGGCGCTGCTGCTGGCCGTCACGGTCACCGGGTGGGCCGATGCGGTGGTCACGCGCGCGGGCGCACGACCCGGCGACCTCGTCGGGGTGACCGGCGCGCTGGGCGGCTCGGCGGCCGGTCTGGCCGTGCTGGAGGGCCGCGCAGAGGGGCATCGCGCACTGGCCGAGCGCCATCGTCGGCCCCACCCGCGCCTGGCCGAGGGTGCGGCGTTGGCCGCCGCAGGCGCGCGCGCGATGATCGACCTCTCCGACGGCCTGGCCACCGACGCCGCGCACCTGGCCGCCGCGAGCGGGGTCCGCCTCGAGCTGGACCCCTCCGCGCTGCCGGTGGACGATGGCGTGGCCGGGGTCGCCGGGGCGCTGGGTCAGGAGCCGTGGGAGCTGGCCGCCACGGGCGGCGAGGACTTCGAGCTTTGCGTGTGCGTGGCCCCCGAGCATCGGGCCGCCGCCGAGCGGGCCGTGCCCCTCACGTGGGTGGGGCGGGTACGGGCGGGGCCGCCGGAGGCGACGTTCGGGGAGGCGTGGGCGGGCCGGCGGCCACCAGTGCCGCGCGGATACGCGCACTGGCGCTGACCCGGCGCACGAGGGCGTCGGACACCGCGTGGGCGTCGATGGTGTATTCGCCGAGCTCGATGCTCCGGCGCAGGTGGACGAGGGAGGAGGTCATGGGGTCTCGCCCGCTGGCATCGGCCCCACCGGCCGGACGCTTGAGGCGCACGGACGACCGTCCGAGGGTGACATGGTCCCTTGGACCGGTCAGCCGTCGCGCAGCGCCGCCCCGCGGGGCGTGAGGCGCTGGAGCTTGGCGAAGACCACGATGCGCTGGGCGGCCGAGTAGAGGGGGTGGCAGGCCGACAGCACCAAGCGGTCATAGCCCACGTCGTCGATGACCTCGACGGCGGTGGGCGCCACGATCTTGGTGCCCTCCACGACGTAGTCGAAGCGGGCGTAGGGCATGGTGACGCTCACACGGTCGCCCTTCTCCAACTCGTCGATCTCGTTGAAGGGGGCGCCGTAGGTGGTGCGGTGGCCGGCGATCGCGCTCGTGCCGCCCACACCGGGGACGCGGGTGTCGTCGTAGATGCCGGGCCCCTTGCGCAGCGCCTCGGTGTCGCTGCCCTCCACCACGACCAGATCCTGGTCGATGGAGGGCAGCGCGAGGCGCCCCACCGCCTCGCCCTGGCCAGCGCGGCGCTCGAGCGCCCGGGCCAGGAAGGCGATGCGCCGCCGGTCGCCCTCCAGCGCGGCCAGCGCGGCCAGTTCGTCCGCGCTGGGGCCGAGGGCCTCCAGGCGGCTGAGCTCGTCGGCCAGCTCGTCCTGGGTGAGCCAGGCATAGACGGCGCTGACGGGCTCCTGCCACGCGACGGTGAGTCCGGCGTCGGCCAGCAGCAGCGTGCCGGCGACGATGAGGACGGTCGACAGGCGGCGCAGCCAGCCGCCCCCCTGGCGCCGGCGGGGACGCCCGGCGGGCGGACCGGGCTCCGGCGTCCCCGGCGAAGCGGACGGCGTCGAAGGCGGAGCGACGCCGGGGTCGCGCAGGCGGGTCGTCGCGCTCATCAGCGGCGCAGGGCGGACTCCGTGCCGCCCAGCGAACCGGGGCCCGCGTAGGTCAGGGGCCCGCGCACCGACGTCACGGGCTCGGGAGAGAGCGAATCCTGCGCCGGGTGGTCGTGATGGGGTCGCACGACGATGGAGGCTACCCCAATCACGCAGCCGGCGAGGACGGTTCCCAGCAGCACGCCGAGCACGCCGAGGTGGCCGCCGGCCACCCACACCAGGCCCTGCCAGGCCAGGTCGAGTGGGCCGGCGCCCAGCGCCCGGGCCACATAGACGCCGAGCACGACGAGGGGGACGAGGCCCAGGGCCAGCAGGGCCAGGCCCACCCAGCGCGGCAGGCGGATGTCGGGCGTCACCGCCAGCAGCCAAGCGTGCAGCGCGGGGACGAGCAGCAGGGCAGCGAAGGGGTTGAGCGCCCAGACGACCACGGCGACGAGCGTCAGCACCACCAGCAGGCCCGCGGCGGCGCCCGGGGACCGCGGGTCGGGTCGCCTGCCCACGAAGGCGCGCACGGCCAGGGGCCGCGCGGTCAGCCAGGCCAGCACGAAGGCCATCCCCACCACGGCCAGCGCAACCCCCTGGCCCGATCCCAGCGACAGCGCGCGGGGGTCCACCGGCGCGCCCGGGGCCGCGGGCAGCAAGCCGACCAGACCCAACACCCACGTCAGCAGGGCGGCCAGGGCGAAGGGGACGGCGCCTGCCAGCGTCCACCGCATGCCCGCGCCGACGGCCTCGCGGCGCCGGCGGGCCCGTGCGAACCCGTCGACCACGGTGAGCGCCACGGGCAGCAGCAGCGCGCCGGAGAGGAGCGTGACCGTCCAGCCCGGCAGCACCTTGCGAGCGGTCAGCAGGTCGGTGGTCGCGGGCGCGGCCTGACTCGGCCCGTTGTCCAGAGCGGTCACCGTGCGCAGAGCCGCGCGCCCGAACCCGTCCAGTCGCGCGCGCGAGACCGGCGCGCCGGCGGGGGCGATCCGGTCCCCGCGCGCCGAGAGCATGACCGCGGGCAGCCCGTCGGGCGCCACCACCCCCTGGGCGCCCGGGGTGAAGGGCAGCGCCAGGCGCGCGCCCTGGACGAGCGCCCGCGGCCCGGGTACCTCACGTCCGGTCTCGGATTCGACCGCGGCCTGCACCGTGCGCCGCAACTGCAGCGGGGCCAGGCCCTCCCCGCCGTTGGACCAGGGAACGACGACCGGCCTGCGGGTGAGCTCGCGCGAGGCCAGGTCGCCCAGCACCAGCACCGCGCTGACGTCGACGCCCTCGGGCAGTTCGGAGGCCAGCCGCGCCGCGCCCGCGTTACCCCCGCTCCCACCGCTGGTGGAGACCAGCGTGAGCGTGCGCTTCGTACGCCGTGGGGCGCCGTAGACGCGCGCGAGCTCCAGCAGCGCCGCCGTGGCCGACAGCTCGGCCGGCGAGCCCCGCTGTGCTGCGTCGCGGTGGGCCACGACCACGATGCGCTCGTCGGAGGTCCCGGGGCGGTGGGCGATGACGTTGCGCAACGGTTGAGAGCCGTCGATGGTCGCGCCGTCCTCCACGGTGCTGCGCACCTGGAAGCCCGCCTCGGCGAAGGCGGTGGCCATCTCGTCGGCCAGCGCGCGGTCGCCCTGTGAGCCCGGCCGGCGCTCGGGGTGGCGCTGGGCCAGCTCCTGGAGGTCGTCGTAGGCACGGGCGGCGTCGAAGGCATCGGCCGCCAGCGTGGTGCGCACCGGCCGGGGGCGATCGGCCAGGGAGAAGGCGACGACCACGACCGCGAGCAAGAGGGGGATCAGGCCCGCTCGGTAGAGGCGCGGGTCGAGCATGCTCGCTGACACACTATTGCGCATGGCCGACCGTCCTCCACGCATCCTGCTGGTCGACGACGAGCAGTCGATCCAGACGCTGCTCTCCTATCCGTTGCGCAAGGACGGCTACGACGTCGTCCAGGCCACCGACGGCGAGCAGGCGCTGACCCGCTTTCACGAGGGCGTCTTCGACCTGGTGGTCCTCGACGTGATGATGCCCCGCCTGGACGGCCTGGAGGTGTGCCGGCGCCTGCGCGCGCGCAGCGAGGTGCCCATCATCATGCTCACGGCCAAGGCCGAGGAGGTCGACAAGGTGATCGGCCTGGAGCTGGGCGCCGACGACTACATCACCAAGCCCTTCGGCATGCGCGAGTTCCGCTCCCGCGTGAAGGCGGCGCTGCGCCGGGCGGGCATGCACGGGGGCCGGGACACGGCCGAGGGCCCGATCGAGCACGGCGGCCTGCGCATCGACCCGGCCAAGCGCTCCGTGGACGTCCACGCCCGCCGCGTGGAGCTGACCTTCGTGGAGTTCGAGATCCTCTGCGCGCTGGCCCGCAGCCCCGGGCGCGTGTTCACTCGCGAGATGCTGCTCACCCGCGTGTGGGGCGACGCCTCCTACCGCGATCCGCGCACCGTGGACGTGCACATCCGCCACCTGCGCGAGAAGGTGGAGAGCGACCCCAAGCGCCCGGAGTTCCTGTTCACGGTGCGCGGCGTGGGCTATCGCTTCGCCGACCGGCCCACCTAGCTGCTCCGTGCTGTCCATCCGCAACCGCCTGGCGGCGCTCTTCTTCCTGATCACCGCGTTCGCGGTGGGCGTCGTCTTGCTGTACGTCACCCCCCAGCTGCGCAGCAGCCTGCGCGAGGAGAAGCTCGGCACCCTGGCCGAGGTGGCCGAGCGCTACAGCGAGCCCATCACCGAGGCCGCGGCCGACGACGCCTCCACGCGGACCCTGGAGCGGGTGGTGGGCGAGGCCGCCGACCGCGCCGGCGTGCGGGTGATCCTGCTCGACGTGGAGCTGGACGAGGACGGGGAGCCGACGAGCGCCGCGCTGGTGGCCGACTCGGCCGAGGACCCGGACCTCAACGAGCTGCGGTTCGCCACCGGGCTTGCCGCGGCACGCACCGGGGCCACCGTGACGGGGACGGAGATGGGTGCTGAGCAACGTCTGGCCGAGGCGGCCACGGCGCTGGTGGCCGACGGCAAGCTGGTCGGCGTGGCCGTCTTCGCCTCGCCCGCCGACGACGTGGAGGCGCAGGTCGCGCTCCTCACCCGCCAGATCCTGGTCGCGGGCGCCATCGCGCTGACCCTGGCGCTGGTCATCGGGGTGCTGGTCGCCCGTGCGATCTCCCAGCGCGTGCGGCGCATCGAGCGGGGCGCCGAGCAGGTGGCCGCCGGGGACTTCTCGGCGCGCTTTCCCACCGACTCCCCCGACGAGCTGGGCCAGCTCGCCCGCGCGCTGGACGACATGCAGCGCCAGCTCGCCGAGCTGGACTCCGCGCGCAAGCGCTTCATCGCGACCGCCTCGCACGAGCTGCGCACGCCGATCTTCTCCCTCGGCGGGTTCCTGGAGCTGCTCGAGGAGGAGGAGCTCGACGAGCCCACGCGACGAGTGTTCTTGCGCCAGGTGCGCGACCAGGTCGACCGCCTGGGCAAGCTGGCCACCGACCTGCTCGACCTCTCCCGGCTGGAGGCCGGATCGTTGGAGCTGCGCCACGAGGACTGCGACGTCGGGCTGCTGGCCGAGGGCGTCACCTCGGAGTTCGTGCCCGCCCTGGTCTCCCACGACTCGCGCATGGAGCTGCGCCTGGCCGGGCGGCGCCTGCGCGCCGTCTGCGACCCCGAGCGGGTGGCCCAGGTGCTGCGTATCCTCATCGACAACGCCCTCACGCACACGCCCAGCGGAACGGCCCTGGTGGTGACCGCCGAGCGGTCGGACGGCCGCGTGCGCCTGACGGTGCGCGACTACGGGCCGGGGATCGACGACGAGGCGCTCGAGCGGGTCTTCGAGCCCTTCTACACCTCCGACGGCACGCAGGGCTCGGGGCTGGGCCTGGCCATCGCCCGCGAGCTGACCGAGCGCATGGAGGGGTCACTCGGCGTCGAGTCGGCGCCCGGGCGCACGGCCTTCACGCTCGAGCTGCCGGCGTGAGTCGGGCGGCGGGGCTCGTCGTCGCCGCCCCGCGCCCCTGAACCGAGGCCCCCAGCGGACCTCTTCTCCGTGCCGCTGGCTACTCTCCCGCGCGTGCTGCAGCCCGTCGCCCTCGGAACGAAGACGCTCGCCGACTACACCCACATCGTCGGGCGCGAGCTGGTGGAGGAGATCCGCGAGCTAGCCGAGGGACTCGAGGGCGCGCGCGTCGCCCACCTGTCGGCCACGGCGTTCGGCGGCGGGGTGAGCGAGATCCTCTACACGCTCGTACCGCTGATGAGGGACGTCGGCCTGGACTGCGAGTGGCAGGTCATCTACGGGCGTGAGGAGTTCTTCAACGCCACGAAGCTGATGCACAATGCGCTGCAGGGGGCACCCGACGACCTCAGCGACGGTGACTGGGACACCTGGCGGCGCTACAACGAGATGAACGCGCGCGAGCTGGTCGGCGGGTGGGACGTGTGCCTGGTGCACGATCCCCAGCCGGCCGCGGTGCACTCGCTGGTGCCCGAGAAGGCGCACGGATGGCTGTGGCGCTGCCACATCGACGTCTCCACGCCCAACCCGGCGACGATCGAGAAGCTGCTGCCCTACATCACCACCTACCCCCAGTCGGTCTTCCACATCGCCGACTACGTGCCCGCGGGGATGGGCGGCAAGGTCAACCTCATTCCGCCGGCCATCGATCCCCTGGCGCCCAAGAACATGGCGCTGTCGCCCGAGGACGCCTCGTACGTGTGCCAGCAGTTCGGAATCGACGTGGATCGTCCGCTGGTCACCCAGGTCTCGCGCTTCGACCCGTGGAAGGATCCGCTGGGCGTGATCGACGCCTACCGCATCGTCAAGGAGGAGTTCCCCGAGGCCCAGCTGGCGCTCGTGGGCTCCATGGCGTCGGACGACCCCGAGGGATGGGACTTCTTCAACGCGACGATCGCCCACGCCGACGGCGACCCCGACATCCACATCCTCAACAACTTCAACAACGTCGGTGCGATCGAGGTCAACGCGTTCCAGTCCCATTCCGACGTGCTGATCCAGAAGTCCACGCGCGAGGGCTTCGGCCTGACCGTGACCGAGGCGATCTGGAAGGGTCGGCCGTTCATCGGCGGCAACGTGGGCGGGATCCCGTTGCAGATCGAGAATGGCGTCAGCGGGTATCTGGTGGACAGCGTGGAGAGCTGTGCGGCCCGCACGTTGGACATCCTGAACGACCCCGCCCTGGGCAAGGCCCTGGGTCGGCGAGGCAAGGAGCATGTCCGCCGCAACTTCCTCATGCCGCGCTACCTGCGCGACTACCTGCAGGTGTTCACCGAGCTGGTGGCGTAGGGATGGCTCGAGCGCAGCGAGAGGAGGGACAGGCACCGCTCGTGCTGGTCTCCAACCGGGGACCGGTCACCTTCGAGGAGGATGGGTCGATCAAGCGGGGCTCCGGCGGCCTGGTGACCGCGCTGACGGGGCTGGCGTCGCACCGCGACGCGACGTGGATCGCCTCGAGCATGGGCCCCGGCGACGAGCGCAAGGCGCGCGAGGCGGGTGGGCGACCCTTCGAGGTGCACTCCCCCGCGGGCGGCGAGTACCTGGTGCGCCTCGTGCGCTCGGATCCCGAGGCCTACGAGCGCTTCTACAGCGCGTTCGCCAACCCGATGCTGTGGTTCATCCAGCACTACCTGTGGGACCTGTCCAACGCCCCGGACATACGCCGCGAGGAGATGGAGGCCTTCGAGCAGGGCTACAAGGTGGTCAACGAGGACTTGGCCGACGCGGTCATCGACGAGATCGACGGCGTCGACGAGCCGATGGTGATGGTCCACGACTACCAGCTGTACACGCTGCCCGGGCTGGTGCGCCGCGCCCGGCCCGACGCGTTCCTGCACCATTTCGTGCACATTCCCTGGACGCAGCCCGACGCCTGGCGCGTGCTGCCCCGCCACATCCGCGACGAGGTCTACGACGGGGTGCTGTCCAACGACATCGTGGGCTTCCACACCCGCTCGTACCGGTGGAACTTCCTGCAGTGCTGCCGCGACCTGATGGACCTGGAGGTGGACTTCGAGCGCGGCGTGGTGCACTGCCGCGACGACCGCGAGGTGTGGGTGCGCGCCTATCCGCTGCCCATCGACGCGCAGGCGACCCGGTCGGTGGCGCGCAGCGACCGCACGCGGGACTTCGAGGACGCCCTGCTGGAGCGCCGGCGCGAGTTCCTCATCCTGCGCGTGGACCGCGCCGACCTCTCGAAGAACGTGCTGCGCGGCTTCAGTGCCTTCGACCTCTTCCTCGAGCAGCATCCGGAGTTCGTCGAGCGCGTGACGTTCATGGCCCAACTCATGCCCTCGCGCCAGGACGTGCCCGAGTACGCCGAGTACCTCGAGCGCATCGAGGCGCTGGTGGCCGTGGTCAACCACCGTCACGGAACCCCGGACTGGATGCCCATCCAGCTCAAGCTGCGCGACGACCTCGAGGAGGCGGTGGCCTCCTACAAGCACTACGACGTGTTCGTGGTCAACGCCATGTTCGACGGCATGAACCTGGTGGCCAAGGAGGGGCCGCTGGTCAACGAGCGCCACGGCGTGTCGATACTGTCCGAGAACACGGGCGCCCACGAGGAGCTCGGCCAGTTCGCGCTCAGCGTGAACCCGTTCGACATCCAGGAGACGGCCGACGCGATCCACGCGGCGCTCACCATGGACGGGGCGGAGCGCGAGCGCCGCTACCGCGGGCTCCTCGAGACGGTCACCGCGCGTGACCCCGGCGACTGGATCGACGAACAGCTCGTCGACATCCGGTCCAAGCGAAGCGGCGAGCCCGCGACCCGCTAGGGGCGTGTCGCTTTCGCGACTCGGGGGACCTCCCACGGCTCGCTTCGCTACGCCCCCCACCCGGCCGCCTCCGGCACACTTAGGCCCGCGGGGTGCCGGCGTCACTCGAAGCCGAACTCGCTCTGGGGCGGGGAGTCTGGTGGGCTCGGCGCGGGCACCGGCGGGCTCGCGCGTGGAGGCGCGCTCGGGCGGCTGGGTGCGGCGGGGCGCGACCCTCCGCCGCCTCCACCGGTGCCCCCGCCCGCCGCGCCGCTGCCGCCTCCCGCACCGGGCCTTCCTCGTCCACCGGGCTCGCCTGCGCCGCTCGAGTCACTCCGACCGCTGGCACCACCCCTACCGCTGGAATCGCTCCGACCGCCCTCTCCGCCGCCGCCGCCTCGCGCGCCCGAAGGACGGCCGCCCGCGTGGCGGGTCCCGCGGTCCCCACCGCTGCGCCCCGCCTGCCCGCCACCCCCGCGATTGCTCCCTCGCCGGCCCTCTCGCCTCTCCCCGCCCTCATCGGCGCCACGGCGCCTCGCACCGCCACCTCCATCGCCTTCCCGCGCCAGGTCGTCCTCGCTGCCCTCCCAGCCCGCTCCCTCGTCGACCTGTGCGCCGGGGTCGGGCAGCATGGGCGGCGGCGCCGGCGGAGGGAGCTCGGTCTCCCCGGGCGACAGGTGGGGCCAGGCGACGACGAGGCCGACGGCGGCCAGGAGGGCGGCGAGGCGGCCGACGTTTCCCCAGCGCACCCGGGCCACCAGCGAGGGGCCGGGGGCGGTCTCCTCTTCGTGGGCCACGCCCCTCCTAGGCCCGAGCGGCTCACGGCTCGCCCCCCGACCCCGCCTCACGCGCGGATCGCTACACTGCGCCGCCGCCCATGGCCCTGCCCGCACCGATGTACGACCTCATGCTCCTCCTCGATCCCCAGGCCGAGGACGCTCAGCGCGAGAAGGTCATGTCCGACGTCGAGCGCCTGATCGATGACGGCGGCGAGATCGTCCAGAAGCACGACTTCGGAGCCCGGAACATGGCCTACGAGGTCCGCCACAAGCGCGATGCGCATTACCACCTGGTGCAGTTCCAGGGCCCTCGCGAGGTGATCGAGTCGCTCGATCGCCAGCTGCACATCTCCGACGGCGTGGTGCGCTACCGCATCATCAAGCTTCCGCCGGGCGCCCCGACGCCCACCCCGCTGGGCACCGCGTCGCCGCCCGCGCCGCTCGCTGACGAGCGCTGACGCTCCGCGTAGGGCATCCGCGGGCCGCGCGCACCAGCCCGGCTTGGCTCTGTGACGGCTTTGCCACGAAAGAGCGCAGGATGCGGCAATGCCACCAGACACCGCCGCACCGCGATCTAGACTCGCCTCCGATCTGATTCGTCCTCGAAAGGAGTGGTGCCCATGGCGGGCACGAACATCAACCGGGTCGTCCTGACCGGCAACCTCACGCGCGACCCCGAGCTGCGCGCCACCGGCGGCGGCACAAGCGTCTGCAGCCTGCGCTTGGCGGTCAACACCCGGCGCAAGAACAACTCCACGGGTACGTGGGAGGAGAAGCCCAACTACTTCGACGTCACCGTCTGGGGCGCCCAGGGCGAGAACTGCGCGCGGTTCCTGAGCAAGGGCCGACCGGTGGCCGTCGACGGGCGCCTGGAGTGGCGTGAGTTCCAGGACAAGCAGGGCAACCAGCGCCAGGCGATCGACATCATCGCCGACGCCGTCCAGTTTCTGGGTGGCCGCGACGATGCCGGCGGCGGCAACGGGAACGGCTTCACGCCGCGCTCCGACCTCCCCGCCGACACGAGCGACTTCGCCCCCGCTCCCGCCGGCGACGCCTCCGCGCCCGACGACGACATCCCCTTCTAGGGGTGCCGGAGGCGGCCAAGTGGCCGCCTCCGGTGGGCCCCCAGGTCGCGATAGCGACGCGAGCGACGGCACCCGGCGCTCGACGCTGAGCCCTCCCCCTCCCCTCTGCGGGACGACGGCCGCCGCCCCCGTCCTGCGACAATGACGCCATGCCCCAGGCCATCCTCCTCAAGGACGTCGAGCAGCTCGGCGAGCGCGGCGCGGTCGTCGACGTCTCCAAGGGTTACCTGCGCAATTTCCTCATCCCCCGCAAGCTCGCCCAGCCGGCGACCAAGGGCGCCATCGGGGCCGCCCGCGCGGCCCAGGAAGCCGCCGAGCGCGCACAGCTCGAGGCGACGGTCCGTTCCCAGGAGAACGCGGAGACGCTCGGACGCACCGTACTGACCATCTCCCAGCAGGCCGGCGACGACGGCCGACTCTTCGGCTCGGTCACCAACGGCGACATCGCGGAGGCGATCCAGGAGGCCCGCGGCATCACCGTCGACCGCCGCAGGATCCACCTCGAGGAGCCGATCAAGCACGTCGGCACCTACATGGTCGTCGTCGAGCTCGACGGCGGCGCCACGGCCACGGTGAAGACCATGGTCGTAGAGCAGCACTAGCGCCTCGCGAGCAGGCCGCCCTCGGGTCCGTCACGATCGCTGCGCGCACCCCTCGCCGGTCGAGTCGGTCGAGCGGGCGTCGCCCACCCCACCGTGCAGGGGTCCCGCGCCATCGCGCCCCTGTCGAGCAGGCGAAGCTCGGGTAGAGACGGGGCGGGGCATGGTGCATGCCACCAGCATGGGCGCGGGAGTGCGATAGGGCCAGTGACGTCCGCGGCAGGTGGGAACATACGTTTGTGTTCCTGGCACCCCGAGAATTCTGTCCGTGTTTGCGGCCTGCGTACCGGGGGGGCCCGCGCCCGCGCCGGGCACGTCCTACGCTGCCCCGCTCGTGAGCGCCTTCCCCGTCACTCCGGCCGACGGCACAGGGGCCACCAACGGTGTCGCGGCACCCCCTCAGTCGATGGAGGCGGAGGCCTCGGTGCTCGGCGCGATCCTCCTCTCCGAGCGGGCGATCTATGGGCTCGTGATCGAGGAGGGCCTCAAGCCCGAGGACTTCTACCGTCGGCGCCACGGCGTGGTCTTCGAGGCCATGCTCGCCCTCTACGGCGAGTCTGAGCCGATCGACGTCCTGACCGTCACCGAGCACCTGCGCTCCCACGGCAAGCTGGAGGAGGCCGGCGGCCAAGCCGCGATCGACGCCCTGACCGGCGGCGTCCCCGCCGCTGGCAACGCGCGGCGCTACGCGAAGATCGTCAAGGAGCTGGCGCTCCTGCGCCGCGTCCTCCACGCGACCCACGAGATCCAGGCCAGCGTCGCCGCCCGCGACACGCCCCCGCGCGACATCGTCGAGCGCGCCGAGCGCACGATGCTCGACGTAGCCCACGACGACCGCCAGAAGGATGCCCGGTCGATCAGCGAGGTCCTCGACGACGAGCTCGACAAGCTCGAGCGCCTCTCGCGCGAGAAGACCGCCCTCACCGGAACCCCCTCGGGCTTCCAGGACCTCGACACCATCACCGGCGGCTTCCAGGCGGGCAACCTCGTGATCATCGCCGCGCGGCCGTCGATGGGAAAAAGTGCCTTGGTCACCAACATCGCCGAGAACACGGCCGTGGACCACGGTAAGGCGGTCGCGCTGTTCAGCCTCGAGATGGCCGAGGCCGAGCTGGCCCAGCGGTTCATCGCCTCACGCGCCGGCGTGTTCGGCGACCAGTTGCGCAAGGGCCGGGTCGCCGACGCCAAGTGGCCCAGGATCCGCGACGCCGCGGTCAAGCTCGCCCGAGCGCCGATCTTCATCGACGACTCCTCGGACCTGGGGCTGCTCGAGGTGCGCGCGAAGGCGCGGCGGCTGCATCAGCAGCACGAGCTGGGCATCGTCATCATCGACTATCTCCAGTTGATGCGCACGGACACGTCGCTGGACAGCCGCGTGCTGCAGATCGGGGAGATCAGCCGAGGACTGAAGATCCTCGCCCGAGAGCTCGCGGTCCCGGTCATCGCCCTCTCCCAGTTGTCGCGCGCCGTCGAGCAGCGCACCGACAAGCGCCCGATCCTTTCCGATCTACGCGAAAGCGGCAGCATCGAGCAGGACGCGGATCTCGTCATGTTCATCTACCGCGACGAGTACTACGACGACGAGTCCGAGCGGCAGGGGGAGGCGGACCTGCTCGTCGCCAAACACCGCAACGGCGGGCTGGGCACGGTGCCGCTGGTCTTCCAGAAGGAGTACCCGCGCTTTCTGACCAGGCAGGACCCGGACCGGTACGCATGAGCGCGGCAAGCGGCGGCAGCGGCCTCCCCGCCTGCCCCTACGGGCTGTGCGACGGCAGCGGGTTCGTCGAGCACGAGGCCCTGCGCACGGCGACGCCCTGCCAGTGCCGGCCGGCGCGGATCGCCAGGGCGCGCACGCGGTCGCTGACCAGCGTGATCCCGCGCAGGTACCGTGGTGTCTCCTTCGACCGCGCGCCGGTGATCGACATGCCCCGGGCGCAGATCGCGGTGGTGCGCCGCTACGTGCGCGACATCAGCGCAAGCCTCGACGCCGGGCGGGGTCTGTGGCTGTTCGGCGACGTGGGCACGGGCAAGACCACGCTGGCCATGCTGGTCTCCCAGAGCGCGCTGGAGGTGGGGCGCTCGGTGGCCATCTACTCGCTGCCCCGGCTGCTGGCCGAGATCCGCACGACGTTCGACGGCTCGAGCGAGCGTTCGTACACCGCACTGCTGGACCGTCTCACCGAAGTCGACCTCCTGCACGTCGACGACGTGGGCGCCGAGCGCTCGAGCCCGTGGGTGCTCGAGCAGCTGTACGCGATCGTCAACGCGCGATACGAGGAGGAGCGCTCGATGATCATCACCACCAACCTCGAGCGCGAGGCGCTGTGCGAGCAGATCACCGAGCGAACCGTCTCCCGGCTGGAGGAGATGTGCGAGGTGCTGCCGCTGTTCGGGGGCGACGCACGGCGCGTGACCTACGGGGCGCCGACCGGCCCGTAGCCCGCGGCCCCCCGTACACTCAGCCGCGATGCCGGGGATCGTGATCGTCGGTGCCCAGTGGGGCGACGAGGGCAAGGGCAAGGTCGTGGACCTGATGGCCGAGCGCGCCGATGCCGTGGTGCGCTTCCAGGGCGGCAACAACGCCGGGCACACGATCGTGCGCGGGGACGAGACCTTCAAGTTCCACCTCATCCCCTCGGGGATCCTCTATCCCGCCACCCGCTGCGTGATCGGCAACGGCGTGGTCATCGATCCCAAGGTCCTGACCGACGAGATCGATCATCTGCGCGACCGCGGCGTCGACGTCAGCGGCCTGCGCGTGTCGGCCAACGCGCACCTGATCATGCCCTACCACCTCCTGCTGGACACGGCGGGCGAGACCCGTCTGGGCAAGGCGGAGATCGGCACCACGCGTCGGGGCATCGGCCCCGCCTACGCCGACAAGGCGGCGCGGCTGGGCATCCGGGTGCAGGATCTGCTCGACGAGAAGATCCTCAAGAAGAAGATCACCGCCGCGCTGTATCCCAAGGCGCTGTCGCTGCGTCCCTACGAGCGCGACCCGTCGCTCGACCTGCAGTCCATGACCGAGGAGTACCTCACCTACGGCCACCGCCTCGAGCAGTACATCGCCGACACCTCGCGCCTGGCCTGGGACTCGCTGGACGCCGGTCGCCTGGTCATCTTCGAGGGCGCCCAGGGAGCGCTGCTGGACATCGATCACGGCACCTATCCCTTTGTGACCTCCTCCAACCCCGTCGCGGGCGCCGCCTGCGTCGGGGCGGGAGTGGGCCCGCGCGACATCGACGAGGCGTGGGGCGTGGCCAAGGCCTACGTCACCCGGGTGGGCGCCGGGCCCTTCCCCACCGAGCTCGACGACGACACCGGCGAGATGATCCGCACGCGCGGCGGCGAGTTCGGCACCACCACCGGGCGCGCGCGACGCACCGGCTGGCTGGACCTGGTGGCTCTGCGCTACGCCGCGCGCATCAATGGCCTCACCCACGTAGCCATCACCAAGCTCGACGTGCTCTCGGGCTTCGAGCGCGTCAAGGTCTGCACGCGCTACCGCGGCGCCGAGGGGGCGCAGTTCGAGGACTTCCCCTACCACCAGACGGTGCTGCACCAGTCCGTGGGCGAGTACGTCGAGCTCGAGGGCTGGGAGGAGGACCTGGGCACGTGTCGCAGCGAGGCGGACCTCCCGCGCGCCGCGCGCGCCTACCTGGACTTCGTGGCCGATTGGATCGACGTGCCCATCGCCCTCGTCGGCGTCGGCCCCGGGCGCGACCAGATCATCTGGCTGGGCCGCGACGCGCCCACCGTCGCGGCTGCCTGAGTCGACGCGCCGGCGGCGCCGAGGGTTCCTCCCCGCCCAGCACCTCCTCCTCCCCGCGGCGCAGGGCCCGCAGCGCCAACGCGAGCGCGGAGACCATCGCCACCACCGCCAGGGTGATCTGCACGCTGACGACGCCCTCCTCGGTCCAGTACACGTCGTCGAGCTTGAGCAGCAGCGCCGACTCGTCCAGGGTGAGCGCCGTTCCCACGCCGAAGGGAACGGCCAGCAGCGGGTCGAGATGGCGGCGCGGGGTGGCGATGGAGATTCCGCCGGCCAGGAAGGCCAGCACGATCCCGGGCACGAAGTGGTGGATGTGCTGGTCGGAGACGACCAGGTGTCGAAACGGCCCGAAGGGACCGCGCGAGTGGATGAGGTGGGTCGATGCGCGCGTCACTCCCCAGGTGAGGGTGAACGAGGCCAGCAGGCTGAGCAACGCGTTCTCGCGAGTGCTGCCGCCGCGGTAGCCGCGCACCGCGACCGCCATCGCGTCGCGCACCGCCTGACCCGCGGCGTCGCCCACCGCCACCGGCGCCTCGGCTCCCCGGCGCGGCCATGCGCGGACCACCTCCAGCACGACCAGGCCTCCGCCGCTCAGCAGCGCCGCGCCGGCCAGCGCGAGGGTGCGCCGCTCGGCGTGCAGGCGCCGGCGACGGGCCCCCGGGCGCTCCACGGCCCCACGGGGGCGAAAGCCCGGCGGCAGCAGGGAGAGCCGGCGGCCGCGGGAACCCCAGCGGCGTCGTGCGGCCATCGGGTGCGCACGCCCGGCCACTACGCCCACCGTTCGAGCAGCTCCTGCTCTTCGACGTCGCGGATGGGGCGCGCGGGGACGCCGACGACCAGCCGCCGCGGGGGCACGTCGGCGGTGACCACCGCGCCCGCGCCCACGAAGGCCTCCTCGCCCACCTCCACGCCGGGTAGCAGCACCGCGCCGCCTCCCACGCGGCACGCACGCCGCAGCCGCGCGCCGTGCAACTCGAAGCCCGGCGGATGACGCGCCATGGTGTTGTCATTGGTGGTCATCGCGCACGGCCCCACGAACACGTCGTCCTCGACCACCGAGTTCGCGGTCAGGTAGGCCGAGGTCTGCAGGCGCACGCGGGCGCCCACCCACACGTCGTTGTCCACCGCCACGCCGCGGCCCACCACGGTCTCGGCGCCGATCTGCGTGCGCTCGCGCACATAGCACTGGTCGCCCAGGATCGCGCCCTGGCGGATGCGCGCGCCGGCGAACACGATGGCCTGGGTGGAGACCGTGACGCCCTCCTCGAGCACGAGCGCCTCGAGCTCGGTGCGCGGCGCGCTCGAGCGCCGCGCGAGCGCCGGGACCTTGCCCAGCACCGCGCCGTCGCCGATGACGCATCCGGCGCCGATGCGCACCCCGGGGTGGACGACCACGTTGGCCCCGAAGGTCACGTCGTCGCCAACCTCGGCCGAGGGGCTGAGCACGAGGCCAGGAGCTTGCGGAGCGGCGGACGCCACGGACGGGCGGTAGCCTAGATGGTCGCCGCGCGGGCGGCGGGCGCGCCGGTCGGGGGATCGGCCATCATGCCGCCCGGTGACCGCCGAGGACCGACAGCTGCGCGGGGCGGTGCTAGGCCTCGGCATGATCGGGCGCCATCACGCCCGGCTCCTGCAGACCGTGCCCTTCGCGCGCCTGGTCGGCGCGGTGGACCCGGGCGGCGACCGCTTCGGAGCGGTGCGCGACTCCCGCCTGGTGCTCGACGACGTCGCCGCGCTCCTGGCCGACGACCCGCCGGACTTCGCGGTGATCGCCGTGCCCACGGAGGAGCACGTGCGCTGCGCCCGCCAGCTCGCCCCCGCCGGGGTGCACCTGCTCGTCGAGAAGCCGCTGGCCTCCACCGCGGCCGAAGCCCGCGAGCTGATCGACGTCTGCGAGCGTGCGGGCATCCGTGCCGCCGTCGGCCACGTGGAGCGCTACAACCCCGCGCTGATCGGCCTGCGCGAGCGCATGGACGAGGTGGGGGCTCCCTTTCTCATCGCCACCGAGCGCGTCGGCCCCTTCCCCGACCGCGTGCGCGATGTCGGAGTGGTCAAGGACCTCGCGACCCATGACCTCGACCTCGTGCGCTGGCTGGGCGGTGCGCCGATCGCCAGCGTGGCCGCCCAGATCTCCCACCGCACCGGGCGTGAGCACGAGGATCTCGTGCTGATCACCGGCCGCCTGGGCAGCGACGTGGCGTTCAACTCGGTGGTCGACTGGCTCACGCCGGCCAAGCGGCGCATCTCCCGCGTGCTGGGAGATCGGGGGATGCTGGTGGCCGACACCCTGACCGCCGACCTCACCCTGTTTCGCAACGGCGCGGTGACCTCGGAGTGGTCGGCCGCCCAGGCGCTCAAGGGCGTGGCCGAGGGCGACTCCACCCGTTTCGCGCTGGCCCGCCGCGAGCCGCTGCTGGTGGAGCTGGAAGCCTTCTGCGCCTGGGTGAGGGGTGACGACACCGCCCCCATCGTCACCCTCCACGAGGGCCTGGAGACCGTCGGCCACGCGGAGGCGGTGCTGGCCGCGGCGCGCAGCGGCGAGACGGTGCGCCCGTGAGGGCGGTCGTCGTCGCGCTGGGGAAGATCGGGTTGCCCCTGGCGGTCCAGCTCGCGCGGGCCGGCCACGAGGTGGTCGGCTGCGACATCGACGCGGAGGTGGTCGCGACCGTCGCCTCCGGACGAGCGCCCTTCCCCGGCGAGGAGGGCCTGGCCCAGCCACTGGAGGAAGCGGTCGCCGCCGGCCGGCTGCGCGCCAGCACCGACACGCCCGCGGCGGTGGGCGCGGACCCCGACCTGGTGCTGATGGTCCCGCCCCTGGTCGTCGACGCGGACGACCTGCCCGACTGGGGCCCGCTGGACGCCGTGTGCACGGCGGTCGGCGCCGGGCTGCAGCCCGGGACCACGGTGGCGCTCGAGACGACCGTCCCGGTGGGCACCACCCGCCGGCGCGTCGCGCCCGCGCTGGAGGCCGCCAGCGGGCTGACCGCCGGCCGCGACTTCCACGTCGTCTTCAGCCCCGAGCGGGTGTCCAGCGGGCGGGTGCTGCGCGACCTGGCCACCTACCCCAAGCTCGTGGGCGGCCTCGACCCCGCCGGCGAGGCGCGCGGTGCCGAGCTCTACGCCGCCTTCCTGGACGCCGAGGTGCGCGCCCTGGGCTCGGCGGAGACGGCCGAGCTGGCCAAGCTGGCCGAGACGACCTACCGCGACGTCAACATCGCGCTGGCCAACGAGTTCGCCCGCCACGCCGACCAGCTCGGCGTCGACGTGGCCACGGTGATCGACGCGGCCAACTCGCAGCCCTACAGCCACATCCACCGCCCGGGCGTGGCGGTGGGCGGGCACTGCATCCCGGTCTACCCGCGCTTCTACCTGGCCGGCCACCCGGCGGCAGTGCTCCCAGCGATGGGTCGCGCGGTCAACGAGCAGATGCCTGCCTATGCCGCCGACCTGCTCGGCGAGGCGCTGGGCAGTTTGGATGGTGCGCGCGTCGCGCTGCTGGGGATCGCCTACCGCGGCGGCGTCAAGGAGACGGCGTTCAGCGGCGCGCGGGCGCTGGCCAGGGCCCTCGAGGCCGCCGGGGCGCAGGTGGTGGCCTCCGACCCGCTGTACTCGCCCGCCGAGGTGGAGGCCGAGGGCTTCGGCCCCTGGGACGGCATGAGCGCGGTGGACGGCGCGGTGGTGCAGGCCGACCACGCGGAGTACGCCACGCTGACGCCCGCGGACCTGCCCGGCGCGCGGGCGGTGGTCGACGGGCGCTGGGTGCTCGACCTCGAGCGCTTCCACGCCGCGGGCGTCACGGTGAGGCGGATCGGGCGGCCCTGAGGAAGGGATGTCGAGTGAGCGCCTCGACGACCCGCGTCCCCGCGTCGCCCTCACCGTAGAGCGCGGGGCGCTGCACGGGCGGAGTGCGCCCCAGCGCGGCCAACGCCGCCTCACGGTCGAGGTCCACCAGCATGTTCCAGCCGTGGCGCACGGTCTCCACCCACTCGGTGGTGTCACGCAGCGTCACGCAGGGCACGCCGGCCAGGTAGGCCTCCTTCTGCACACCGCCCGAGTCGGTGAGCACCGCCCGGGCGCGGGTGAGCAGCGCTGTGAAGGCCAGGTAGCCGACGGGGGGCAGCAGGCGCACCCCGGCGGCCAGGCGGTCGAGCAGGCCGGCGGCCTCCAGCCGTGCGCGGGTGCGCGGGTGCAGGGGGAGCACCACGGTGTCGGGGACGGCCAGCAGCAGCTCGACCAGCTCCTCCAGCCGCCGAGGCTCATCGACGTTTCCGGCGCGGTGCGCGGTGGCCACCACGTACTCCCCGGCGTCCACGCCCGCCGCGCGCAGCGGCGCGTCGTCGCGCCGCGCCCGCGGCTGCACCAGCAGGGCCACGTCGACCATCACGTCGCCCACCAGCTCCACCGCCCCGGTCGCCGCCTCGCGGCGCAGGTTCTCGACCGCACTCGTCGAGGGCGCCAGGAGAAGCGACGAGAGATGGTCGGTCAACACCCGGTTGAGCTCCTCGGGCATGCGCCGGTCGAACGAGCGCATGCCCGCCTCCACGTGGGTCACCGGAATCCCCGCCTGGGCGCCCGCCAGCCCGCCGGCCAGCGTGGAGTTCGTGTCGCCGTAGACGAGCACCACGTCGGGGCGCTGCTCGTCCAACAGGGGCCCGAGCGCGGCCAGCATGCGGGCCGTCTGCTCGGTATTCGATCCGCTGCCCAGTTCGAGCTGCACCTCCGGCGCGGGGATCCCCAGCTCGCCCACGAACACGGTGGACAGCTCGTCGTCGTAGTGCTGGCCGGTATGCACCAGCACCTCCTCGTGGACCTCGCGCAGCCGCGTGCTGACCGCACCCGCCTTGACGAACTGCGGGCGGTTGCCGATGACCGTGAGGACCCTCACCGCAGCGCGCGCGAACCCAGCTCGGCCTCGATGCGCTGGCGCACAGCCGCGGCCACGCGTGCGGTCACCTCGCCCGGCACGGGCGCGAAGGAGATGCGATCCACCGCGGCCACGGGGTGCACCTCACGCAGCGTCGAGGCCAGAAAGGCCTCCTGCGCATCGGCCAGGTCGTCCAGGGTGGTCGCCCGCTCGCGCGCGCCGGCCACCGCGAGCACCCGCCGGCGGGTGATGGAGTCGAGGATGTGGTCGCTGAGCGGCGGCGTGAGCAGCGCGCCGTCGCGCACGTAGAAGAACGCCTGGCGGGGTCCCTCGAGCACCCGGCCGTGGGGGGTGACCATGAGCGCCTCGTCGGCGCCGCGCTCGCGGGCCAGGCGCGTGGCCAGCATGTTGGCCGCGTAGGAGAGCGACTTCACGCCGTCGAGGATCCGTGGGGGCGCGTAGGTCACGCCGGCCAGGCGCAGCGCCGGGGGCATCTCGGGCAGCGCCTCGAGCAGCGCGATGCGCCGCCCGCCCGCCGTGGCCACCAGGCGCAGGCAGGCGTCGCCGGGCCGCCCGGCCTGCAGCAGACGCGCCACGTCCGCGCGCACCGCCTGCGGATCGAATCCCTGCAGGCGCAGCGCCCGCGCCGAGCCGGCCATGCGCTCGAGGTGCTCGTCCAGGGCGAAGGGACGCCCCGCGTACAGGCGCACCACCTCGAAGACGCCGTCGCCGCGCAGCAGCCCTTCGTCGGTGATGGGGATGCACGCCGTGCTCGCATCCAGCAGCTGGCCGTCCAGGCAGGCGTCGGGCATGGCGCCAGACTACGCGCACGGTGGTAGCTTCGCCGTCGTGTTCACCTCTGCCACGCGGCCGGATGCCCTGCTGCAGGACATGGTGCGCATCCTCGCGGGCGCGGAGACCGTCAGCGCGGCGACCGCGAGCATCCTGGCCGCGATCGGGACGCACGGCGATTGGCGCTTCGGCGCCCTGTGGACGCTGGGCGCCGACGGGCAGCTGCACTGCGAGGGGGTGTGGCAGCCCCGGCCCGAGCGCACCCAGCCGCTGGCGGAGGTCAGCGGCCAGGCCCTGCTGCCGCCACACGCGGGCCTGCCGGGTGAGGCCTTCGCCGCCGGCGCGCCGGTCTGGATGGGCGACTTGGCCACCAATCCTCGGTTCCTGCGCGGCCCGGCGGCCGCCGCGAGCCGGCTGACCAGCGGGCTGGCCTTCCCGCTGGCCGGCAGCGAGGGCCCGGTCGGGGTGCTCGAGTTCCTCACCGACCGCCCCGACCCCCCAAGCGAGGAGCTGCTCGAGCTGGTGACCACGCTCGGGCGCCAGGTCGGTCAGTACATCGAGCGCCGCCGCGCCGAGGAGGCCATGCTGCGCTCCGAGGCGGTCAAGGACGCCATCGTGCGCACCTCGCTGGACGCGCTGGTGGGCATGGACGCCGACGGACGCGTGGTCGAGTGGAACCCGGCCGCCGAGGTCACCTTCGGCTACTCGCGCGACCAGGCCCTCGGCCGGATCATGGCCGAGCTCATCGTGCCGCCCTGGCTGCGCGACGCGCACCACCACGGGCTCGCCCACCATCTGGCCACCGGGGAGACCCGCCTCCTCAACCGCCGCATCGAGATCGCCGCGATGCGCCGCGACGGCTCGGAGTTCCCCGTGGAGCTGTCGATCACCCGCCAGGACGTCGGCGGCGCCCCGCGCTTCACCGGACACCTGCGCGACCTCACCGAGTTGAAGGCCATCGAGGCGGAGCTGCGCCGCTCGCGCGACGAGCTGGCGGCCATCCTCGAAGCGGTGGGCGACAGCGTCACCGCGCGCGCCCCCGACGAGACCCTCATCTACGCCAATCCGGCGGCCCTGGCGGCCATGGGACGGCCCAACCTCGAGGCGCTGCGCTCCGTCTCGGTCGAGGAGCTGGTCGCCGAGCTGCGCCCCGTCGATGAGGACGGTGTGGCCCTGCCGCCGGGCGAGTTCCCCTTCCGCCGGGTCCTCGCCGGGGAGGACGAGGCGCAGGCCGTGGTTGGCTACCGCCGCCCCGGCCAGGACACCCGCTGGACGCTCGCCCGCTCGCGGGCCATCCGCGACGAGCAGGGCGACCTGCTCATGGTCCTCACGGTCGCCGAGGACATCACCGCGCGAAAGCGCGAGGAGCGCAAGCTGCGCGACGTCTCCGAGACCCTGCAGGCCTCCATCCTGCCGGCCGAGCTGCCGGTCATCCCCGGCGTCGACCTGGCCGTGGCCTTCACGCCGCGCGGAGGCGAGCACCACGAGGTGGGCGGCGACTTCTACGACGCCTTCGCCCTCGACGACGAGCGCTGGCTGCTCAGCGTCGGCGACGTGTGCGGCAAGGGGCCGGAGGCCGCCGCGCTCACGTCGCTGTGCCGCTACAGCATCCGCGCGCTGTCGCTGCACGCCGACGACCCCGCCGCCCTGCTCGGCGAGCTCAACGAGGCCCTGCTGCGCCATCGCACCGACGGGCTCTTCGCCACCGCCGCGCTCGCCCGCTTGGCCCGGCTTGGCAGCGGCGTAGCGCTGACCCTGGCGCTCGGCGGGCACCCCTGCCCCATGGTGCTGCGCGCCGACGGTGACCTGAGCCCCGCCGGCGACCCCGGCGTCCTGCTCGGGGTGGAGCGCGAGCGCACGATCGCGACCGACGTCGAGATCGCGCTCGGGCTCGGCGACGCGCTGGTCTTCTACACCGACGGCGTGACCGACGCGCGCGATGCGACGGGCGCGCAGTTCGACCTGCGCGCCCACCTGGCCGGCTGCCGGGGCCTCGACGCCGAGGAGATCGCGCTGGCCCTACAGGAGGCGGCGCTGGCCCACCAGGACGGCGCCGCGTTCGACGACATCGCCCTCATGGTCGTCCGCGTTCCCGAAGCGCCGCTCCTGCAGCGTCGCTTCCCGGCCGAGGCGGCCTCCGTCGCCCCCGCGCGCCACGCCATCGACGGGCTCGCCCGCCACCATCCCCTGCTCGATTGGGACACGGTGGCGCTGCTGGTCGGCGAGCTGGTCACCAACAGCATCGTCCACGGCCACGACCGTCGCGCGGAGCAGTGGTTCGAGCTCATCGTCACCGAGCGCGGCGGCACGCGCCTGCGCTTCTGCGTCGCCGACCCGGCGCCGCCTTTCCTCGCCCGCCGCCGGGAGGCCGCACCGGACGCCGAGTCGGGCCGCGGCCTCTTCCTCGTCGACAGCCTCGCCGACCGCTGGGGAGTCGCGCGCACCGGCCGGGCCTCGATCTGGTTCGAGTGCGACCTGTGTTGAAGTAGCAGTAGTGCCCCCCTGCGCGACGCCCGGCGTGCCGCCGGACGCGCGGCGTTCGCCACGGCTCAGCGCCGCGTCCCCACCGCCAGCAGGTACTCCTTCTCGAACCGCGCTGGGGACGACGTCCCGCGGCTCCACTCGTCGCAGAACGCGTCGAGGGCCGCGTCGAACTCGTCCTCGCGGCCGTTCTTGATCGCGTTGGCGCGCGCCGCGATCGTCGGCCCGTAGTAGCCCTTGAAGTGCTCGCCGTAGTCGCGCGGGCGCTCGAACGCGGTGATCTCCAGCACCTCGCGCTCGAGCGTGTGCCAGTCGACCCGGCCGCCGAACAGGCCGCGCAGGTGGTCCTCGCTGCCCCACAGCGGCGGCGGTTGGGCACCGGGGGGAGGCGGCGGCGCGAACGGGCCCATCGCCCTGAAGAGCGCGCCGATCATGCCCTCGGGGGTCCAGCTGAGCAGCCCGATCCGGCCACCGGGGCGGCAGACGCGCACCAGCTCGGCCGCCACGACCTGGTGACGAGGAGCGAACATCGCACCGATGGACGACATCACGACGTCGAACGACTGGTCCGCGAACGGCAGGCTCTCGGCGTCGGCCTGGGTCCAGTCG
>JAUJOF010000013.1:0-62823 GCA_030447785.1 Solirubrobacteraceae bacterium
GGCAGATCCGCGAGTCCGGCCTGGGCTCGACGGCCTTCCCGCCCGACGGGCGCGACCACTGGCCCGGCTGGGAGGACTCTGCGGTGCCCCCCGAGCACATGGGTCCCTACCTGCGCAGGCTGGAGAGCTCTACGACAAGCACGGGCTGCGCGGCGCGTTCTACGGCCACGTCGGCCAGGGCTGCGTGCACTCGCGCATCTCCTTCGACCTGCGCTCCGCCGAGGGCCTGGCCACCTACCGGACGTTCATGGAGGAGGCGGCCGACCTCTGCGTCTCCTACGGCGGCTCGGTGTCGGGCGAGCACGGCGACGGCCAGCAGCGCGCGGAGCTGCTGGAAAAGCAGTACGGGCCCGAGCTGATGGAGGCCATGCGCGAGTTCAAGCGCATCTGGGACCCCGACGGAGGGATGAACCCCGGAAAGGTCGTCGACGCCTACCGCTTCGACGAGAACCTGCGCCTGGGCGCCGACTACAACCCGTGGCGCCCCGAGGTGACCTTCGCCTACCCCGAGGACGGAGGCGACTTCGCCCACGCGATGCTGCGCTGCGTGGGCGTGGGCAAGTGCCGGGTCCCCGACGCGGAGACGGTCATGTGTCCCAGCTACCAGGTCACCCGCGAGGAGGCCCACTCCACGCGCGGGCGCGCGCGCCTGCTGTACGAGATGCTCGAGGGGGAGGTCATCACCGACGGGTGGCGCAGCGAGGAGGTCTTCGACGCGCTCGACCTGTGCCTGGCCTGCAAGGGCTGCACCAGCGACTGCCCGGTGCACGTGGACATGCCCACCTACAAGGCCGAGTTCCTGCACCACCACTACGCAAGCCCGGCCCGCCGCCGGCCGCGCTATGCCTACGCCTTCGGCTTCATCGACCAGGCGGCGCGGCTGGGCTCGCTGACGCCCGGCCTGGTCAACCTGCTGACCGCCAGGCCGCCGTTCTCGCGCCTGGCCAAGCGGGCGGCGGGGATCGACCCCAAGCGCCGCATTCCGAGCTTCGCCCCGATGACGCTGCAGCGCTGGTTCGCCGACCGCGGCGCCGGCGCCAACCCCACGGGCCGGCGCGTGGTGCTGTGGCCCGACACGTTCAACAACTACTTCCACACCGACGTGGGCGTGGCCTGCGTGGAGGCTCTCGAGGCCGCGGGCTGGCACGTCGTCGTCCCCGAGGCCCACGTCTGCTGCGGCCGGCCGCTGTACGACTACGGCTTCCTCGACCAGGCCCGCGCCTACCTGCACCGCACGCTCGACGTCCTGCGCGAAGAGATCCGCGCCGGCACCCCGGTGGTGGGCATGGAGCCCAGCTGCCTGGCCGTCTTCAAGGACGAGCTCGAGCGCATGCTGCCCCACGACGACGACGCGAAGCGCCTGGCCGCCAACGCCTTGCACTTCGACGAGTTCCTCGAGCGCTTCGAGATCGAGATGCCGCGCCTGGAGCGCCGGGCGCTGGTGTGGGGCCACTGCCACCACAAGGCCACCGGCGGCATGACCGGCGAGGAGCAGGCGCTGGGGCGCATGGGCCTCGAGGTCCGCAGCGTGTCGGGCGGCTGCTGCGGCCTGGCCGGCTCCTGGGGCTTCGAGGAGGGCAAGTACGACATCTCCATGAGCTGTGGCGAGCAGGCCCTGCTGCCCGCCGTGCGTGACGCCGACGAGGGCAGCGTGATCGTCGCCGACGGCTTCTCGTGCAAGACCCAGATCGAGCAGGCGGGCACCGGCCGGCGCGCCCTGCACGTCGCCCAGGTCATGAAGATGGCCCGCGAGCAGGGCGCCGGAGGGGCCCGACCTTCCCGGCCGGAGGACGGACCGTGGACCGCTCGCCCCAAGCCGCCCCTCGCCCGCCATGCGGTTCGCGCGGGCGCCGTGGCCCTGGCCGTGGCGCTGGCGGGCGCCGCCGCGGCGACCGCCGCCCGGGCGGGCGTTCGACGGGGCGCCCCAGCGGGCAGCCTGCGCTGACAGAGAACTCGATCAGCTGATGGCCACCGTCCCGGGCAGTCGGGCCTGGCCTCCGACGAGGAGGCGCGCCGCTCAGAGTGTCTTGCGCACGCCCGGCTCGTGCTCGAGGCCCTCGACCTGGTCGGCGAAGGGTCCGTCGAGGGAGCCTCTGCCCAGGCCGCGGCGCCCGAGCGGGACGACGGTTCGCCCGCGCGCGTCCTCGAGCTCCATGGCCCACGCGGCGTAGAGGGCCGCGGCGGCCAGGACCAGCCCCACCGACGCGGAGGCGTCTTGCCACCCGGCCCCTGCGCCCAGCTGATAGATGCCGTCCAGGGCGAAGCGCGTGCCGGCGAGCAGGAGGATCAGCGCGGGGACCAGCTTGCTCAGGCCTGCAAGGCCCGCGAAGAGGATGAGCACCGTCCCGGAGCCCAGCAGCACCAGCCCCAGCGCGCCGCTGACCGAGCCCGGCGGCGAGAGGATGAGCACGACGCCGACCGACAGCCAGCTGCCGGCAAGGGTCCCCACGGCCGTCCCCGCCGCCCCGTCACGGCTGAGGAAGCACAGAACGCTGGCGATGAGCTGCGAGGGCACGGCGAAGGCGATGATCACGGCGCCGGTCAGCGTGCGCTCGTTCGCCGACACCCAGCCGAGCTGCAGCCCGGCGAGGACGAACGTGGCGGTGGCCAATCCGACAAACCCCAGCCCCAGCGGTGAGCCGATGGGCCGCAGGGAGACCACGGTGTCCACCCTGTCGGCGGAAGAGGAGGGCACCGGGTCGGCTACTCGGTGCGGCGCAGGCGCCGCGATAGCGGGACGGTGGCCAGGACCAGGCCGCCCGCGACCAGCCACATGGCCGAGAAGCCCTGGGCGCCGAAGGGGGCGCCCAGGGCTTGCATGACCTCGATGGCCACGCCGGCGACCAGGGGTCCCGCCATGAGGCCCAGGCCACGGGTGAGGCTGTAGAAGCCGCTGAGCAGGCCGTGCTGGGACTCGGGCATCATGGGGACCAGCAGCGCGTAGGGGAGGGCCATCACGATGCCCCCGCTGACGGCGATCAGCGGCAGGACGGGAACGATGAGGGCAGCCTCCTGGCTGAGGAACGGGACGACCATGGGGGCACCGAAGCCCACCGCGGCGAACTGCATCACGCGCGCGCGGCCGAAGCGGTCGGCGAGCTTGCCCGCGACCGCCGCCCCAGCGAGGATGCACACGGCCGCCGCGGCCAGCACGCCGGAGGCTTCGGAGAGGCTGAGACCCAGACCGAGGGTGATCCACAGGATGACGAAGGTCTTGATCGCTCCCAGGCCGCCCTCCCACAGGCCGTTGGCCACGAGGTAGCGACGCATCGGGGGCTGGGTGCGCACCACCCTCCACAGCTCGGCGAAGGCATCCCGCGCACCTCTGGCATCCTGAGCGCGGCGCTGGCGGGGCACGCCGCGCCGGCGCAGCAGCGTGTGAAGGAACAGCCCGTTGGCCGCGACCACGATGACCGCGCCCGCAGCGAACGGGGCGGCCTGGCCCCAGTTCAGCAGCAGACCTCCGCTGACCAGGGCCAGGCCGGTGCCCAGTCCCCGGGCGATCGCCTGGCCGCTCTGCGCGCGGCTCGCGGCCTCCTCGGCGACCAGGTCGGGATACAGGGCGCGGTAGGGCTCGTAGGACAGGTAGTACGCGGCGAAGAACGCCACCACGGCGAGGATCGCGAAGCCCAGGGCGTCCACGAAGCCCATCGCCACCAGGGCGAGGGCCAGCAGGGGCGTTCCCGCCATGAGGAACGGCAAGCGCCCGCCGAACCGCGTGCGCAGGCCGTCCGAGCGGGCGCCGACCAGGGGCGGGAGGGCGAAGGCGAGAAGACCCTCGATGGCGATCAGCACCCCGATCACCGTCGTCGAGCCCACGAAGACCGAGGCGACGACCGGCAGGTAGGTGGTGACCACCGTGGTCGATAGCGCGAAACCCAGCGTGGGCAGCGCGAGGAGCGCGATGGTGCGTCGCTCGCGGTCCTTCCGGCTGTTCTCAGACGGGGCGGGCTGCCAGGTTCCGCCCCCGGGGGGTGGCCCGGCGACCGCGCCTTCGTGCGCCGTGCTCATGGGACAGTCCGGATGGCCCCGCGCTATCGCCGGCCCACGAGGGCCGCGGCGGCACCGACCAGCGCGCCGGCGACACCCAGGGCACGTCGATGCTTGGAGAGGAAGAGTTGGATGCTGCGCTCGTGGGCGGAGTCGTCGTAGGGACCGTGCGCGCCCGGATCGCCCGCCACCGGCTCGAAGAGGTTGTAGGGCCGGTCCTCCTCCAGCGGCTTCTGGGAGAGCTGGCCGCTGACCGCGCTGCGGGCCAGGTAGCGCTCCATGATCCCGGTCGCGAGCTTGCTGCCCAGGATCGTGTAGACGGCGGGGATGCCGACGTACACCTCGCGACGCTTGTGGTGGGCGGCCCAGTGGACGGCGTCGGCCGCGACCTCGGGCTGGTAGACGGGCGGCACCGGCATGGGACGCCTGTCGAACTTCGACAGGCAGTGCTCGAACTGCGGGGTGTTCAGCCCGGGCAGCTGCACCATGGTGGCGTGGACCTTGGAGCCCTTGTGTCGCAGCTCGGTGCGCAGGGATTCCTGGAAGCCCTTGGTGGCCTGCTTGGCCCCGCAGTACGGACTCTGCAGGGGTATGCCGCGGTAGGCCATGGCTGAGCCGACCTGCACGATCGTGCCTCGGTCGCGGGGCAGCATGCGCTTGAGAGCGGCTCGCGTGCCCCACACGAAACCCAGGTAGGTCACCTCCGTGGCGCGGCGGAACTCCTCGGGCTCGATGTCCTCGAAGAAGGCGAACACGGTGGTCATGGCGTCGTTGATCCAGATGTCGATCGGCCCCAGCGCGTCCTCGAGCGCGCCGGCGGCGGCCTCGACGGCGTCCGCGTCGGCGACGTCGCAGGGCAGCGCGATCGCGTGACCGCCGGCCTGCTGCACGTCGCGGACGGCGGCGTCGAGGCCGTCTTGGTTGCGGGCGATGAGGCCCAGCTGGGCACCGTCCCGGGCAAAGCGCCGCGCGATCGCGCGGCCGACGCCGGAGGTGGCGCCGGTGAGAGCGACGATGGGAGCCATATGGGCAGGAGGGCTACGCCGCGCAACCCCCGGTCAAACACGATGGTCGTCCAGGCGACCGCAACCCCGGGCTGGGTACCGGCACGAGGACGTCGTTGGCGGGCTCGGCGCGCGGGTAGCCAAGGGTCTGGCCCGACCACCGACCCGGGAGGCCCCCATGGCGTCCCAACACCCTGCAGGAGCGCTCGTCGAGTACCTCACCGATGTGCACAGCACCGAGCAGAACGCGCTCGAGCAGCTCAGGACCGGCGCCGAGAGCGTCGAGGGTCCCCAGCTGGCCAGCGTGCTGGGTGGACTGACCTGGCGGGCGAGGCCGGCATCAGCGCGGGTCTACCTGGGGGCGTCGCCGCTCGTGGCGTTCGGGGTGTCACGAGCGGGTAGAGACAGCGCCATGGGTCTGCGTGGCCGTCCGCTCGCCGCCGTCGGCGCGGTGCTGGGGGCCCTGGCGCTCTCGGCCTGCGGGAACACCAAGGTCCCGGTCGGCGCCGACGAGTCCTTCGTCGCCCGCCAGACGCTGCAGACCTTCCTCCAGGTCTGCGCCGAGGGCGAGGGGGTCGAGGCGTTGGAGATCCTCAACGAGCCGGCGCAGAAGGTCTTCCTGGAGGCGGGAAGCCCGTCGGCGGGGTGCGACCGGATCCTCCAGCTCACGCCGCCGGGCGAGGAGGCAGACGACACCGTGAGCAGCCGGGTCCGTGCGCTCGAGCGCTTTGCCGAGGCACAGATCGTCTCGCTGGAGGTCACCGGCGGCGTGGCCGAGGCGCGGGTGCGCGCGGGAGAAAAGGAGAGCACGGTCGAGCTCGAGGACACCGGGGAGCGCTGGGAGCTCACCAGCGCCCTGCCACTGGGCTGAGTCTCCACCCCTCCCCGCGCAGGGCCGTCGGTCGGTGCCCGGGCCCGACGGCAGGGTCAGGCGCCGTCGGGCCCGGGCGGCGCCGCCGTGGCACGCTCCTCGCGCGACCCGGCAACGTCGGGCTCGTGGGCGGCCACGTCCTCCTCGGGGACCACCGCGCCGTCCTGCCCGCCGTCCAGGGTGACGAAGCCGCCCATGACCGGGTCGCGCCGCACGAGCCGGCCGTTCCAGCCGCGCAGCGGGTGCACGTCGCGCTCGCGCAGCTCCTCCGCCCATCGCCGGACGATGAAGTAGACGGCGAAGGGTCCCAGCACGGCGACGAAGCGGAAGAACCAGACCTGCGCCTCGTAGGGAATGCGCATGCGCAGGAAGACCTGGTCGGTGGCCCCGGCGACGAAGGTGAGCCAGATCCAGAAGAAGAACGCGGTGAGGAAGGCGGTGCGCCGGGGGTTGTCGCGGGGACGGTCGAGGACGTTGTGCTTGCGCCCGTCGCCGAAGAAGCGCTTGTCGATGACGGGAAGCAGGTAGAACACCGCGAACACCACCACGGGGAACAACGCTCCCCCCCAGAAGGCGTTGGGCACGACGGTGAGGTCCCCGATCTGGGGCTCGAAGGCGGGCATGAGGCGCAGGGCGCCGATCAGCCAGCCCAGATACCAGTCGGGCTGGGCCCCGTTGCTGGCCAGGTAGGGCTCGTAGGGGCCCCACAGCCAGACGGGGTTGATCTGCACCAGCCCGCCGAGCAGGAACAGGAAACCGACCACGAGACCCATGAGACCCAGGGAGCGCAGCGCGTAGGCGGGCCACATCGGGCTGCCCACCAGCTGCTTCTCGCTCTTGGCCCGGGCCTCCTCGTCGCTGCCGCTGGAGAACTGGGTGTGGTGCTGCCTGGCGATGATCCACAGGTGCAGGCCGATCAGCGCCGCCAGGATCATCGGGACGAGCAGGACGTGGGTGACCTCCAGGCGGTTCCATAAGGCGTCCGAGCCGGGGAAGGGGCCGTCGAAGGCCAGGAACATCAGGTCCTCGCCCACCAACGGGATGCCCAGACCGACCGCGTAGGCGATGATCAGTCCCATACCCGACAGCAGGTCGTCGGGCAGCATGTAGCCGGTGAACGCATCGAAGAGGCCCAGCCCGAGCATGCTCACGCCGATGAAGTAGTTGATCTCCCGCGGCTTGCGAAAGGCGCCGGTGTAGACGACCCGGGCCAGGTGCACGATGATCGCCACGATGAACACGTTGGCGGCCCAGTGGTGGGTCTGGCGCATGAGCAGCCCCCCCGGCACGTCAAAGGAGAGCCGCACCGTCGAGATGAAGTTCTCCGACGCGATCAGTCCGGCCAGCGGCTCGTAGGCGCCGCGGTAGGTCGTCACCGCGTCGGTGGGGACGTAGTAGAAGGTCATGAAGACCCCCGTCCCCACCAGGACGATGAACGCGTAGAGGGCGATCTCCCCCAGCATGAACGACCAGTGGTCGGGGAAGACGTAGCGCATCGCGGTGCGCAGCGTGGGGCCCAGCCCCAGGCGCTCGTCGATCCAGCGCACCGAGCCGCGGAGCATCAGCCCCCGCCCCCCGCGGGCTCGAGCGGAGAGTCGGGACCCCCGCGCACGCGGCTCCAGCTGGGCCCGATGCGATCGAGGAAGTCGCCCAGGGCGATCAGCTCGCGCTCCGCGTTGAGGCCCAGGGGCAGGATAGGCAGGTCGCGCCCGGCCGGGCCGAAGGTCAGCTTGCCCCCCTGGCGCACGTCGAAGGTCGAGTAGTGGCACGGGCACACCAGGGCGGGGGGCTCGCCGAAGGTCGGCTCGTAGAGCGGATAGCGGTAGGTGGCCACCGCGCAGCCGGCGTGCGGACAGATCCGCGAGTAGGCCATCACCCCCTCGGGCATGACCTTCACCAGCTCCTCTGCGACCTGCAGGTTCTCGACCGGCTCCTTGAGCACGTTCAGCGAGCTTCCGAGCTCCGAGCGGCTGGCGCCCTCGGGGAAGGCGAGGCGGAAGGTCCCCACCTCCACGTCCTCGGGCTTGAGCGGCGCTCCCTCGGAGTCGACCAGGCGCCGGCCGGGCTTCCAGGGCGTGACGCTCAGGTAGTCCCCCACGCCCGGGCCCATCGAGGCCAGGGGGAGGAGGGCGGCCCCGCCCACAGTGGCGCCCGCTGCGCCCGCGGTGCCGATCAGCAGGCGGCGGCGCGACACGCCCGCGCCCCCGCCGTCGACCAGCTCGACGACCTCCTCCTGGACCTCGGGATCGCCGTAGTCCTGGTAGTCCTCGGTCGCCTTCTCCTGGGGAACGATGCGCTTGCCCGCCACCGCAAAGGCGAGGCCCATCGCCACCAGCGCCAGCCCCAGGCACAGCCCCAACAGCTGCGTGTCGGGGTAGGCGAAGTAGAAGACGATGAAGGCGAGGGCGCCCACCACCGTCCCCGCCAGCAGCACCAGCACGAGGTTCTCGGCCCGCCGGTTGGGGCCCACCGTCACCTCGACGGGGTCGGGCGAGACCCCCGCCCTGCGGCGATCTGCGCGGCTCATGGCGCCGTGCGCTCCCCGATCAGGCGGGTGGCCAGGATCAGCGCGCTGAGGGCCAGCAGCCAGGTGACCATGCCCTCGGGGATGGGACCGAGGTGCCCGATCCCCCAGCCTCCGGCGTCGATGGGGTCGTCGGCGTACTCCACGTAGCGGGCGATGGAGTTGACCTGCTCGTCGCTCAGCCACGGGAAGGTCGGCATCACGTAGGGCCCGATGTCGACGGCCTCGGCCACGTCGAGGGGCGTGACCTCCCCCAGGAGGTCGGGCACCACGCCGCGCGTGACGATGCCCCCGCGGGCGAGGATCTGGTGACAGGCGGAGCAGTTCTCGGCGAACAGGCTCTGGCCCTGGGCGATGTCGCCCTCGGCGATGTCCACCTCGGGGATGGGCGGGCCGCCCAGGGTGGCCACGTAGGCCACCAGCGCGCGGATCTGTCCCTCGGTGAGCACCGGCTCCTTGCGCGAGGGCTGGGCCTCGGGCTCGGGGAGGGGCATGCGCCCGGTGCGCAGATAGAAGTCCGCGCTCTGGGCGCCGGCGCCGTACAGCGACGGTCCACGGTCGGGGATGCCGCGGGCGAACTGGCCGTGGCACGACGAGCAGTTGTCCACGAACAGCCGTCTCCCCTCGCGCACCAGCCCTTGGTCGGGAGGCGCCCCGGTGGACGAGCCGACCGGTCCCTCGGCGGCGTCGAGCTTGGTCGCTGCCGCGCCCTCGCTGCCCTGGGTTCCCGGTCCGGCCAGTCCGAGCAGGGCCAAGGCGCCGCACACCAGCGCCACCGCGATGCGCACCCGGCGGGGCAGCCACGCGCGGCGGTGCACCAGCCGGCGGATCACCCCGCGGCCTCCAGACGGCGCTCGCGGGCCAGCTGATGGCGCTCCTCGCGCAGAAGCTCCCGCCAGCCGATGACCACCGCGGCGAAGGCCAGCATCATCGTCCCGCCCAACCACATGAGCATGCCGGCGTCCTGCTGGTCGGCCAGCAGGGGATAGGAGGGATACAGCGGCTCGGGCGCGTAGAGCAGGACCACGCCCACGACGCTGACCACCGGCATGGTCGCGAGGTGGTAGGCGGTGAGCGACAGCCAGCCCAGCCGGCGCGGCAGCGGCTGGGCGCCCAGGACGGGCAGCCAGAAGAGCAGGCCCGCCCACAGGTAGGCGGCGTGCTCCACCGCGTGCACCGCGTCGCTGCGCACGGCGGCGTCGTACACGGGCGTGAAGTGGGTGCCCAGCACGACGGCCGCGAACAGCCCCCAGGTGGCGACGGGATGGACGAGCACGCGCGCCGCCGGGCTGACCATCAGCGCGGTCAGGCGCCGGCGCGTCGGTGGGCGGGCGGCGCGCAGCGCGAGGGTCAGCGGCCCGCCGACGACCAGCAGCGGCGCGGCGACCATCGCGATCAGCAGGTGCTGGACCATGTGGGAGAACAGCGCCGTCTCGGCCGCCGCGTCCAGCGGCGACAGCAGCGCCACGGCGAGGGTGAGCAGCCCCGCGGCGTAGGCCACGCTGCGCCGCGTGTGCCAGCGGCGCACGCGCCAGACCCCGGCGGCGTAGGCGCCCGCGGCCAGCGCGAGCAGGGCGAGCACGTCGGGTTGGAGCTGCCAGGCGCTCACGCGCCTCCCTCGCGCGCCGCGCGGACGGCTCTGCGCTCGGAGGAGCGCTCGCGGACCAGTCCGCCGACGGCCAGGAGGCCGGTGCCGGCAGCGGTGAAGGCCAGCCAGCCCCCCAGCACGGGGGCGAGCACCAGCAGGAGCACCGTGATGCCCAGCAGGACGGTGGCGTGACTGGCGTCGGGGGTCGCCTCGATGCCCTCGTCGGCCGGTGCGTCGCGCCGGCGGCCGGCCAGCAGCGCCCAGAGGGCCATCAGGGCGGTCGTGGCCGAGGCCGAGCCCAGCAGGACGAAGGCGATCAGGTCGGGGTCGAAGATCGCCCACTGGACCACCCACACCACGCCGAGCATCAGTGCCCACGCCAGCATGACCACCCACCCGCGGCTCATTGGCTGCCTCCTTCGCCGCTTGCGACCGGCCGGTGGGAGGACTCGTCCTCGGCCGCCTCCTCCTTGAGGTCGAGCAGCGGTGCGTAGCTGCGCACGGGCGGCACGGCCGGGAAGTTGTAGCGCGGAGGCGGTGAGCTCGTGGCCCACTCCAGGGTGTGGCCGTCCCACGGATCGGGCCCGCTGGGCTTGCCCAGGCGCAGGCTGCGGATGAGGTTGGCCAGGAAGATCAGCAGCGAGAGCAGGATGATGAACGCGCCGACGGTCGAGAGGGCGTTGAGCGCGGTCCACCCCGCCGTCTCCGGGTAGTCGGCGATGCGGCGCACCATCCCCTGCTCGCCGACGAAGAACTGGGGGATGAAGGTGACCAGGCCCCCGAGGAGCATGAGCCAGAAGTGCCAGCGGCCCAGGCGCTCGTCCAGCAGCCGGCCGGTCACCTTGGGAAACCAGTGGTAGATGCCGGCGAACATCCCGAACACCGTGCCGCCGAACAGCGTGTAGTGGAAGTGGGCGACGACCGAGTAGGTGTCGTGCGCGTTGTAGTCCAGCGGCGGGGAGGCCACCCAGATTCCGCTCAGCCCGCCGATGAGGAAGACGATCATGAAGCCGCAGGCGAACAGAAAGGAGGCCCGCAGCTTGATGCGTCCGCGGAACATCGTCGCGAGGTTGTCGAAGTACTCCACTCCGGCCACCACGATGATGGCCGTGGTGGTCAGGGAGAAGAAGCGGTTGTCCACCGAGCTGGTGACGAACATGTGGTGACCCCACACGGACACCGACAGGGCGGCGAAGGCCAGCAGCGACCCGACGAAGAGCTTGTAGCCGAAGAAGCGCTGGCCGGCGCTCGTGGCGATGGCCTCCGAGCCGGCGGCCAGGAAGGGGAAGAACACGATGTAGACGACCGGGTGGCCGAAGAACCAGAACAGGTGCTGGTAGAAGATCGCGCCGCCCGGCTGGGTGAAGACATCGAGCCCGTGGCGCTCGATGAACAGCAGGCCCATGGCCAGCAACAGCGCCGGGAACGCGACGAGCGTCATCAGGGAGCTGACCACCATGCTCCACGTGAACACGGGCAGACGCAGCATGGTCATCCCCGGTGCGCGGTGGCGGATGATCGTCGCGAGGATGGACGCCGCCCACAGCATGCCGGCCAGTACGCTCAAGAAGACCGAGATCACCCAGAGGTCCATTCCCGTGCCCGGCGTGCCCACGTCGTCGCTGAGGGGGTCGAAGGCAAACCATCCGGCCCGGCCGGCCCCCTCCTGGGTCAGAAAGCCGGCGTACATGAGCAGGCCGGCCCCGAGGAAGAGCCAGAAGCCCAGCAGGACCAGCCGCGGCCACCTCAGCCCGCTGGCCCCGATCTGCAGCGGTACCAGGTAGAGCCCGAACCCCAGCGCCATGGGGGCGCCGAAGAGGTAGAACATCGTCGAGCCGTGAATCGTGAAGACCTGGTTGTAGGCATTCAGGCTCATCACCTGCAGCTCGGGCGCGGCGAGCTCCGAGCGCATGAGAAGAGCCAGCAGCCCGCCCAGGCAGAAGAACACGAAGGCGCCGCCGCACACCAGCAGGCCGAGGTGCTTGTGATCGGTGCTGCTCAGGATGCCCAGCAGCCGGGGACCGCGCCGTACCGCGGGGGGAGGGAGGGTGGCGCTCATCCGCGGGCCTCGAGCTGTCGCTGGGTCACCCAGGCGCGAAAGCGTTCCGGCTCCATCGCCGACACCCTGAACAGCATGGCGGCGTGGCGCAAGCCGCAGAACTCCGCGCAGAACCCCCCCTTGGGGTAGTCGCCGGGCTCGGTGAAGCCCAGCGTGAAGCTCGTCAGCCGCTCGGGGAACGCGTCGCGCTTGAAGCGCAGCTGCGGGATGTAAAAGGAGTGGATGACATCCAGCGAGGTCATGGTGAAGCGCACGTTGACGCCCGTGGGGACCACCAGCGTGGTGAGCTCCCCTCCGCCGCCCGAGGCCTGCGTGATGCCCAGCTCGGGATAGTCGAAGCGCCAGGTCCAGCGCGCCGCCGTCACCTGGATCTCGAGCTCGGCGGGCGGGGCCTGGATCCCGTCCTGACCCTCCTCGTCCGCGCCGCCCTGTTTCAGCTCGCCGGTGCCCGTGCTCGCCTCGGCCGGAAGGTTGGCCCGATCGTCGCCCATCTCGGTGAAGGTGAAGTACACGAGCATCGCGGCGATGAGCGCGAGCAGGAGGATGTACGAGCCCTCCGCGCCCGTGAAGTGCGAGCGCCTGCGCCGCGGGCGGTCGTCCTCGGCCCCCCGGTCGCGGTAGCGCACCGCGAAGATCACCACCAGCAGCGTGATGACGACGAAGACCCCCACGCCGATCGGCAGGTAGAGGTTGAAGAGATCCTGCCAGGTGTCGCGCGTGTCGACCACCGTCAGGCCCCTCTCCTCCGCGCCAGGGCCAGGCCGAGCGTGGCCCCGAAGGCGGCGTGACCCACCCACCAGCCCCACGGGGGCAGGGCCTCATAGACGACGTTCGGATCCTCGATGGCGTTGACGGTCAGGTTGAGGACGACGATCTGCAGGGTCAGGCCGTACAGGAGGCCCATCCCCATGGCCGCCACCGGGTGCGGGCGGGGCCCCAGCAGCCAGATCAGCAGCGCGGCGCCGACCAGCCCGGCCAGCGCGGCGTTGACCAGGTGCCAGAGAAGCCCGAAGGCGATGGACAGGACCTCGAACGAGGCCGCGAAGGCGTCGGGCCCCAGCAGGAAGCTGGTGATCGCCGTCAGCGGCGTCCACGTGCTCGAGGCGATGCCCGCGACCGCGGTGGGCTCGTCGGCGACCTCGGCGATGGACACCAGCGCGAGCGCCATGGCCGCGCCGGCGAGCAGCCCAGCCCTGAGGCCGGTCCGCAGCAGCTCGCGCGCGGGCATCCGGGTGTCGTCGCCGGCCACCGTGAGACGGTCGGGGGCCGTCACCTCCGCTGGTTCGGCTCCGCTCGGCCCCTCTCCGCGGCCGACGCCGGAGTGCGCCGCGGACGCGGCGGACAGTTCGGCCCGACCGGGCGACGAGGGCACGGGCGCACGTTATCTCCCAAACGCCGCCGCCACCACCCTCCCCCCGGTTGTGTGGCAAGGGCCGAGGCGGTGACGACGGCGCCCCGAGTTGCCCGGGGCGACCGCGGGGTAGATCGCGCGGCACTCGGGTCGCGACGCAAGGGCTTCGCCTGAGCCGATTCGCCGAGCAGGATCTCCTGCTCGGGGACACCGCTGCGCCAGACCTTGACGCGCGTCATCTTCGTGCCACGCTCCGCGGCGCGAGCGAGCTCGATGCGCCCCTATCCCAAGACCGCCATCATCGGTGCCGGCGCCTCCGGCATCGCCGCCCTCAAGGCCCTGCACGAGCGCGGCCTGGAGGTCGACTGCTTCGAGGCGTCCGACCGCGTGGGAGGCAACTGGGTCTTCGAGAACGTCAACGGGATGTCCTCGGCCTACCGCACGCTGCACATCAACACCTCGCGCGCGCGCATGGAGTTCGCGGACTTCCCCATGCCCCGCGCCTATCCGGACTTCCCCCACCACACCCAGATCGCCGCCTACTTCGACGCCTACGTCGACCACTTCGGGCTGCGCGGGCGCATCTGCTTTCGCACGCCGGTGGAGCGGGCCGTGCGCCACCCGCAGGGGGGCTGGACGCTCACCGCCCGCGGGGAGGATCACCGCTACGACGCGCTGGTGGTGGCCAACGGCCATCACTGGGACGAGCGCTGGCCCGAGCCGCCCTTCGCGGGCGCCGACGATTTCGCCGGCGAGCAGATCCATGCGCACGCCTACGAGCGCGAGGACCAGCTGCGCGGGCGCAAGGTCGTGGTCGTGGGCATGGGCAACAGCGCGATGGACATCGCGGTCGACGCCAGCTACCACGCACAGCACACGGTGCTGGCCGCGCGGCGGGGAGCTTGGGTGCTGCCCAAGTACGTCCACGGCAAGCCCCTGGACCGCAAGCGCGCGCTGCTGACCAACCCGCGCGTGCCGTGGAAGGTCCGCCAGCTCATCGGCCAGCTCACGCTGGCGGCCGTCTCCGGGCCGATGGAGACCTACGGCCTGCCCAGGCCCGACCACCGCCTCGGTGAGGCGCACCCGACCATCTCCGGACGCATCCTGGACCGTCTGGCCCACGGGGCCATCATCACCAAGCCCAACATCGCCCGCCTGCATCGCCACGAGGTCGAGTTCACCGACGGGTCGCGCGTGGAGGCCGATCTCGTCGTCTACTGCACCGGCTACAAGGTGACCTTCCCGTTCTTCGACGAGCGCTTCATCTCCGCGCCCGACAACCACATCGAGCTGTTTCGCCGCGTCTTTCACCCTGAGATCCCCGAGGTGGCCTTCATCGGCCTGCTCCAGCCGCTGGGGGCGATCATGCCCCTGGCCGAGGCCCAGGGCCAGTGGGTGGCCGCCTACCTGTGCGGGAAGTACCACCTGCCCGAGCGTGCGGCGATGAGGGCCGACCTGCGCCGCGACTTCGCCCGCATGGCCAGGCGCTACGTGGCGTCCAAGCGCCACACGATCCAGGTCGACTTCGACGACTACCTGCGCGAGCTGACCCGCGAGCGCCGCGCCGGCGAGGCCCGGGCGCGCCGCGCGGGCTTCGCGCTGCCCGTGGCCCCGCGCGTGGCCGAGGTTGACCGCGTGACGGTGTCGGCGCCGGCGGAGGTCGGCAGGCGACCCTCGGGGCACCTCCCGCGGCCATCTGGCCGCCTCCGCCACCCCTAGACTCGACGCGCCATGCCCGAGTTCTGCCGACACGGCCGCTTCGTCCAGAACTGCCGGATCTGCTCGCCACCCGCCGAGCGTGCCGTGGGCGGGCAGCCGTCGCGGTCGCCTTCGCCCGCGCGCGGCTCGGCGGGCGCTTCGGGGTCGTCCTCGGCCTCGCGCTCACGCGGGGGCCTGGTGGTGCGCCGGGCCGCGCGCTCGGCCGACGACGGCTACGCCCACGCGCTGGTCCCCGGCCTGAAGGCCAGCGGCGACGCGCAGCGCCTGGTGGACGAGCTGGCCTTCGCGGCGGCGCGGCTGGACGAGCTGGCGGTGGACCCACCGGGCCTGTACGCCGAGGTGGCGGGCGCGGCCGACCACGAGGAGGGCACGTGGCTGGCCTTCCTCATCACCTACCTGGACCCGACGGTCGAGGCGCCCTTCGCCGCGATCCATGCCGTGCGCACCCCCTGGGCCGCCGACGGGCTGCCCGACCTCGACGGCGCAGCGCGAGGGCCGCGGTCCTCCCACGACCCTGCGCGAGGTGGGCAGACGCTGGCGGCCTACCGCGCGTGGGCGGCGCGTCACGGGGGTCAGGCCGCGGGCTTCACCGGCGAAGCCTCCTGGAGCTCGCAGCGGCGCTTCGACCGCCTCTTCGAGCGCCTCGCGCTGCCGGGCTTCGGGCGCGCGGGCCGCTACGAGCTGCTCGTCGCGCTCGGCGCGCTGGGGCTCTACGACCTGTGCCCGACCGCGCTTCGCGTGGAGGACGACGCCACCACGCTGGCGGCCAAGCGCGTGCTGGGCATCGGCGACCGCGTGAACCTCGAGCGCCGCGCCGCGGCGCTGGCCGATGGCCTGGAGATCGACATCGCCCCGCTCGACCTGGCCTTGTTCAACTGGGGCCAGCCCCAGGGCGAGCGCGCCACCATGGGCTCGCGCGCCCAGCCCGACCCGGCGCTGCGCGACCGCCTGGCCGCCGCGCTCGGTCTCTGAGCGCTCTCGCCCGCACGCGAGCTTGCGCGGGAAGGACAACGCCGGCGCGGGCCCAACTCCGAGCTGTCGGCGGCCCCATCCGACGGTCGCCGGCCGGCTCGCGTGCCCACCCACCTGCGCTCCTCCGCCGTGTTCGGCTTCCTGGTGACGGCTCCGGTCTCCCTTGCGCTGCTGGCCTTCACGCTCTCGGCGTTCGCCTCGCTCTCCCCAAGCCCCGGGGTCGCCTCTTCGCCCACGGCGCCCACCGCCCGGGCGGCGCCTGCGCCGGCCGGGCGGCCCGCGGCCCCACAGCCCACCACCGTCACCATCGGCTGGGTGGGCGACACCATGCTCGGTCGCGCCGGGGCACTTCCGCCCGACCGTGGCCGCGGCATCCTGGCGGGCACCGGACGCGTGACCGTCGCGCCCGACCTCATGCTGGGCAACCTGGAGGGCACCCTCTCGGTGGGTGGCACCTCCAAGTGCGCCGCCGCCTCGGCGAACTGCCACGCCTTCCAGGTGCCGCCCGACCACGCCGACGCCCTGCATCGCGCGGGGTTCGATCTGATGAGCCTGGCCAACAACCACGCCTACGACTTCGGCAAGACCGGGCGCGAGCAGAGCGCGCAGGCGCTCGAGGAGGCCGGCATCGCCTCGACCGGCGGACCCGGGGAGATCACCGTGCTCGAGCACGACGGGGTGGAGGTCGCGGTGCTGGGCTTCGCGCCCTACCCCTGGTCGGCGCCGCTGAACGACCACGACGCCGCCGCCGGCCTGGTCCGCGAGGCCCGCGAGCAGGCCGACGTGGTGGTGGTCACGATGCACGCAGGCGCCGAGGGCTCGGATCGCACGCGCACCCCGGTCGGCACGGAGGTGGCCTACGGCGAGAACCGCGGCGACTCGCGGCGCTTCGCGCGCGCGGTCATCGACGCGGGCGCCGACCTCGTGCTCGGCGCGGGTCCGCACGTGCTGCGCGGGATGGAGCGCTACAAGGACCGCCTCATCGCCTACTCGCTGGGCAACCACGCCGGCTGGCACAACTTCTCGGGCGAGGGCACCCTCGGGCTCAGCGCCATCCTGCGCGTCACCCTGCGCGAGGACGGCACCTTCGACCGCGGCATCCTCACCCCGGTGACCCTCCGCCCGCCGGGCACCCCGGTCCGCGACCCCGGCCACGCCTCGACGCGGCTGATCGACCAACTGTCGCTGCAGGACTTCGGCGAGAGCGCGGTAGGTCTGGGCAAGACCGGGCGGCTGCGCTGGCCGGCCTCCTGAGCGCTCGGGAACCAGAAGCTCGCAACGTGCGCGAAGTTCGTGCTCGCCGGGGGGCGAGTGTCGGGGATACGGTGCCTCGTCGCAGGGAGGAATGCCGACGAGAGGGCCGGAGACGCGGATGGGCGACGGCGGGACGGGGACGGAGCGCGAGCGACGGATGCGTTCGGGGCTGCGCCGGCGCTCGTCCGCGCCGGGCGCGGACGACCAGGAGTTCGTCGTCGAGCTGGTACGCCGCGAGTCGGCGGCGATGCTGCGCGTGGCCGACCGCTACTCGTATTGCGCCGACGACGCCGCCGAGGCCTACGCACGGGCGCTCGAGATTCTGATGCGCAAGGCCCGCTCGCTCGACCCCGAGCGTGCGGGCGGGTGGCTGGCGACCGTGGTCAAGCACGAGGCACTGAAGGTCCGCCAGCAGCGCCAGCGCGAGGTTGCCTGCGATGCCGCGGGCTTTGACCGCGAGGAGGCGCGCGGCGCGCCCGGTCCCGAGGAGCGCGTGGCCGGCTTCGAGGTGGTCGCACGGTCGGCCGAGGCCCTGCGCGCGCTCAAGCCCCAGGAGGTCGCCGCGCTATGGCTGCGCATGCAGGGTCTGTCCTACGAGGAGATCGCCGAGCGGCAGGGATGGACGGCGACGAAGGTCAACCGCTGCCTGACCGAGGGGCGCCGGGCGTTTTTGGAGCGCTTTGCGGGCATCGAGGCGGGTGAGGAGTGCCGGCGCTGGGAGCCGGTGCTGTCGGCGCTGGCCGACGGGCAGGCCGGCTCCGCCGAGCTGGTCGGCGCGCGGGCGCATCTACGCAATTGCGCGGCATGCCGGCGGCGGCTGGAGGCGATCCACGGCGCCCGCGCGCCGCTGGGCCTGGTCTTCCCGGTCGCGCTGACCGGCGCGGAGGTCGAGCGTGGCGAGCTGGCCGGGGGCCTGGTCCTGCGCGCCTACGAGGCGCTGGCCGGCGGGGTGCACGACCGCGCCGTGCACTCGGCCATGCGTGTGCAGGGCGCCCTGGAGATGGCCAGCGCCTCGAAGGTCGCCGCGGTGGCCGCGTCGGCGGCAGCGCTGGCGGGCGGCGGCGTCGCGGCGGTCGAGAAGGCGCGCCAGGGCGCAGCGGAGAGCGAGAGGCGCGCGGCGGTCGCGCAGTCTGCGGGCCCGGCGGCGGGGCGCGGCGGGGCCCGATCGCCGGCGGGAGCGCCGGTGTCGGTCCGCGTGCGCGCTCCGGCCGGCTCGCAGCCGGTCAAGGTCGCCCAGGGCGGAGGCGACCTGGTCTCGCGCGCCCGGGAGCGTCACCGCAGGGCTGATCGCCGTGCTGCCATACGCCGGGCGAGCGAGCGGCGCCAGGGCGAGTTCGGCGGCTCGGGCGAGTTCGCGGGCTCCCCGGGTGCTGCCGGCCCGTCCTCCACGGGCGGCGGGGAGTTCTCGCGCTCGTCGACGACGACCAGCCCACCGAGTGGGAGCGGCGGTGGCGAGTTCTCCTCGACGCCGCCCACGGGCACGACCGCGACCACGCCGCCGTCCACGCCCAGCAGCTCGAGCGGCAGCTCCACGGGCGGCGGCGAGTTCAGCGGCGGCGAGTTCGATCCGTAGGCGCGTCGGCGGAGGCGGCGATCTCGTCCGTCGACGCGCGTGGTGGCCATCGCGCGCTCCCATGCGCCGGTAGGGTGCCGCGGCGTGATCGCGGTGGTGACCGGGGCATCGAGCGGCATCGGACAGGCCACCGCGCGGCGCCTGGCCCGCGAGCCGGGCGCCCGGCTGGTCCTCGTGGCCCGGCGCGAGGAGCGCCTGCGCTCGCTGGCCCACGAGCTGGGTGGCGCGACGGTGGTCGCCGCGGACCTCACCGCCGACGACGCGCCCGCCCGCGTGGCCGAGGCGGTGCATCGTGAGCACGGCCGGCTGGACCTGCTGGTCAACAACGCGGGCTCGTCGTGGCGGGGAACCTTCGGCGAGGCGGGCATGGACAACCTGCGCCGTCACATGGCGGTGAACTTCGAGGCGGTCGCGCGACTCACCCAGGCGCTGCTGCCCACCCTGCGCGCGAGCGCCCCGAGCGCGATCGTCAACGTCTCCAGCGTGGCCGGGCGGATCGCGCGGGCGCGTGCGGGCGCGTACTCGGCGAGCAAGTTCGCGTTGTGCGGTTGGAGCGACGCCCTGCACCTCGAGGAGCGCGAGCACGGCGTCCACGTGGGCCTGGTGCTTCCCGGCTTCGTGGCCACGGAGGGCTTCCCGCAGCGCGAGCTGACCGAGAGGGCGCTGACGCGCCGGCTGGTCACCCGCCCCGAGGTGCTGGCGGAGGCGATCATCGACGCGGGCCTCAACCGCAGGGCCGAGCGCTACTCGCCGCGCTACTACGCGATCGTGCCGGCGCTGCGGGTCATGGCGCCTGGCCTGGTGCGCCGGTTCACCGCCGGCAGTGCCATCACGCCCTCGATGCCGGGCGAGGACCGCTGGTCCGAGGCGCTGGCGCGCGACGATCAGACGCCCCGGTAGGGAAAGTCCCGGGCGTGGGGCGACCCGTCCGCGTCCTCGCCGCGCGCTGGGCCGACGCCAGCCCCTCTGGCCGCGAGGGCGCCGGCTCGCCGCCGGCGAAGAACGCCCGCAGTCGCGCCATGACCTCCGCGCGCTCGTCGACCGACCGCGGGTCGATCACCGCGCCGAACGTGACCGTGGTCGGGTGGCGGCGCCGCCAGCTGCGCCGGCGCGGCCACGACTGCCCGGGCGGCATGGCCGCCCGGGTCCCGCCCACGCGGACGGGCACGATGGGCAGTCCGTGCCGCGCGGCGAGCACGGCCGCCCCGCTGCGCAGGGGCTGTGCGCAGCCCTCCTGCGAGCGGGTGCCCTGCGGGTAGAGGAGCAGGCTCCAGCGGTCGGCCAGCAGCGCCTCGACGTGCGCGACGTCTCTGGTGCCGCCGCCCCGTCGGCGCACCGGCACCGTGTTGAAGGCCAGCGACGCCAGCGCGGCGACGCGGCGGTCGGCGTAGAAGTAGTCGACGGCCGCAGCGACCGCGGTGCGCCGGCGCCAGCGCCCGGGCAGCGCGCACAGGATCAGCGGCGTGTCGATGTGGCTGCAGTGGTTGGCCACGAACAGCACGGGTGGCTCGAGCTCCGCCAGCTCGCCCACACCGGTCGTGCGTCGCCGCGTGTAGTAGGTCAGCAGCGCGTGCAAGCCACCGCGCAGGATCATTTCGCGCGCGACCCGGGCCGGTGGGCTGCGCGCCCACGGCATGTCGAGGTCGGCGCAGGTGCCGCCATCGTCGTGGTCGGGTGCAACGGGCTCCTTCATCGCGGCTCGCCATGATGCACACCGCGGCCGCGCTCCGGTTTCACTCCGCGAGGTGCGAGAGTACGGCCATGGGGGCAATGCCGTGGTGGGGCTGGGGCGAGGAGGGCGTCGCCTTCAGCCACGCCGACAAGCCCGAGCTGCGCGACTTCGTGCTGCGGCGCATCGGCGTGGACGTCGATCGCTCCGCCGTCCGCCGCGCGGCCTTCACGGACCTCGAGCTCCCCGAGCCGTCGCTGCCCGTCGACCTGCGCGCCGCGCTGGAGGGCACGGTCGGCGTCGAGCACGTGTCGGTCGACGCGCTGGATCGGCTGGTGCACGCGCGGGGCAAGAGCCTGCGCGACCTCATGCGCCACCGCCGCGGCGACGTGGGCCGGCTGCCCGACGCGGTCGTGCGCCCCGGCTCGGAGGAGGAGGTGGCCGCGGTGCTGCGTGTCGCGCTTACCGCCGACGCCGTGGTCATCCCCTTCGGCGGGGGAACCAACATCTCCGGCAGCCTCGAGGCGCCGCACGACGAGCCGCGCCCGGTCCTGTCGGTCGACGTCGGCCGGCTGGAGCGGCTTGTGGAGATCGACGAGGCTTCGCGCCTGGCCCGGGTGCAGGCCGGCGTGCTGGGGCCGCGCCTGGAAGAGCAGCTCAACGCCCGCGGCTGGACGGCGGGCCACTTTCCCGACAGCTTCACCCACTCCAGCCTGGGCGGCTGGATCGCCACTCGCTCGTCGGGCATGCAGTCCGACCGCTACGGCGACGTGGCCGACCTCACGCGGGCGATGCGCATGGTCACCCCGGCCGGCGTGCTGGCCACCCGACCGGTGCCCAGCACCTCCACGGGACCCAGCGTGCGCGAGATGGTGCTGGGCAGCGAGGGGCGGCTGGGGATCATCACCGAGGCGACGATCCACGTGCACCGCCTCCCGGCCCGGCGCACCATCCTGGGTTACCTGCTGCCCGACTGGCCCCGCGCGCTGGCCGCTATGCGCGCGATCGCCGAGAGCGAGGCCGACCCGTCGGTGACCCGTGTCTCCGACGCGAACGAGACCGAGTTCTCCTTCGCCACGCGCAGGCGCCAGACCATCCTCGACCGCGTCCAATCTCGGGCGCTGCGCTGGTACCTGGGCCGCCGCGAGATCGACCCCGCGGCGATGTGCCTGGCCTTCGTCGGCTACGAGGGCTCGCCGCAGCACGTCAGTCTCCAGCGCCGGCTCGTGGGGCGGATCGTCTCCGCGCACGGCGGCCTGTGCGTCGGCTCGGGGCCCGGAGAGCTGTACGACCAGAAGAAATTCGACACGCCCTACATCCGCGACTGGCTGCTGGACGCCGGCGCACCGGCCGACGTGTCGGAGACCTCGGCGCCGTGGGGCTCGCTGCCCGAGCTCTACGACGAGGTCGTGGCCGCGGCCCAAGGCGCGTTCGCCCGCCTTCACGTCGCGGGCCATGTCATGTGCCATCTGTCGCATTCCTACCACTCGGGCGCGTGCCTGTACTTCACCTTCGCCTTCAGGCCCGAGGGCGAGGACGGCGGCCTTGCGGAGTACGCCACCGTCAAGGCGGCGATCCAGCAGGCCTTCGTGGACGCCGGGGGGACGCTCTCCCACCACCACGCCGTGGGCATCGAGCACGCGCGCTGGCTGGAGCAGGACATCTCTGCTCCCGGCGTAGTGCTGCTGCGGGCGCTGTTCGACGGCATCGATCCCGGCCGCAACCTGAACCCCGGAAAGATCGCGTGAGCCCACTGCCTCGGCGCCGATGTGCTTCCTTCGAGGTCAGCGCCCCACTCCGGTGGGGTCGAGCCAAACGTCGTCGCCCGCCGCGAGGGGGAGCTGCGCATCGCGCGCGACGCGCTCGCCGTCGACGGTGGCGTCCGTGCCCTCGTCAGGGGTGAGGCCCACCGCAGCCGCGGCCGCTCCGAGGGTCGCGGCGCGGACGCGGCTAGGCGCCGCTGCGGGCAGGCGCACCGTCACCGCGGGGGCCGGCCGTGCCCGGGCGGCCTCGAGGTCGTCGGGTTCGTTGAGGTTGAGCAGCGAGTCGAGCCGCGGATCGGCAGCGGCGAGAGCCGGGTCGGCCAGCAGCGTGGCCTCGTCCAGGACGCGCACCGCGCAACGCTCGAACAGGAAGCCGGGGCGGAGGCGATCGCCGGCCAGGAGCTCCTCGAGGGCCGGGAGCACCGCGGCGGCATAGACGGCGGCCAAGGGGTGGCGAAAGCCGTGGGCGTGGGGGAGGACCACGTCGGTGCCCTCCTCGAACGCCCCGGCCACCCGGCGCACGAAGGCCGGATGCAACAGCGGCACGTCGACCGCCGAGGCGTAGGCGGCACCGGCGCGGTCGCCGATCGCCGCAAGCCCGGCCGCGAGGCCTTGCAGCGGCCCGCGGCCCTCGCGGGCGTCGTCGGCCAGCTCGATCCCCGCGGGGAGCGAGGGAAGCTCCTGGCCGGGGGCGCGCACGACCACGACCGGCCCGTCGACGCCGCGCGCCACCAGGCCCGCCACCCGGCGCAGCAGCGTCGAGCCGTGCCACTCCAGACCGGCCTTGGCCGCTCCCATGCGCGTCGAGCGCCCGCCCGCGAGCACGATCCCGGCGATCCTGGCCACGACCGGGGATTGTGGGGGACACCATGGCTTCACGGTGCCGTCCGACGGGCGTCGTAGCTTGTCCGCAGTCCCGTCGTCCTGTCCATCGGAGCGTCAATGCCCCTCTGCTTCATCGAGCCGCAGGATGCGATCCGGGTGATCGCGGAGTCGATCGGCCGCGAGGCCCGCCGGCAGCTGCTCGGCGAGGTGGTCCGCGCCTGGGTCGACGAGATCCCCGAGCCCCAGCTGGCCGCCCACTATGCCAAGGCGATCGACGACCTCGACGAGCACGACCTCTCGATGCTCGCCGCCTGGCACGCCTCGCTGGAGGTCGGCCAGCCGATCGCCAACCGGGACTTCCTGGTCACCGTCTTCCCCTCCTTGGGCGAGCATCGCCGCGAGGCGTTGAAGATCGCCGCCGGCTTTCGCGGCGAGGAGGCCTTCGACGCCGGGGTGGCCGAGGAGCAGGCGATGGAGACCGTGCTGCCCAACCTCTCGAGGGAGCGCTGCCAGGAGCTCGCCCAGGAGTGCGTCGAGCTCTACCTCTGGGACCGCCTGGGCTGCGACAACTGATCTGAGCGGCCCTCGTGGCGTCTGCGCGATGGCTGCCTCAGATGCGGCGCAAGACGTCGTAGCGCCCCACGCCCTCGCGGCCGTCGATCCGCCACCCGAAGAAGCTCGTCTGAAGCTGCAGGCGCCCCAGGTCGAGGGAGGTGCCGCAGAGGACCTCCCCGGCTCCGCGGCGGGCCATCTCGTCGTCGTCGCCCACCCACAGCTCGAGGCCGGCGCGGACCATGCGCCCCTCGGCGTCGTAGGCGGTGGACAGGCGCGGGTCGGCGACGGGCACCGGCTCGGCCGGCGGGCCGCCCTCCAGCAGCGTGCAGTCCAGCAGCTCGTCGGCGTGCGCGCGGGCCCTGGCCGGGCGCACGGCGACCAGCGAGAGCGCGCGATCCTCGGCCATCCACACGGTCAGCATGCGCGACAGCGAGAGGCGCTCCCAGTCCGGCGCGCCCCAGGAGTGTCCGCGCTGGCCCAGGCAGCGCACGTCGCGCCGCGTGCTCGCGGTGGTCACGGTTCCGCGCACCGCGCACAGCTGCTCGTAGCCCTCCAGGCCCCCGAGCTTCGCGGCCGGGCGCTCGGCGTCCAGCACCGCGGGCCGCGAGCGCGCCTCGAAGCGAAGGTCCAGCGCGAAGTCCTCCCCCTCGCCGCGCAGCGTCCACGCGCCCAGGGGCTCTTCCACCGTCGTGACCAGCCCGGCGGCGCGCACGTCCTCCCAGCCGGCGCCCGCCGGCGGCGCCTGGGTGGCCTCGGCGCGCACCGCGGCCACCTCGTCGCCGCTGAAGAGCACCACGAGCCCGCTGGCGCCCTCGGCGGTGAGTCCCAGGCGGGCGGTCGCGAAGACCCGGGTGCGCGGGTCGGCGAAGGCGAAGGTGACAGCCGCGGAGGCTCCGGGCGCGTCGCGCAGGCGCGGACGCTCGTCGGCGGGCGCGACCGTCACCGGGGGTGGGTGGGCTCGGGGTCCCTGGCCGTTCCCTCCACGTCGTCCGAGCGCCGCCCGCCCGGCCCGCGCGTGGCGCCCAGCGCGCCGACCATCATGCGGGTGCCAAGGCGCCGGGCCAGCAGGCGGCGCACCAGCGCCCGGGTGGGTGGCAGCAGCAGCAGGAAGCCCAGCACGTCGGTGAGGAAGCCGGGAGTCAGCAGCAGCGCGCCGCCGAAGATGATCAGCGCGCCGTCGGCCACCTCGCGCGCGGGGGGGCGCCCGGCCTGCAGCGTCGTCGCGAACCGCCGCCATGCGCTGCGCCCCTGGGAGCGCAGCAGCACGCCACCCGCGATCGAGTTGACGATCAGCAGCGCGATGGTCGGCAGCGCGCCGATGATCTGCCCCACCTGGATGAGCACGTACAGCTCCACGAGCGGGACGACGACGAACAGCGCGACGATGATCAGCAGCGGCATCGCGCCGAAGCCTAGACTTCGCTGCCATGCAGCCATCGCTCGAAGCCGTAGAGGACGCCCTCTCCAACGTCATCGATCCCGAGCTGGGCCTGGACTTCGTCGAGCTGGGCCTGATCTACGGGGTGGCGATCGACGAGGGCGACGTGCACGTCACCTTCACCCTCACCACCCCGGCCTGTCCGATCGGTCCCCAGATCACCGAGCAGATCGAGGAGTTCGTCTCCGAGGTCGACGGCGTGACCAACGTCTCCTCCGAGATGACCTTCCAGCCGCCCTGGGGCCCGGAGAAGATGAGCGAGGACGCCAAGTTCGCGCTGGGCATGTGAGCCACCCGTCAAGGGCGGCGGGTGTTCGGCAGACTCCCCATGATGGCCGAGCGCATCTTGCTCATGTGCGACTACTCCGCCGATCCGGTCTGGTACGAGTCGGATGGCACGATGGCTGCACTCGAGGCTCTGCCGCTCGACGAGGCGACCAAGGCGCAACTCCGACGCTGGGCCGACTGGTACGAGACCTTCCGGGACGACGGCCTCGAGTGGGAAAGCGATGAGGAGGAGCAGGCCTTCGAGCACGAGGGCCGGCGTCTTTGGAAGAAGGTGAGAGCCGAGCTGGGTGAGGGCTGGCAGGTCGGCTACTTCAGCGAGACCCAGGGCAGCCGGGTCTGGGATCCGGCCGAGCTGTCCTAGCCCTCTCCGCGCTTTGGATCCTCACCCCTTGCTCGTGCGCGTAGGTTGGCGCGCCTGCCTGCGCGCCAGCGCCAGCAGCTCGGCCACCGACGCCTCGATGCCCTCTCCGATGACCTCCAGGTCGGGCAGGGCGTCGTAGTCGCCCAGCAGGCCGAAGTTGATGTGACCGTTGTAGGACATGATCGCGATGGCCAGCGCGTGGTGGCGGGGCAGAAAGGCCACCGGGAAGACGTCGCGCATCTCGCGGCCCTGCACGTAGAGCGGGAACTGGGGGCCGGGCAAGTTGGTGACGATCAGGTTGAACAGGCGGGTGGAGAAGTTGATCCGCGCGGCCTGCGCGAGGATCGTCGGCGGGGCGAAGCTCTGCATGCCCGCCATCACCTCGGCGCCCACCGCCTGCTTGGACTCCTTGAGGCCGTCCATCGCGCTGCGCACCGTGCGCAGGCGCAGCAGGGGATCCTCGACGTAGACGGGTAGCGGCCCGCGCATGACCGCGATGCGGTTGCCCAGCGCGTTGCGCTCGGCCTCCCCGCGGACGGAGACCGGCACCAGCGCGCGCAGCTCCAGCCCCTCGGTGCGCACGCCGCGCGAGTGCAGCCAGCCGCGCAGCGCGCCGCTGACCACCGACAGCACCACGTCGTTGACGGTGCCCCCCAGCGCGTTCTTGATCTCCTTGAGATCGGCCAGCTCGTGGCGCACGCCCACGAAGCGCCGGTGCGGTCCGATCTCCACGTTGAGCGGGGTGGCGGGCGCGGGGTTGAGCGTCGCCCAGACCAGCTCGCCCAGGCCCTCGGCGGCGTGACGCGCCTGGCGCGCGGCGCGGCGCGGGTCGGCCATCGCGCCCAGCGCGCCCGCGGTCATCGTGAGGCCGCTGCGTACCGCGTCGGTCGCGCCGGCGCCCATGAGCTCCGCCGCGTGGGGCTCGGGGGCGGGCTCCCAGGGCTCGTCGGGGTGCTCGATGTCCTGGGGCACCGGGGCCAGGTCGAACAGGACCTGCGCGAGGTCCACGCCGCCGACGCCGTCGACGAGCGCGTGGTGGGTCTTGGAGATGAGCGCGAAGCGCTCGTCCTCCAGGCCCTCGACCACCCACAGCTCCCACAGGGGCTTGGAGCGGTCCAGGCGCTGGGAGAAGATGCGCGCCGCGGTGTGCAGCAACTGCTGCTCGGAACCCGGGCGGGGCAGCGCGCTCTGGCGCACGTGGTACTCGACGTCGAAGGAGGGATCGTCGACCCACAGCGGGCGGCCGCTGTGCGCCGGCGCGCCGGCGAGCTTCTGGCGGTAGCGCGGCACCAGGTGCAGACGCGAGCGGATGGAGTCCAGCAGGTCCTCGAAGGCGGGCGGTGGACCCTCGAGCATCACCACGGCGCCCACGTGCATGTGCGACGCCGAGCCCTCGTTGTGCAGGAAGCCCGCGTCGATGGCGGTCAGGCGGTCCAGGTGCTGCTGGGACATGGCGTGCGGCTCCTCCTCGCGGTGGCGCGAGCCTACCCGCACTCGGGCGGTCGAGGATCGACGCAGTCCGCGAGACCGAGCCTCGATCCGCCTCACGACGAAGAACTCGACGCTCGGACGCGGTCCTCAGCCCGCCTGACCCTCCACGAAGCCCTTGAGCTTGCCGTGCATGGTGTCCACGAGCTGCTTGCGCAGCAGATCCACCACGGGGCCGCGTACGACGAGGCCGAGCATCCGCCCGAGGTCGACCGACATCCAGTAGGTCGCCCGCGTCCGCCCGTCGCCCAGGTCCTCGAAGCGCCAGCTGCCGTCGACGGCGCCCAGGTCGCCCTTGTGCTGCGACCACTGGATCGACGTCGGCTCTTCGTAGGAGAAACGCAGGCGCGACTCGAGGTCGCGAACCTTCCCGTCGGTGACCGTGCGCACCAGCGTCTGGCGGCCCTCGCCGTCGCGCTCCAACGGCTCGGCCACCTTGATCTCCGGCTGCCAGCGCGGCGAGCCCTCCACGTCGGCGGCCACCGCGAAGACCGCCTCGATCGGTGCGTCGATCTCTGTGCTCGCCTCGCCCTCGATGCGCCCCATGCGACCGGACCCTACGACGGGCGGGCGCTCGTGTCGAGCGCGTCGGGTTTCACCAGATGATCGGGATGCCGTAGGCGGCGATCGCCGGATCGCGCGTGACGACCGGCAATCGCTCGATCTGCGCCTGGGCCACCAGCAGGCGGTCGAAAGGATCGCGGTGCTCGTGGCCGTGGATGGTGGGGAGGGGAAGGCGCTCCAGGGCCACGGCGTGCTCCAGGTCCACCGAGAGGATCTCGAAGCCCTCGGCGCGGACCCGCTCGGTCCAGTCGCGGGCGAACTCGAGCTTCCCGACCGAGCGCTTGACAGCGATCTCCATGAGCGTGCCGGCGCTGAGGAGTGGGGCGTCGGCGGCTCGGAGGGCGTCGCGAGCCGGCGTGGACAGGCGTTCGTCGGCGAGGAGCCACCAGATGAGGGCGTGCGCATCGACGAGCAGGCGCGTCAATCGAGCATGCCCAGCGCGCGGGCGATGTCCTCCGGCCACTCGTCCCAGTCGTCGGCCATCCAGATCTTTCCGCGCATGCTGCCCGGCTCGCGCTTGATCGTCGGTGCGTCGGGTGCCACGCGCACGATCCGCGCGACCGGCTGGTCACCGCGGCAAAGCACGACCTCCTGGCCTCTCTCCGCCTCGCGGATGAGCTTGGACAGCTGAGTCTTGGCCTCGCCGATGGAGTAACTGCTCGCTGGCAGGAGACCTCGCTTGGCCAACGTGGCCAAGCGAAAGCTAACGGTCCGAGCCGCCGATGCCGGTGAGCAGCTCGCGCACGCGCGCGGGGCCGCCGGTGCGCCGGGCGAGCGGCGGCGTGTCCCCGCCCTCGCCGCGGCGCAGGCCCTCGAAGAGCTCCATGAAGGCCTCGGCGGCGTCGTGGCGCGGCCTCCAGCCCAGCGCGTCCAGCGCGCGGGTGCAGTCCATCAGCGGCACGCCCAGGCCGAGATCCAGCCAGCCGGGCTCGGTGGGCTGCAGCCGCGCGCGCCAGGTGATGTCGGTGGCGACGCGCAGGGCGCCGCGGGGAACAGGCACCGGGCGGGCGCCCAGCAGCTCGCCGAGCGCGTCGGCGTCCAGCACCGGCTCGGCGGCGACGTTGTAGGCCCCCGAAGCGTCGGCGTTCACGACCGCGAGCCGGTAGGCCTGCGCGACATCGCGCGAGTGCACGGCCTGGAAGGCCAGCCCGCTTGTGCGAGGGATGACCGGGATGAGCCCGCGGCGCACCAGCGGGCTGGGCAGAAAGGGCCCCACGAACAGGCGGCGGATCTCGCTGGCCGCCTCGCCCTTGAAGATCAGCCCGGGGCGCAGGCGCACCACCCGCACGTCGGGGTGCTCGGCCTCGAACGAGTCGAGGATGCGCTCCACCGCCGCCTTGTGGCGTGAGTAGAACGAGCTGGGGATGCCCGTGGTGGGCCAGCTCTCGTCCACGCGGCGGTCCTTGGGGCCGTGCGCGTAGGCACCGATCGAGCTGGCGTAGACGATGGTGGGCACGCCGGCGCTGGCCGCTGCGGCGAAGACCCGCTGGGAGCCGATCACGTTGACCTCGTGCGTGCGCCGCTCGTTGCGCGAGGGCTGGATGAGCCAGGCCAGGTGCACAACCGCGTCGGCGCCCGCGAACAGCGGCTCGAGGCGGTCGCGGCTGATGTCGGCACGCACCCAGCGCACCTTGGGCTGGGACCGGTCAGGGTGCCGGCGCGCCAGCCCGACGATCTCGTGGACGGCGTCCTCGCCGCCGAGAGCCTCGAGGAGGCTGGTTCCCACGTTTCCGCTAGCCCCGGTGATGACGACGCGCATGATGGTGGAGCTACCCGACGTGCGATCCTGAGAACACGAGCGAGCGCGGAGGCGGCACGATGGCGTGGGACTTCTCGACGGACCCGGACGTCAGTCCTATGGAGCCCTTCGGCGTGCCGATGCACGACCGCACCGCTGACCGCTGATGACCCTGCGCCCGCTCGTCGTCCTGCTGGGGGTCCAGGTGCTCATCGGGAGCGCGCTGGTCGTCTGGGGTCTCAACGGCTTTCCTCTCCCCGACCAGGAGGAGCCGGCCGCCGCGGAGGGCCGCGACTCCGTGCGGGCCGTGGAGGTCAACCGCTTCTCCGCGGGGCGGGCCCTGCGCTTCACGCGCTTCCAGGTGGAGCAGATCGGTCCGCGCCCGGCCGGCTCGCGGGCCTCCCGGCGCCTGGCGGGGCTGCTGCGCGATCGCCTGCCGCGCGGGCGCTTCGAGTCCATTCCCGGCCACCCCGGCCTGCGCAACGTGGTGGGCGGCATCCCGGGGCGCCCCCCGGCGATCCTGGTGGGCGCCCACTACGACACCGAGGCGCGCCCGCGCGGGCACGTGGGCGCCAACGACGGGGCAGCGGGCACCGCCGCGGTGCTCGAGCTGGCCCGGGCGCTGCAGCGCAGGGCGACGTCGCCGGAGGTCGCCGGTTCCGGCGACTCCAGGGTGACGTCGCCGGAGGTCGCCGGTTCCGGCGACCGCAGGCGAAACACGTCTCCCCGCGAGATCCGCTTCGTGCTCTTCGACGGTGAGGAGGAGCCCGCCGGCTGCGAGCCGTTCATCGCGTGCGGACTGCGCGGCTCCAGGGCCTACGCCCGCCGCCACGCCGGGGAGATCGGCGACATGGTGCTGCTCGACTACATCGCCGAGCGCCGCGGCCTGCGCTTCGAGCGCGAGGCCAACTCCGATCCCGACCTGTGGGCACAGCTCCGCGTTGCCGCGCGGCGGGTGGGCACCACGCGCTGGTTCCCGGCCCAGGACGCCGGGGTGACGATCATCGACGATCACGTGCCTTTCGTCGACCTCGGCGTGCCGGCCATCGACCTGATCGACTTCGACTACCCCGAGCGCGACTCGCTCGAGGACGACATGAGCGCCATCTCCGCACGCTCGCTGGACGTGACCGGCGAGACGGTGATGGAGCTGCTGTTGGGCCTGCGCCGCGAGGGCTGACATCGGCTCGGCACACGGGTGACCCTCCCTACACTCGCCCCATGGCCTTCACCGTCGAGAAGCTGTGGCTGGCCGCCCCGCGCGGGTACTGCGCGGGCGTGGACCGCGCCGTGCAGACCGTCGAGCGCGCGCTGGACCTCTACGGCGCGCCCGTCTACGTGCGCAAGGAGATCGTCCACAACAAGCACGTGGTCGAGGTGCTGCGCAGCCGCGGCGCCGTCTTCGTGGAGGAGCTCGAGGACGAGATCCCCGAGGGCGCCGTCACGGTCTTCTCCGCGCACGGCGTCTCGCCCGCCGTGCACGCCGACGCGCAGCGCCGCGGTCTGCAGACCATCGACGCGACCTGCCCGCTGGTGACCAAGGTCCATCGCGAGGCCGTCAAGTTCGCCGCCGAGGGCTACACGATCGTGCTCATCGGCCACTCGGGCCACGAGGAGGTCGAGGGCACGATGGGCGAGGCCCCCGAGAGCATGGTGCTGGTGGAGACCGAGGCCGACGTGGACGCCCTCGAGGTCGCCGATCCGGACAAGGTCGCCTACATCTCGCAGACCACCCTGTCGGTCGACGAGACCCGCGCGATCATCGCGCGGCTGCGCGAGAAGTTTCCCGGCATCACCGGGCCGCGCACCGACGACATCTGCTACGCCACCACCAACCGCCAGGCGGCGGTCAAGCAGATGGCGCCCGAGTGCGACCTGGTGCTGGTCATCGGCTCGCGCAACTCCTCCAACTCCAACCGCCTGGTCGAGGTCGCCCGCGACCACGGCGCCGAGTCGCATCTCATCGACCGCGAGGACCAGATCGAGGACGCGTGGCTCGAGGACAAGCGCGCGGTGGGGATCTCCTCGGGCGCGAGCGCCCCCGAGGAGCTGGTCAGCCGCCTCGTGCAATTCTTCCGCGACCGCGGCGTGGAGGACGTCGAGGAGTACGAGGTCGTGCGCGAGGACGTGCGCTTCATGCTGCCCAAGCAGATCCGCGTGGACCAGACGGCCGCCGCCGCGACGGGCTAGGCGTGCCGCAGGCCGCCCGCAGGTGGCGGAGCGGCCAGATGACCGCGCAGCGAGTCCCGCGCGAGGTCGGTGCGCGCGCACTGCGCTTCCCCTACCTCCCGCCACCAGCAAGTCCAGCAGCCCCGTCCCCCGCTTCAGGCCACCCGCGCGGTGCTCCACGGGCCCCGCCGTGCGCCGGCCCAGGAGCCGTATCTCGCGCGTCTACGCGTCGAGGCACGACGCCTGCGCCACGCCGGTCGGTCCGGTGCGCGAGCTGACGGGCGAGGAGAAGCCGCCTGACCACGTCCGCCCGCCCGCAGGGGCCGTCAGCGGGCGGCTAGAGCCCCGTGCCGACCGGCGCCCTGCGCGCGGAGCGGAGGCTGTCCTCGTGGGCGGCCTGGCCGTCGAGGGTGGGCCGGCCGTCGCCGGGGGCCAACCCGAACAGGCTGCGCGGCGTGCCCGCGAGCGTGGCTGCGCAGCGCGGACAGCTGACGGCCGCGGACCCTCCGTCCGCGCCATAGACGGTGAGGCGGCACTGCGAGCAGTGAAGGTAGAGCACAGGAATCTGCTTTCAGACGAGGGAATCCCGCCGACGACGGGCCTCGGCCGACCGACCGATGCCTCCGCAGGCGCTGAAAGCAGGCTGGGCACTTCCCTGAGGCGTTGCCCGGCCCGAGCTGCCAGTGTAGCGGCCTCAGACGATGACGATCGGCGTCATCGACGCCGATCAAGGAGGGCCTGAAGAGGAATCGTCCCTCGCTCCGCCAGGCGCCCCAACGCCTTGAACTCCGAGGGCGTCAGCGGCTCGCTTCGTCCCGGCGCGTGGGCCTCGGCGCGGGTGAACACGCCGGCGGTCGGCTCGAAGGTGGACTGCTCGGCGGAGGCTGTCGGTCGCTCGCGCGCCACGAAGAAACCCCTTTCGATCTTTGAGATGGCAGCCCCGAGTCCCCAGCGTCACCGCTCCCGTCCCCGAAGGCTCCTCCACCTCGGAGCCTACACCGGATGGCGGGCGAGCCCGTGGACGGCCCGAGCGCGATCGAGAGCTATCGACCGACGCCGCTGCATCGTCAGCGCTCCACGCGCGCGACGCCCAGCAGCGCCGCGGTCTCCACCACCGCGCCGTGCTGGAGGTACTCCACCGCCGCGAAGGCCGCGTCGGCCGCCTCCACGCTCGAGCCGGCGCACGCGTCGCGAGCTAGGACGAGGCGCAGGTCGTGCTGGTGGGCGTCCACGCAGGTTCGCTTCGCCGTTCCGGCGGCGAGTCCCGGTCAGATCGCTACTCGATCCGCCCGGGACGGCCCGGGTACCGAGATAGTCGCAAAGACCTAGCCTCCGCCCGCGTGCGCACCCTCGTGGTCTCCGACCTGCACCTCGGCATCGCCACCCAGGCCGACACGCTGCGCCGCACCCGCGCGCGCGAGGTGCTGAAGGGCCGCCTGGCCCGGGGCGTCGACCGGCTTGTGCTGCTGGGAGACACGCTCGAGCTGCGCCACGGGCCCGCCCGCGAGGCCGTCGCGGTGGCGCTCCCGGTGCTGGGCGAGCTGGGCGAGGCGCTGGGCGCGGATGCGCAGGTGGTGCTGGTGCCCGGCAACCACGATCACGCGCTGCTGGACGGGTGGCTCGAGCGCCGTGGTCGAGACGTCCCGCCCGCGCCGATGGGCCTTGAGGAGCGCTTCTCGCCCGCCGAGGCCTCGCCCCTGGCCGCGCGGCTGGGCGACGCGCTGGGAGCCGCGCGCACGCAGGTCGCCTACCCCGGCCTGTGGCTGCGCGACGACGTCTACGCCACCCACGGCCACTACCTCGACGTCCACGGCACCGTGCCCACGGTGGAGCGCCTGGCCGCGGGGCTGATGGGGCGCCTGGTCGGTGCGCTGCCCCCGGGGCGCCTGACCCCCGACGACTACGAGGCGCGCCTGGCACCGATCTACGCGTGGGTGCACGCGACCTCCCAGCGCGCCCAGCCCGGCCGGGCGGCGGCCAGCGCGGGCGGGTCGATCAAGGTCTGGAAGCTGCTGGCCGGGGGTGGGCGGCGCCCGGTCCACGCCAAGGCGTTGGTCGCCCTCTTCCCCCTCGCCCTGTGGGCGCTCAACTGGGCGGGCATCGGGCCGCTGCGTGCCGACCTGAGCGGCAAGGAGCTTTTTCGCGCGGGCGTGCGGGCCATGGTCGAGGCCCAGGGGCGCCTGGGCATCGACGCCGCCCACGTCATCTTCGGCCACACCCACCGCACGGGTGCGCTGGGTGGCGACGAGCCGGGGGTGTGGGACACGCCCTCGGGCGCGCGGCTGCACAACACGGGCAACTGGCTGTTCGAGACCCACTTCATGGCCGGGCCGCAGGGCGCCAGCCCCTACTGGCCCGGGGGTGCCGTGGCGGTGGACGAGCACGGGCCGCCGCGCCTGGAGCGCCTGCTGGGCGACGTGCCCGGGCACGAGCTGCGCCCGCCGGACCGACTGACGGTCTGGTAGGCTAGCTCGCGGTGACGACTCCTTCGCCGCTTACCGACCGCCGCGCCATCGGCAACCATCCGGTGGGCCGAGCGCTCACGGGGCTGCCTCACCCGCCGGGAGCGGATGAGGTTCCTCGCCCAAGCGGTCCGTTTCCAGGCTGGCGCGCTGCCCGAGCAGGTTCAGCTCGCGCTCGGCTTTCGCGGTCCCAACACCGCCGCGATGAACCTCGAAGCGCTCGCTCCGCCGGATTCAGCATGGGCGCGCGAAGCGGAGAGCCGCGCCGGCGATCTGCCGGCATACCTCGCTGCGCACTCGCACCGGACCTATCTGTGGGCCACGGCGCTGGGCGGCCTGCAAGGGTTGACCTTCGATCGCGAGGTGCTCTACGTCGCGGCGCTCCTCCACGACCTGGGAGTCGCACACACCACACCCCTGGCTGACGAGTGCTTCACGCTCGTGGGTGCTCGCGCCGCCCTGGCGGCCGCGGACGCGACGGCGGCGAGAGCGGAGCAAGGACGCGTGGCCGCCGAGGCGATCACCCTGCACATCAACCCGATCGTGGCCGCCGAACTAGGCGTCGAAGCCCACCTGCTCGCGGCGGGGGCCGCGTTCGACGTGGTTGGTCGTCGCTACCGCGCACTGGACGCCGCCACGGTGCAGGCCGTGCTCGCGCGGCACCCGCGACAGGAGTTCAAGCGGCGCTTTCGCCTCGCTTGGCGTGAGCACGTCGGCGCGTTTCCCTGCGGCCGCGCCCATGCGCTTCGGCGTTTGGGCTTCGGGCTCGCGATCGGGATGGCGCCGTTCAGCGAGTGAGCGCCTCCCGGCGCCACGGACCCTCAGGGACGGATACGCGCGCCTTCGAGCAGGAACATGACGGCATCTCCGACCTCGCGTCGCGTCGTTGCCGTGTCGTCGGCGTTGGCGATCATGAGCGCAGCCTCGTTGAGCGCCCCCAGGACGACGTGGGCGAGCGGCTCCACGGGTCTGCGCGCGACGAGCCCAGCCTCCATCACGTCCTCCACGACGAAGCGGACCAATCCCAGCGCGTAGCGGCCATCGATGCGCCGCCATTCCGCCCAGCCCAGAACCGCCGGCGCATCGACGAAGACGATCTGCTGCACCGCCTCACCGAGGCAGAGATCGAGGAATGCGCCGCACCCCAGGGTCAGCCTCTGCCAAGCATCGCGGCCGGCCATGGCAACCTCTCCGACCTCTTCGACGAGCTCACGGTCGACTCGCTCGAAAACCGCCCGGAAAAGGTCGCGCTTGTCACTGAAATGGTGATACAGCGCCCCGCGCGACACGCCGCTCCTGACCAGGATCTCCTCGATGGAGACGCCGCCATAGCCACGCTTGGCGAACAGCTCGAGCGCGGCCTCGACGACGGTCGCCTTGGTCGACTCGCCTCGCGCCGTCGTGCTCGTCCTGGCCTCCGACATCGTCCCCTCCAGCCTAGGAGAGGGTCGCTGCGCGGGACGCGGCGGCGCCCAGGGTGACGGCCGCGGCGCGCAGGTCGGCCTGCTCGTGCGCGGCCGTGGCGACCAGGCGCAGGCGCGAGGTGCCCGGCGCGACGGTGGGGGGGCGGATCGCCTGGGCGAACACGCCGTCGGCCAGCGCGGCCTCGCACACGCCCATCGCCGCGTGCGGATCGCCGATCACGAGGGGCACGATGGGCATGGTCGGGTCGCCCCCGGGCGGGATGGGCAGGCCCTGTGCGGCGAGCGCGTCGCGCAGCGTGCGCGCGTTGGCGTGCAGGCGGGCGAGCAGCGTGGGCTGCTCGCGCACGAGGCGCAGGGCCTCCAGGGCGGCCCCGGCCGCGGGCGGGGGCAGGGCGGTCGAGAAGATCGCCGTGCGCGCACGGTTGAGCAGATAGGCGGCCATTTGGCGGGTGCAGGCGGCGAAGGCGCCGTAGCTGCCCAGGGCCTTGCCCAGCGTGCCGACCACCACGTCGACCTCCTGCTCGAGCCCCAGCTCGGCGACCAGCCCGCGCCCGCCGGGCCCGACGACCCCGGTGGCGTGGGCCTCGTCGACGATGACGCGCGCGCGATGGTGGCGAGCGAGCTCGACGATCCCCTCCAGGGGGGCGAGGTCGCCGTCCATCGAGAACACCGCGTCGGTGACGATCAGGCCGCGGCGCCCGTCCGCCCGGCGCAGGGCGGTCGCCAGGGCGTCGAGGTCGGCATGGTCGTAGACCACCGTCTCGGCACGCGACAGGCGACAGCCGTCCACGATCGAGGCGTGGTTGCGCGCGTCGGAGAGGATCAGGTCGTCGCGACCGGCCAGGGCGGCGATCACCCCGGTGTTGGCCAGATAGCCCGAGCCGAACAGCACGCACGCCTCGGTGCCCTTGAAGGCGGCCAGCTCGGCCTCGAGGCGCTCGTGCAGCGCGAGGTTGCCCGACACCAGGCGCGAGGCGCCCGCGCCCGCGCCCCAGCGCTGGGCCGCCTCCGCCGCCGCCGCGCGCACCCGCGGGTGCCCGGCCAGGCCGAGGTAGTCGTTCGAGCACAGCAGCAGCACCTCGCGGCCGTCCAGGCGCACGCGCGCGCCCGGCGCGCTGTCGAGCGTGCGCAGCTCGCGCAGCAGACCGGCGCGGCGCAGCTCGTCCAGCGCCGCCCCGACCCCGGTCGCCGCCCCGCCCTCCCGTGCCGCGGCGCTCCCGGTCACCGCGGCGACGAGATCCCGGCCTCCCCGCAGCGCACGCAGCGTGCGGTCCAGCCCACGGGCAGCACCTGGACGACCAGCTTGCGCCCGCACGCCGCGCAGTAGCGCGGCGGGTCGGTCGCCCCACGCCGCGCCCGGCAGCGCGCGTGGTCGCCCTCGGCCGCGGGTGTGCCGCAGCCGTCGCAGTGGGCGATCGTCGCGTTCACAAGGTCTCGGAGAGGGCCTTGACCGGCATGGACAGCTCCTCGAGCAGGTCGAGGTCGTCCTGGGGGTCGCGGCCGAGGGTGGTCAGGTAGTTGCCCACGATGATCGCGTTGATCCCGCCCAGCACGCCGTCGCGCGCGCCCAGGTCGCCGAAGGTCAGCTCGCGGCCCCCGGCGAAGCGCAGGACGGTGCGCGGCATCGCCAGGCGGAAGGCGGCGATCGCGCGCAGGGCGTCCGCGGCCTCGACCACCGCGAGGTCGGCCAGCGGGGTCCCCGGCCGGGGTCGAGGAAGTTCATCGGCACCTCGTGGGGGTCCAGGGCGGCGAGCTGTGCGGCCAGCTCGGCGCGCTGGGCGAGCGTCTCGCCCATCCCGATGATCGCCCCGCAGCAGACCTCCATCCCGTGCTCGCGGACGAGCTGCAGCGTGGCCCACCGCTCCTCCCAGCTGTGGGTGGTGACCACCCGCGGGAAGTGCGAGCGGGCGGTCTCGAGGTTGTGGTTGTAGCGATGCACCCCCATGACCTCGAGCTGGCGGGCCTGCTCGGCGGTGAGGATGCCCAGCGAGCAGGCGATGTTGATGTCCACCGCCGCGCGGATGGCGGCGATCCCGTCGCGCACCTGGGCCATCAGCCGCTCGTCGGGGCCGCGCACGGCGGCCACGATGCAGAACTCCGTCGCGCCGGTCTGGGCGGTCTGGCGGGCGGCCTCCACCAGCGAGGGGATGTCCAGTCGCGCGGCGCGCACCGGGGTCTCGAAGCGCCCCGACTGCGAGCAGAAGTGACAGTCCTCCGGGCAGCCGCCGGTCTTCACGCTGACGATGCCCTCGACCTCGACCTCGGGGCCGCACCAGCGCAGGCGCACCTCGTGGGCCAGCGCGAGGGACTCCGCCAGTGCCTCGTCGGGCAACTGGAGCACCGCCAGCACCTGCTCCTCGCCCAGGCCCTCCCCGCGCTCAAGGACCTGCTCGCGGGCGACGTCGAGGATGGTGGGATGGGCGACGGTCATGCGACAACCTCCACTGGGTCGGACAGGGTGATGCCTCGGGCGGCGGCCAGGAACGCATCGGGGGCCAGGCGCCCCGCGCCCTCGGCCAGCCGGCCCACGACGGGCACGCCGGCGTAGGCGGGCAAGTCTTCGAGGTTGCAGCGCGCGGCCAGGTCGGGCTGCCCCGGCCAGGCGCCGACGACGACGCCGGCGCAGGCCACGCCGCGAGCACGCAGGGCCTCGCAGGTCAGCGCCGTGTGGTTGAGCGTGCCCAGGGCGGCGCGGGCGACCACGACGACCGCAGCACCCAGCAGCGCGGCGATGTCGGCGATCGTGCCCCCGGCGCCGTCGAGGTGGACGAGCAGGCCGCCGGCGCCCTCGACGAGCACGAGGTCGCGCTCGGCGGCCAGATGCTCGACGGCCGCCGCGATCTGGGCAACGGTCGGTCCGTCCCGCTCGGCGCGGCGCGCCGCGGTGGCCGGCGCGAGCGGCTCGGGCAGGCGCGCCAGCTCGTGCACGTCCTCGATCGCGGCCAGACGGCGCACCTCGTCCACGTCGGCGGGCTCGCCCGGCGCGACGCCGGTCTGCACCGCCTTGACCACCGCCACGCGCTCTCCGCGTGTGCGAGCGAGCGCGCCCAGCGCCGCGGTGACCACCGTCTTGCCCACGCCGGTGTCGGTGCCGGCGACGACGAGCACGCTCACGCGCCACCTCCCGCCGCCGCGCCCGCCACCACGGCCCGCGCGATCCGCGCGACGTCCTCGTCGCCGGTGACGTAGGGGGGCATCGTGTAGACGAGGTCACGGAAGGGGCGCAGCCACACGCCCTCGGCGACCGCGGCCTGCGTGGCGGCGGCGACGTCGACCTCGCCGGCCAGCTGCACGACGCCGATGGCTCCGAGCACGCGCACGTCGGCCACCCCGGGCAGCCCGAGCGCCGGAGCGAGCCCCTCGCGCAGGCCGCGCTCGATCCGCTCCACGTCCTCGCGCCAGCCGCCCTCGGCCAGCAGGCCGGTCGAGGCCAGCGCGACCGCGCAGGCCAGAGGGTTGGCCATGTAGGTCGGGCCGTGCATGAGCGCGCCGCCCTCCAGCGCGTCGGCCACCTGCGGCGTGCACAGGGTCGCGGCGAGCGTCAGGTAGCCCCCGGTCAGCGCCTTGCCCAGGCACAGGACGTCGGGCACGACGCCGGCGTGCTCGCAGGCGAACAGGGCGCCGGTGCGCCCGAAGCCGGTGGCGATCTCGTCGGCCACCAGCAGCAGGCCGTGCTCGTCGCACAGCGCGCGCAGCAGACCCAGCACCCGGGGGTCGTAGAACCACATCCCCCCGGCGCCCTGCACGACCGGCTCCACGATCACCGCCGCCAGCTCGCCGGCGTGGGCGGCCACCAGCGCGCGCAGGTGCTCGGCATACGCGTCGTCCAGCACGGCCGGTGGGCGGTCGGCGAACACGTGCTCGGCCAGCGCGCCGGCGAACAGGCGGTGCATGCCGCCCAGCGGATCGCAGACGGCCATGGCGCCCAAGGTGTCGCCGTGGTAGCCCCCGCGGACGGTCAGCAGCCGGGAACGGCCCGGCCGGGCCTGCAGGCACAGCTTGATGGCCACCTCGACGCAGACCGAGCCGGAGTCGGCGAAGAAGACGTGCTCGAGGCCCGCCGGGCTCAGCTCGACCAGGCGCTGGGCGAGGCGTACCGCGGGCTCGTGGGTGAGCCCGCCGAACATGACGTGGGCCATGCGCTCGAGCTGATCGTGCGCCGCGGCGTCGAGGACGGGGTGGCGGTAGCCGTGCACCGCGCACCACCACGAGGCCATGGCGTCGACCAGCTCGCGTCCGTCGGCCAGGCACAGGCGCACCCCCTCGGCGGAGGTGACGGGCAGCGGCGGGCTCGTGGCCGGCATCGGGCCGTAGGGATGCCAGACATGGCGGCGATCGAGCTCCACCAGCTCGCCCGCCCACGGGCTCCCCGCGCGGACCGCGGGGTGCACGACCTCGCGCATCGGCGCGCCACCCTATCGCTCGGTGTGACCGAGCGCGGCGGGGGACGCCGATGCTAGCATTGCTATCATCAGGTGTTCGACATGGCGGCGGTGAGCATCCGGGACCTCGATGACGACGTGAAAGAGCGGCTGCGCATCAGGGCGGCTCGTCACGGACGGTCGATGGAGGCCGAGATCCGCGCCATCCTGGCCGATGCGGTCAGCGAGCCCCGCCCGTCACAGGGCCTGTTCACGACGTTGCTGGAGCGTTTCGCGAGCATCGGCGGCACCGATCTGGACCTGCCACCGCGCGCCACTCGGCCACGAGCCGCCGATCTGACGACGTGATCGTCGTCGACACCAACGTGATGTCGGAGCTCATGAGGCCGTCACCGTCGACTGCGGTGACCGGCTGGGTGCAAGCGCGCAGCGCCACCGAGCTCTACACGACGGCGATCTCCATCGCGGAGGTGCTCCACGGCATCGAGCGACTGCCCGACGGCCGCCGCAAGAACCTGGTCAAGGCCACGGCAGAGGACGTGTTCTCCGCGTTCGCCGACCACCTTCTGGCCTTCGACGCGACGGCGGCGGTGGAGTACGCCCGGCTCGTGAGCTCGCGCGAGCACGCGGGCGCGCCGATCGACGGCTTCGACGCGCAGATCGCCGCCATCTGTCGCGTCCACGGCGCGACGCTGGCCACCCGCAACGTCAAGGACTTCCACGACGCCGGCGTCGACGTCGTCGATCCCTGGCGCGCCAGCGGATGACGACCGATACGCCTCGAGGCCGATCACCCACCGGGCGATGCGGCCTCGAGGCGTGAAGTCGAGCGCCACCCTCGAGCTATCCCGCGGGAGCGCCCTCCGGGCAGCCGTCCTCTCCCGTCTCGCCGTCCGTGGGGTCCGTGGGATCCGCGGGGCCCGTGGGAGAGGAGCGGAAGACGACCAGGATGCCCTGGTCCTCGTAGGGCGTCATGCCGCTCTGGCCGCAGGCGTCGGTGAACGGGGCACCGGACACGAAGTCACGGAACCCGTCGCGGTTCAAGTCCCCCGGCGAAGTGACGTTCCAGCCGAGGTTGGGCCCGATGTTCTCGCGGGTGCCCACACACTGAGACGGGTTGAACGGCGGAGGGAGCGGCAGGGTCCGCCGGTACGTACCGGACATCGCCTCGAAGAAGTTCGTCTCCCCGCACCCCTCGGCCGCGGGAGAGAAGTGGGGATCGCTGCCGATGTAGATCGGGTTGGTCTCCGGGTTGTCCTCGTCGGCGTTGGCGCCCGGGTTGACCAAGTTCCGCTGGCGGGTCATCGGGAAACCGAACTGGCCGGTGGGACGGGCACCCGGCCTTCTGAACTCGTACAGGACGCGGCCGTCCGCTCCGTTGAAGACCCACGACCGGCCCTCCCCGGGTCCCGTCGGCCCCGACTCCAGGAAGCCGTGGCCATAGAGATCGGCATGTCCGTCCTTGTTGACGTCTCCGGGGTTCAGCGGCGACACGTCCTGGAAGCCGAAGAAGGTGGCTGCCTGGGGGGTGGGGTCGGGGTCGTCGATCTTGCGGATCACCTGACCGGTCGCGCCGCTGAACACGTACATCCGACCCTGGAAGGGGACGGGCTGGGTCTGCGTCACGAGCGACGGGGCGCCGACGAGCTGGTCGGGCACGCCGTCGGCATCGACGTCTCCGGGCCCCTGCACGGCCAGACCGAGGCTCCCGCAGCTCGTCCGGCAGTCGGCGGGCGGCACCTCGTCCTCTTCGGGCAGTCGCAGGGTGCGAATGAGACTCCCGTTGGTCCCGTCGAAGATGTAGGCCCGCCCCTCCTCCCTGCGGCAGGGCGTCGACGGGGGAGGCTCACCGTCGCCGTCGCTGCAACCGGCGGGATCGTCGTTGCCCGAGGCGCCGACGAGCACGTCGGGCACCCGGTCCCCGTTGACGTCGCCGGCGCGGCCGATCCGAGACCCGAAGCGAGCGCGATGGTTCTCCGAGCCCTGGGGCTCCGGGTTGTTGAGTTCGTAGAGGACCCTGTTGGTCTTCCCGCTGAAGACCCACGCCTTGCCCTGGTCCTCGTTGCAGCCATCCGGCTCGGGCTCAGAGCACTGATTCTGGTTGCATCCGGGATTCGGCTCGGATCCGTTCTCGGGCTGCGGCTCTCGCCTGACCGGACCCGGGCAGACGTCCTGCGCGTCGGTGCCCACCGCAAGGTCGGCCATGCCATCACGGTCCACGTCGCCGACGTTCTCGATCCAAAAGCCGAAGCGTGCCTGGGGCTGGGGCTCGGGAGAGTCGATCTTGTAGAGGATCTGCGGCCGGTTGTCCGGCGGCAGGGGATTGGCCAGCGACGCGCCGTCGACCGCGTACACGCGCCCGTACGGTTGACGCTCGTCGGTGTTCGCCCCGTTGTCGGGCTCGCCGCCGCCGCTCGAGTTGGGGTCGTTGGGGTTGTCGCGCTGATACTGGGGAACCCCGATCCACAGATCGTTCACCCCATCCCGGTTGAGGTCGCCGGCGTCGCGGGTGCGCTCCGCCCACCGCCCTTCGAATTGCGGCTTGGGAGCATTCACCACGATGGGCTCGTAGAAAGGCGCCGGCGGCGTGGAGCCTGCGGGCGACGACTGGGCGTGGGCCGTCGTGGCCCCGACGGCCCCTGCCAAGACCACGGTCAGCAGCCAGATCATCCTGGTGCCCCGCCTGCGTGCCCCCAAGGTGCGCGACACTTGGCGCGGCTCGGGCGCTTGGGCCTCAAAGCCAGGCTGATGGCGTTGGTCAAGCATGATGGCTCCCCTCAGTGCATGCCACCGCTGCTGGTGGCCTAGCCCCTGCCATGGACGGCCCGGCAGCCTATCAGTGGGGTGCAAGGCGCGGTCGGGCGCTCACCAAGACGGTGCCCGGCCTCGGCTGAACCATCCGCTGGCGGTCCGGCAGAAGGCCGTCAGGCCAGGCCGGGCGTGAACTGCACCGCGGCGCAGGTCACGCCGGGGCCCAGCTCGAGGTCCAGCACGCCGGCAGTGTGGCGTGGGTGCTCGACCAGCAGCTCGCAGACGGGGCCCGTCACGGCGCGCTGCTGACCGTTGACGCGCACCGCCCCGGCGCCCTCCAGCACCGCCCACACCGCGCCCGCCTCGTAGGGTCCCGACCACGCGCCCTCCTCGTCGGGGGTGGGGGGCACCAGCGTGGCGCCCTCGGCGTCCTCGGGGCGCAGCGGGTCGAGGGGCTCACGCTCGGTGCCCAGCAGCGCCTGGATGGCGCGCTCGGTCTCCTCGTAGCCGCCCTGCCCGTAGTGCAGCGTGTGCAGGTGCAGGGTGCGGTCGAACACGTAGCGCCCCGGCCAGCCCTGGTTTTCGTAGTCGCGCCAGGCGCGCAGGTCGGAGTCGACGAGCACCGGGTACTCGACGCCCAGGCGCGCGCACGCGTCGCGCACCGCCTCGGGCTCGCGCGAAGCGGCGAAGCCCGGCGCGTGGATGCCCACCACGCGCAGCCCGTCGGCGGCGTAGCGCTCGTGCCAGGCGCGCAGGTAGGGCAGCGTGCGCAGCGAGTGGGCGCGCAGGAAGTCCCAGAACTCCACCACCACCGGGCGGCCGAGCTGCTTGTCCATGCGCAGCGAGGCCACGTTGATCCACGCCAGCCCGCCGGGGAAGGGCGGCGCCGGGATCGTGTCCACGGGGGCGCGCACGCCCGCACGCTAGCAACGCCCCGCGGCGTCGGCCGGCGGCGAGGGCATCGCACGCGGGTAGGATCGGGGTGTGTCTGGCACCACCGCAGCAGGGCATCACATGACGGCGCAGGAACTGCTCGGTCTGAGCATTGCCGGCAAGAAGCACGAGCTCGTCGATGGCATCGTCGTCGAGATGGAGCCCCCGGGAGCGGAGCACGGATGGGTCGCCAACCGGCTTGCGGTTCGCCTGACCGCTCATGTGGACGGCCATGAGCTGGGCGTCGTCCTCGGAGAGGTCGGCTTCCTGCTGCGCTCGGACCCCGACCGGGTCCTGGCCCCTGACGTGGCCTTCATCGCCCGCGACCGCGTCGCGTGCCGTCCGCTGACCGCGGCGTACTGGCCGGGCGCCCCCGACCTCGCCGTCGAGGTCGTCTCGCCCAGCGACCGCTGGATCGATGTCGATCGCAAGGCGTCGATGTGGCTGGAGGCCGGCACCGGCGCCGTGCTGGTCGTCGACCCGCCGCTGCGCAGCGCCACCGTCTTCCGCGCGCAAGACAAGGTCGCCCGCCACAGGCCCGGCGACCGGGTCGAGCTGAGCGACGTCGTGCCCGGCTGGCGCCCGCTCCTCGACGACCTGCTGAGCTGACGCTCCTCAGCCCCCGCGCTGCAGGCGCGCGATGTCCGCGGCCAGGCGCTCCGGGGTGAGCTGGTCGTAGGGAAAGCCGATGCGCTGGCGGCCCTGGCGGTCGAGCACGACCACCGAGATGCTGTGGTCGAGGTCGGGCCCGCCCTCGCGCACCACCTGGGGCTGCACGCCGTAGGCCTCCCAGACCGGCTCGAGCTGCGCGCTGTCGCCCAGCAGGAAGTGCCAGTTGCCGGTCAGGCCCTGGTCGGTCAGGAAGGCCCGGGCGCTGCGCCGCGTGTCGGTCGCCGGGTCGACCGAGAAGGCCAGCACGGGCACGTCGCGGCCGAGCTGGTCCAGCGCGCCGCGGATCTGCTGGGCCACGAGCGGGCAGGTGTCCTCGCAGGTGGAATAGAGAAAGGTGACCACGGCGACCTCGCCGCGCACGTCGGCCAGCGTGATCGGCTCGCCGTTCTGGTCGCGCAGCGCGAAGTCGGCGGGCGGGACGCCCGGGGGGCGCAGGGCCCCCTCGAAGTCGGCCCGGCCGACTGTGGCGTCCCCCTCGCCGCGGGGCGCGAGGGCGATCCCGGCCACCAGGATGGCAGCGGCGGTGGCCAGCGCGACGGCGGCGAGCAGGCGCGGGTGCACGCGCCCAGCCTAGGTGGCTGAGGCGCTGATGCCCGCCTCGCCGTCCCCGCGAGGACCGGCCGACCACGCTCCTATACTTTGTGAAGCACCGAATCCGGACCAGTCTTCAGGAGATTCCCTTGTCACCCTCCGGCGCGGAGTACATCCGCCAGATCAAGAGCCAGATCGCCGAGGTCGACCCCGCCGACGTCCACGACGTCCTCGGCGACGGGGTGGCCGTCGTCGACGTGCGCGAGACCGAGGAGTTCACCCAGGGCCACCTGCCCGGCGCCAAGCACGTTCCGCGCGGCTACCTGGAGTCGCGCATCGAGGGCGCGGCGCCCGACCGCTCCCAGCGCGTCGTCCTGTACTGCGCCTCCGGGCAGCGCTCGGCGTTGTCGGCCAAGACGCTGCGCGACGAGCTGGGCTACGAGAACGTCGAGTCGATGACCGGCGGCTACACGCTGTGGAAGGACCGCGGCTACGAGATCGACGTCCCCAAGAGCCTCACCGCCGAGCAGCGCGAACGCTACAGCCGCCACATGCTCATGCCCGAGGTCGGCCTCGAGGGCCAGCTCAAGCTGCTGGACGCCAAGGTGCTGCTGCTGGGCGCCGGGGGCCTGGGCGCGCCCGCCGCGCTGTACCTCGCCGCGGCCGGCGTGGGCACGATCGGCATCGTCGACGACGACCAGGTCGACCTGTCCAACCTCCAGCGCCAGGTCATCCACACCACCGACCGTGTGGGGGAGCCCAAGGTCGACTCGGCCGAGGAGACCATGAAGGCCATCAACCCCGACGTGGACGTCGTCAAGTACGCGACGCGCCTGGACGCCTCCAACATCATGGAGATCATCCAGGGCTACGACGTGATCGTCGACGGGGCGGACAACTTCCCCACCCGCTACCTGCTCAACGACGCGACGGTGCGCCTGGGCATCCCGGTCGTGAGTGCCTCGATCCTGGGCTTCGACGGGCAGCTCTCGGTGTTCAAGCCCTTCGACGGCCCGTGCTACCGCTGCCTGTACCCCGTGCCCCCGCCCGTCGAGCTGGCGCCCTCCTGCGGAGCCAACGGCGTGCTCGGCGTGCTGCCCGGCACCATGGGGCTGCTGCAGGCCACCGAGGTCATCAAGCTCATCATCGGCCAGGGCGAGCCGCTCATCGGCCGGCTATTGCTCTACGAGGCGCTGGGCGCCACCTTCACCGAGCTGAAGGTCCGCCGCGATCCCGAGTGCCCCGTGTGCTCCCGCGACCCGTCGGAGATCTCCGACGAGGAGATGGGTGTCTTCCCCGACTACGAGGCGTTCTGCGCCGGGGCGGGCTAGGGTCCGGCCGGTGCCGACGATCCGCATCCCGCCCGTCCTGCGCCCGTCCACCGGTGGTGCGACGGCCGTCGACGCCACCGGTGAGAACGTGGGTGCGGTGCTCAAGGCGCTGGCCGCCGAGCACCCGGCCACCGAGCCCCAGCTCTTTTCCGAGGGCGGCGACCTCAACCGCTACGTCAACGTCTATCTCAACGACGAGGACGTCCGGGTGCTCGAGGGCCTCGACACCCCGGTCGGCGACGCCGACACGCTCGTGATCCTGCCGGCGATGGCCGGCGGCGCGGGGTAGCTCGCAGCGTCACGGGACCGCGTCGGTGGTCAGTGTCCGCTCGAGCGCCTCTCGACCGGAGATGCCGAGCTTGCGGTAGGTGCGTCCGAGGTGCATCTCGACGGTCTTGCGTGTGATGAACAGGGCCTGGGCGATCTCAGGATTGGTCCGGCCGGTCGCGGCCATCTGCGCCACCCGGCGTTCGCTGGGGGTCAGTGAGTCGACCCCCTGGAGGGCGTCGCGGCGCAGCCGCACGCCGGAGGCGGCGAGCTCCTGACGCGCGCGCTCGACCAGCGCCGAGCTGCCGCAGGCCCGCGCCAACTCATAGCCACTCTCCAAGCGCTCGCGGGCGTCGCGTCGGCGGTTTCGCCGCCGCAGGGCGCCGCCCAGCTCGATCAGCGCCCGCGCATGCTCGAGGCGCGCCGGCGCGTCCCTGAGCACGCTGACGGCCTCCTCGAGCAGGGCGAGCTGGCGTTCGCCACTGTCGAGCAGGCCGGCGGTCCGCAGCGACACGCCGAGGGGCCTGGGGACCTTCGCCGCGCGCGCCAGGGTGAGCTGCTCGGATGCGAGCAGGGCGGCGCGATCGCCGGCGCCCGTCGCCGCCAGGGCGAGCGCGGCGTCGGTGCGCCAGAGCATCGCCACCGAGGCGAGGGGCCCCATGTGCAGGCGCTCGCAGTCCAGGAGGTCCTCGATGCCCTCCTCACGCCGCCCCGCGGCGATGCGCGCCCGGCCGCGGCTGGGCAGCGCCCAGCGGTGCATGAGCAGCTCGGGCATCGGGCCCGTCAGGCCGGTGTCCTCGAACAGGGCGGCCGCTTCTCGGGCGCGGTCGCGCTCCAGCAGGCACTCCGCGACGGTCGCCACGGCCAGCGGCAGCATCGACGCCCATCCCGCCTGCAGCAGGGCGTCCATCGACGTGCGCCCGTCGGCTTCGGCCTCGCGCACGTCCCCGTGCAGCCAGCGGATGAAGCCGCGCGCCCCCAGGGCTACGCTCAGCCCCAGCACCGAGCCGCGCGCCCGGGCCTCGGCGAGGGCCTCCTCGAGCACGCGGTCCATCTGCTCGAAGCGCTCGGCTCGTTCGAGCACGTAGATGAACAGGTAGACGATCGGCGAGTCCGGCGACTGCTCGCGCACCAGGCTGCCGCTGGAGAGCACACGATCGGCCAGCTCGTAGAGCTCGGACGGCGGCGCCAGGTCGAGCGAGCGCTGGTGGGCGTGGCTGGCGAGCACGAGGCGCTCTCCCGGGGTGGCCCCGGTGAGCCCCTGCGCGAGGTCGTGCAGCCGCGCCACCAACCTGGGGGTCATCGAGCCGTCGAGCTGACCCATGGCGCCGAGCTCACCCTCGAGGCGCAGCTGCAGCTCGCGATCTGAGCCGGAGGCTTCTGCGATGGCGCGCTCGAGCGCCGCGATCGACTCCGCCGTCCGTCCCAGGGCGGCGAACCCGAGCGCCAGCTCGCTGGCGGCGCGGGCCAACAGCGCGGGGCTGGCGCCCAGCGACATCGCTTCCTCGAGGTGCTCGATGGCCTCCTCGCGGCCGAGACGGGCCTCCGCGGACCCGAGCTCGACGAGCACCTCCCAGCGCCGCGAGGGCTCTGGCGGCTCTGCGAGCGCCCGTGTCAGGTAGTGCGCGGCCGGCGCGGGTGCGCCTCGCACGAGTGCCCGGGCCGCGGCCGCGCGCAGGCTCGCGACCGCCCGCGGATCACCGTGGGGCTCGGCCTCCAGGAGGTGGGCGGCGATCGACTCGGGCGCTGCCGCGGCCTCGGTGAGTATCCGTGCGCCTCGCCAGTGGCTGTGCACGCGCTGTGCGGGGGGAAGCGCGCGGTACACGGCTTCGCGCATGAGCGGGTGCGAGAAGCTCAGCGGCATGTGCTCGGACAGCAGGCCGGCCCCGGTCAGCTCGGCGACCGCGCGCGCCGCGACCGCCTCGTCAAGCTCGGCCAGCCGCGTCGCCTGGACCAGCGGGACCTCCGACCCGAGCACCGCCACGGCTCTGGCCACCTCGACGGCCGGCGACGACAGCCGTTCGAGACGCTCCAGGACGCCCTTGGCCACGGTGGCCGGCAGCAGCGTCGACAGCGCTGACGCGGACTCCTCGCGGTCGACCTGCAGGCCGCTCCCGCGTACGGCGCCGATCAGCTCGCGCAGGACGAAGGGATTCCCGGCGCTGCGCTGATGACAGGCGGCGACCAAGGCCGCGGCCGGCTCGACCCCCAGCTCTGCGCGCAGCATGGCCTGCACGCTGCGCTCGCTGAGCGGGCGGGGGCGCAGCGTCCGCGCGACCGGCTCGGCACCGATTGCCGCCAGCGCACCGGGCGCCACCGCAGGTTCCCCAGCGCGCACCGCGACCGTGATCACGGCGGAGACATCCTCCAGCCGGCGCGCCAGGTAGCTCAGCCACAGCAGCGACTGCTCGTCGGCCCAGTGCGCATCATCGATCTCGATCAGCAGCGGCCGAGGGGCCGCCAGGTTCGCGCACAGCCAGAACAGGCCGTGGAGCACAGGGAAGAGCCGGTCCTCGCGCAGGCCTCCGGGCGCCGGCTCCGCGGCCAGACCGATCGCCGGTGCGGCCAGCGCCGCGGCGCCCTCCAGCAGCCCGAGCCGCTGGCGTTCGTCCAGCGCGGTCAGCTCCTGCTCGAAGACCTGCCTGGCGACACCGAACGCGAAGTTGCGCTCCAGCTCGTCCCCACGGGCCCGCAGCACGGAATATCCCCGCCGCGCGGCGAGCTCCCGCGCGGTCCCGAGCAACCGCGACTTACCGATCCCGGCCGGCCCCTCGACCACCACCACGGCGCCCGAGCCACGGTCAGCGCCCTCGACGACCTCCCCGAAGCTGGTCCGCTCAGCCTCCCGTTCGAGCAGGTCATCCGTGGTCGTCGGCATCGATCGCTCCCACGGCATTCTCTCCCATCCCCGCCACGGCCGCCAGCAAAGAGCAGGGAGCCTCCCCGTCGCGACGCCCGGCTGCCTGCGCGAGCATCACCGACGGTCGCCCGCCCCTCGACCAGGGTCGCGGCGACCAAGCATGGCGAGACACGCCCACCCCCCCGGGAAGGAACCCACATCATGTGCTTCACCACCAGCCACAAGCTCCTGGCGCGCGTGGTCGTGCTCGCCGCGACAGCCGCGGTACTCCTGTCGCTGCCGGCGCCCGCCGGCGCGGTGCTGTCGGGTCAGAACGGGCGGATCGCCTTCATCAGCGGGCGTGATGGACCCGACGGCAACGACAGCCAGGCGAAGCTCTACCTCCTTCCCTTCACCACCTCCCCGGCGGGGAGGATCGTGAGCGGGCCGCTGACGCCGCCGGGGGGCCAGTATCGCCATCCCACCTGGTCCCCGGATCGCACAAAGATCGCCTGGGCCAACGGAACGCCCGGCCCGCCAGCGACCGAGAACTTCGACATCTTCATCCAGGACCTCACGACGGGCACGATCACGCCGATCACGGACACGGGCGACGGGCTGAGCGCCGACAGGCCGGCGTGGTCCCCCGACGGGACGCGGATCGCCTACGAGCACCAGCCCACCGACAACAGCGCTGAGCGGGACATCCGCGTGCAGCCGGCCAATGACCTCACCCCGCCGTTCGCCATGGTCAACCTGACCAGTGGCGCCCCGATCGACAGCAAGCCGGCCTGGGGCCCCGACTCGCAGACGATCTACTACACCACCGGGGATCCCAACGCCAACGCGACCATCGTCAAGGAGCCCGCAGACAACTCGGGCGCTGCGACCCAGGCCGTGTCGAACACCGGCGGGGTCAGCGAGTTCCAGCCGTCGCTGTCACCCGACGGGACGAAGATCTGCTACACGATCGGGACCGGCTTCAACAGCACCGCCGACATCGTGGTCGCCTCCGTGGCCAACCCCACCCAGGCCCAGGTCGTCTCCGTCGACACGACCGCCGCCGACTACAACTGCACCTGGTCGCCAGACGGGACGAAGGTCGCCTATGTGACGGGCGCCTTCACGGCCGGAGCGCTGGTCATGGTCAACTCCACCGGAAGCGGCTTCACGGTGATCGAGGATGATCCGGGCAACTTCGACGGCAACCCCGACTGGGCGCCGGACGGCCGGCCGGAATGCCCCGACGCCACGGTGACCACCACCGTCAACACCCCCGTGACGATCCCGCTGGAGTGCATCGACACCGGGCCGGCGTACGAGCGCAGTCCGGTCAGGGAGACCGTTGCCAACGACGGCGGCCCGCAGAACGGCACGGTCACCTTCCCGGGCCCGCCCGGGGATCCGTCACCGGTGACCTACACCCCGAACCAGAACTTCACCGGCACCGACACCATCAAGTCCATCGGTTTCGATGACTTCGGCTTCGGCACCGACCAGGGCACGATCACGATCAACGTGCAGCCCGCCGGCTCGCCTCCGCCGCCTCCGCCTGGTTGTGGGGTGGAGGGCGCGCCGGGGTACTTGTATCCGGCCAAGATGCGGGTGGGGCGCGCGCGGGTGGATCGTGATGATCGTGTGCTGGATGTGTTTGCGCCGATCACCTCGCGGGCGCAGGGTGACGTGGATGTCATCTACCAGGGCGACCGGCGCACCGACACGTTCGATGCCCGGATCACCGACGGGCGCGGGGCGTTGGATCGGATCCGCTTTCGCAAGAGAATCACCCGTGGGCAGGCTCGTCTGGGCCAGGGCATCGTCACGATCGACTACAAGGGCGATGCCGACACGCGTCCCGAGGAGGTGCGCTTGCGCGCGGCCTCTCAGCGCGCCCGGCTGGACGTGGATCGGATCAGCCTGATCGATGGGCGTCTGTCGGCGCGGGGCGATGTGACCAGCCGCGCGTTGGGCGTCGTGCGCTTGCGCTACTCCTACATCGATGCGGCGGGCAATCCGCAGATCCATCCGGCGCGGGCTAGGATCCAAGACGACGGCGATTGGCAGCTGACAAACGACGCGGTTCCGCCCCAGCTGGCCAAGTGCGGCGGGTACCTGTCGATCCTGTTCACCGGGTACTTCGAGCGGCGCATCCGCGGCGAGATGCTGGCCTACCAGCTCGACCCCGGCCAGACCCGCCGGCCATGAGCGCGGACGCGCGATGGCACATCGACAACCACCAGGAGCAGACATGATGTCGCAAGCCACGCCCACGTTTGACCCCGTGCAGTACAAGGAGACCACGCGCAAGCAGTGGGAGGAGGCGGCACAGGCCTGGCACGGCTGGGGTGCCGCGATCGAGGACTGGCTGGGTGAGGCCACGCAGGCGATGCTCGACCTCGCCGCGATCGGGCCAGGGGACCGCGTGCTCGACGTAGCCGCCGGCGCGGGTGGCCAGACACTGGCTGCGGCTCGACGGGTCGGCGAGAACGGCTTCGTCCTAGCCACCGACATCTCCGCGAACATACTCGCGCTCGCCGACCTCGAGGCCCGCCGCGCAGGGCTCACCAACGTGGCCACACGCGTCATCGACGGTGAGCAACTCGACGTCGAGGACGGCGCCTTCGATGCGGTGATCTCCCGCGTCGGCTTCATCTACTTTCCCAACCAGCACGACGCCCTGCGAGGGATGTTCCGGGCGCTAAGGCCCGGGGGCAGGCTGGCAGGCATCGTGTACTCCACCGCCGCCAACAACGAGTTCTTCTCGATCCCGGTCAGCCTGATTCGGCGCCGTGCGCAGCTGCCTGCCCCGGCGCCGGGTCAGCCGGGGCCATTCAGCTTGGGAGACCCCGGCGTGATCGAGTCCGTCTTCGAGGAGGCGGGCTTCGAGAACGTGCAGGCGCGGCGTATGGCGGCTCCGATGCGTCTGAAGTCGGCCGCCGAGTGCGCCCGCTTCGAACGCGAGTCCTTCGGCGCGCTGCAGCAGATGCTTGCCGGCGTGGAGCAGACCGTCCGCGAGGAGACCTGGCAGCAGATCGAGCAGGAACTTCGCCAGTTCGAAGGGCCGGCGGGATTCGAGGGGCCCTGCGAGCTCATCGTGGCCGCGGGAACCAAACCGTCCGGGCATTAGCGCCGACACGAGCGGTCCGCCTCCGAGCGGGGGCCGCCGGCAAAGACAGGTGGCCCGGCGTCGCGACGGGGAGGCGCCCTGCTCTGTGCAACTCCTTCGATCGGGGTTGTGGGAGTAGTCCTGCACGAGATCGGGGTCTCGCCTCACCGGCTGTCCGCCGGCTGACGGTTCCGGGCGACCGGCGTCCCCCCGCTATATTTCTTGAAGCGATGGCGCTGCCGCCGCTCGAGAACCGTCCCTGCGGGGGCCGCTACGGCGACATCGTGCAGGCGATCGGCAACACGCCGCTGGTCGAGCTCAAGCGCCTGTCGCCCAAGCCGGGCGTGCGCATCTGGGCCAAGATGGAGTCGGCCAACCCGACCGGCTCGGTCAAGGATCGCGTGGCCCGTGCGATGGTGGAGGACGCCGAGGAGCGCGGCCTGATCGGCCCTGGGCAGACCATCCTGGAGCCCACCTCGGGCAACACCGGGATCTCGCTGGCCATGATCTGCGCGCGCAAGGGCTACGACCTCGAGGTCGTGATGCCCGCCAACGTCACGCCCGAGCGCACCCAGCTGCTGGAGATGTACGGCGCGCGCATCACCTACTCGCCGGGCGACCAGGGCTCCAACGGGGCTGTCGCGATGGCCGTGCGCATGGCCGACGAGAACCCCTCCCGTTACCACATGCCCTACCAGTACGGGAACCAGGCCAACCCCGACGCCCACTACAACGGGACAGCCAAGGAGATCCTCGACGAGCTCGACGGAGAGGTCGCGGCCTTCGTGGCCGGCCTGGGAACCGGGGGCACGCTCATGGGCCACGCGCGGCGCTTCAAGGAGGAGCTGGGCGACGCGGTGAAGATCGTGGCCGCCGAGCCCATGCAGGGCGAGCCCGTCCAGGGCCTGCGCTCGCTGGACGACGGCTTCATCCCGCCGATCATCGACCTCTCCGTGCTGGACCGCAAGATCTTCGTGACCAACCGCGACGCGGTGATCTGGACACGCAAGCTGCTCGCAGAAGAGGGTGTGTTCGCCGGCGTCTCCTCGGGCGCCATCGCCCGGGTCGCGGTGCGCATCGCCGGGGAGATCGACGAGGGCAACGTGGTCTTCGTGATCTGCGACGACGGCTGGAAGTACCTGTCCTCCGGTGTCTACACCAAGCCGGTCGACGAGATCGCCGACCTCGAATCAACCCTCTTCTGGTAGCAGCGCCGAGCAGCACGAGGACCCGTCCCGAGCACCCCACGAAAGGCTGAGCGCCGTGCCCTTCAACATCGGAGCTCCCGAGCTCATCATCGTCCTGGTCATCGCCCTCATCGTCCTGGGCCCCAAGAAGCTGCCCGAGATGGGCAAGTCGATCGGACGCGGCATGCGCGAGTTCAAGGACTCCGTCTCGGGCATCTCGGGCAAGGACGACGACCGCGACGAGCTGGCCGAGGCCAACCGCTGAGGATCGCCGCGGCGCAGCTGGAGCGCATCGTCGCCCACGCGCGGCGCGAGGCGCCCAACGAGTGCTGCGGCGTGGTGGCCGTGCACGACGGCGTGGCCACCGACGTGCGCGAGGCCGTCAACGCGGCGGCCAGTCCCTTCCGCTTTGAGGTGGACGGTCCCCAGCTGTACCGGCTGCTCGACGAGATCGAGGGCCGGGGCGACGAGCTGGGGGCCATCTATCACTCCCACACCCGCAGCGAGCCCTATCCCTCCCAGACCGACCTGAACTTCGCCGCGCTGTGGCCCGGGGTGGAGTGGATCATCGTCGGCGTGGCCCGCGACGGCGAGCCCCTCGTGCGCACCTACCGCATCGAGGAGGGCCGCGTGACCGAGGTGGAGCTCGAGGCCGCGTGAACGATCTGGTCTGCCCCGCCTGCGGGACCGCACACGCCGGCGGTGAGCGCTTTTGCACGAGCTGTGGCCTGCCGCTCGTGCACCCCGGGGCGCACGAGGAGGAGACCGTCGGCGAGCGTCACGCGCGGATGCGCAAGATCAAGCCCCAACTCAGCGAGGGCCAGCTCGTGATGGTGGCCGGTGCGCGCCACCAACCCGAGGCGGAGATGATCCAGGGAATCCTCTTGGAGGAGGGCGTGCCCTCCACGCTGCGACGCACACGGGGCTTCGACGTGCCCGAGATGCTCGCCGCGGGCCCGCGCGACGTGCTCGTGCCCCGCTCGGGCCTGGAGACCGCACGCGAGGTGCTCCTGCAGGCCGATCTGCTGGCCACCGGGTCGGCCCGGGCCACGCCGCCGGTCCGACTCGCCCTCGGCCTGCTGGTGGCGGTGGCCGTCGTGGCCCTGATCGTGCTGGCGGGCACCGCGATCGGGCCGTAGATAGGGTCCGCCGCCGATGGGCGTCATCGACCTCAGCCACGTGCTCTCCGAGCGCACGCCGCTGTTTCCCATCTACGACCCGGTCCGCGTGGCCGACAAGTTCGCGCTGGACACCGACGGCTTCTACGTGCGCTCATGGGCCTTCGACGAGCACTCGGGCACCCACGTCGACGCGCCGGCGCACTTCGCCTCCGGCGTGGCCACGGTCGACCAGATCCCCGCCGGCGAGCTGGTGCTGCCCGTGGTGGTGGTCGACGTGCGCGAGCGCGTGGCCGCCGACCACGACGCCACCGTGGAGCCCGACGACGTGCTGGCCTGGGAGCGCACACACGGGCCGCTGCCCGAACGCTGCGCGCTGTTCGTGCTGACGGGCTGGGGGGAGCGCGCCGGCGACGCGGGCGCCTACCTCAACGCCGACGGCGCGGGCGTGATGCACGCGCCGGGCTTCAGCGCCGACGTGTGCGCCTTCCTGGCGGCCGAGCGCCCCGGCGTGCGCGCCATCGGCCTGGACACCGCGAGCCTGGACATCGGCGCCTCCGAGGACTTCGCCGCCCACGGCGCCTGGCTGCCCACGGGGCGCTACGGCATCGAGAACCTCGCCAACCTCGAGCAGGTGCCGCCCCTGGGGGCCACCGTGGTGGTGGGCGTCACGCGCTTCGAGAGCGGCAGCGGCGGGCCGGCGCGGATCCTCGCGCTGACCTGAGTCATCCGAGTGATGACAGCGAGCGGACGAGGCGATATCGTCCGGGCTGATGGTTCGCACCATCGTCCAGCTTCGCGAGGAGCAGCATGCTCGGCTTCGCCAGCTCGCCGCCGACCGGGGCACGTCGATCGCGGCACTGGTCCGCGAAGGGGTCGACGGGATGCTGCGCGATGACGCGGACACGCGGCAGCGCCGTGTCGATGCGATCGACGAGCTCACGTCACTGGGTGCTCGTGGGCCCGCCGATCTGGGCCGCCGCCACGACGCGTACCTCGACGAGCGGTGACCTTCGTCGACACGTCGGCCCTGCTCGCGCTCGTCAACGTCGCTGACGAGTCCCACTCCAAGGTGTCCGCCGTGCTCCGCCGGAGCGAGGGTCTCGTGACGCACAACTACGTGACCGTGGAGACCGAGGCGCTCGTCCGGCGCCGGCTGGGGGCCGTAGCCTCACGCCGGTTCCTCGATCGGATCGAGGTGATCGCTGAGGTGCGCTGGGTCGAGCGGACCTTGCACGACCGTGCCGTCGCCAGGCTCGAGCCCCAGGGACGCCGTGCCTCGCTGGTCGATGAGGTCTCGTTCTTGTTCATGCGCGATCACGGGGTCGAGACCGCGGTCGCCCTCGACGAGGACTTCGTCGAGGAGGGCTTTCGCACCCTCCCCTGACGCGGGCGATGGTCCACGTCGGCTGCTCGGGATGGTCCTACGCTGACTGGCGCGGTGTGCTCTACCCGCCCGGGCTGCCCACCTCGCGGTGGCTGCCGCGCTACGCGGAGCGCTTCGACACCGTCGAGCTGAACACGACCTTCTACCGGCTGGCCAAGCCGCCCCACGTGGCGCGCTGGGTCGAGCAGACCCCGCCGCACTTCGTCTTCGCCGCGAAGATGAGCCGCTTCGTCACCCACATGAAGCGCCTGACCGATCTGCCGCCCGCCCTGGAGCGCTACTACGCGGGGATCGCGCCCCTGGTCGAGGCACAGCGCCTCGGGCCGGTGATCTGGCAGCTGCCCGAGCGCTTCCACCGCGACGACGAGCGCCTCGACCAAGCGCTCGCCCACCTGCCCGCAGGAGCGCGAGGACCCGCGCTCACCGCGGACTGGACGCTGATCCGCTTGCACCACGGCGCCCGCGGGCGGCGGGGCAACTACAGCGCCACGGAGCTCGAGCAGTGGGCGGAGAGGATCTCCGCCCTGCGGCGCCAAGCCGAGGTCTTCGCCTACTTCAACAACGACTGGGAGGGCTTCGCCGTGCGCAACGCGCTCGCGCTCAAGCGCCTGCTCGCGCGCGAGGAGGCGGTGGCCGAGCGGGCGGTCTAGGCCATGGAAGCGGGGTCGCCCGCCGGCTGCTCGTCGGGCGAGGGGCCCTGCTCGGGCGTCCCGCCGGAGGCGGGCTCGTTGAGCGGGCCGGTGACCAGCCACGAGCCGGCGGCACCCGCGGCCAGAGCCGCCAGCGCCCAACCCGTGCCGGAGTCTTCGTCGGTGAGGGCGAACAACAGCGCGAGCACCACGGCGTTGTACTCGTAGCCGCCCTCGCTGACCCAGGGCCCCTTTTCGAGGTGAACCTTGCGGATGGCGGTGACCATGCTGCCGGTCAGCGCCGCGGCGGCCAGCGGGGTGGCGATGCCGGTCGCGAGCAGGGCGCCCCCGCCGAGCTCGGCGGCGCCGGCGGTCTGCGCCTGGCGGCGCCCCGGGGCGAGCCCGAGACCGGATTCGAAGAACTGGCCGGTTCCCTCGGGGCCGTGGCCCCCGAACCAGCCAAACAGCTTTTGGCCGCCGTGGCCCACGAACAGGCCGCCGACGACGACGCGAAGAATGGCTTTCCCGAGGCTCATGAGTGTGGCCTTCCCCGCAGGACGCAGGACGAACCTCCCGCCTGGTCCCTCATCCTCTCCCGGCCAGGCGGTCCAGATGCGTGCTCCAGGCGTGCTCGAGCTCGGCGAACGGGGTTCCCCCGAAGGCCTCGCCCAGCGCGGCCGATGCGCCGCCGGCGGCCAGCGGCCCGGTGGCCAGGCGCACGACCGCCGCCGCGCCGCAGTGGCGCTCGAGCAGGTCGAGGACGGTGGCCCCCAGCAGGGAGGCGTCGCGCGCCGCGGGCGGGAAGGTCGGGCGCGAGCCCTCGCGCAGCCGCCGGACGATGGCGGGGCGGGCGAAGGCCAGCTGGCCCGACAGCCAGGGGCCCGCGCCCAGCCACAGCCACGCCCAGCGCGCGGCCCGGGCCACCGGCGCGGGGCGGAAGGGCGGCGGCCACTGGGGCGCCGAGGCGGCCAGCGCGAGCTGGGCGTACAGCGCGGCGGGCGACAGGCGCAGCAGGTCGCGCGAACCTTCGCCGCCCGAGGCGCGGTCGCGCAGCGCGGCCCCCACCAGCACGTCGAGGCGCCCACGCGCCACCCAACCCACCAGGTAGCGCCGCGCCGCGGGCGCGGTGGCCAGGCGGATGGCGGGCAGCGCGGGCTGGGCCAGCGCGAGCTGGGTGGCGGTGGGGTGCAGCACGACGGTCGTCTCGCCCGGCACGGCGGGCAGCAGGTCGGCCAGGCGCTCGCGCGTGGCCTCCACGAGGTCCACGACGCGCGCCACCTCGGCCTCCATGCCCTCGTCGTGGCGCACGAGGAGGTGGGCGGACGTCGTCTCGGTCCAGGCCAGGGCGACCTCACCCCCTTCGCAGCTGCGCGAGCAGGGCCTGGGTCATCAGCGGGATGCCCTCGTGGTGACCCAGCGGGAGCATGTGCCGTCGCTCTCCTCGAGCAGGGTCGGGCAGCACGAGCGCCAGCTGTCCGGCGGCCACCGCTTGCAGGACCCGGCCCAGAGGGCCTCCGCGGAAGAGGAGGCCCGAGACGAGCACGTTGGTGTCCAGCAGGACGCGCAGCGTCAGCTCTGGCGGGAACGTTCCTCGGCGCGCAGCTCGGCGATGAGGTCTTCGACGTCCTCGGGGCCGATGCCCTGCGCCTCGGCCAGCGCCTGCAGGTCATCGTGGACAGCTCCCAGGCGCCCGTGCAGCACCCGCTGGCGCAGCGGGTCGCGCACGAACTCGCTCTTGGTCCGCCCCTCCTCGCGCGCGAGTGCCTCCACCTGGTCTAGGAGCTCGTCGGGGAGGGAGACCGAGAGCAGACGACTCACGTCTATGAAAGTACCACATGTCGCGCTGCGCAAGCAGGCTGCTAGCATACTGCGACATGAGGACCCTCTATCTGCGCAACGTGCCCGAGGATGTGGTGCAGCGCCTCGAGCGCCTCGCCGCCCGTGACGCGACCTCGGTGGGGGCGGTCGCGGTGAGGGAGCTCGCCGAGGTATCCCGCCGGGCGGACAACCCCGCCCTGCTGGGGGCGCTTCCGGACCTTGGCATCGAGGCCACGGCGATCGTCGCCGACGTGGACGGCGGTCGAAGCGAGCGGTGATCGTCGTCGACGCCTCGGCGACCGTGTCGGCACTGCTCAACGCCGGCCCGGCGCGACGGGCGCTCGCCGACGAGCAGCTCCACGCCCCTCACCTCGTTGATTGCGAGGTCGCCAACGCTCTGCGCCGGGGGGTCGCCGCTCGGCGCCTCGAGGCCGACGCCGCGTGGACCGCACTCGACCGTTGGCGACGCCTGGGGGTGACGCGCTACCCCGTGACCGGATTCCTGGACAGGGTGTGGGAGCTGCGGGAGAACATCTCGGCCTATGACGCCTCCTACGTCGCGCTCGCGGAGCTCTTGGACTGCTCGCTCCTCACCGCCGACGCCCGACTCGGTCGAGTGCCCGGGACGCGATGTCCGATCACCGTCGTGCCCCGGTAGAGGCGTTCGCCTCGATGACCGGCAACCACGACGTGATGGTCGCCGTGATGGACCAGATGCTCCGCGAGTACCTCGTGGCGCTCCCGTAATCAGGCGGCCTTCGCGGCCGGCGGATCGCCGGGGAGGGGCTCGGGCAGCAGGCCCGCGATCGTAGAGCCCACCAGGCGCCCGGAGTGGGGTCTTCGCCGCGCGCTCACCGGACGTTTACCTGCGTTTGGGCTCGCCGTGGGAGGCTCGGCCCATGCGAAGCTCCCTCCGCGCCCTCGGCGGCCGCTTTCGGCCGCGCAGCCATGACATCGAGGTCTGCGCTGTCTGCGGCGTGGCCATCACAGACGACGAGCGCCTGTTGCGCGTTCGCGGCCTCAGCGTCCACCGCGAGTGCGCGACCTACCGCGGCCGCGTCGAGCACGACCGCCGCGACCGCCACCAGCGCTTCATGCAACGCGACTGAGCGAGCCGCGCGCGTCAGCCCGCCTCGGCCGCGGACGAGCCGAACCTTTCCGTACGGCCGATTCCCCGATTCACCGCGCACGCAGGCGCTCCTGCCCTCCCCGCGCCCTGCCTCACGTCGGCGGCGACAGCTGCGCCTCGTAATCGAGCTCGGTACGCACGCCCATCCCGCGCAGCACGGCGTTGGCATCGCGCAGACTGCCGGCGTCGGTCACCGCCGCGGCGCACCGGGCGGCGGTGCGCAGCGTCACCCCGGCGTCGAGGAAGAAGCTCAGCCCGCCCACCGGGGTGAGGCGCACGCTGCGCCGGCCCTCGCGGATGACCGCCTCCCCGGTGGCGCCCCGCGCGCAGCGCACCGCCATGGCCGAGGCCTCGGTGGGGACGGCGGCGATCGCGCGCTCCAGCTCGGCGATGCCCTCGGTCGTCGGGCCCCACGCGCCCAGCAGGCCGCCCGCGGCGGCGACCTCGGCGACGCGCTCCATGACCTCGTCGGGGGTCAGCTCGCCGTCGCAGCCGGCGCCGAAGACCGCCACCGCCACGTCGATGCCCGCCTGCGCGATGGCCGGCGCGCCCGCCAGCAGCACGGCGTCGGCCAGGGGGGAGGCCAGCCCCGCCTCGTGGCCGTGGGCCAGCACGTCGCCGCCCACGTCGACCAGCACGACCAGGTTGCAGTCCAGACGCCGGGCGGCGTCGGCCAGCGCCTGGCCGACCGCCCGCGGGCCCGGATTGGGGTCGACGAGCACGGTGGACTCGCCAAGCGCCCCGGCCAGGTGGGCCTCGCAGAAACGAAAGCCGCCGGGGCCGCGCGTGGCCGGCCCGGCGAGCGCGACCGCGGCGTTGAGCGGCTCGACCTCCTCGACCTCGTCGAGGCGGCGCGGACCGGGGAGGGGGTCGATCGGGCGCCGTTCCCACGTCAGGCCGCCCAGGAGCCGCTCACCTCCCAGGGCACTGACGAGCTGGCTCGCGGCCAGGGCGCCGACCACGTCGCCGCCCCCGCCGATCCCCACGCACAGCACGCGTCCGGCGGCACGGACGCGAGCGTCGATTCCGCCGGGCGCGGGGAGTCCTCTCAGGCCGCGACGGGCACGGCCATCTCGCCGCAGATCCCCTCGATCTGCTCGCGAGCGCGGGCGAACTCGTCGTCGGAGAGGACCGGGGTGCCCTCGAAGGGCAGGTCCCGGGCGATCTCCAGCCATGAGCGGCACCCGCCGTAGCTGTTCTTCACGCGCACGGTGACCGGACGCGGGATCCGGTAGGTGCGCAGCAGGAGCACGTGCAGTGGGTGGCGGCGCTTCCAGGCCAGGCGCTTCTCGGCGTAGTCGGTCGTCCACACGTAGTACGGGGACAGCGCATCGACGCACCGCGGGTCGGTCACGGCGAAGTGGCCGGCGACCTCGGCCCAGGCGCGGATGCGCACCCGCTCGGGCTGGTCGATGCCCCCGTCCTGCAAAAGCGCCTGGACGGGCGGCTCGCCGTCGGCCCACACGCCCTCCTCGAGGGCACGGCCCAGCTCGGGGTGGTGCGAGGCGCGGACGAGGTCGTTGCGCTGGTGGTCGAACGTGGGGTAGAGGAAGAAGCGGTCGTGCTCCACGCGGAAGTGCTTTCCGCCTTCGCGGATGCCTCCCTTGCGCAGGGTCACGAGCTGCTCACCTTCGGCGAGCGCGCGGACGGTGACCGCCCATTCCTTGAACGCGATAGGCATAAGTTTGGAGAGAAGAGTTGCGTCGATGTGGAAGACAGCGCGCACGGTGTCGCCCGCAGGCGACCGCTGTCAGCGGGACGCCCTCGACGGTAGTACAGAACGCCGCATTTTCCAAGCGCAGTCGCCGGATTTCGGCGCAGCGCCTCAGGCCCGTCAGGCGCCCAGCCGGCGCCCCGCCAGGCCCTCGACCGCCTCGACCAGAGCGGCGAAGTCGCTCTCGCCGTGGCCGCGCCCGACCGTGGCGGTCAGGATCGAGCGGGCGTGCGCGGCCGCCTCGAAGGGCATCCCGGCGCTCTGGGCCTCGTCCAGGCACAGCGCGACGTCCTTGAGCATGTGCGCGGCCTTGAAGAGGGTCGAGAAGTCGTGCTCTCGCATGCTTTCGGCCTTGAGCGCGAGCATCGCCGAAGCCCCCGATCCGGCGCCCATGACCTGCTCGAGCGCGTCGAGGTCGGCGCCCGCGGCGTCGGCCACCAGGAGGGCCTCGGCGAGCGTGACGGCGTTGGCGGCGGCCACCGCGTTGTTGACGAGCTTGAGCAGCTGGCCGTGACCCAGCGCGCCGGCGTGGACCACCAGGTCGCCCATGATCTCCAGCAACGGACGGGCGCGGTCGAAGTCAGCACGCTGACCTCCGGCCACGATGGTCAGACTGCCGTCCTCAGCCTTGGGGGCCGAGCCGGTGACCGGGGCGTCGACCAGCGCGACGCCCCGGGCGCTCAGTCCGGTGGCGATGCGCCGCACCTGCCGGGCGCCGATCGTGGACAGGTCGACGCACAGCAGGCCGTCGTGGTCGCCGCGTACCACGCCCTGGGCGCCCAGGAGCACCTGCTCGACCTGGGCGGCGTCGACGACCATGGTCAGCACCACGTCGCTGCCTGACGCCAGGTCGGCGGGGGAAACCGCGACTGCGACGCCGTCGTGCTCGGCCGCGAAGGCCTCGGCCTTCTCCCGGGTGCGGGTGTGGACGGTCAGCGGGACGCCCGCGCGCGCCAGGTTGGCGGCCATGCGCGAGCCCATGATCCCCAGCCCGATGAACCCGACGCGGTCGGCCATGCGCAGCGATGCTATCCACCGCTTCCCGGGGCGTGGGCCACTGGTCCTCTTGGACCCGGTGCGCCATCCTCTCGTCGATGGGTATGGCGAGGATCTACAAGAAGGGCCAGCTCACCATCCCCAAGGCGGTGCGAGATGCGACGGGCATCGGCATCGGCGACTCGGTCGTGGTCGAGGCCCGTCATGGCGAGGTGGTGGTGCGCCGGCCGCGCGGCGTCCTCGAGTTCCACCCGCCCCAGACGGAGAACGCGGCGCTGCCCTGGCCGGACGCGCGGCGTGCGGCACGCGCAGAGCGTGCGGCGCGCCTCGGGCGCTACTCGAGCTCCTCGCGGAGCTTGCGCAGCGCGCGGTAGACCCGTCCTT
>JAUJOF010000013.1:62923-65921 GCA_030447785.1 Solirubrobacteraceae bacterium
GGGCGCTACTCGAGCTCCTCGCGGAGCTTGCGCAGCGCGCGGTAGACCCGTCCTTCCACCGTGGTCATCGGCTGATCCAGGGCGGCGGCGATCTCCTTGAGGCTCAGCTCGGCGCCGAAGCGCAGCGCGATCGCCTCGCGCTCCTCGTCGCTCAGCGCGCCCAGCGAGCGCAGCACCCGGTCGCGACTCTCCACCGCGTCGAGCGCCGGGTCGGTGGCCGGCGCGGAGGCGCTGGTGGCGACGCGCTCGAGGGCCCGGGCTTCGGCGGCCGCGTGCCGGCCGTGGTCGCGCAGGCGATTGAGGGCGATCGTGTAGAGCCACGTCCGCTCACTGGCTCGACGGCGGTCGAAGCGCGCGCGCGCGCGATAGGCGGCCTCGAAGGTGTCGGCCATGACGTCCTCGGCGAGCATGTGGTCGCCGGTGCGATAGACGAGGAAGGCAAACAGGCGCTCGGCGTGCTCCGCATACAGCCGCTCGAAGTCGCCCTGGCGCATATTTCGATGATGCCAGTCGGAAACCGGGCTCCTCGTACGTACAAGTGGGTGATGAAGCCTTCTCGAGACATCCCCGACGATCTCCTCGGCGTCGCCGAGACGCTCGAGAGCAACCGTCCGCAGCTCAGCGGCCTGGAAGCCGACCGCATCAAGCGGCGCGCGATGGCACAAGGGACCACGACGGCCACCCGCACCTCCACAAAAGGACTGTTCATGCGTTCGCGACTGGCGATCACCTCCATGCTGGCTCTAGGCCTGCTCATGACCGGGAGCGGCGCCGCGCTCGGCGTCTCTGCGCTGACCACCACCGGCCAGGCGGCGCAGGCGCAGTACGGCAAGCCGGCGGTCAACAACCCGCCGGCCAACAACCCGGCGGCCAACAACCCGCCCCAGGCCCAGGTGCTCGGCGAGCAGGGCTCGGGCGGCGGCGGCCAGGGCTCGGGCGGCGAGGTGCTCGGCGAGCAGGGCTCGGGCGGCGGCGGCCAGGGCTCGGGCGGCGACGTGCTCGGCGAGCAGGGCGAGGGCGACGTCGTCGGCACCGCCGCTGCGGGCAACGCGCCGCCGCAGGCCGTCGCGCGGCAGGCCGCGGCGCAGGAGTCCCGCCAGCTCGCGACCGGGGACGGTGACGACAACGAGGAATTGCCCTTCACCGGTTTCGCGGCGATCCCCGTCCTGCTCATCGGCACCGTGCTGCTTGCGGCCGGCCTGCTGTTGCGCAGGGACATGGGTCGCTCTCCGGCGCAGTCCTGAGCCTTTCCCGCCGGCCTTACCGCCGGCGGGACATCACTCGAAGCGAAGGCGGGCCCTAGGGCCCGCCTTTTCGTGCCGGTGCGCCTCCCGGTTGCCCGAGTCCCCGCGCTACCGTGGGCCGCTGCCCGCGGTGTGGTCGGCCATGGTCTGAGGCAATGCTCCCGCCATGGGCGACTACGCTGACGCGTACCATTCAAGGTCCCTTGCGCCACGGTCGATCACGTGGCCACAGGAGAAATCGTGAACGGCAACGACACCACCCAGCTTTCCGACTTCCTTCGCGCCGTTCGCCGGCGGTGGTGGCTCGTCGCCCTCCTCACCATCCTGACCACTGCTGCCGCGCTCGCCGTCAGCCTCACCGGGCAGAGGCAGTACGAGGCGACCGCCGAGGTCCTCCTGCGCGTCGAGGAGCCGTCCAACAGCCTGGTGACGCCCGAGGCGAATTTCACGCCGGCCGACCCCGAGCGCGCGATCAACACGGACCTGGAGCTGATTCGTAAGGCCGACACCGCCTACGCCGCCAAGCGCCTCCTCGGCACCGATCGCTCGGCCGGCGACCTGCTCGAGCAGGTGGAGACCGAGACCAGCAGCACCTCGAACATCGCTGAGATCATCGCCCGAGACACCGAGCCGCTGATGGCTGCGCGCATCGCCAACGCCTTCGCCGAGGCCTACGTGGCCTTCCGCGCCGAGTCGGCGCGCGAGGGCTTCACCGAGGCGGCGCAGCTCGCCGAGCAGCAGCTGCAGGCTCTGACCGAGGAGCAGCGCGCCTCGACCGAGGGCCTCGAGCTGCAGGAGCGCCAGCGCGAGCTGCAGATCGCCGCCGCCCTCCAGACCCCCGGCGCGGAGATCGTGCGCCGCGCCAGCGTGCCCGAGAGTCCGGCGAGCCCTCGGCCGGTGCTGAGCGGGGGGCTGGGCTTCGTGCTGGGCCTGCTGCTGGGCATCGCCGCTGCCCTCGCCCTCGAGCTCTTCGACCGCCGCCTCAAGAGCGAGGAGGCCGTGGAGGACTTCTTCGAGCTGCCGATCCTCGCGTCGATCCCCCGGCCATCGCGCCGCGGGGCGGACGACCCCGCCCAGCGTGAGGCCTACGGCCTGCTCGCGTCGAACCTCGACTTCACCTCGCTCACCCGGGATTCCAACGTGGTGATGGTGACCTCGGCCTCGCCGGGAGAGGGCAAGACGACCGTGACCCTCGAGCTGGGGCGGGCGCTCACGCGCCTCGGCCTGACGGTGATCGCCGTCGAGGCGGACCTGCGCCGGCCGACGTTCTCCTCCTGGGCCGCGGTCGACTCCAGCCGCGGTCTCAGCGGGGTCTTCACGGGCGCGGGCCTGGACAGGGAGTTGGTGTGGCTGGACGTCGAGACCCTCGAACCGGTCTTCGCCGAGGCGGCGGACGGCTCCGCCTTCGCCGTGCTGCCCGCGGGCGAACTGCCCGAGGACCCCCAGCGCACGCTGACCCGACCGATCATGCGTGCGGTGATCCAGGGCTGCCGGACGATCGCCGACGTCGTCCTGATCGACACGGCGCCCATCGGCACGGTCAACGATCCCGCCACCCTGGTGCGTCACGTGGACGCGGTCGCGCTCGTCGTGCGCCTCGGTCAGACCACCAAGGACGCCGGGCGCCGCGCCCAGCGGGTGCTGCGCAACGCCGACGTCGACCTTCCCGGAATCGTGCTCACCGGCGCGGGGACCAGCCAGAGCTACAGCTACTACGGACCGACGACGCCTGCCAAGTCGACGCGCCCCAGCCT
>JAUJOF010000013.1:66021-86610 GCA_030447785.1 Solirubrobacteraceae bacterium
AGAGCTACAGCTACTACGGACCGACGACGCCTGCCAAGTCGACGCGCCCCAGCCTCGACGACGAACGCCCCGCCCTGCCGGAAGAGCCACGCCGCGCCGGAGGCGAACCCGTCTACCGCATCCAAGGCGAAGGCCCCTGACCCACGTGGGCACGGGCGGGCGCGTCGTCGAGCCGTCTGTGCCCTCCGCCCGGCGGGCTCCTCGCGCAGGCGGTCGCCGGGATGGCACTCCGCCGCCGCTCCCATGGCGCGGGTAGGCTCTCGGCATGGCGCGCGGCCTCCTGTTCCGCCACCCAAGCTCGCTCGAGCACGACACTGGGTCCCATCCCGAGCGGGCCGAGAGGATCGTGGCCATCGAGGAGGCGCTCAGCGAGCGCGGATGGCTCGAATGCGAGGTGACCGAGTCCCCGCCCGCCGGGCGTGACCTGCTGGAGGCGGTGCACTCGCCCGAGCACGTGGACCGCATCGAGAGGCTCGCCCAGCGCGGGGGCGGGTCCATCGACATGGAGACCATCGTGTCGGAGGGCTCATGGGTCGCGGCCTGCCACGCCGCCGGCGGCGCGGCCGCGCTGGTGGACGCGCTGATGGAGGGCGCCGCACCGACCGGCGCGTCGCTGCACCGCCCACCCGGCCACCACGCCGACGCGACGCGGGCGATGGGCTTCTGCCTGTTCAACAACGTCGCGATCGCCGCCCGCCACGCGCTCGACGCGCACGGCCTGGATCGGGTGCTTGTCTTCGACTGGGACGTCCATCACGGCAACGGCACCAACGACGTGTTCGCCGAGGCGCCCGAGGTCCTGTTCTGCTCCATGCACGAGTGGCCGCTGTATCCGGGCACGGGCCCAGCGAGCGACGTGGGGCACGGCGCCGGCGAGGGCTACACGGTGAACATCCCGCTGCAGGGCCAGAGCGGGGACCCGACATGGTGCTCGGTCGTCGAGCACGTGGTCGCTCCGCTGGCCCGCGAGTTCGCCCCCCAGCTCGTGCTGGTGTCGGCCGGCTTCGACGCGCACGCCGAGGAGCAGCTGGCCACCATGATCGTCAGCGACGCCGGCTTTGCCACGATGGCCGGCACGGTGCGCCGCCTGGGCGCCGAGCTCGAGGTGCCGGTGGGCGTGGTGCTCGAGGGCGGCTACGCCCTCGACGCGCTGGCCCGCTGCGTGGTGGGCACGCTGGAGGTGCTGACGGCCGCGGAGCCTCCGCCGCCGCCGGACCTCGCGGTGCACCCGCTGGCGGCCGAGGCGCGCGAGAGGTTGGCGTAAGGGGGTCCGTGGGGGGGCGTTAGCGGCTGAGGCTACCGGAAGGCTCGTCACCATAGCGGGGCGCGGGGTCCGGTCACGCGGGGCGCGGGGCGCGCATACACTTTCTCACGTATGTCGGTAGGGCACCGGCCGATGGGGACCTCCTCCGCCCAGGATCATCTGCGACTGCGCGGGATCGACCCGAGCGCTGACGCAAGATGGGACGCCTACGTTTCCGCGCACCCCGAAGGGCTGGTCTACCACACCTCCGCGTGGCTGCGGGTGCTGCGGCGGGAGTATGGTCAGCCTCCGATCGGCCTCGCGCTCGAGAACGCCGCCGGGGAGCTGCGGGGCATCCTGCCCCTGATGGCCACCAAGGGCCTTCCGCTCGGCCTCGGGGGCAGCTTGGCCAGGCGGCGTCTTTCGTCGCTGCCGCGTACACCGGTCGCAGGCCCACTCAGCGACGATCGAGACGGCCTCGCCCTGCTGCTGCACGGGGCCGTGGAGCGGACCCCACCGGGGGCCCGACTCCAGCTCAAGCCGGCCGAGCCCCGTCTCGACGGTCTCGTGGACGAGGTCGGTGGTCTGGGCTGGCGAATCACCTACATCCTGGAGCTTCCGGACCATCCGGAGAAGGTTCGTTTCGGCAACGCTCGCCAGCACAGTCGCGTTCGCTACGGCATCAGGAAGGCCGCGGCCCAGGACGTGGTGGTGCGGCGGGCCGACACGATCGATGACGTACGCGCCTGGTACCGCCTCTACCTCCATACCATGCGCCACCATGTGGTCCCCCCGCGACCGCTGCGGTTGTTCGAGGCGATGTGGGAGGAGCTGCGCCCACGAGGAATGATGCGCTTGCTCGTAGCCGAGCAGGGAGAGAAGCTGCTTGCCGGTTCGGTTCTTCTCATGCTGGGCTCTACCGTGTTCTACGCCTTCAACGGCGTGGTTCGCACCGCCTTCCATCTTCGTCCAAACGACCTCTTGCAGTGGCAGGCCATTAGTGACGCGTGCCGAGAGGGCTACCGCAGGTACGACCTGGGCGAAGTGCCCGAGCATTCCGAGGGGCTTGCGGACTTCAAAAGCAAGTGGGGCACCAAACCGCGGCGGCTGCGAAGATACTGCTGGCCGGCACCGACGCAGTCGCACGCTGAGAGCGACGGCGAGCGCAGATCGCTGCCCGAGCTGATGAGGCGAGGCTGGCACGCCGTCCCGCTCGAGGCGACGGCCGCGGCGGGTCGTCTAGTCTACCGTTACCTGTGAACGGCAAGCTCTCGCTCCTGGGGGGGACAACCACGGCGGGCGACTGCCGTGCAGCGCTCGGATATCTGCTCCGGCCCCGCCGGCTGGTGCGCGGTCCGAGCATTGGCACGTTCGAGCGGGCGTTCGCCGAGCGCGTCGGCGTGCGCCATGCCTGCAGCTTCGCCACCGGCCGGGTGGGCCTCTACGCGATCCTGCGAGCGCTCGGCATCGGTAGCGGTGATGAGGTGCTGCTGCAGGTGCCGACCCACAGCGTCGTGGCCAACGCCATCCGTCACACTGGCGCCCGGCCGGTCTACGCCGATTGCATGCCAGACAACTGGAACCTCGACTTCGATCATGCCGCGCGTCAGGTCACGCCTCGCACCCGGGCGCTAGTGCTTCAGCACACGTTCGGCATCCCGGCCGATCTGGACGCGGCCATCCGGTTTGCGGATGGGCGCCGACTGGTGGTCATCGAGGATTGCGTGCACGCGCTCGGGGCGACCTGGCGGGGGTGTCCGGTCGGCAGTTTCGGTCGCGCGGCGTTCTTCAGCACGGAGGAGACGAAGATGATCTCCACGACCATGGGCGGAATGGCTGTCACCGACGACGACGCGCTAATGGAGCGCATACGAGCGTTTCAGGGCACCTGTGCCTGGCCGCCTCGCTGGCTCACCGTGCGCTACTTGGTCAAGCTGCTGGCGTATCATCTCCTCACCGAGCCGCGAGTTCACCGGGTGGTCCGCGCCGCGTACGAAGCGGTTGGCGAGGCGCAGCCGCTTCCGCGCCCGACGACTCCGGAGGAGCTGCACGGGGGCTGGCGCCCGGATCTCGAGCAGCGGCTCGCCAATGCCCAGGCCGCCATCGGGCTGCGCCAGCTGGGCCGGCTCGACGCCAACGTCGCCCGTCGCCGCGCGGTCGCCCAGCGCTATGCCCGGCTCCTCGCCGGGCGAGGCTTCCGCCCCCCCGGGTATCCCGAGGAGGCAGCGCCATCGTGGGTCCGCTACCCCTTTACAGTGCCGGACCGCTCCGGCGCCGTCCGGGCCACCCACCGACACGTCGTCCTCGGCACCTGGTTCACGTCGGTGCTCGAGGAGGCACTGACGCCGGGCGACGGAGAGTATGTGGCCGGGACGTGCCCGCAAGCCGAGGATGCAGCGCGGCACCTCGTCAACTTCCCCACCCATGGGCGGGTCCGTCAGGAAGACACGGTCACGCTCGTCGATGCCCTGCCTCCCACGCGGCAGTGCTGACGGCGTTGCCCGGTCCGCTGAACGACCTCCGCTGGGCTCGGTTCGTCGACCGCTGCCCTCAACGAAGAAAACCTGCCAGGCGGACGTTTCAGCGTCTCAGGCGCTTCAGGCCACCCGGGCCCCGGCCGGAGCGCTTCGCCTCGTGTACGACCCAGGGCTAGTCTCGAGATCCACGCTCGTGGTGTTTGAGAAAAGCAGCCACAGAGCTTCGGCGAATGCAAACTCTCTACCGATCGGGCGACGTCTTGACTTCGCGCCCGGCGGCCAGCGAGCCCCTACGCTCGACCGGGTGGCCGATGCACTGAGACGCGCTCTGACCAAGATTTCGGCCTAGCGCTCGCCCATGGCCCGCATTCTCGTCATCCGCCAGGCTCCTTTCCCCGTCGCCATCAGGGTCCGCCGCGAGGTCGAGGCACTCCTCTCGGACGGGCACGAGGTCGACGTGGTTTGCGTCGGCCGCACCGGCGAGCCCCTGCGCGACCGCTGGCACGGCGCACGGATCCTGCGTGTGCCAATCGCGCATCGGCGTGGCGGCGTCCTCGGTTATCTCCTCGAGTATGGCGCGTTCGCGGCTGTCGCGTTCCTGCTCGCCGCCGCGCTTCACCTCCGTCGTCGCTATCGCCTCGTGCAGGTGCACACGCTGCCCGATCCTCTCGTGTTCGCAGCTCTGGTGCCCCGTCTGTTCGGCGCCCGGGTGCTGCTCGACCTGCATGAGGCCATGCCCGAGTTCTTCGCCACGCGCTTTGGGAGGCGATTCCGGACAGCCCCCGTCCGTGCCGTCGCCCTCAGCGAGCAGGCCTCGATCCGGTTCGCCGACCATGCGATCACATGCTCCAGCCTGCTGAAGGAAACTTTCGTCGGCCGGGGGACCTCAGCGGAGAAGCTGGACGTCGTGCTCGACTCCGCCGACGAAGCGGTTTTCGACACGAGGCGCCATCCCCCACAGCCTCGCCACCACGGCCGGTTCACGCTCATCACGCACGGCACGATCGAGGAGCACGTCGGGATCGACACGACGATCGAAGCGCTCGCGTTACTCGCCGACGAGCTGCCCGGGCTCGAGCTTCAGGTATACGGGCACGGCTCCTACGTGAATGAGCTCGAAAGCTTGGCCGAAGCGCGCGGGGTACGCGACCGTGTCGTGATCCAGCGCGACTGGGTCCCGCTCGACGAGCTCGTGGCGGCACTCGCCCGGGCGGACGCGGGAGTCGTGGCCTTGAAGCGCGACGCGTTCCGGGACCTCGTCCTCTCCAACAAGATGTACGAGCTCATCACCATGCGCCGCCCGATCCTCATGTCCCGAACGCGCGCGGTCGAGCAGTACTTCGACGAGAAGTGCTTCGCGTGGTTCGAGTCGGACGATCCTACCGACCTCGCGCGGGCGATTCGCAGGCTGCACGACGATCCTCAGTGGGCCCAGGAGCTGGTCAAGCACGCCACGCGGGCCAACGAGGGCTACCGATGGGTTCACTACCGCGAGCACTACCTCGAGATCGTCCGGCGGATTTTGAGTGAGAATGGCGGGGCACGCCCGTACAGTAACGGCGGTCTCTGAGCCGATCGGGGTCGACCGGAAGACGCTCGCCGGTGACTCGACCGCAGTCTCGGTCTGGACGATGATCAGCCGGCTCACCGGCTTTGCGCGCATCGCCGTCATCGCGGCCGTGCTGGGCTGGGCAGCACGTTCCTGGCGATCGCCCTGCTTCCCAACCTCGCCCTGGAGCTGTTGGGCGGCGCGCTGCTCGCAAGCCTCCTTGTTCCCAACCTGGTGTCGACCATCGATCGCGGCGACCGGAAGGCGACTGAGGAGCTGGCGGGGGGTAGGAACGACGGCCTGATTTGGCTCCACTGCGACGGCTTGATTTGGCCCTACCTTGTCCGATCGTCGGCTGAGGGTTCGGCGCTCCTTGAGCGCGGATCGGAGGCGGGCAGAAGGTGGGGTCCAGAGTGGAGTTGTTCGAGCAGATCAGGCGTGATCGCGAGCGGGAGGACTTGTCGATCCGCGCGCTTGCGGCGCGTTATGGGGTGCATCGGCGCACGGTCAAGCAGGCGCTGGGGTCGGCGGTGCCGCCGCCGCGCAAGGTGCCGGTCGGGATGCCGGCGCCGAAGCTGGGCGAGTATCACGAGCTGATCGACGAGTGGCTGGTTGCCGACTTTGACGCGCCCCGCAAGCAGCGCCATACGGCGAAGCGGATCTGGCGGCGGCTGGTCGAGGAGTTCGGCGCCGATGTCGCCGAGACGACGGTCCGCGACCATGTGCGCAAGCGTCGACGCGAGCTGGGTCAGGCGGGGCGCGACGTGTTCGTGCCGCAGGTCCATGCGCCCGGAGTGATGGCGGAGGTCGACTGGGGGCAGACCGACGTCGATCTGGCCGGCGCGCGGACGCGGGTGCATCTGTTCTTCATGCGGTCGTGCTTTTCCGGGGCGGCGTTCAGCATGGCTTCGCCGGTCGAGACCCAGCAGGCGTTCCTCGAAGGGCACGTCTTGGCGTTCGAGTGGTTCGGCGGCGCGTTCTGCGAGGTTCGCTATGACAACTGCCCACCGTCAAGCGCCGCTTCCGCGCGCTGGCCGCCGAGGCCACCCGCGAGCAGCAGACCCCGATCGCCTACCTCGCCGCCCTGCTGCAAGCCGAACACCACGAACGCGCCGAACGCCGCGAGCGCCGCCGGCTCATCGACGCTCGGTTTCCGGCGATCAAGCGCTTGGAGGACTTCCGCTTCACCGACAACCCGAAGGTCCCCCAGGTCGCCGCGCTGGCCGAGGGCTCGTGGATCACCGACCGTGAGTCGGTAATCCTCATCGGCGATTCGGGCACCGGCAAAACCCACCTGGCCACCGCGCTCGCGGTCTGTGCCTGCCACCAAGGCCGCCGCGTCAGATTCACCACCCTGGGCGCCCTGGCCAACGAGCTCCAAGAAGCCCAGTCACGCAAAGAGCTCGCGCGGGTCGTCGCGCGCTACGCGCGCACCGAGCTGGTCGTCTTCGATGAACTGGGCTGTGCGCCACGAGGCGCCATGTGTCTGGGTGGGCAGCGTGGCCCACCGCCGGCCGCCGCGACGGCCGGGTGAAGTTGGGGCAGCCTGGCTCTCGAGGTGGGGAGCGCGGGCGGGAGCAGCCCCGACAACGTACCGACGGGTCGCCGCCACGACCCGGGCGGGCAAGCAAGGCAGAAAGGCACAGGGAAACCGAACCAGTGGTGGAAGCCCCTCGACTCGTCACCAGCCCCGAAACTGGCGGCTATGGGCTGTCGTGGTGCTCGGCGCTCCTTAGGCCTATCCCGGAAGGGTTATGTAGCGCGGCGTCGAATCTCTGATCGGCCGGCCGTCGTGCCATTCGATCAGGAGGTCTGTGATGGGGCTCGTCGATGGTGACGATGGCTGGCGCATCCCTGACTGGTTGTGGGAGCGCATCGAGGTGTTGTTGCCGGCTGGGCCGTGGCATCCGTTGGGCTGTCATCGCTCGCGGGTGCCTAACCGCGCCGCGATGAACGCGATCTTGTTGGTGTTGCGCACGGGGATGCAGTGGAACGCGTTGAGCGCGACGGGGATCTGCTCATCGAGTTCGGCGCACCGGCGCTTTCAGGAGTGGGAGCAGGCCGGGGTCTTTCACGAGATCTGGCGTCAGGGGCTGTTGGCCTACGACGAGGCGGTGGGCATCGACTGGGCGTGGCTGGCGGCCGACGGCGCGATGACCAAGGCGCCGCTGGGCGGGCCCGACACCGGTCCCAACCCCACTGATCGCGGGAAAAGGGGGCGAAACGCTCGGTGCTCACCGAGGGCGCGGGCGGAGGGCGTCCGACTTTCTGTGTAGGCGCCTGGATGGACTGTAACGATTACTCCGGTTGGTTCAAGGGGTGAATGTCAGATTGCGGTGTCGGGCAGGCGGTCGCCGAAGTGGATGCGAAAGGCGGCCAGCGCCGAGCTCCAGTTGTAGACGCCTCGCCAGGTGGTCTGGGCGTTGGTGATCGCCAGGTAGAGCAGCTTGCGCGCGGAGTCTTCGGTGGGGAAGTGCCCGCGGGTCTTGATGATCTTGCGGATCTGGCGGTTGAGCGCCTCGATGGTGTTGGTGGTGTAGACCACGCGGCGCACGTCGGCGGGGAAGGCCAGGAAGGGCACGATGCGCTCCCAGTTTTCGATCCAGGCCGCGGAGATCATCCGGTAGCGGTGATCCCGGCGCTCGGCGAAGCGCTCGAGCTCCTTGCTCGGCGGCCTCGCGGTCAGAGGCGGTGTAGATCTTCTTCAGATCGCCGGCGACTTGGCGGCGGTCGCGGTAGGGCACGAAGCGCAGCGACGATCGGACTTGGTGGACCAGGCACGTCTGCACCCAGGTCTGGGGGTAGACGGCCTCGATGGCCTGGGGGAAGCCCGCCAGGCCGTCCACGCAGCACACCAGGACGTCCTCGACGCCGCGCTGCTTGAGCTCGGTGAGCACCGCGAGCCAGAACTTGGCGCCCTCGGTGCGCTGAAACCACATCCCCAGCACGTCGCGCTCGCCGTCTGTGTTGACGCCGATCGCCAGGTAGCAGTGGTGGTTGCGCACCGCCTGGCCGTCACGGATCTTGATGACCAAAGCGTCGAGGTAGAGGATCGGGTAGACCGACTCCAGCGGGCGGTTCTGCCACGCATTGGCGTCGCCCAGCACCGCCTGGGTGACCTGGCTGACGGTGTCGCGGCCCACCGAAGCGCCGTAGATCTCCTTGAGGTGCTCTCGATGTCGCGGGTGGTCATCCCGCGCGCGTACATCGCCACGATCTTGTCATCGAAGGCTTCGAAGCGCCGCTGGTCCTTCTTGACGATCTGGGGCTCAAAGGTCCCGCGCCGGTCGCGCGGCGCCTCGATCCTGACCGGGCCCTGCTCGGTCTGTAAGGTCTTGGGGGTGGTGCCGTTGCGCGCGTTGCCCGCCCCGCCCGGCGGCGCCTGGCCGGGCTCATAGCCTAGGTGGCCCGACAGCTCGGCCGACATGGCGCGCTCGACCAGCCGGCGGGTCAGATCGCACCCCGCGGCGCGGCGGGCGCGGGCCGCCAGCGTCTCGCTGCGCTCGCCCTACGGGCTCGCTGCGCTTCCCCGCCGGCGGCGCGACCCCCAAGCTCCTCGGACTCGATCCTGCTGTGCGTGTTCTTCGTGGGCATGACGCTCCTGTTCGCTCATGCCTACACAGATCCTCGGACACTCCCGCGCGGGCGTCCCGATCGGGCTCTGCCACGAGGGCGCCAACCGCCATGACATGAAGCTGCTGGAGGCCACGCTGGCCTCCACGCCGATCGCTCGGCCGATCCCGACCAACGAGCAACCCCACGGCCTGTGTCTGGACCGCGGCTATGACTATGACGCCGTCCGCCAGCTGGCCGCCCAGCAGCACCTTGAGCCGCACATTCGCACCCGCGGCCAGGAGCTGGCCGAGAAGGTCCGCGACCCCACCTGGCGCGCGCGGCGCTGGGTCGTCGAGGCCTGCCACGCCTGGATGAATCGCAACCGCGCGCTGCTCATCCGCTGGTCCAAGAAGACCGAAAACCACGCCGCGCTCATGCAACTCGCCGCCGGCCTCATCGCCCTCAAGAAGGCCCATGCCGCCACCCTCGCAGCCGCCCAACCGGGATAGGCCCTTAGATGATCCCTGCTGCCGTGACCTACTTCGTCCTCGCGAGTCCGCTCGCGCGTGCCGCGTCGTTCGGCGAGATGGCCGGCACCAGCGATGATTGCCTCGAAAGGGCCCTCGACGGCACCCAGGATGAACCCTCAGGTGAGATACACGGGGATGGCCATGAGCACTGATGCCGCGAGCGAACGGAGGACCGACCTACTGGCGGCGTGCTCCGGGCGGCGGCAGAAGGTGACGTAGGCGGCGGTGGAGTACAAGCACTGACCCAGGTTCCGGCGGACAACGTGAGTCCGACGGCCAGCAGCACAGCGCTCCCGTCGAGCCACAGGGCGACCGGCATGCAGCAGAGTGAGACCACGGCGCCAGCCGCGGTGGACACGAACGGCGTGCGAGCGTCGTTGCGGGCGTATGACGCGTAGATCGAGAGCCTCAGGCCCCCTCCTCGTCGCTTCGTGCCTGGGGGGACTGGCGCTCGCGGTGCTCGCCGAGTCGGGATTCGAGCGTGCTGATCGCCGCCGGGCTCCTGCTCCACCTCGCGCTGGGAGCGACCTCCCTGGCCCCGCCGGTCAGGCTCTGGACATGACTACCGCCTCTGTGTCGATGCCCCCGATTTTCGAGAAAGCCGGAGGCAAACCCTAGAACCCTGGCTTCGTCCAGGGCCGTTGGGTTGTGTGGGTCTTGGCGCTGTCGACGTAGGCGACGCTGCTGGCCCACGGAGACGGGTTGTACCAGGCGCCGATCGATGCCCATTGCTGCCCGGGGCTGTAGTCAGGGCCACACCAGTAGCACAGGCCGTCGTAGTAGTAGCGCACCACCGATCCCCAGTAGTCGGCATTGAACGCCGTTGACTTCCAGCGCAGCGGCTCGGTGCCCTGATGCAGCCCCTCCGGGTTCCACCTGACCTGCATGATGCCCAGCGACTGGTACACGTCGCTTGTTCCCGCGATGCGCGAGTAGGCCGGATAGTGGCCCGGGTCGCTGACCGTATGGCGATCACCCAGCTGGGACATCCGCCAGCGTGACTCGTTGACGGCGACCGCGCGCACGATGTCCTCGGGGATGCCCCACTTGTGGGCCACCCACTGCAAGATCTCGTCGGTGCTCCCAGAGAAACCCCCCGTCACGTGCGCGGTCAGCGGGTTGTACTCAAGCTGGGTGCGCCCATAGCGATCAACCTGGCCCGTACGGAAGCTGTCAAGCTCCGCGGCCGATGGCCGATAGGCGTTCTCATCGGCGTTGTCGGGACGATTCTCGCCCACCGACCGAACACGACTCGCCGCCTCGCCATCAGACAACGGCGCAACACCCGGCGCCCGCCAAACCGTGATCCCCCCCGGCGACGGCGCAGGCGCCGGCTGAGTCCAGGGCTGTTGCGTCATGTGCGCCTTGACCGCCTCAGCGTGGACTTGGGAACTGTTCCAGGGGGAGGGGTTGTACCAGGCGCCGATCGATGCCCATTGCTGCCCGGGGCTGTAGTCAGGGCCACACCAGTAGCACAGGCCGTCGTAGTAGTAGCGCACCACCGATCCCCAGTAGTCGGCATTGAACGCCGTTGACTTCCAGCGCAGCGGCTCGGTGCCCTGATGCAGCCCCTCCGGGTTCCACCTGACCTGCATGATGCCCAGCGACTGGTACACGTCGCTTGTTCCCGCGATGCGCGAGTAGGCCGGATAGTGGCCCGGGTCGCTGACCGTATGGCGATCACCCAGCTGGGACATCCGCCAGAAGGATTTGTCGAAGGCGACCGCGCGCCTGATGTCCTCGGGGATGCCCCACTTGTGGGCCACCCACTGCAAGATCTCGTCGGTGCTCCCAGAGAAACCCCCGTCACGTGCGCGGTCAGCGGGTTGTACTCAAGCTGGGTGCGCCCATAGCGATCAACCTGGCCCGTACGGAAGCTGTCAAGCTCCGCGGCCGATGGCCGATAGGCGTTCTCATCGGCGTTGTCGGGACGATTCTCGCCCACCGACCGAACACGACTCGCCGCCTCGCCATCAGACAACGGCGCACACCCGGCGCCCGCCAAACCGTGATCCCCCCGGCGACGGCGCAGGCGTCAGGATGGGCTCTGTTTCCGGAAGGGCGTCGGCGGGCGGCTCTGCCACAGGCGGCGCGGGGCAGGCTCTGCCACGGGTGGCGGCGCGGGCGCGGGCTCTGCCACGGGTGGCGGCGCGGGCGCGGGCTCTGCCACGGGTGGCGGCGCGGGCGCGGGCTCTGCCACGGGTGGCGGCGCGGGCGCGGGCTCTGCCACGGGTGGCGGCGCGGGCGCGGGCTCTGCCACGGGTGGCGGCGCGGGCATCGGAGGGAGTCCGACCCCGGAACAGCGGCGTCGGCGGGCACCAACCCCGGCAGGGCGGTCGAGAGCCAGAGGATCACGAGAAGAGCTAGAGGAAAGCGCATGGGCGTGAGACTGAGGGAGTGCGCGTACCCGCTTCACTGCATCCGAGCGGTTGCTTGGCTGAGCGGGTGCCGACCCAGACTACCCCCTCCGATCATCTTAGAACTCCACGAGCGCCTCGCCACGCTCACGCAACTCACCCGGATACCCCTCGGGGCAGGCATCGATGAAGCCTCGACTCTCTCCAGGACAGGCATCCTAACATCGGTCTCCGGTGAACCCGGCCTGGCTCAAGACGGGTGCCCGAATAGGTACTAGCTAGCTTAGCTAGGCGGCATACCGGTAGAGGGCCGCGCCGAGTGCCCGGCACACCAATGGCGGCGAACGGCGGATCGTAGTCGACAGGACACGCGCGCCGATGTTCTGCATAACGCCCCGGCTTGCGGGCGCCGATGCCGGGATGGCGGTGTAGAGGAGGGCGCTCCTGCGCCCCCAATGTGACTTGAACGCTCGCAAACCCGCGTTGTCTGGGTCAGAGCGCCCGAGGTCTAGGCACCGGTCCCCGGCGGCGCATGCGTCCTGGATCGCGCGCCAGAAGATGAGGTGGTTGGGCCGTTCACGCCAGTGCTCGGGCGCTGAGGCGCCGTACTTGTAGACGACCGTTCCGCCGAAGCGCAGGAACATCGCGGCGGCGATCGGACGCCCGTCGAGCTCCGCGATGAGGGTGCGCGCGAGCCCGGTCGGGTGCAAGCGCTGCCAGAGGAGCTTGAACAAGCGCATGGGCTGCAGCGGCACCCTTGGCGTCGGCGCGTCTGCAGGTGCAGCCCGAGGAAGCTTTTGGTCACGTCCTCACGGCGGGTGGCCTCGCGCACCCTGACGCGAGCGTCGCGCTCGGCTTTGCGGATCCCACGTTGGATCTGCGAGGCATGGAATCTCGCGAAGAGCTCGGTAGGGTCGTCCGAGAGCCGGAGCTGATGCAGCACTGCTACGGATTGGTTCGGCGCATCCGGCACGGCAGCGCGGATCTCGACCCGTCGCAGGCGGTCAGCCGGCGGGACGCTGCCTACGGATCCGACCAGCTCGGACAGAGCGGCGGGGCTGCTGCGAGCGGCGCACAGTGATCCGTGAACGGCAGCGACACCCAGCGCCGGCCGTGGGGAAGCGCAGGCACCTCGATGACGGGCATTCCAGCGGCAAGCGTGCCCTGTGCATCCTCGATCGCCGCGACGAAGGGTCGGAAGCGGTAGACGTCCGCGATCGTACGGGCCCAGGCAGGGTGGTGGAACGGGCCCGCGCCCGGATGGGTCGCCACCAGCCGGCGCCACCGCGGATCCTCGAGATCGAGCGTAAGCACCGTCAGTCCCTCAACCGGCGGATGGGACGAGCGGGGTTGCCCGCGACCACGGTCCACGGCTCGACGTTCCGGGTGACGACCGCACCCGCTCCCACGACGGCGTGATGGCCTACCGTGACGCCGGGCAGGAGTATGGCCGCAGCCCCGATCCACGCGTCGTGGCCGATCTGGACCGCGGCAGTGCGCACGCCGACGTGCCGGCGCAGCTCGGAGTCATTCGGGTGCGACGACAGGACCACGATCACGCGCTGAGCCACTGAGGCACGTTCTCCGATGCTGAGGCCTGCCACCAGCGGTGAGGCGAGCTCGTCGGTGACATGTAGGCCCTCGCCGACGTAGACGCCCTTCCCGATCTCATAGCCGGCGGCGCGTAGCGCTCTTAGCCGTACCGCGTTGAGCGGAAACGTCCTGGCGACGGCCTTCATGACCTTGCGGCGTGCCCCGGCCACGGCGGTAGTCATCTCGTGGGCGGTGGCTCGAATGCGACCTCACCGGAGACGACATCGCACTCAGCATGCCCATAGGTGCCGGACCCTTGCCACACCGGGCCCCCGGCGTCGCGCTCGCGCCACCAAGCGGCGATGTCCCGGGGTAGGGGCTTCCAGAGAGATGCCCGTCCGGCCATCGCGTCGAGGAAGCCGCAGTAGGACGCGAACATCCGGTCGTCCCCAAGGTAGCCAGGATCGGGATGGGAGAGACACTGTATGAGGCCGTGCGCGCGCTCAAGCCGCTCGGCCTGCTGGATCCATGCCTCCGGGGTGCGATGGCGCAGCAGCGTGAACAGCGTGTGGTCCTGAGGGAGGGTGTACGGCAGCTCCACAAGGTTCTCGATGAAGTATGGCCACGGAGAGCAGCAGCCCCCGGGCTGCGGCTCGTACGGATCAGAGTGCGGGACCGTACAGTCGTAGGACACTGGGAGCTCGGGCAGCCAATCGACCACCCGGTGCGTGGCCGGTGAACGGAAACCCGTGGCGCCCAGGCTCTCGGCCGCCTCGCGCAGCGCCGGCTGCTGCGCCTCGAATGCTTCCCGCGAGGAGAACATGGACCGGTCGTGGAAGACTCCGTGGACGCCGATCTCGAAGCCGCGGTCCACCAGTTCACGCACGATCCCCCAGTCGATCGGATACCAGCGCCCGACCACGTTGAATGACGAGCGCAGGCCTCGCTCCTGCTCCTCGTTGGCCACCCGCACGGCGCCGCGCAGTCCCGCCTCCGTCTCGACGTCGTGCGTAAGCATCAGCGCAGCACGGGTCCGACCCGGCCAGAACCAGCGGAAGGACAGGCGCGAGCGGCCAGACGCCAGCGCGGCGCACTGCACATACAAGCGCACCAGGCGATGCACGCTGTCGTCGTAGGGCCACTGCGGGAAGGCCGGCAGCCCCTGCCAGCGGATGAGGGCGCGGCGCGCGGCCAGCTGCGCGCCCCGGGGGATGAGCCGCTTGACCCTGTAGAAAACGTCGAGCTGGCGCGAGGAAACTCGGCGTTGAGCGGCCTGTCCGCTCCAGCGCTCAAGGACATAGTTCTCGAAGGCCTCGCCGAGGTCGAACGGCAAGTGCACCTGCCCGTTGGCTGCATCGTGGCGGGCGGTGAGCACGCGCCCGTCGTCCAGTCGGAAGTCGGCGAAGCTCTGCCCCTGCGCCGAGTCCTCGGTATGAGCTCTGGCGAAGAGCTGCCAGTCACCGCACCGCAGACGACGCATGGGTCCGTCGCCGCGCGGAGAGACGATCGCGGGTCCTTCCCCACCAGGGTTGGCGAGGACCGAGGGGGCGTCCACCGCGCTCAGCAGGCGCTCGACGGGGTGCCGCTCGTCTTGTCCGGAGGCCGTTACCATCGCTCCGGCACGATAACGGCGGCATGTAGGCTCCGCCTCCTCTTGAACACGACCGATCCTGACTGGGCGAGCCGGAGTGGAAGAAGGTCCCGAAACTTGACCTCTGGGGCAGACCGGCCTGGACGCTGAGCTGCTGCCCAAAGGGCAAACTCGACCACGCCTCGGCCAACCAGCGTCGTGCGTTGTCGAGAGTCGCGGGCGGCGTGCGACAACTCGGATCGGTGCTCACAGCAACCGGACACTCACGGGGCCATCAACTATACGCGAGCTCTCGCCCAGAAAAAATCGCGCGTGCCCAACCAACGCTGTCCGGAGCCCCGCCCGGGACCACAGACGACGCTACACCGCAGTAGCGAACAGCAATCCGCATGACTTCCAACTGTTCCGCAGCCTTCCGCGGTGGCATGAACGCTCCCGCCGCCGAGGATGTCCCGCTCGCCGTGGACTTCGCGGCGGCGGTTCGGTGATCAGCTGACGGTCGCGAGCGTAGCTGCCGGCTCGGTCGGGGTGGTCGGGACGGTGACGGCGGCGCGCTGCGCCGCGAGGTCGCGCTCGACGGCGACCGCGAGGCGGGCGAGGTGCTTGTAGCCGATGACCTTGCAACTGGCGCTCGGCTTCGAGCATGCCGGCGGCCGTCCAGCGCAGGCACATGCAGCGGCTCATCGAGTTGATCGATGTCGACGACTGTCTCCGCCGGTGAAGTCGCAGTCGATGTGGGCGCCGACTTCGGCCTGTTCGCCCGTCGTCTGGCGCGAACGGGGCGACGTCGTGACTCCGCGCCCGGCGGTCAGCGAGTCCCTACCCTCGACCGGGTGGCCGATGCACTGGGATGCGTTCTGACCGAGACTTCGGGGACTGCTGCCGCGCGGCGCCTGAGCTTGCCATGGTGAAACCGTCCAGCCTCGCGAGCCTTCGGGGAATGCGCCCTCCGCTGCTCATTGCGGCGGCTCTTGTCGCCGGCCTGCTGGCCGGCACCGGCGCCGGCCTCGCACCGCCACAAGTCACGTTGGCAGGCATCTTCGCAATGGTTGTGGTCGTCCTCGTCGCGCTGCACCCGCCGTTCGGCGCGTACCTGTTGCTGGCGACCACGCCGCTGCTCGCCGGGTTGGATCGAGGCCTCCTGCTGCCGCTCCTGCGTCCGCACGAGGCAATCGCCGTCCTGATCGCGGGCGGGCTCTTTATGCACCTCGTACTCGGAGCAGTTTCAGGCGCTTCGATCCGTCTGCGCCTGTCCTTCGGCCCCATCGACCGTTCGATCCTGCTCCTGGCGCTCGCCGGCTCGGTCCTGCCCCTCACTGTGATGACCGTCCGGGAGCGGTCGATCAGCCAGGAGGATGTCCTATACGCCCTGGTGATGTGGAAGTACTACGCGGTCTTTGTGATGGTGCGAGCGTGCGCCGTTACGCTTGAACACGTCAGGCGGTGTCTCTGGGTCATACTCGGCGCAGCAGTTGTCGTCGCCCTGGTCGGCATCATGCAGGTTCTGCACGTGCCCGCGGTTGAAAGCCTCCTCGCCGGCCTGTACGTGCCCGAGGGCGTGAATGATCCATCGAGCGATCGCGGGACCTCGACCTTGGCCAATTCGATCGCAGTGGGCGATGTCATGGTGTTCAGCATGGCGGTCGCAGGCGGGCTTCTGGTGAGCGGTGAACGCCGACGCCTCTTGCTGTCTCGGTCGACGCCTCTTTGCTGTCGGTCGTGGCCATGCTCTTGGTCTTCGGCACCGTGGCGACGGGGCAGTTCTCCGCGATCATCGCAATCGTCATCGGGCTCGCCTTCGGCTGGATCACCAAGCGTCTGAGCAGCTCGATCGTCGCCTTCACGCCCGTCGCGGGCGTTGCGGCGCCGCTGTTGTGGCTTGGTCATCGAGAAGCGGCTCCAGCGGCTTCAACGGAGGTTCCACTCTGCCGCGAGCTGGCAGGTACGCCTGGACAATTTGTTTACGTATTTCTGGCCGGTCTACAGTCGACAACAACTGGGTGACGGGCGTCCGACCGTTGGCGCGTGTGGGCGGTTCGCCGCTCTCGGGAACGAGTTCGTCTGGATCGAGAGCGGCCAAGGTCTTCCCGCTGTGGACGGGCGGTGTCGCCTTCGCCGCCGCGTTTCTGTGGTACCTCTGGGTGGCGCCTCCGGGCCATGGCGCGAATTGCTCGGGAGCGCCAAGGACGCCGTCGGTGCAGCCGCCGCCGCGAGCTTCACTGCGCTGGTCGTTACCCGCCCAGTATTTATGGCGCTGGATCCGCACCTCACGCTGCGCGGGGCCGCCGATCTCGACTTGCGCTGCTTGCGCTCGCGCTCGCGCTGACAGCCCCCATGACGGCGAACCGCCGCGCACGGCTGGATCCAGACGGGGGCGCTGCCCGACCTCATCCGACTCTGATCCCGTTCCGCGGCGGATTCAGCTGGAGACCGTCACGCCCGTTCGCTCCTCAGCGGTGCGAGCCGGCGGCGCTCGAGAGGGCGGCGGGGGCTCGTACTCCAGCGCGGAAGGCGGCGGAGACAGTCCGGGGTATGGATCCCTACCGTTGCGGTCGACGTTTCGTCGCCTTCTGAGCGCCACTGAGCGCCAGATACGCTTAGCGCCGGGGCCTCCGCTGATGACACAGAAGGACCTTCTTGGCGCTAGCTCCGGGTTCCCGCGGAGGGCGGGATGTTTATGACAAGAGCCGTCTACGAGACCGCCTGGTCAGGGTCCTGCAACCGGGCCCCAACTGCACGCCTCGGCTGATTCGGTCGACCTGCGACATCTGAGGGCGCGAGCGCGAGCCTCGCAGGGCCGCTCATACCCCCTGCGTATTGCTGCCGCTTCCCGTGCCCGATTACTGTGCGCGCTTGTACTACACCGGGCGGGAGGCGCACCTCGATGACCACGCACCCAACTGTCACCGGCTCGAGACGGAGTCTTGTCCTCCCACCCGCCTGGCAGGGGCAGGAGTCCGCCTTCGAGCTGGCGCACCTGGCTGCGATCGGGGCGCGGGCCCGTACCGACTACGTCGAGCTGGCACGAGCGCTCGATGCGGACGTGATGGACTGGCAGTACTTCCAAGACCAGGCGACACCCATTGCTCGTGCCGTCGCCCGGCGTGGCTTCGTGCCGGCGCAGCTCGTGGAGGGGTCTCGCGCCGCAATCGCTACCGCCACATGGTGGCGAAGGCGGATCCTCGGCCTGCCGCTCGCGCTGCTCTTCAAAATCGCGCGCTCTCGCCGTGACCTGGCTCTCATCTCGGTCTGGCTGTCAAAATCGAAGAAGGCCGTCTTCACGTCCTCTCGACGCACACTCCCACCCGAAGGCGATCATCTGCGCGAGCAGCGTGATGGGGATTGCCGAGGAGCGGCTCGGGGTCCCAAGCGAGAGCTCCACTTCCGCCTCCAGCGCCGCGGACGAGCGATTCTGGCGACCGCAGGACATGCCCGTGGAGGACATGATCTGCTCGGTCGGCGCTTGAGTCGCGCGACTATGCCACGCTGGTCGCGGCGGTCGGGGAATCCGACGTCCAGACGGAAGGTCGCGGGCCATCGTCCGCGCACGGGCGACGTCAGCGCCGACCTGAGCTCGGCGTTCGCCCGCTCTCAGCCAGCGACCCGCAGATCCGCGTGCGCCAGCAGCTCGACAACCAGGAGAGCCGCAGGCTGTACGCCTGGTCGCGCTTCGTGGTCGTGCCCTGGAGGACGTCGAGTTCGACGCCGTGTGACCGTCATCGCCGAGGCGATGGCAATGGGCAAGGCTGTCGTCGTGCCCGCGCCCGCGGGCGCACCTCGTCCGCGAGGGGGAGACGGGACCGCATGTGCCACCGCGCGACCCACGGGCGCTGCGGGCCGCCATCGAGTACCTGCTGGGCGACCTGGCTGCCGCCGAGCGGATGGGTCGTGCCGCTCGCCAGGTCGTCGAAGCGCTTGAGACTGGACCAGTGGGTCGAGGTCGTCCAGGCAATGGGCGGCGCCATGGCGACGATCTCCGTCTGCATCGCGACGTGAGGGCGGCGACGATTCGGACGGCCATCGCGTCGATCTTGGGCCAGTCGTGCTTCGACTGGGAGCTGATCGTGGTGGGCCAGGGCCATCGCGACGAGCCCTCCAGACGGCCCAGCACTGGTGGTCCTACCTCAGCAGCCAGAACAGGCGCGTGATCCCTGTTCAGAATCTCGCGATCCGTGCCTTTCCACGAGCCCGCATGCTGTTCAAGCTCGACGACGACGTCTTCATCGTCGAACGGTTCTACGTTGCTCCCGGATCGCTGACCGTCGTCCACAACGTCTCCGCCGTACATTTCTCGTTCGGGGCCCAGGACCGTCCATGCGTTCGATGTTCGGCGATCGGCTGGCTCAGTTCTGATGGCTGTTGCGTCGGACGCGTTGGGCCTCCGGCACCCCATCACCCAGAACGCGGTCGCTCTCCCGGCGGCAGGTCTTCGCGACCTTGCCATCCCCTTCTGACCCTTCCGTACCTCGCGAGGGTGCTCGAGCCGACGGCGCTGGGCGTGCTCGTGACCGCCCAGAGCTTCGCCTTCGTCCTCACGTTCTTGATCGAGTACGCGTTCATCCTCTCGGCGACGCGCGAGATCGCCGAGTTGCGTCACGACGACCAGGCCGCGCCCCGCGTGGCGGCTGATGTCCTCGCCGGCAAGATGGTGCTGATCGCCGCCACCGCCGTCATCGCGCCCGTCGGCTGGCGCTCGCCCTTCCGATCCTGCGCCAGGATCTGCCTGGCTCGTCTTCTGGCTGCTCGCGGTGGCCAGCCGGGATGTCACCCGCCTGGTACTTCTACGGCGTCGAACGGGTGCGGTTGTTCACGAGCATCAGTTCGCGGGGCGGATCGCGTGGGCCGCTTCTCTTCGTCCTGATCGACGATCCCGGCGACGGGTCGCTCGTCCTCACGCTGTCGGCGGCGACGCTCGTCGCCGCCGTGCTGACCAACACCCTGATGTACCGAAAGATCGCAGCGGCGCCGCTGCGCCTGCGCGGGGGCTGCTGCGGCGCGGTAGTGACCTTGTTCGTGGGGTGGGTGCGACGACCTCTACACGACCGCGAATGTCATCATCTTCAGCTCTTCGCGGCTCCTGCGCAGGTCGCCCAGTTCGGGGCGGCGGAGCGCGTTATCCGGGCGGTGACCCGGATCGTCGGTCCTGCCTCCATTGCCATCTACCCGCGGGTGAGTCGTCTGCTCGCCCAGCGCAATCACGAGCGCGCCTCGCGGCTGGGCCGGATCGCCGTGCTCGCACTCGGCGGGATGGGCCTGCTGGCCGCTGGTGCCCTCGTCGCCTTGGCCCCGATCATCGTCTCCGTGCTCTTCGGGGAGAAGTTCGATGGCGCCGTGCCCATCATCCGCGTGCTTGCCATCATCGTCCCTTCGATCGCCCTGGCCACCTTGCTCGCCAACTTTCTTATTTCGCTGCGCATGGACGTGGTGGTCAGGCGGGTGCTTCTCACCGCCGGCGCGGTCAACATCGGGCTGGCGACTATCTTGGCTCCGTCCTTCGGCCCCCTCGGCATGGCCGTCAGCGTGGTTCTGGCGGAACTAGGTGTGGTCGCCGCCTTCGCGCTCATATTGCGTCGTCGGTGGGCGAGCATCGAGCGCTCAAAGGACGAGCGCGGCGTAACCGATCTCCCGTGGTGTGAGTGCCTGCCGAGCCCGTGCCCGGATAGAGCGGCGGGGCGCGCATACGCCCTCGAACCCGGCCTCCTAATCCGGATGTCGCAGGCGGTTGAGCGACCCGTCCGAGGGATAGTTGCAGTT
>JAUJOF010000029.1 GCA_030447785.1 Solirubrobacteraceae bacterium
CCTGGTTCGCCGGGTCGGGCCGCAGGCGCCGCAGGCGGTGATCGAGTCGATGACAGAGCATTTAACGGTGGCCTGAGAGACCACCCTGCGCGGACGCCTGGCGGCGCTGCCGCAATGTGACGAGCGGAAGCACCGCAGCCGGCGGCGAGAGCGCCCGTATGCGCGAGAGAGTGCTCTGCCGCGTGGTTGCGCAACATTTGCCGCCCGTCCTTCTCAGTGCGACCCCATCGGTGGCTCCGCACGGCAGCTGCCCCTTGGGATCGGCTTGCGCCGACAACGTTCGTCGGATCGGACACGCTAGCGGCCGCCGCGCTCGGGGAGCGCTGGCTCCGCGCTCGCGCGGCTGCGGCGCGTTATTTGTAGGCGATTCCGGCGCTCGCCGGTCCAGCCAGCGGCAGGATCTGAACGTCGCGGAAGCCCGCCTCGCGACACCATCCGGCGAAGTCGCCGCCTGTGAAATCGAAGGCGTCGCCGAACTCGATCAGCATGTTGAGCGACATCATCAGGCCGAATGCGTTCTCGCGCCGGGCGTCGTCGATGAGGTTCTCGATGATGACGAATGCGCCTCCTTCGGGCAGGGCGTCGTACGCCGATCGGATCAGGTGCATCTTCCGCTCGAGGTTCCAGTCGTGCAGGATCAAGCCCATCGTGATCACGTCGGCTTGGGGGATCGGATCGGTGAGAAAGTCGCCCGAGGCCACGGCCACGCGCTCGTTGAGTCCGGCTGCTGCGATGGCCGTCTCGGCGATCGGGGCGACTACCGGCAGGTCAAAGCTCGTACAGCGCAAGTGCGGATGGCGGGCGGCGAGCGCCATGGAGAGCCGGCCCGTGGCGCCTCCGACATCGCAGACCGTCTCGTACCTGGAGAAATCGAACTTCTCGGCCAGCGCTTGGAAGTTGCCCATCGAGATGCCCGCCATCGCCTGCATGAACTGCTCGAGGCGCGCTGGGTCGCTGTAGAGCTCGTCGAACATCGGCTTACCGGTGTGCTTGATCTCATTCTGTGGCTTGCCGGTCTGCAGTGCTTCGGTGAGGTCGCCCCAGAATCGATACAGCCGCGCGTTGCTCATCTCGAGGATGCCGCCGATATAGGCAGGGCTGTCCTCGTCCAGGAACACCGCGGTGTCAGCCGTGTTGCTATAGCGGCCCTCGCGGCCGTCACCGTCGCGCTCAAGGAACTTCAACGCCACGAGGGTGTCCAGAAAGTCATAGATCGCTCGATGGTGAAGGCCGATACGTTGGGCGATCTCCTCGCCGGTGAGGGAGTCAGCTGCCAAGTGGCTGAAGAGCTGCAACTCGACCGCCGACAGCACCACTTTCGATGGCCAGAAGCCCATGCCGACCTGCATGATGTGAGACGGATTGGGCTCGCTTGGTGGCATTTACGGCTCCCTGATCTTGTCGTGCTCGAATCGCACGTCGCCTGTAGCGCCACGCTACTACGAGCGCCACACGGCGTCGCCGACATCAGGCCTCGTGAGACTGCCCCTCTTCGACGACGGAAGCACTCTCGGTCGCGGGGAAGGGGCCCATTCCCCGCGACCGACCAGCGGAAGCCGCCGACCCACTTGCCCAAACTGCTGGGGCCCGACCTGGGGTGCGGTCGAAGTCGACGAGTTCGCGTGCCGAGCAGGTCTCGTCGCGGTCGTCACGCGGCATGGGCGGTTGGGGCCTCGTTGCCGGCAAGCGGGTCGTGGAGGTCGAGGTGTGGGTCGAACGCGCCGGGTGGGTCGGTGAGCCCGTCGGTGGCGTACTCGCCGAAGCGCTTGATGCGCTCCCTGATGTACGGCGAGAGGTCCGCGACAGCGGCCGGCGTGACGGGCCAGCCTTCCTGGGCCAGTTGGCGTAGGACGGCAGTCATGTCCAGGGCGGTGTGGAAGATCACGCAGTTGGCGAGCAGCGTGTTGAACTTGATGATCTTCTCTTGCTCGGCGGGGTCGTTGCGCTCGATCATCTCGTGGCCGAAGCGCAGCCACGCCGAGAAGCCTTGGTAGGCCTCGGCCTTGTTGGTCGCGGCGGTGATCTCCTCGCGCAGCTCGGGCTCGGAGATGAAGCGCAGCAGCGTGATCGTGCGGATCACCCGGCCCAGCTCCCGAAACGCCTTTAGATGTTGTTCTTGCGCGACTCCGTCCCGAGGCGGCGCAGCAGCAGCGTCGAGGACAGGTGCCCCTCACGGATCGAGAGCACGACTTGCATCAGGTCTTATGACCGCTACGCGGTGGGCATCCACCACATCGCCTTCGCGGCCGGCAGCCGTGCGCTGGTCGACGAGCGCGCCGCCTGGCTGGAAGACCAGGAGGCGGACATCGAAAGCGGCCCACGCGAGTACGACTACACGCCGGGCTACTACGCCCTGTTCCTCCACGACCCCGACGGGCTCAAGCTCGAGCTCGTCCACCGCCCACGCGAACGCGATCTCGTCCGCCGCGCTCGAAGCGCGCTTGCGCCAGCTCGACCACGGCGCTCCGTAAGGCAGCGCCGTCTCGCTGAGGCGATCCCCCGGGCGCATGCGCAGGCCATTCTCATTCGACCGTCGTTCTACAACGGGCCGCTAGCGCTGCCGCCGTTTTCCTGGGCGATGTTGGCCGAGGTCCGCGCGGCAAAGTGCGAGGAGAAGGACTCCACCGACAACGCGACGACCTGATTGTCTTCCGTCTTAGCGCGCCAGCGGTAGATGCCCTCGAAGTTGCCGTACACCTCGTAGTTCCATGAGGAGCACCGCGACTTGAACCTCGAGGCGGCCATCCTGGCTTTGGACTGCGAATGGAACCATTCAGCTGATGTGGCGATCTTCCGGCCGTTGGAGGCAAGAAGCCGCCACTGGTAATAGCCGCCCCCGGTCTTCCTCCAGGGTCGTGGACTCGAGACGATCCCACATCTCTGCGAGCGGCGATCACGGTCGATCATCCGCACGCGCTACAAGCTTGCAACCCGACGGCGCGACCACGAACGTGGTTCTCGGGGTACACGTCAAGACATCAACATCTTGATGCCTTGATGTTGCGACGATAGGATGCGCCACATGCGCACCACCCTTTCGCTCGATGACGATGTCGCCGCCGCGATCCGCCGCCGCCAAGCGGCCCGCGGGACTGGCCTCAAGCAGGAGATCAACGACCTGCTGCGGGCGGGTCTTGCCGCCGAGCCAGCCGAGCCGGTGAGCTGGGACCCACCGTCGGTAGGGGTCGGCCGGGTCCTGCTGAAGGACCCGCGTGCGTGGAAGGAACTGCTCGACGACGAGGACGACGAGCGCGCCCTACCGCCACGACCGTGATCCTCATCGACGTCAATCTGCTGCTGGTCGCATCGATCGAAGAGGCCGACGGCCACGCAGACGGCCACCGATGGCTGGCTCAACGACTCTCTGGTTGCGCCCAGGTGGGTCTGCCGTGGGCCGTGCTCACCGGGTTCATCCGCATTGCCGCGCAGCCGCGGATCTGGGAGCGCCCAGTGCCGTTTGAGACGTCATTGGCGATCGTCAGGGCCTGGTTGTCGCGCCCGAATGCCTGGACGCCCGAACCTGGCCCCGCGCATCTCGACATCCTGCAGCGGCTGCTCGTCCCGGGCGGTTCCCCGCGGCACGTGACGGATGCCCATCTTGCGGCTATCGCCATCGAGCACGGCCTTATCGTATGCACCCTCGATCACGATTTCGCGCGCTGGGAGCCCGCAAAATTGCGGTGGGAGAACCCGCTTCGGCACTGACGGCAGAGCCATGACGCAATACTCTGCTTCAAGGCTTGATCACGCCGCACGCCACGCGGTCGCCGGCATCGCCAGTGTCGAGCGTCTCTGCGTCGGGACCCACGTCCAGGTGGTCAGCTCGGGGCCGGGTTGCATCGAGATCGTGCGCACCGACGCGCTGATCGCCAAGTACGCCGGCAGCCTGCCCTGGGTCTACAACGAGAACTACCTCGAGAAGCTGCGCGGCGAACGGGAGTAGTGGTCTTTGACTCCGACGTGTTGATCGCCTTCATGAGCCCCGAGGACGCCCACCACGCCGAGGCGATCGAGTGGATGCGCCAGGCGACCCAGCCGCAGACCGAGCGGTGGATCAGCGCGGTCAACTACTCCGAGCTGCTCATCGCGCCGCTGCGCGAGAACAGCAGGAGCACGTCAAGGCGATGCTCAGCCACTTCTCGATCTACTCGGGCGCGGCTGCGCCCGCGAGGGCTGCGCGGCCCAGGTGAACTCGCTTGACTTGTAGACGCCACGTGTGCAATAGTTCACTCCAGCGTGAACGACCTGGACGTCACCTTCGCGGCGCTGGCCGACCCGACCCGCCGGCGGGTCATCGAGTTGCTCTGCGAGCGACCGCTACGCGCCGGTGAGGTCGCCGGCCGTATGGGGATGAGCCGGCCTGCGATGAGCAGGCACCTGCGGGCGCTTCTCTCCGGCGGGCTCGTCGACGTCGAGCTCAGCGACGAGGACGGGCGGGCGCGGCGCTACCGGCTGCGTCCCGAGCGCTTCGCGACGCTGCAGGCGTGGCTGTCCGGGGTCGAGGGGCACTGGGACAAGCAGCTCGGAGCGTTTCGAGAGCATGTCGAGCGCACGAGCGGAGGGCCGGCATGAGCGATTCGGTCACGACCAGGGTCGAGGTGGCGCTCTCGCCGGACGCCGCGTTCGACGTCTTCACACGCGAGATCGACGCCTGGTATCAGGTCGATCACGACACGCTGCCGGACATCACCCGCACCGCCGCGATCCGCTTCGAGCCTCATGTCGGTGGCCGCCTGCTCGACGTGCACGACCTCGCCACCGGGGCGGGGCGCGAGCTCGGCCGGATCACCGTCTGGGAGCCCGGCTTCCGCCTGGCCTTCACCGACAACGAGGGCACCCAAGTCGAGGTCGGCTTCGAGTGGCGGGGCGGGGGTACGCGCGTGACGCTCACCCACCGGGGCCTCGACCGGCTTGCGCCCAACCGAGCTTCGGAGCTGCGCCGCTCCGGCTGGGCGGCACTCGCGCCGTTCTATCGCGACCACGTCGCGCCCAACGCGCGACCGCTCGCGCTGGCGGTCGCCTTCCAGGCGCTGCTTGTCCTTGCACTCGTGACCGCCGGGGCCTTCACGGTGGGGCTGGCAGGCGGTCACCTGTCGGCATGGGAGTGGGCCTTGGCGTGGCCGTTCATCTGCGCCGTGGGCTTCGCGGTGCTGCTGACGCGAGACCGGCTCGTGCGCCGCTGGCTGCCTTCGGAGTGGCAGTACCGGCGCATCTGGCACCGGCTGTTCGGACTGCTGTGTCTCGGGGTCTTGATCGCGGGGCCCTACCGGGTGTTCGTGCACGGCGAGGACGTGCTCTGGGCCGTCGGGTTCCCCGTCGTCATGCTGCTGGCCTGCTGGTCGTGGGAGTGGCAGGGCCCGGCCCACGGCGGATCGCTGCGAGCGCGGGCCGGATCGGCCCAGACGGCATCTGCGCGGCGCCTCACCTTGGTCATGTTGTGCCTGGCCCTCGGCGTGTTGGCCGGTCTCCTCGCCGTCCTGAACTCCGTGGAGGTCATCGCCGGAATCCTCACTCCGGCGATACTCGTCCTCTGGGCCGCCGTCTCGCTGTACGTGATCCTCTCCAAGCGCCGTGCGAAACAGGCCTTCGGCTTCGACCCCGACCTCTACCTCGCGGTCGCCCGGCCGGTGACCGAGTCCACCGAACGACCCGAGCTGCTCGTCCACCACCGCAACGAGCAACCGGAGTACAGCGGCTGGTACGCGTACGCCAGCGAGCGCGACGAAGGCTCCGACGACCTCGTCGCCTGGAGCATGAAAGACCTGGTCGACCACGCACCCGAGGCAGCCCGCGCCCTCCGTGAGGGCCACGGCAAGTGGAAGTGGGATCACGCCGAACGCGCCTACCGGCGCCTCGAGCGTCGCTAGGAGCTTGGCTCGCTATGGGTGAGGCGTTCTTGGCGATCGGGCCGCGCGGCGAGGATTAGCGCGTACAACCGGACCAGGCCCGCCCGGCGCACAACCCCAGTGTGGAGTTCCCCCGCTCTGGTGGACAGGGTTGATTAGGCGGCTTGGGCCGCTGTTGGGGTAGTGAACTCGATGGTGGGGTGGGCGTGAATCCCGAAGGGCCCGTATCGCCCTGAGTGCTGGTCTCGTAGTCGGCAGGGGAGCGTTGGCCGAGGGTGCTGTGACGGCGCTGGCGGTTGTAGAAGACCTCGATGTAGTCGAAGACCTCGGTCCGCAGCTCTGCTTTGGAGGGCCAGGTGCGGCGATTGATGAGCTCTTTCTTGATCGTCGCGAAGAAGCTCTCGGCGACGGCGTTATCGAAGCAGTCGCCCTTGCTGCCCATCGATTGCGCGATCCCTGCGGCGCGGGCCTGCTGGCCGAAGCCGATGCTGACGAACTGGCCGCCCTGGTCGCTATGCCAGATCAGTCCTTTCTCGGGTCGGCGGTGCGCGAGAGCCATCTGCAGCGCGTCGGTGACCAGCTCGGTGCGCATGTGGTCGGCCATGCTCCAGCCGACGATCCGGCGCGAGTAGAGGTCTTGGACGGCGACGAGGTAGAGCCAGCCCTCCCAGGTACGCAGATACGTGATGTCGGCCACCCAGCAGCGGTTCGGGGCGCCGGCGGCGAAGTCTCGGTCGAGGAGATCGTCAGCGACACGGACGCCGGGGACCGCGACGGTGGTGGCCTTGTACTTCTTCTGCTGCAGCCCGGAGAGGCCGGCCTGGCGCATCAAGCGCTCCACGCGCTTTCGCCCGATCCGCTCACCGTCGTCGACAACGAGGTCGGCCCAGATCCGAGGCGAGCCATAGACCTTGCGGCGCAGCTTGAAGAGCACCTCGATGCGCTCGATCAGTCGCTGGTCCTCGAGCGCCCGGGGCGAGGGCGGCCGGCTCGCCCAGGCGTGAAAGCCCGAGCGGCTGACACCCAGAACGCGGCACATGATCCTGATCGAGTGCTCGGCCTTCTTCGCCTGAATGAACCCGAAAATCACCTGCGGGTCCTGTCGTTGTCCTGCGCGAAGAAGGCCGCGGCTTTTTTAGGATCTCGCGCTCCTCGGTCACGATCCTGAGCTCCCGTCGCAGCCGACGCAGCTCGTCACGCTCGGCGGCGTTCAGCCCCTCGCTCTTGCCGTCGTCGACATCGAGCTGGCGGCTCCAGTTGCGCAGCGACTGCGGCGAGCACCCCAGCTCTCTGGCCAGCTGCGGGATCGTCCGGTCGCTGCTTCGCAGCAACCGGACCGCCTCAAGCCGAAACTCAAGGTCATACGGCGGGGTCTTGGGCATCTCGGGACATCCTTCCCGACTGAGCACGCTCAGTCAGACGGTGTCCACGAAAGCGGGGGAACTCCAGGGCCGCGTCTTGAGGGTGTTGTTGGCTGTGTGGTTGGTGGGCGGTATTGGGGCTGGCGATGCTGGGGCGGCGACGGGTGATCTGGTCCAGAAGCCAGGCGCGGCGGGTTGTTTGAGCACGGTCGGCTCTTGCTCGCCGGGGACCGCGCTCGACGCCGCGTCCTCGGTGACGGTCAGCCCCGACGGCCGCAGCGCCTACGTCGCCTCCTTAAGCAGCGACGCGGTGGCGGTGTTCGACCGCGCGCCGGACGGGGCGCTGACCCAGAAGCCCGCCACGGCGGGCTGCGTCTCAGAGACCGGCAGCGGCGGCGCGTGCGCCGACGGGACCGCGCTCGACGGCGCCGGGTCGGTGACGGTCAGCCCCGACGGCCGCAGCGCCTACGTCGCCTCCTTAATCAGCGGCGCGGTGGCGGTGTTCGACCGCGAGCCACCACCGGCGCCGCCGCCGCCGCCACCACCACCGCCACCACCACCGCCACCACCACCGCCACCGCCACCGCCGCCGCCGCCGCCGCCGCTGCTGGACACCACCAGGCCGCTGCTGAGTTCGCTGTCGCTGTCGCCGAGTCGCTTCCGCGCGGGCGCCAGCGGTGCGAGCATCGCCGCTCGTGTCGGTGCCAGGGTGTCCTACCGGCTGACAGAGCCCGCCGCGGTCAGCTTCACGGTCGAGCGCGCGCGAGCGGGCCGGCGCGTGACCCTGCGCGGGGCCTTCACCCACCAAGGCCAGGCAGGCCAGAACGCGTTCAGGTTCAGCGGGCGTCTGCGCGGACGCAAGCTGGCGCCGGGGCGCTACCGTCTGCGCGCCGTCGCGACTGACCTCGCCGGCAACCAGTCGCGCCCCGAGACCAGCCGCTTCACGATCGTTCGCCGCTGATATGGGGTGGGATTTGTCAAGCGGGTAGGGGTCCCGCGGGGCGCGGGGGCGCTGGGCGTTGGTGGTGGGCTGTGGTTCGGGCTGCGGGTGGCGGCCGGGCGGCGAGGGCGCTTCAGGCTGAATCGAAAATGACCTCCTGAGCGTTTGGGTTAGGCGGCCTCCGGGATGGGCTGGAGGGTGACCTGGTGGCCGAGGCGCTCGAGCTGGTGGATGAGCCGGCGGCGGTAGCGCTCGGTGTGCTCGGTGTCGCGGCGGTAGAAGAACTCTTCGCCGAGCTCGTGGTAGGGAATGCCTTGGTTGAGGACGTGGTAGGCGGCGGTGAGGATCTTGTGGGCGGTCGCGACGGTCGCTTTGGCGTGTCCGCGGCGACTCTTGATGCGCTGGTAGCGGGCGCTGAGATAGGTGCCCTTGGTGCGCACGACGGCTTTGGCGCGGGGTCTATAGAGAGTTCGTGCGGAAAACCGGGGTAAGCCTGGTCGATGTCGCCGTCGCTTGACACGCCACGGGACGACGAGCCCCCGCGGTGCTTCCTTGGCCCGATCGGGGCTCGCGACGGCGCTCGGTGTCCCGGTTAGCCGCGCCGGGGTCGACTGTCTAACTGGGCGACAACGGCGATCTGCGCGCCCGGCTCAGGCTGCACGCCGCCTGCGGTCTCGTTCGAGCGGGCTGGGTCCGCGGTCACGGGCGCGGGCGTCGGCCTCGAGCTCGTCGGCGGTGGTGTGCAGGTACTGCGCGGTGGTGTCGATCGAGGCGTGCCCCATCAGCTTCTGCAGGTGCTCGAGGCGGGCGCCGTCGCGGCGCATGTACAGGGTGGCGAAGGTGTGGCGCAGGACGTGCGGGTGGCAGAGCCGCTCGTCGACGCCGGCGGCGCGCATCACGGGCGCGACGATCTTGCGCAGCGCCTCGGAGGAGACGCGGCCGCGGTCTTCGCGCGTCGGCGGCGTGGCGGCGGCGCGGGCGTAGGTGCCGTCGGCGTGCGCGCGTCCGAGGCGGGGGAACATGAGCGGGTGCTCGCAGATCTCGGCGGGCCGGCGGGCCTCCCAGGCGTGCAGGGCGTCGGCGACGTCGGCCGTGAGGGGGAACTCGCGGTCGCGGCGGCCCTTGCCCGTGACGCGCAGCCAGGCGCGGTTGCCGTCGGAGCGGCGCAGGAAGACGGCGTCGACTGGCAGCGCGCGGACCTCCTCGTTGCGCAGCCCGCACGCGCCGAGCAGCATGACGACGGCCAGGTCGCGGGCGGCGAGGGTCGGGGTGGAGCGCTGGCGGGCGTCGGGCGTCAGGCGCGCGCGGGCGATCTTCTGCACGCGGCGCCACGCGGCCTCGTCGAGGCTGTCGCGGGTCGACGCGCCGCGGCGCATCCGCGGCCCGTCGATCATGAGCAGCTCGGTGGCGTCGATGAGCCGCAGGGCGTGCAGGTACTTGGCGAAGCGGTTGATCGCCGCGCGGTCCTTCTTGACCGTCGAGGCGGCCAAGCCGCGGGCCTCGAGCTCTGAGAGGTAGGCGGAGACGGCGTCGGCGGTGATCGCCTCTAGCGGCGCCTGCGCGCCCTGCTCGTAAGCCAGGCCGTAGCGGCCGGCGTGGTGCTCGGACAGCCAGGTCGAGAAGCGCTCCAGGCACCCGTGGTAGGTGCGCTGCGTCTGCGGCGCCTGGGCGAGCGTCAGCCGCGCGAAGCGCGCCGCGGCCGCCCCCACCGACACCGCCGCCGCCGGCGGCGCCAGCGCGGCGCCGGGACCACACGCCGGGAGCACGTCGCCGCCGATGGGGGAGAGGGCTCCGCTCACCGCGGGGCGAGGGCGGCGCGGCGCTCGCGCAGCTCGGCGACCCGGAGGGCCAGCTCAAGCGGTAGGTGCTCGCCGACCGCCCGGGCCAGCAGCCGGGTCTCGGCGTCGAGCAGCTCGGCCAGCGTCGCGGGCGCCGCCGGCACGAGGGGCGGAGCGAGCGTCAGGCGGGGTCGCGGGTCGCCCGTCGTCTCCATGCTCGGCATCTTGCCGACGCCGTCGGACGGAATGGTTGGGAGAACTCCCTTTCTCTCAACCCAG
>JAUJOF010000030.1 GCA_030447785.1 Solirubrobacteraceae bacterium
CCCCGTCCGCGGGTTCGAATCCCGCCCCCTCCGCTCCGCAAGACTCTCAGCAACGGTTTCAGTTGATTGAGCCGTCGGAGTCGAGCCGGCCGCCGATGCGGTCCTTCACGCTGTGGCACCGGTCCTCGACCGCCGCGACGACGCTTCACCGGGCCGTCGAACGGCCTCAACGACCGAAGCCGCCCAGCGGAGATCCTCCGCGGGCGACTGGCTCGTCTGCTGGGCGATGGGCTACGAGGCGAGCGGTAGCTCGCCGCCCTCATCGGGCGGTGGGTCCGGGTCCGGCGGCGGCGGGTCAGGGCTGGTCGCCGTCCCGGCGGCCACGGCGTAGCGGCCGTACGCGACGTCGAGCCGGTAGGGGTCTCGCGCGCGACGCAGGTTCCCGGCCCGGCGGCTGCCGTCGACCTCGACAGGCTTCGTCTGACGGCGGGGCGTCCGGCCGGCGAGCCAGCCGAGCCGGAGGAGGATGCGGAACCACTCGATCAGCCGGGCGGTCTGCGCACGCAGGCGCTGGCACGGGACGCTCTCGCGGCGGTACGTGCGGCTGTCGGGGTCCTGGCCGGCGACGCCGTAGCGGCGGCGCCAGTGGCCCCACACGCGCTCCAGGTGCTTGCCGGCCATCGATATCGCGTGGTACTGCGGGCTCAGCCGCGACAGCGGGACGAGCATCCGCGGGTTCGTACGACGCTGATCTGCTGCACGCCGCCGCAGCCGGAGGCCAGGCGGGGCATGCAGCGGAAGGAGATGACCGGGACCTTCTTGGCGGTGATGTGGAACCCGAGCCCGGGTCCGCTGGTGTCGCCCGGGCCGCCGCAGTGCCGGCACCGCGGCACGCCGTGGCGATCGACCTCGTCGGTGTCCATCGCCTCGCGGCTGGGCGCCGTCGCTTGGCGCGCCAGGGGAGATGGACGCGATCCCGCGCTTGGTGTTGTGCATGAAGATCGACGGGTGCGACACTCCCGCCACGCGGGCTCGGCCCAGACCACGGCTTCACCGATGATTCTCGCGCCGTCGCACGGTCATGCCTGAGGGACCACCAACGGCGGAGGAGCACGGATGGCGAGAGTGAACTACTCGATGGGCGTGTCGCTCGACGGGTACATCAAGGACGCGGACGACAACTTCGGCTGGACAGCGCCGGACGACGAGCTGCACCGGTACTACAACGAGCAGGCGCGGGAGACCCAGGCCTTCCTGTTCGGCCGACGGATCTACGAGGCGATGGAACCGTACTGGCCCGACGCGGCCCAGGACCCGACGCTGGGCGAGACCGAGGCCGAGTTCGCCCAGATCTACGTCGATACCCCGCGGTTCGTCTTCTCGGACACGCTGAAGGAGGTCTCGGAGGGCGCCCGGCTCGTGCGCCGCGCGGAGGCCGTCGCCGAGGTCACGCGCCTCAAGGAGGCCGACGGCGGCCCGCTGGGCATCGGCGGCGCCGGGCTCGCGGCGTCGCTCTTCGATCTCATCGACGAGTTCGAGCTGCGGGTCCACCCCGTCCTCGTGGGCGGCGGCACGCCGTACTTCCCGCCGCTGCGAGACCAGGCGGACCTGCGGTTCGTCGGGTCGCGGACGATGTCCGGCGTCGTGCTGCTGCGCTACGAGCGCGCGGAAGTGGGCTCGTAGCCCACTTCATGCTGCGGCGCAATGAGTGCGAGCGCGACATCCAGGCCGGCCACTCCTCGTGACGACACTGCGCGGCGACCGAAGTCGCCGCGCAGCCACGTCGTCACGCCCGTGTGCCGACGGCGAGCAGGTACTCCTTCTCGAAGCGCGCGCGGTCGGGCGTGCCGCGGTTCCACTCGTCGCAGAACCGGTCCAGCGCCTCGTCGAACTCCGCCTCGCGCCCGGTCCGGCGCGCGTTCGCCCGGGCGGCGATGGTCGGCCCGTAGCGAGCCTTGAAGTGCTCGCCGTAGTCGCGCGGGTGCTCGAAGGCGGTGATCTCCAGCACCTCACGCTTCAGCGTGCCGAACTCGACGCGAGCGCCGAACAGCTCGTTGAGATGCTCCTCGCTGCCCCACAGCGGCGGAGGTTGCGCGCCGGGTGGAGGCGGCGGGGCGAACGGCCCCATGGTCCGGAACAGCGCGCCGAGCATGCCCTCCGGGGTCCAGCTCAGCAGCCCGATCGTGCCGCCTGGCCTGCACACGCGGACGAGCTCATCGGCGACGTCCTGGTGGTGCGGTGCGAACATCGCGCCGATCGAGGACATGACGACGTCGAACGACGCGTCCGCGAACGGGAGGTGCTCGGCGTCGGCTTCGACCCATTCGAGCGTAACTCCCTCGGCCTCGGCATGGCGACGGCCCGCCTCCAGCAGCTCGGGCGTGAGATCGCTGGCGGTGACGTCGGCGCCGGCCTGCTGCGGGTATTGAAGCGTTGCCGGTGCCCGCGCGACGTCGAGGACGTGCTCATTCCCGGGCCGATGGCACATGCCTCGACGAGCCGAGGCCCCAGCGGCAGCAGGAACGTCTGGACCATGGACGGGTAGTCGCCCGATGCCCATCGCGCGATGGCGCCCCTTGACCAGAGTCCGACACTGCGGTAGACAATGCAGCCTCGTGGGTTGACCGTCCGACCGTACCGGCGGGGCGCGGCGAAAGCAACCCCGTTTCGACACCGGCAGCCAGTCCCCGAGCACCGCGCTGATGAGCGGCTGTGGGGCGCTGGCATGCTGCACGCGATGGCCGTGCTCCCTGCCGCCTTCTACGAGCCCGACGGCACGGGCTTCGCCTCGACCGCGTTGACCCGCGGGCCGTGGGACCTGGCCTCCAGCACGCCGGGCTGCCGGCGGCGCTGCTCGCCCGCGCGCGATCGAAGCGGCGAGCGCGATCCCGGGCGGCCAGACCGTCCGCCTCAGCTTACGACATCCTCCGCCCGTCCCGATCGCGCCGCTGCTGATCCAGACCCGTACGCTGCGGCCGGGCGCTGCGTCGAGCAGATCGAGGCGACCACCGCGACCGGCGAGGCGGCCGCGCCGCTCATGCGGGCCACCGCCTGGCGGATGCGCAGCGAGCGCGTCGGGTTGCCCGACGGGGCGCCGCCGACGAAAGCCGCCGGCGGCCGGCCCCGACGGCGGCCGCCCGGGCGACCTGTTCTGGAGGACGAGGTCGCCGACCGGGCGCTCGACTGGCGCTTCGTCCACGGCGCGTCGACCGCCCGGGGCCCGCCGCGGTCTGACGCGTCAACGCGCAGCTCGTGGCCGGCGAGCCCTCGACCCCGCTCGAGCGCCTGCTCGTGATGGCCGACGCGCCAGCGGCGTCTCCTCCGCGCTCGACTGGAGCGCGTATACGTTCGTCAACGTCGATCTCGGCATCCACCTGCAGCGCCAGCCCGCGGGCGAGTGGATGGCCATGGACGCGGTGACCCGACTCGGCGAGGCGGGCACGGGCCTGTGCACCAGCGTCCTCTCCGACGCCCGCGGACGGCTCGGGGTCTCGACCCAGAGCCTGCTGGTCGCGCCGCGGAACGCGTCTTGTGAAGCCGGCCTGCTGTCCGCGCAGCCGCTCGACAATCCCCTCGCCGCGGCCGCCGCCGACCCCCGGGTCCACGGGCTCGCCCGCGCCCGGCTCCTGCGCCTGGTCGAGGCCGGTCGGGTCCTGCTCGGAGACGATCACCTCGCCGCCCCGCTCGGCGGCGAGCGCCCGCGCGGCCAGCTTCGGCCTGCCGCGGGTGGCGTATCGGAGATGGGATCGCAGTCGGGTCCCCGCAGAGAGACCAGCGGTCGCCGTGGGGACGGAGGTGCACGTCGGGCATGGGGTCGGGTACCCGATCCCCAGCGCGCGTGCACGTCGGTCAGGGCACCAGCTTGCGCAGCCGGGCGGCCTCGAAGCACGCGCTCGATCGAGGAACTCGCGGACGCTGCGGGCGAGGACCGGCTCGTCGGGCCGGGGGAGCGGCGGTGTCGGTCACTCCGGGGCGCGGCACCCGGGAGCCGACCGCGCTACGCCGCGTCGGCGAGCCCCTGGCGCGGCGGCAGCGAGACGACGACGTCACCCCGCGGCTCCACCCAGTCGGGCCAGCCAGCCGATGATCGCCAGCGCGCACCCGCAGTCGCACGCCATGGCCTCGAGCCTCGGCGAGCGTCTCCGCTTCTGAGATGAGCTGCTGTCCGGGCAATCGGTGTCGGAGCAGATGAGCCGGGCGACGAACATGAGGCCATGGTGGCGCGACGCTCGGACGGAACGCTTGGGCTCGGCCGCGACCGTGCGCCCGGGCGGACGTCAACGGCGGTCATCGAGCCGAACCCCTACTCCGTCGACGGCGGCTCGCCCTCGGTCGGGATCCCCGGCTGCGCGGCCGGATCCACGTCGCCCGGATCGGTCCCCATCGGCGTCCTCGATCTCGGGGTCGGCCGCGTCCGCCGGGGGCGCTCGGCGGGATGTCGGGATCCGATCGTGGAGGTTCGGGGTCTGCTCGCTCTCGCTCATGGCACCGCGTCGGCCTGGCGATGGACGCGGGCGCACCAGGCGTGCAGGACCTCGGGACCGCCACGGACCCGTCCCCGCGCTGGCCGTTCTCCAGCAGGGCGATGATCGTGTCGACCGCCACCGCGGTCCCGTTGAGCGTGTACACGCCGGGCGAGCCGCCGCCGGCCGGGCGGTAGCGGACGTCCAGGGCCGCCGCGCCTGGAAGTCCGTCGTGTTCGAGGCCGAGGTCAGCTCGCGGTAGCGGCCCTGCCCGGGCAGCCACGCCTCGCAGTCGTACTTCTTGGCCGCCGAGGCGCCCAGGGTCGTCCACCGCGATGTTGACCACGCGGTAGGGGATCTCCAGCGCGCCGAGGATCTCCTCCTCGATCGCCAGCAGCCGCTCGTGCTCCTCGGCGCCGCTCTCGGCTCCACGAACGCGAACATCTCGACCTTGTCGAACTGGTGCACGCGGAAGATGCCGCGGGAGTCGCGCCTGGCGGCGCCCGCCTCGCGGCGGAAGCAGGGCGAGAAGCCGGCGTAGGCGCGGCAGCGCTCCGCCGTCGAGGATCTCCCCGCGTGCAGCGACGCGAGCGCGACCTTCGCTGGTCCCCGCCAGGTACAGCGGGTCGTCGGCCAGGCGGTAGATCTGCTGCTCGGTGTCGGGCAGGAAGCCCGTGCCGTAGAGCGCCTCCTCGCGCACGAGCACGGGCGGAACCACCGGCCTCGAAGCCGTGGCCGCACAGCACCTCGGAAGCGTCCAGCGCACGAGCGCCAGCTCGAGCAGGACGAGGTCGCCCTTGAGGAACGGCGGGAAGCGCGCAGCGACCTTCGCGCCGGCCTCCATGTCGATGGCGTCGCCCGCCAGCTCGAGGTGGTCCCGGTTCTCGCGACCCGCGTCGCCGACCGCGGTGCAGGACCTCGTCGGCGTCGGCCGCGGTCGGGTCGGGCGGGTTGGGCAAGGAGAGCGAGGCCTCGCCAGGCCTGCTCCACCGCGGCTTGTTCCTCGCCGAGGCCCGCGCGGCGGGCGACGTCCTGCATCTCGGCGATCGCGGCGCTCGCGTCCCCGCCCGGCCTGCTTGGCCTTGGCGATCCGGCCCGACGCCTCGTCTTGGCGGGGCCCGCAGCGCCTCGACCTCCGGCAGCAGCTCGCGGCGGCGCGCGCATCGAGCTCGAAAGCAGCCCGTCCAGCCGCTCGCCCGAGCCCGTCGGCGCGGCAACAGCGCGGCGCGCACGGGTTCGGGATCGCGCCGGATGGCCTTCAGGTCGAGCACGCGCTCAGGACCCTACCGCCGCCCCGTCGCGCCGCCCTACTCGCTCGTGTCGCCCGGGGGCCGCCGGCCGGCGCCGCGTTGCCCGGGTTGGGCGAGCGGGCCGGCCTCGCTGGGCCCGAGTACTTCGCGACGAACTTCGGCGACCTGCTCGGCCTCCTTGCCGACCACGATGTTCTGCGGCATCGGGCCGGAGGAGAAGCCGCCGTTGCGGATCGCGTACAGGACCTGCTCCTTGGTCTCCATCCGCGTGTTGAAGTTCGGCCGTCCTTGTACTCGCGGTCGTTGACGTCGGCGGCCGAGCCCCCCGACGACGCGGTGTCGAGCGTGTGACAGCTCCGCGCAGCGTTGGTAGAAGAGCTGCGCGCCGCGGAAGTTGGGATCGTCGGCGGCCAGCTTGACGCTGTCCTGGCCACAGCTCGACAGCACGCCGGCGGCACCGGCGATCAACGGGAGCAGTGGAGCGGAGGTGCACCGGGGCCATGGGCGGCGCACAGCATAGGGAACAATGGCCGCTCAGATGGCCCGCCCACGCGCCCGCCTCGCCGTACCCGCCGCCGGTGCGCCGCGCTCGCGCTGGTGGTCGGCGGTGCCCTGGCGGCACGCGGCGGAGCCGCCGGCGGTGCGCGCGAACGACGGCCGGATCGCCATCGCGATGCGCGACTTCCGCTTCGAGCCCCAGCGTCTGCGCCCGCGCGGGGGACCTCACCTTCGAGCTGCACAACGCGCCGGTTTTGCGCACACCTTCCGCGTGGTCGGCAAGGAAGGGAGGTGATCGCGAGGCCGAGCCTGCGCCCTGGGAGCGCCGGACGGTGACCAGGCGCCTGAAGCGGGGCCGGTACTGATCTTCGACGCGCTGTCGAACTACGAGTGGTTTCGGCATGTACGGCAGCCCAGGGTCCGGATGACCTGCGCACCGTCGAGCCCGCCCGCTACCGCGCCGTCATCGCCCACTTCGCGACGGGTGTCTGCGTGGTGACCGCCCAGGGGCCGGAGGGGCCGGTCGGCATGACCGCCAACGCGGTCTGCTCGGTCTCGCTGGACCCGCTCCGCTGCTGGTGCGCTTCGACCGCAGCGCGCGGACGCTGCCCGTCGTGCGCGAGAACGCGCGCTTCGGCGTCAACGTCCTGGCCACGGGCCAGGAGCCGCTGGCCGCCCTGTTCGACTTCCGCGACGCCCGAGACGCAGAAGTTCGCGGGCGTCGATCGCCTCCACGACGGGGTGCCGGTGCTCGAGGGCGCGCTGGCGTGGCTGGGCTGCGACCTCACCGAGCCTCGGTGGAGGCCGGCGACCACGTCATCGGGATCGGCGCCGTGGATCGCCGAGGCCGGGGACGGCCAGCCGTCTGTTCCGCGGCGACTACGGCGGCTGCGTCCGTTGCAGGCGCGTGGCCGTAAGTTCTGGCTGGAACCTGGCCCGTGGCTGGCGTGGCGGTGGTCGCCGCTGCCCGGCTGCATATCGGGCATGCCGTGGGTGCGCGCGGGCTGCCAGGCGCGTCCAGACGCCGCCAGGGCCGCCCAGAACTTGCGGACGCGTGTACTAGAGCCAGCCGGCGGCGCGCAGGCCGAGCACCACGACCACGAGCGCGGAGGCGGCCATCACGCCCATCTCGCGGCGCACGATCTGCAGCACGATCGAGCGCTGGTCGGCGTCGGGCAGCTCGCGCATCGCCGCCGCGCCCTCCAGGCCGCGCGCGTCCAGGACGGTCTGTGCGGCCGTGAGCCGCAGCTGCTCGGCGATGAAGGAGACGGCGAGCGGCAGCGTGCCGTAGAGCAGATGGAGGCCGTCGGCGTCGCGGCCGAGCAGCACGAGCACCCCGCCCTGCGCCGCGGTCAGCACGACGACCGCCTGCGAGATCCGCAGCAGCGCCCAGAAGGCCTGGGAGGGCTCGACGCGGTACCAACGCCACGCGCCCCACAGCCCCGCGGCGCCGCTGAAAACCACCAGCGCGACGCCCAGCCCGACGTGCAGGGCGGTCACGTCAAGCGCCTTCCGTCACTAAGTAACACTGCCGCACAAACTAGTGCTATAACGCCTCGCTAGGTGATCCGCAGCTACCTGCCAGCGCTGGTGTTCCTGGGGCTCGGGACGTTCCTCGGCGTGACCTTCGCCGTCATCAACTCGGTGCTCGGCGCCAAGCCCCGCACGCGCGCGGCGAAGTTCGATCCCTACGAGAGCGGCATGCCGTCCGACGTGCGGCAGGGGCTGCGCTTCGGCATCTCGTTCTACCTGATCGCGATGCTCTTCATCCTGTTCGACATCGAGGTCATCTTCCTCTATCCCGTGGCCGTCCAGCTCAAGGCGTTCGGGACCTTCGCGCTGGTGGAGACCATCGTCTTCGTCGTCCTGCTGTTCGTGGCGTTCGTGTACGTGTGGAGGCGAGGAGCGCTCGAATGGAAATAGTCCGCCGCGACAAGCTCCCCGCGTCCGACATGACCGAGTTCCGCTCGCGCCAGCTGCGCGCGCGCGACATGCTGCGCGGCGACCTCGACGACGAGGACCTCGACAAGCACGTCGAGCAGAGCGTCATGACCACGACGCTCGAGAAGGCGGCCAACTGGGCGCGCGGCAACGCGTTCATGCCCGCCACCTTCGGCCTCGCCTGCTGCGCGATCGAGATGATGGCCATGGTCGCCGCGCGCGTGGACATCGCCCGCTTCGGCTTCGAGGCCTTCCGCGCCTCGCCGCGCCAGGCCGACCTGCTGATCATCTCGGGCCGCATCTCGATCAAGATGGCCCCCGTCGTGCGCCGCATCTACGACCAGATGCTCGAGCCCAAGTGGGCCATCGCCATGGGCGCGTGCGCGTCCTCGCAGGGCGTCTTCAACAACTACGCGATCGTCCCGGCCGACAAGTTCCTGCCGGTCGACATCTACGTGCCGGGCTGCCCGCCCCGGCCGGAGTCGCTCGCCCACAGCGTCCTCAAGCTGCGCAAGATGGTCCTCTCCCAGCCCGACGAGGGATGGCGCTCGCGCTACGGCGGCCGCGGCACGGAGGAGTTCTCCCCCGAGACCTTCGAGGACCTCACCGCCGCCGGGGCCGTCAACGTGACCGGCGCCCAGAGCGACCCGAGTGCCTGACGCGACCGGCCTCGAGCTGCTCGCGGGCGAGCTGCGCGACCGCGACCCCGACGCGGTCCTCGGCACCCTGTTCCACCGCGAGCGCGCGACGCTGCTGGTCCGTTCCACCTCGGTGCCGGACACCCTCGAGCACCTGCGCGGCAAGGGCTACACCTTCCTCGCGTCGTTGCACGGCGTCGACTACTTCCCCGAGGAGCCGCGGTTCGGCGTCTACTACGAGATGCTCGACATGCGCCGGGTCGACCGCATCAGCGTCAAGACCCGCGTGCACCTCGAGGCCCCGCACGTGCCGAGCGTGACGCCGGCCTGGCCGACGGCCAACCACCAGGAGCGCGAGGCGTTCGACATGTTCGGGATCGTCTTCGACGGCCACCCGGACCTGCGGCGCATCCTCATGCCCGAGGACTACGAGGGCCACCCGCAGCGGCGCGACTTCCCGATGGGCGGCGAGCCGGTCCTCTTCACCCACAACGAGACCCACCAGCCCGGCTGGTGGGAGTAGGGAGCCGACGTGGCGACCACCCCGGACCGGCGGTCCTACACGCCTGAGCTCGACTACCGCGAGATGGAGCGGTCGGTCGACCTCTCGGAGATCCAGCACGCCGAGGAGGAGCTGCTCACCCTCAACATCGGGCCGCACCACCCCGCCACCCACGGGGTGCTGCGCCTGCTCACCACGCTCGAGGGCGAGGTCGTCCGCGACATCAAGCCGATCATCGGCTACGTCCACACGGGCATCGAGAAGAACTGCGAGGACAAGGCCTACTGGAAGGTCATCACGCTCGTCGAGCGGATGGACTACCTCTCCTACTACTTCAACGCCTACGCGTTCTGCGGGGCGGTCGAGCGCCTGCTCGACTTCGAGGTCCCGCCGCGCGCGCAGTACCTGCGCGTCATCCACCTCGGTTCTCAACCGCATCGCCTCACACCTCATCTGGCTGGCGACCGGGGGCTGGACCTCGGCGCCATGTCGGTGTACTGGTACTACTGGCGCGACCGCGACCAGATCCCGTGACCTGTTCGAGATGTCCTCGGGCCAGCGGATGCACACCCGCTACTTCCAGGTCGGAGGGTGGCCGAGGACATCCCCTCGGGCTTCGCGGACGCGGTGCGCGACTTCACCCGCGAGTTCCCGACCCGCCTGGACCAGTTCGAGGACCTGATCGACCGCAACGAGATTGTCCTGCAGCGCCTGCGCAACGTCGCGGCCGTCGACGAGCAGACGCTGCTGGGCTACGGCGTGACCGGGCCGCCGCTGCGCGCGGCCGGCAACCCGTGGACCTGCGCAAGGCGCAGCCCTACTCGGCAGCTACGAGCACTTCGACTTCAAGATCCCGGTCGGGACGGTCGGCGACAACTACGACCGCTACCGCGTCCGCATGGCCGAGATGCGCGAGTCGGTGAAGATCGTCGAGCAGGCGCTCGACGGGCTGCCCGAGGGCGCCTACATCACCGAGAACCGCAAGACGCGCTGCCGCCGCGCCACGAGCTGGCGACCTCGATGGAGGCGCTCATCCACCACTTCAAGCTCGTCACGGAGGGCTTCCCGCGTCCCGCCGGGCGAGATCTACTTCCCCATCGAGTCCCGCGTGGGGAGCCTGGGTGCTTCGTGCGCTCCGACGGGTCGAGCAAGCCGGCCCGCGTGCACATGCGCGACCTCCTTCGTCAACCTGCAGGCCTTCAAGCCCATGGTCCAGGACCTCTACATCGCCGACCCGATGCCACGCTGGCGATGCTCGACCCGGTGCTCGGGGGGATCGACCGGGTGAAGGTCAAGCGCTTCGCGCACGGCTCGCGCGTCCCCGGTAACGAGGCGGCCGACCTCTCCAAGGACCCGGCGGTCGTCCCCGATCCGGCGACCACGCCGGTGCCCGCGCACCTGCGCTCCGAGATCGAGGGCTACGTCGCCCGCTACCCCGACGTCCGCTCCGCTGCCATCCCCGCGCTGCACGCCGTGCAGCGCGAGCATGGTGGTGCTCGCCCACGGCGATCGAGCAGGCGGCCGTGGTGCTGCGCCTGACTTCGCCTACCTGAGCCTCCGTCGCGACGTTCTACGACATGTTCGAGACCGAGCTCCAAGGGCGAGCACACCGTCTACGTCTGCACGAACATCTCCTGCGCCCTGCGCGGAGGCGACCAGATCTACGAGGCGATGCTGCTCAGCCGCCGGCGACGACCCGCGCTTCAACGTCCGCTCCTCGAGCGCCTCGGCGCGCGCGACATCGCGCCGATGGCCTCGGTCAACGGCATCTACGTCGGCCCGCTCGAGGAGGCCGACTGCGCGACCATCGCCGAGGATCTCGCGGCGGGGCGCACGCCGCTGGACGAAAAGCAGCTCCGCCACCGCCCCGTGGCCGCGAGCCTGCCGGCGCAGGGCGGCCTGGCCGTGGAGGATCCCGACCTCGCCAGCGGGTCCGGCGGCGTCGCGCAACGACGTCGCCGGATCCAAGGACATGGAGCTGCAGGCCGGATGGAGATCCTCGACCAGATCGACAAGCCCGGCCTCAACACGCTCGACGTTCATCGGCGGCCCGGGCGGCTACGCCTCCCGCGGCGCGCGCTGACCGAGCCTCACGCCGGAGGACGTCCTCTCCGAGCTGCAGGCCTCCAACGCGCGGCCGCGGCGCGGCCCAATGGGGCGCAAGGCGTCCTTCCTGCCCAAGGGCGACATGCCGAAGTACCTCGTCTGCAACGCCGACGAGTCCGAGCCCGGGACCTTCAAGGACCGCGACCATGCAGAAGACGCCGCACACGCTGATCGAGGGGATCGCGATCACCGCCTTCGCGGTCGGCGCCAACCGCGCCTACATCTACATCCGCGGCGAGTACGAGCTGCAGGCCGACATCCTCGAGGCCGCGCTCGTCGAGGCCAAGGACGCCGGCCCTGATCGGCGAGCGCATCTTCGCTGGACTTCTCCTCGGAAGCTGTGGGTGCATCTACGCGGCGCGGGCGCCTACATCTGCGGCGAGGAGACCGCGCTGCTGACCTGCTGGAGGGCAAGCGGGGCAACCCGCGCCCTTCAAGCCGCCCTTCCCGGCGATCAACGGCCCTACCAGGGGCCGACGCTGATCAACAACGTCGAGACGCTGATGAACGCCCTGCACGTACCTGATGGGCGGCGCCGAGTACGCGAAGATCGGCACGGAGTCCTCGACGGCACGAAGGTCGTCTCGGTGTCGGGCTGCGTCCGGCGCCCCGGCAACTACGAGGTCGTGCTCGGCACCCCGGACGCGCGAGATCATCGAGGGCCTGCTGGCGGCGCGCCCGAGGGCTTCTACGATCAAGGCGTTCTTCCCGGCGGCTCGAGCGCGCCCGTGCTCCCCGGCACCGACGAGAACCTCGACCTGCCCTACGACTTCGACTCGATGGCCAAGGCCGGCTCCATGCTCGGCTCCGGAGCGATCATCGTCATCGACGACTCGATCCGGATGGTCGACGTGGCGTCAAGACGCTGTTCTACCGCCACGAGTCCTGCGGCAGTGCACGCCGTGCCGAGAGGGCACGAACTGACGGTGAAGATGCTCGAGCGCATCGAGTCCGGCGAGGCCACGCCGATGGACCTCGACATCATGGCCTCGGTCTGCGAGCAGATCATGGGCAACTGCCTGTGCGTGCTCGGCGACGCGATGGCGATGCCGATCGGCTCGATGATCAAGCACTTCCGCCTGGAGTTCGAGGCGCACATCGAGGCCGCCCGCGAACGCAACGCTCGATGGCGGTGCCGCAGGTCAACCGCGGCGACCACGCCGGCCCCAAGGAGCCTTCGACCCGACCGGGCGCGAGCCGGTCGGAACGGTGGCCTGGCGCCGCGGCCCGAGGATGGTGACCCTCACGATCGACGGTCGCGAGGTGAGCGCCCCGGAGAACGGCCATGCTCGTCGACGGCGCCAAGTACGGCGACGTCGAGATCCCCGTCTTCTGCTACGAGCCCAAGCTCGGCCCGCCCGTCGGCGCCTGCCGCATGTGCCTGGTCGAGGTCGAGGGCAGTCCTGGAAGCCGGCGACCGCCTGCTCCACGCCGGTCAAGGACGGCATGGTCGTCCACACCCAGACCCAGCGCGTCTACGACGCGCCCAGGCGCGCGGTATCGTCGAGTTCCCGCTCATCAACCACCCGCTGGACTGCCCGGTGTGCGACAAGGGCGGGGAGTGCCCGCTGCAGGACATCTCCTTCGGCTGGGGCGGCGGGCGCTCGCGCTTCGTCGAGCCCAAGCGCCACTTCGAGAAGCCCCTCGCCCTGAGCCCGCTGATCGCCATCGACCGCGAGCGCTGCATCCTGTGCTACCGCTGCGTGCGCTTCAGCCAGGAGGTCAGCGAGGACTACCAGCTGGTCCTGGCCGCGCGCACCGCCGACACCTACGTCGCCACCTTCGACGGTCATCCCTATGTAGCGCCCTTCAGCGGCAACATCATCGAGCTGTGCCCCGTGGGCGCGCTGACCTCGCGGCCCTACCGCTTCCGCGCCCGGCCGTGGGACATCGAGGGCTCGGGCTCGGTGTGCACGCTGTGTCCTTCGCAGTGCAACGTGGAGCTGACCGTCCGCGACGAGCGCGTCCTGCGCGTGATCAGCCGCGTCCACGAGGAGGTGGACGACGGCTGGCTGTGCGACAAGGGACGCTTCGCCTACCAGGCCATCCACGTCGACGAGCGCATCACCCAGCCCCTGGTGCGCGAGGGCGGCACGCTGCGCGGGGTGAGCTGGGAGCGCGCGCTGGACGAGGCCGCGCGCGGCCTGTCGCGCGCGGGCAGCGCGAGCGCGGCGCTGGCCGGCGGGGAGACCACCAACGAGGAGGGCTTCCTCCTCCAGCGCCTCACGCGCGAGGCGGTCGGCTCGGCGCACATGGACTCGCGGGCCGGCGGCTCGCTGCCCGTGGAGCTGCACGCCGCGCTGGGCGCACCCGTCCTGCAGGCCACGGTGCCCGACCTGCAGTACGCGCACGCCATCCTGGTCCTGGACACCGAGCCGGTGGACGACATGCCGATCGTCGACCTGCGCATCCGCAAGGGCGTGCGGCGCAACCGGGTGAAGCTGGCCGTGGCCACCTCGCGGCCGTCGTCGCTGGATCGCAACGCGGCGGTGTCGGTGCGCTACGCCCCCGGCTGCGGCGAGGCCTTCGTCGCGGCCCTCAACGCCGCGCTGGGCGGGGAAGAGAAGAACTTCGCCGAGCTGGTCGCGGCGGCGGGGACGACAGCGGAGGGCGTGCGCGCGGTCGCCGACCTCCTGGCCGGAGCGGGCGGCACGGGAGGGCCCGGAGACGTCGTGATCCTGTGGGGCGAGCGCCTGACCCACGGCCGGCGCGGCGCCGCCGCCGCGCGCGGACTGCTCAACGTCGCCGGTCACCTCGCCCTGGCCGGGCGCGAGGGCGCGGGACTGCTCGAGGTGCCCGCGGGCACCAACGGGCGCGGGCTGCGCGAGGTCGGCGTGCTGCCGAGGATCGGGCCCGGCATGGCGCAGGTCGCCTCGCCGGGCGCGCTGGGCGCCGCGGGCATCCGCGACGGCCTGGCCGCCGGTGAGCTGAGCGCGGTCCACCTCCTGCACGTCGATCCCCTCGCCGACCTGTCCGGCCGCGCCGCGTGGAAGCGCGGGCTGGAGGCGGCCACCACGGTGGTCGCCCACTCGGCCTTCCTCACCGAGGGCCTGCGCGAGCACGCCACGGTGATCTTCCCCGCCGAGTCCTACGCCGAGAAGGAGGGCACGGTCACCCACCCCGACGGGCGCGTGCAGCGCCTGCGCCCGGCGATCGGGCACCCGGGCGAGGTACGCCCCGGCTGGCAGGTGCTGGCCGAGCTGATGAAGCGCGCTGGGCACGACCCGGGCGTGCTGACCGGCGCGATGGTCTCCCGCCGGCTCTTCGAGGCGGTGGGGATGTACGCGGGGCTCACCCTGGAGGAGCTGGGAGGGCGCGGCGTGCGCTGGCCCGCGCGTGCGCAGGCCGCCGCCTGGCCCCAGGCCGACCTGGGCCCCTTCGGCCTGGAGTCCCCGCCCGCGGCGCCCAGCCCCAACGGCGAGCTGCGCCTGGGCACCTTCCGCTCCATCTGGGCCGGGCCCGCGGTGGGCGCCTCCCCGGCGCTGAGGTTCCTGGTGCCCAAGGTGCGCGTGGAGATGGCGCCCGCCGATGCGCAGAGGCGCAACGTCACCCACGGCGACCACGTCACGCTCGGAGCCGACGGGAGCGCCGTGGAGGCCACCGTGATGCTGCGCGACGCCGTCCCCGAGGGCACCGTGTTCATGGAGACCAACGCACTGGACCCCGGTCTGGTCGACGTGCGCAAGGCCCCGCCCGAGAGCCGTCGATGACCGCCTCCGCCGTCGCCCTGAGCCCCACGCTCGCCGCCGTGGACTTCGCCGAGGCCTGGTGGATCCAGCTCATCAAGGGCGTGGTGGTCGCGGCCTTCGCCCTGCAGCTCGTGCCCTTCGTGCTGCTGGCCGAGCGCAAGGTACTGGGCCGCATGCAAAACCGCTACGGGCCCAACCGCGTGGGCTTCTTCGGCTTGGGCCAGCCCATCGCCGACGTCATCAAGCTCGTCACCAAGCAGGACGCGGTCCCCTTCAGCGCGGTCAGCGCCCTCTACACGCTCGCGCCGGTCATCTCCATCTTCACCGCGGTGGCGGCCTTCGCGATCATTCCCTTCGGCGACACGGTGGACATCTTCGGCGCGCAGGTCGGCCTCTACGGCGTCGACCTGTCGATCGGGATCCTCTACCTGTTCGCCTTCAGCGCCATCGCCTTCTACGGCCTGATGCTCGGCGGCTGGGCCAGCGGCTCGAAGTACTCGTTCCTGGGCGCCATGCGCGCCGCCGCGCAGCTCATCTCCTACGAGGTCTCCCAGGGCCTCGCGCTCGTCGGCGTGATCATGATGGCCGGAACGCTCTCGCTGACCGAGATCGTCAACGCGCAGGAGGGGCTCTGGTACATCGTCCCGCAGTTCGTCGGCTTCCTGATCTTCCTGATCGCCGGCTTCGCGGAGACCAACCGCGCGCCGTTCGACCTCTCCGAGGCCGACGCGGAGCTCATCGGCGGCTACAACACGGAGTACGGCGGCGGCCGCTTCGCCGCGTTCTTCGCGGCGGAGTACCTCAACATGGTCGTCGTCTCCGGGCTCACGGTGACCCTCTTCCTCGGCGGGTGGAACCTGCCGTTCGGCATCGACCCGCCGACCTGGGTCGACCCGATCGTGGTCATCGTGAAGATGCTCTTCTTCCTCTTCCTGTTCATCTGGGTCCGCGGCACGCTGCCCCGCCTGCGCTACGACCAGCTCATGTCCTTCGGCTGGAAGATCCTGCTGCCGCTGGCGACCCTCAACGCCCTCGTGACCGCGATCCTGGTGGTGGCCTTCTAGATGTCCGACAAGACCTGGACCCCGGGCGACGACGTCATCCTCGTCCAGCGCGGCCCCGAGCCCGGCGGCGCCGGCGGCGCCTACCGCGCGTTCGGCGAGACGCTGCGCGGCCTCAAGACGACCTTCGCCCGCATGGTCGAGGGCCCGCAGACGATCCAGTACCCGGAGGAGAAGACGCCGGTCTTCCCGCGCTTCCGCGGCCGCCACCGCCTCCACCGCTTCGAGGACTCCGGCCTGGAGAAGTGCGTCGGCTGCTCGCTGTGCGCGGCGGCCTGCCCCGCGGACTGCATCCGCGTCGTCGCCGCCGAGAACACGCCGGAGAACCGCGTGAGCGCCGGCGAGCGCTACGCCGCGGTGTACGAGATCAACCTGTCGCGCTGCATCTTCTGCGGCTACTGCGAGGTGGCCTGCCCCTTCGACGCGATCACCATGGGCCACGACTACGAGTTGAGCGACTACTCGCGCTCGGACCTGATCTTCACCAAGGAGATGCTCCTGGCCGAGCCGCTGGACCGCACCCCGCTGCGCGCCGAGGGCGAGTAGCCGCGCGGGGCGGGAGGAGCGCCTGCGCGCCGCGGGCGTCCACCTGGCCGCCTCCGCCACCCCCTGGTGCTCATGTGGCGCTGATTCGACTACGCTCCCGGACGCTCCATGAGCGTGGTGCTGTTCTTCATCGCGGGGGTCGGGGTGATCGCCGGCGCCATCGGCGTCATCGCCCTGCGCAACGCGTTCTACTCCGTGCTGGCGCTGGTCGTGCACCTGCTCTCGCTGGCCGTCCTGTTCCTGCTCTTGAGCGCCGAGTTCGTGGCCGCCGCTCAGGTGGTGGTCTACGCGGGCGCGGTGATGGTCCTGTACGTGTTCGTGGTCTCCTACCTGGGGGGTACGGAGGGATCGCTGCGCACCCAGTCCGGTCGGGGCGTGATCGGGCTGAGCATGCTGTTCGCCGGTGCGCTGTTCGCATGCCTGAGCATCGCGATCCTGGGCTCGGCGCTGGCGGCGATCGCCACCGAGGGCGCGGCCGTCGGCACCGGCTTCGGCTCGCCGCGCCAGATCGGCGAGCTGCTGCTCAACCGCTTCCTGCTGGCCTTCGAGCTGGCCTCGTTCCTGCTGCTGATCGCCGCGGTCGGCGCGGTCGTGCTCGCGCGCCGGCGCGGGGCGCCCGGCGGGGCCGCCGAGGCCCCGCCGACCCTCAGCGCCGCCGAACTGCTGCGCCCACGGGGCACGGGCACCATGACCGAGGCCGTGCTCGGCCTGCGCCAGGCGCAGGCCGCCGAGGGGTTGGACCCCGACGAGGAGTTCGGGCCCACCGAGGAGGAGCGCCGGCGCGGCGCGCCCGTCGAAGTGGGCTCCGGCCAACGGGCCGACGACCCGACCCCGGACGAGGACGAGGACAGCCGGTAGCCCGTGGATGTCGGCTGGTTTCTCGCCCTCTCGGCGCTGATCTTCGCGATCGGCCTCGGCGGCGTGCTCACGCGGCGCAGTCCGCTGGTGATCCTGCTGTGCCTCGAGCTCATGCTCAACGCGGCCAACCTCGCCCTGGTGGCCTTCGCGCGGATGCACGGCAACGGCGACGGGCAGATCTTCGCCCTGATGGTGATGGTGGTCGCCGCCTGCGAGGTCGTGATCGGCCTGGGCCTGATCGTCGCCATGTACCGCCGCCGCCTGCCCATCGACGTCGACGAGATGCGCTCGCTGCAGGGATGATCCGGCAATGAGCGCGACGACCTTCGCCTGGCTGGCCCTGGCGCTGCCGCTCCTGGGCTGCGTGGTCAGCGCGCTGGGCTACCGCGCGTGGCCGGGACGGTCCGTCGGCTGGGTGGCCACCGGCGCGCTGCTGGCCTCCTTCGCCTGCTCGGTGGTCACCCTGTTCGAGCTGCTCGGGGAGCCCGCGGAGGAGCGCCAGCTGGTCTCGAGCCTGTGGAACTACGCGGCCACCACGGGGCTGGACGCCGAGCTGTCGATCCTCGTCGATCCGCTGTCGGTGCTGATGCTGCTGGTGGTCACGGGCGTCTCGAGCCTGATCCACCTGTACTCGATCAGCTACATGACCAGCGACCGCGGCTACGCGCGGTTCTTCTCCTATCTCAACTTCTTCGTCTTCTCGATGTTGCTGCTCGTGCTGGCGGGCAACTTCCTGGTGCTCATCATCGGGTGGGCCTTCGTCGGGGCCGCGTCCTACCTGCTGATCTCCTTCTGGTATCGCCGGCGGACGGCCACCGAGGCCGGCATCAAGGCCTTCGTCATGAACGTGGTGGGTGACGTGGGCCTGGTGCTGGGCACCTTCTTCATCTTCCAGGGCACCGGCACGCTGGACCTCCTGGGCACCTTCGAGCAGGTCGACGGGGCCTTCACCGAGAACCAGGCCGGGCTGGTGGCCGGCACCGTGCTGCTGCTGGTCGGCGCCTTCGCCAAGTCCGCCCAGGTGCCGCTGCACACGTGGCTGCCCGACGCCATGGAGGGCCCCACGCCGGTCTCCGCGCTCATCCACGCGGCCACCATGGTCACCGCGGGCGTCTACCTCATCGCCCGCATGCACCCGCTCTACGAGCAGGCCCCCGCAGCGGGGATCGTCGGGGCCATCATCGGCTGCGCCACGCTGCTCATCGCCGCCACCACGGCACTGGCACAGACCGACCTCAAGCGCGTCATCGCCTACTCGACGATGTCGCAGATCGGCTACATGGTCATGGCGGTGAGCGCCGGCGCCTACGTGGCCGGGATGTTCCACCTGATGACCCATGCCTTCTTCAAGGCGCTGCTGTTCATGGCCGCCGGGTCGGTCATCGCCGCGATGGCGAACATGCAGGACATGGACCGCATGGGC
>JAUJOF010000031.1 GCA_030447785.1 Solirubrobacteraceae bacterium
ACACCAAGCCCCGACCCCACTTGACAACCAGCCCTTCTTCATAGAGACGACAAGGAGCAGCCCGACCGGACCGGCGCGTCAGTGCTCCTTTGCGCGATGAGGGGTAGCGGATCGCCGTGATGCGCGCCGCCGCGGCGCGCGATCGCAGGAGGGCCGGTAGTGCGGCGAGGCTGATGCGGGCATTCCCGGCCGTATCTTGGCGGCTGTGACGACGAATACAGGAGAGCCCATGACGAACCGCAGCGCTGTGCTCGTGCGCCCCGGTGAGATCGCGATCGAACAGCGTCCGGTCCCGACGCCGGCGCCGCGTGAGGTGCTCGTGGAGGTCACGTCGGTCGGCGTCTGCGGCTCGGACGTGCACTGGTATGCGCACGGTCGCATCGGCGACCTCGTGGTGCGGTCGCCGCTCGTGCTAGGGCACGAGTGCGCGGGTCGGGTGGCTGCCGTCGGTCGCCACGTCACCAAGCACGCGATCGGTGATCGAGTGTGCGTCGAGCCGGGCGTACCGTGTGGGCGATGTCGTGAGTGCCGCGCTGGCCGCTACAACCTCTGCGTCGACGTGGCGTTCTTTGCCACGCCACCCGTCGATGGCGCCTTCGCCGATTTCGTGACGATTCACGAGGACTTCGCTTTCGCGCTGCCCGACGGCATGTCCGACGACGTGGGGGCACTCATGGAGCCGCTGTCTGTCGGCATCTGGGCGTGCCGTAAGGCGAGCATCACCGCGGGCGATCGCGTGCTCGTCACCGGAGCCGGCCCGATCGGGCTTCTCACGATGCAGGTCGCCAAGGCGTTCGGCGCCACCCACGTAGCCGTCTCTGATGTCAACGCGCATCGGCTCTCGGTGGCGCAGCGCATGGGAGCCACCCGCGTCCTGCGCGCTGGGCACGACGCGTCCGGTGAGGTCGACGCGCTGATCGAGTGCTCCGGGCACCCTGCCGCCCTGGTCGCGGGCATCCAGGCGCTGCGGCCCGCCGGAACCGCGGTGCTGGTCGGGATGGGCCCCGAGCCGACGGCAGAGATCCCGCTCTCTCTGATCCAGAACCGCGAGCTGTGGGTGACCGGCACCTTTCGCTACGCGAACACGTACCCGGCAGCGATCGAACTGGCCGCCACCGGCCGCGTCGACGTCGCAGCCCTCATCACCGGCCACTACGACCTCGACGACACCGAGACCGCCCTGCTCGCAAGCCACAACGACACCACGACCATCAAGGTCATGGTGCATCCCCGCACGACCGCCTGAACTGTTGCTTCGGACAAGCACGGGTAGTCGTCGGGCGCGCCTGGTCTGTCGAGCGGTTGGGTCCTCAGGTTCGCTGTGGGGTGGCGCCGTGTCGGGCTACAGCGAGCGCCTCAATGCGACTCCGTACCAACCTCGGCCGGCTCCGGCGACCCTGAAACCGGTTTGCACGTACAGGTCGACGGCGGGGTTGCGCAGATGGACGTTCAGCGTCAGCGCGTCGTAGCGCTGAGCAGCCTGCCGGGCCAAGGCCTCGACCAGCGCGGTGCCGATGCCTTCGCGGCGGCGATGCTCGACGACCGCCATCGCCAACTCGGGCAGCGCCTCGTCGTCTGCGTCGACGATCAGCGGTGGATCATGGATGTGCCACCACGCGGCCCCGAAGAGCTCCCCATCGTCATCCACGGCGATGACCGTCACGTCTGCCGCACCTGGCAACAGAGCGACGACAGCTGGGGCGTCTGCGCTGGGCACGGGTCTGCCGCGAAGCGTGCAGGCCATTCGCGCCATCTGGATGACGAACGCTCTGTCCTTAGCTTGCGCCAAGCGCAGATTCATCACGCCACCGTACGTCGCGCAAGCTCAAGAGGACAGCGACTGCCCCGTTGGACGAGAAGGAGCACCGCTTGCCCGCCCTACCGCCTCGCATGAGGAGCGGAACTCGGTGCGTGCTGCCCACCGGACGCATAGACCGGGCCCACCACCCCAATGGAGCGACTCCGTCGCGGGGAGGGCGCTTCCGGTCGTCGTCCAAGAACCCTGAACGCGCCGGCCCCATATTCAAGGATCTTTTGTAAGCTTGATCATGTGCCGCAACTGGTCAAGCTTCGCTGGCAGCCGGACCTGGAATCGGGATTGCCCCGAAGCGCTCGTCGCGGATGCGACTACGAAGCCTACGTTCCCGATCGTTTGCTCGGCCGGAATTTTGCGCTCGACGGCGAGACCGCCGCAGAGATAGCCGACGCCGAGCGCGCGGTCGAGCGCCTGAACCAGCATGCTCGCGGCCTCGGCGACTCCGAAGCTGTCGCCCGCCTGCTGCTTCGCGCCGAAGCCGTTGCCTCATCGAAAATCGAAGGTCTGGAGGTCGGGGGGCGGCGGCTGCTGAAGGCGCAGGCGGCCATGGGCCTCGGCGACGAGCCGTCGGATGTCAGCGCCGTCGAGGTACTCAACAACATCGAGGCGATGCGCTGGGCTGTCGACACGCTCAGCGAGGCCGATGCCATCACGCTTGACCACCTGCTCGGTATCCATGAACGGCTGCTCGCGGGCACGTTCCTCGAGCGCCATGCTGGGCGCCTTCGCGACGAGCAAAGCTGGATCGGCGGCAGTTCCTACCACCCGTGCTCGGCCGCGTTCGTGCCGCCGCCGCCCGAGCGGATGGCGGATCTGCTGGAAGACCTCTGTGCCTTTTGCAATCAAGATGCGCTGCCGGCCATCGCGCAGGCCGCCATCGCGCACGCGCAGTTCGAGACAATCCACCCGTTCGTCGACGGCAACGGACGCACAGGGCGCGCGCTGATTCACGTGATCCTGCGGCGTCGTGGGCTGGCACCCGTCGTCGTTCCGCCGGTCTCCTTGGTGCTGGCGACGTGGTCGCAGGACTACATCAGCGGGCTCACCGCCACACGGCCGCGGCCCAGCGAACAGGACGGAACCGATGCCTGGATTGCGCTCTTCGCTGCTGCCATGACCCGCGCCGTTTGCGACGCCGAGAGCTACGAGGACCGCGTCGCCGAGCTCCAGGCCGCCTGGCGTGAGCGACTAGGGCGGGTTCGCTCCGACTCAGCGGCGGCCAAGCTGATCGATGCGCTGCCTGGCGCGCCAGTCGTCACCGCGCAGACCGCAGCAACGCTCATCGATCGCAGCTTCCAAGCGGTCAACCAGGCGATCCCCCGCCTCGTGGACGTCGGCATCCTCAGCCAGACGACGATCGGCCGGCGCAACCGCGCATTTGAGGCTCGGGAGCTGCTCGACACCTTCAACGACCTCGAGCGCCAACTCGCGAGCCCGGAGGGGGACACTCGGCACTCTCGCCCCTCGCGGAGGGTGCCCTACCGACGCTGAGCCGGCGCAACACCTCGGCTCTTCGTTGACACCATCGATGACCGTGGTGCGATTCCTGAGCGGCGGCCGATTCGATGCCGCTCCGGACGACGAGGAGCTGCTTGCGCGAGGCCGGTGGCGTCGCCGCTTTGCGCGAGGAGCGACATCGCCGCGCTTGGTGCCGGTTGCGTTCGTTCGACCGCCGGTTCTTGCCCGCGATCAGCGCGGGGCTCGTCGGTCCGCGGCTCGGGCCGCGTTGTCGGTGATCGCCGCGATGATCCGAGCCCACGCGTCGGGCGGGAAGTCGTGGCCCATCCCATCGATGAGCTCGAGTCGCGCGCCGGGGATGGCGTCGGCCGTCGCCCGGCCTCCTGACGGATGGCACATCAGGTCGGCCGTGCCGTGGATGACAGCGGTCGGGATGGTGAGGCGCCGCAGGTCGGAGGTCCGATCGCGGGCGCGTCGCACCGCCCGGTGCTGTCGCCGACGCCCGTCGCGCGCGGCGGGGTCGCGGTGGATCGCGAGCGTCGTGGCGCGGCGGATCTCGCCGACGTCCTGACGCAAGCCCGGGGAGCCGATCTCGGCGAACAGCCGGACGCGATGCTCGACCGCGTCCTGTGTGGTCCGTGGCCTGCGCGCGAGCAGGTGGCGCAGGAGGCGCGGAGAGGTTCGGCCCTTCCCACGCCGACCGGTGGTCGACATGATCGACGTCAGCGACAGCACTCTGGTCGGATGCCGGAGGGCGAGCAGCTGCGCGATCATGCCGCCCATCGACGCGCCGACGACGTGAGCGGCCGTTATGCCCAGCTCGTCGAGCTGCCCGGCGCAGTCGTCGGCCATGTCATCCAGCGAGTAGCGCACGCCCGGCAGGTGCGTCGAGCGGCCGGCATCCCGGTTGTCGAAGCGGATCACATGGAACCCGGCCTCGGCGAGCGCGCGGCAGAACGCGTCGGGCCAGTGCACCAGCTGAAAGCCCATCCCCATGATGAGCAGCAACGCGCGATCGGCCGCGTCCCCGAACGTCTCGAAGCAGATGTCGACATCGCCCACGCGGGCCAGGCGCTCCGTGTTTACGGACCCACGGGCCGTCGCCCAGCCCTCACAGCGCCATGGCGACGTACTTGGTCTCGAGGTACTCGTCGATGCCCTCGCTGCCGCCCTCGCGGCCCACGCCCGAGTGCTTGACGCCTCCGAAGGGCGCCCCCGCGTTGGAGACCATGCCCTGGTTGAGGCCGACCATGCCGGCCTCCAGCGCCTCGCAGACGCGGAAGGCGCGCTGCAGGTCCCGCGTGTACACGTAGGAGACCAGGCCGTACTCGGTGGCGTTGGCGGCCGCGACGGCCTCCTCCTCGTTGGCAAAGCCCTTGACCGGCGCCACCGGGCCGAAGACCTCCTCGCGCAGCAGGCCGGCCTCGTCGGGGATGTCGCCCAGCACGGTGGGCGCGAAGAAGTAGCCCCTGCCCTCCAGGCGCTCGCCGCCGGTGAGCACGCTGGCGCCCTTGTCCACCGCGTCGCCCACGAGCTCCTCGACCTTGGCCCGCTGGTCGCCGTCGATCAGCGGGCCGACCTGGACGCCGTCCTCGGTCCCCCGGCCGAGCTTCATGGCGCCCATCCGCTCGGCCAGCCTCTGGGCGAACTCCCCGGCGACGGACTCGTGCACGTGGAAGCGGTTGGCCGCGGTGCACGCCTCCCCGACGTTGCGCATCTTGGCGACCATGGCCCCGTCCACGGCCGCGTCGAGGTCGGCGTCCTCGAAGACCAGGAAGGGCGCGTTGCCGCCCAGCTCCATGGAGACGCGCAGGATCTGCCGGGCGGACTGCTCGATCAGCGTGCGCCCCACCTCGGTGGAGCCGGTGAACGACAGCTTGCGCGCGCGGGGATCGGCGATGAGCGGCTGCATGATCGCGCCGCTGGACTGCGCGGTGATCACGTTGAGCACGCCTCCCGGGAGGCCCGCCTCCTCCAGGATCTGCGCGAGCGCGAGCATGGACAGCGGGGTCTGCTTGGCGGGCTTGATCACCATGGTGCAGCCCGCCGCGACGGCCGGGGCGATCTTGCGGGTGCCCATGGCCATCGGGAAGTTCCAGGGCGTGATGAAGATGCACGGGCCGACCGGCTGGCGCATGACCAGCACGCGGCTGCCGCCCTTCTCGGCGACCTTGTAGCCGCCCTCGATGCGGGTGGCCTCGCCGGCGAACCAGTGCAGGAAGTCCGAGGCGTAGACGATCTCCGCCCTGGACTCGGCCAGTGTCTTGCCCATCTCCAGGGTCATGAGCAGCGCCAGGTCGTCCACGCGCTCGTTGATCAGCCTCCAGGCACGGTGCAGGATCTCCCCGCGCTCGCGCGGCGTGCTCGCCGCCCAGGCGGCCTGCGCGTCAGCCGCCGCGCCCAGCGCCGCGTCGGCGTCCTCGGGAGTGGCGTCGGGGACCTCGACCAGGGTCTGGGCGGTGGATGGGTCGTCCACGGCCAGCGTGCCGCCCTTGGCGGCGTCACGCCAGTCCCCGCCGATGTAGAGCTTGGCGTTGACGGCGCCGACGACGGCCTGCTCCTCGGACGTGGTCGTCCCCATCAGGTTCTCACTACCGTGTCGGTTCCCAGCTCCTCGGAGAGCTGCACGTCGATCGAGTAGTCGATCGGCAGCACGATCACCGAGGGCTGCTCGAGGGTCAGCGCGTGGCGTAGGTGCGTGGAGAAGTCCTCGACCTTCTCGCAACGCCACGCGGCGCAGCCGAAGCTCTCGGCGAGCTTGACGAAGTCGGGGTTGGTGAAGTCGGTGCCGAAGTGGGCGCCGAACTTCTGATCCTGCTTCCAGACGATCGAGCCGTACTGGCGGTTCTCCCAGATCACGTTGACCACCGGCGTTCCCAGCCGCGTGGCCGTCTCGAGCTCCTGGACGTTCATGAGGAAGCCGCCGTCGCCGTTGACGGTCACCACGCGGCGCGCGGGATGCACCAGCTTGGCGGCGATCGCGCTGGGCAGCGCGAAGCCCATGCCCGCCAGGCCGTTGGCGATCAGGACCGTGTTGGGCTCGTGGGCGGGGAACATCCGCGCGATCCACAGCTTGTGCAGGCCGACGTCGCTGATGAGCATGTCCTCGCGGCCCAGCGCTTGGCGGATCTCCCACAGCACGCGCGGAGGCTGCATCGGGAAGGCGTCGTCCTCGCGGGCCTGCTCGAAGCGCCCGAGCACGAGATCGCGCAGGCGCGCCGAGCCGCCCGAGTGGGGCACGTCGCGGCACTCCTCGGCCAGACGTGTGAGCACGTGATAGATGTCGCCCACCAGCTCCACCTCGGGGGTGAAGTTCTGGTCGATCTCGGCGGCCACCGAGTCGATGACCACGATCGTCTTGTCGCCGGCGGGGTTCCAGTGGCGGGGGGCGTGCTCCACCAGGTCGTAGCCGATGGCGATGACCACGTCGGCGTCCTCGAAGCCGGCCATCGCGTAGTCGCGGCTCTGCAGGCCGACGGCGCCCAGCGCCTTGGGGTCCTGGCTGTCGAGCAGGCCCTTGCCCATGAAGGTCTCGGCCACGGCGATCCCGGTGGCCCGTGAGAACTCACGCAGCGCGGGGGCGGCGCCGGCGCGCACCGCGCCGTTGCCCGCCAGCGCCACGGGGTTGATCGCGTTGCGGATGACGTCGGCGGCCTTGAGCAGCTCGCGGGCCCCGGGCTCGGCGCGCACGATGCGCCGGCGGGGCAGCGGGCCGATCGCGTCGGGAGGAATCTCCATGCCCATGACGTCCTCGGGCAACTCAAGGTGGGTGGCCCCCGGTTTCTCGGTCTCGGCCACCTTGAAGGCCTTGCGCACCACCTCGGGGACGATCTCCGGGCGGCTCACGCGCGTGTTCCACTTCGTGAGGGGGCGCAGGACGCTGATGAGGTCGATGAACTGGTGGCTCTCCTTGTGCATGCGCTCCAGGTCGGCCTGGCCGGTGAGGGCGACGAGGGGAGCACGGTCCAGGAAGGCGTCGGCCACCGCCGTCGTGAGGTTGAGCGCTCCCGGGCCCAGCGTGCCCAGGCAGACGCCCGCGCGGCCGGTCAGGCGCCCGTACATGTCGGCCATGTAGGCCCCGCCCTGCTCGTGGCGCACGGGCACAAAGGAGACCGAGGAGTGGGCGAGCGACTCGTTGAGGTCGAGCGTCTCCTCCCCGGGGATCCCGAAGACGTAGCGCACGCCCTCGGCCTCCAGGCACTCGACGAAGAGGTCGCTGGTCCGGCGGGCGGTCACTGACTCCTACCCTCGGGCATGCCGTGGGCGTCCTACCCTGCCCGCGCGCCGCCCTCACGGCCCCCCCGCGATGCCCCTGACCCAGTCCCTCTCCTCCGCCGCGGCGATCGCGGCGATGGCCACCTCCGGCGGCGGGGCCGTGGACTCCGAGGAGCGCCTGGTGTTCCGCGGCGCGGGCTTCGGACATGGCGTGGGGCTCAGCCAGTACGGCGCCAAGGGCTTCGCGCAGCAGGGCGCGGGCTACCGCTCGATCCTCGGCCACTACTACTCGGGCACGGCGATCGCGCGGCTGAGCGGGCGCAGCGCGGTGCGGGTGTTGCTGCGCAGCGCGCCCGAGGTGACCTTCTCCGGTGTCTCGCGCGCCGGCACGCGCCCGCTCGACCCCGCTCGCACCTACACCGCGCGAGCGGCCGGCGACATCGTGGAGCTGCGCTCGGCCTCGGGGCGCCTGCTGGCCCGCTGGCGGGGCGTGCTCACGGCGGGAGGCACCGAGGCCTTCGGGCTCGCGGGCCCGGTCCCCTCGGGGATCACCGGCGGGCAGTGGCGCGGGGTGCTGGAGCT
>JAUJOF010000002.1:0-32268 GCA_030447785.1 Solirubrobacteraceae bacterium
TGGGCGTCACTGCCAAAGCGCGCGACGGCCGGGGTCTCCAGGTCGTCGGTGATGGTCACGCCCTCGTAGCCCAGGCGGCCGCGCAGCTCGTCGACCACCCACTCGCGCGCGAAGGCCGCGGGCCGGGGGTCGACCGCGGGATAGGAGGCGGTGGAGAGCATGATCAGCTCGACGCCGTCGTCGATCATGCGCCGGAAGGGCACCTCGTCGACGCGGCGCAGCTGCTCGAGAGGGAGCTTGATGGTGGCGGGCGCGTCGTCGGTGTTGACCGTCGCGGCGCCGAAGCCGGGGAAGTGCTTGGCGGTGGCCGCCACGCCGCCGGCGCGCAGCGCGTCGGCGAAGGCCACGCCCCCGGCCGCAGCGCTGCGCGGGTCGCGCCCGTACGCGCGCCCCTCGCGCGCGATGGCCGAGCGCGGGCGCGCGATGTCCACCACGGGCGCCAGGTCCACGTTGACCCCCGCCGCACGCAGCGTGCGCGCCGCATCGGCGCCGTGGGCGGCGGCCTCGCGGGGGGAGGAGGTGGCCCCGGCGGCCTCGGGCGGCCCGCCGGGAATGCGCCGCACGCGGCCTCCCTCCTGGTCGACCATGACCAGCAGCGGCGCGCGCAGCCCGGGCGGGCGCGGGATGGCCTGCAGGCGCTCGACGGTCGCGCGCACTTGCTCGGTCGAGGCGACGTTGCGCGCGAAGAGGATGACCCCGGCGGCCCGCCCGCGGCGGATGCGCTCGATCAGCTCCGGCGGCGGCTCGAGGCCCGCGTAGGGGAAGATCATGCGCTGCCCGACCGCCTGCTCGACGGTCAGCTGCGGCCCGGTGGGCGCCGGCGCGGCAGGAGCGGCGCGCGCGACCTCGTCCACCGCCTTCTCCGCGGCGTCCTCGCCCCCACAGGCGCCAAGCAGGAGCAGGCACAGCAGCCCGCCCAGTGTCTGCAGGATCCGTTGCACCGCAGGCAGGCTAGGGCGCGGAGGCGTCGCGGCGGGGCTCAGCGACCTCCCGCGCTCAGCGGGCGGGAGGGACGACCCGCAGGATGCGGTCGTCCGCCCTGCTGACCGGGCTGCCGTACCCGTCGCGATTCGACGTGGTCACCCACAACGCACCGTCGGGCGCCTCGACCACGGCACGCAGCCGGCCGTAGCGACCGACCAGCAGCGGCGTGTCGCGCACCACGCGCCGGCCCTCGAGCTCCAGGCGGCGCAGCTGACGTCCCTTGAGCGCGGCGACGATCAGGTCGCCCGTCCACGCCGAACCGGGGCGCTTGACGAACGCAAGCCCCGACGGGGCGATGGTCCGCCGGTAGACCGCCACCGGCGCGGCGAACCGGCCGTGGCGCCGCCCGCGCACGCGAGGCCAGCCGTGGTTGCTGCCACGGCGCGGGGCGTTGACCTCGTCGTCGCCGCTGGGACCGTCGAAGCCGCTGGGGCCGTGATCGGTGGAGAACAGGCGACCCGAGTCCGCCTGCCAGTCCAGCCCCTGGGGGTTGCGGTGGCCGAGCGAGAAGATCTCCGGGCGGCGCGCCCGCCCGCGGTACTGCCGCGGGCTGAGCCGCAAGATCTTTCCGTTGCGAGAGCTCCGGCGTTGCGCGAGCTCGCCGCGCCCGGCGTCGCCGGTCGCGATGTACAGGCGACGGTCCGGACCGAAGCGCAGGCGGCCCGAGTCGTGGATCGGGCCGGCCGCGATCCCACCCAGCACGACGGCGTCGCGTCGCAGCGTGCGCCCGGTGAAGCGCCAGCGCTGAACCTGCATGCCGCGGCGCGTGGTCACATACAGATAGACGAAGCGACGGCCGTCGGCGAACGCGGGATCCACGGCGATGCCAAGCAACCCGCCCTCCCCGCGCGCGGTCGTGCGCACCCGCGCGAGCGGACGGCGCTGCAGGCGCCCCTGTGCGCCGACCAGCCGCACGCGTCCCGGGCGCTCGGTGACCAGCGCGCGGCCATCAGGCAGGAACGCGATGTCCCAGGGCACCACGAGACCCCCCGCCACGACGCTGATGCGCGGACCCCGGGAGGCGGCCGCCTCACGGGCCGGCGCCAACGGCGCGGTCGCGCCCTTCGTCGCCGCACCCTGTCGCTCATCCGCGCCGCGCTCCGCGCCAGCGCAGCCGGACAGCGCCGCCACGACCAGCCCGGCGATCATCGACGAGGGTTTCACCACGCCGAAGGTACTCGAAGCCCTGCGGACGCCCTGACGCTCACACGCTCCGAGACGTCGGCGTCCCCCGGCGTGTCCGCCCCTCGGCCCGGGTAACCGCGACGGATGAGCCTGACGAAGGGCAGCGGTCCGTTCGGCGAGCATCCGGTGGGTCGGTTCAACTTCGACCCGCAGGCTCCTGAGCACGTGGTGTACGTCGAAAGCTCGCCGCGGCGGGTGCGGGTCATCCTCGGCGACCAGACCGTGGCCGAGAGCAAGGACGTGCTGCTGGTGCACCCACCGGAGCGCACGCCGACCTACCTCTTCCCGCGCGAGCACGTGCGCACCGATCTGCTCGACCCAAGCGAGCGGCGACGCTCCGACCCGGGGATGGGCGAGGGCACCTACTGGACGGTGCAGGTCGGCGACCGGCGGGCGGTCGATGCGGCCTACTCCTGGGAGCACCCGCCGCAGAGCGCCGCGACGATCGCCGGCCTCATCGCCTTCGACTGGGACTCGATGGACGGCGTCTTCGAGGAGGACGAGGAGGTGTTCGTCCACCCCCGCGACCCGTACACCCGGATCGATGTGCTCAGGAGCTCGCGGCGGGTGCGCGTGTGCGTCGGCGACACGCTCGTCGCCGACACCACGCGGCCGCGCATGCTCATCGAGACCGGCCTGCCCGTTCGGTGGTACCTCCCGCGCGAGGATGTGCGCACCGATCTGCTCGAGCCGAGCTACACCACGACCCGCTGCCCCTACAAGGGCATCGCCCATCACTGGTCATTGGGCCTCGACGACCGCTACGAGAAGGACATCGCGTGGACGTACCCCGAGCCCTTCCACGACGCCGCGGGGGTCCGTGGACTGCTGTGCTTCGTCGAGGAGCGCGTCGAACTGGCGGTCACCGACGCCGAGCGGGATGGGCGGTGACCGAGCCGGCGACTTCGCCTGAGGAGCCGCGGCCGCCGAAATGGCAGAGGGACCGGCGTCCGGCCGATGTGACCAGCGGGGACGCTATCCCAGTGCGCTGACGATGGCGTCGGGTGCCTCGAGATGCAGCGCGTGGCCGGCCCCGGGAACGGCGGCGACGTCGGCGTGCCCGAGCGTGGCCGCGAGTCGGCGGGCGATGGCCAGGAACTTCGCGTCGCGCTCGCCCGCCAGGACGGTGGCGGGCATGGGCAGCTCGGGGAGGCGGTCCCACAGGGGAGCCATCGCGCCGGTGCCCAGACCGCGCAGGGCGGCAGCCAGCCCGGCGGCGTCGTTGCGCAGGCGGTCGGCGTGGGCCTCGGCGGCGACGTCGGCGGGCTGGCCGGCGAACAGGGGCTGGGCGCCCCAGCGCTCGGCAAAGGCCTCGAGGCCCTCGCGCTCGAGCTGGTCGGCCAGGCGCTCATCGGCGGCGCGGCGGGCCTGGCGCTCCTCGGGGTCCTCGATGCCCGCCGTCGTGGAGACCAGCACCAGGCGAGTGACGCGGCCGGGATGGGCGAGCGCCGTTTGCAGCGCGATGCGCCCGCCCATGGAGTAGCCGCAGAGGGTGAAGCGAGGCGGGGCCTGCGCGGCGGTGTCCGCCACGACCTCGGCGAAGCCCACGGGGCGCGCGGCGGAGGCGGCGCCATGGCCGCGCAGGTCGGGCGCGAACACCTCGGCGCGCATCGGCAGGCACCGGCGCACGCGGTCCCAGCTGCGGGCGGTCTGGGTGAAGCCGTGCAGCAGGACGGTCGGCTCGGGCACAATCCCAGGCATCATGACAGCACTGTGTGCGCTGCTACGGTGCCTTCATGCGCACCACCGTCACCCTCGACGAGGACGTCGTCGCGGGCCTGCGCGAGGTCGTGCGCGAACGGGGCGTCTCGTTCAAGGAGGCCCTCAACGGCGCCGTGCGCGCCGGCCTGGGAGCCGCCACCAGCCCCCGTCCCTACCGGGTGCCGGCGCGGCGCATGGGGCTGCGCCCGGGGGTGGATCTCGACCACGCCCTGGCCCTCGCCGGCCAGCTCGAGGACGACGAGCTCATCCGCCGGCTCGCGCGCGGCACGTGAAGCTGCCAGACGCCAACGTCCTGCTCTACGCGATCGACGAGGACTCGCCGCGCCATGGGCAGGCGCGCGCCTGGCTGGAGCGGGCCATGTCGGGCACGGAGACGATCGGCCTGGCCTGGCTCGTCCTGCTGGCCGTGGTTCGCCTGTCCACGCGGGCGGTCGTGTTTCGCGCGCCGCTCACCACCCCCGAGGCGCTCGCGCTGATCGAGGGCTGGCTGGCCCAGCCGAACGTCAGGATCCTCCATCCGACGGTTCGCCACCCGGCGGTGCTGCGCGAGCTCCTGGAGCCTCTGGGCACCGCGGGCAACCTGACCAACGACGCCCACCTGGCGGCGCTCGCGGTCGAGCATGGGGCCGAGCTGTGCTCGTCGGACGCCGACTTCCGCCGCTTCCCGGGCGTGCGCTGGACCGATCCCTTGGCCTCTTGAGCACGTGGGTGACGCCGACCAGCACCTCCTCCTGCGCGCGATGGTCGACGAGCTGGTGCGCTGCGGGGTGCGCACCGCGGTGACCTCTCCCGGCTCGCGCTCGAGCCTGCTGGTGTTCGCGCTGGTCCGCGACGGGCGGCTGGGCTGCCACTCGGTGATCGACGAGCGCAGCTCCGCCTTCTTCGGGCTGGGCAGCGCCAAGGTGACGGGCATGCCCGCCGTGGTGACCAGCACGTCGGGTACCGCGGCGGCCAACCACCTGCCGGCGGTGGTCGAGGCCTGGGAGGCGGGAGTGCCAATGATCGTCCTGACCGCCGACCGTCCGCCCGAGCTGCGCGAGGTCGGCGCCGGCCAGGCCATCGACCAGATCAAGCTCTACGGACGATCCGTGAAGTGGTTCTTCGAGCTGGGCACCCACGAGGCGACCCCCGCGCGCCTGCGCTGGGCACGCACGCTGGCCTGCCGCCTGGTGTGGACCGCCCTCGACGAGCGCCCCGGCCTGGTCCACCTCAACGTCGCGCTGCGCGAGCCGCTGGTGCCTCCCGAGGACCTGCCCGCCGAGGGCAGCGGTCGAAGCGGCGGACGGCCGCGCCTGCTGCGCACCGGCGGGAGGGACGCCGGCTCCGTCCCCGCCCTGGCTGCCCACCTCGCCGGCGCGCGCCGGCCGGTGCTCGTGGTGGGCCGCAGCGAGCCGCGACCCGCCCGGGCCGGGGGGGCCAGGCCGTCGCGGCGTGGGCCGCGCGCCACGAGGTCCCCGTGCTCAGCGACCCGCTGGGCGGCGCGCGGCGCGGTCCGGCCGCCGTCGCCCACTACGACGCCCTGCTGCGCGACGAGGCCTTCGCCGGGCAGGCCGTCCCCGATCTGGTGGTGCGGGTGGGCGACCTGCCCACGTCCAAGCCCCTGCGCCAGTGGCTCGCCGCCCTGCCCGAGGAGACGGTGCAGGTGGCCTTCGACCCGGCGGGCGCGTGGCACGATCCCGACGGCGTGCTCGACCTCGTGCTCGCCGCCGACCCGGCCACCGTCCTCGCAGGCGCGCGGGCGGGCGGCGTCGAGGAGGGATGGGCAGCCACCTGGCTCGACGCCGACGCCGCGGCGGCCCGCGCGCTGCGTGAGACGCTCGGGGACGGACTGAGCGAACCGGGGGTCGCCGCCCACCTGCTCGCCACCCTCCCCGCCGAGGCCGCCCTGGTGGTCGCCTCGTCCATGCCGGTGCGCGACGTCGAGACCTTCTCCCCCGCGCGCGAGGACCCACCGCGGGTCCTCTCCAACCGCGGCGCCAACGGCATCGACGGGACGGTCTCCACCGCGCTGGGCGTGGCCTGCGCCCACCACGGCCCCACCGTCCTGCTCACCGGCGACGTCACGCTCGTGCACGACCTCGGCGGCCTGGCCGCCTGCGCGCGCGCCGGCCCGCCCCTCACCATCGTGCTGCTCGACAACGCCGGCGGGGGCATCTTCGACTTCCTGCCCGTCGCCGCCGCGGGCGCCGGCTACGAGCAGCACGTCGCCACGCCGCCGCAGGTCGACTTCGCCCACGCCGCCGCGATGGCCGGCCTGGCCTACCGCCCGGTCCGATCCCTCGACGAGATCCTCGCGGCCGAGGCCCCCACGCTCCTGCACGTGCGCAGCGAGCGCAGCGCCAACGTGGAGCTGCACCGCCGCTGCTGGGCGGCGGTGCACGCGGCGCTGCTCGACGTCCTCCCCGGCGCCTGGCAGCGCACCCAGGAGGGCGTCAGTCAGGCCCGTCGGGGCCAGGATGTCCCCTGGACGAGCTGGAGTGAGTGCCCCAGGTGGTCAAAGGAGTCCGGGGGAGCGCCCGGGCGACGTCCGCGGGCGCGGGCATGGACGCGATCTGCGCTGCGATCTCCTCGGCTGCGGCCTTGAACGGTGCCGTGGTGAGGAGGCGCTCCGCCCGCTCGAGGATGGTCTCGGGCGAGATCTCCGAGGGCATGAGAGCGAGGCCGGCGCCCGAGCGGACGAGCGCGTCGGCGTTGAGGAATTGATCGGCGCCTTGGGGAACTGCGACCTGCGGTATGCCGTGCGCAAGCCCGCCGAGCAAGGTTCCGCTTCCGCAGTGGCTGACGATGAGATCGACGTGTGACAGCAATCGGTCCTGGCGCACGAAGCGCTCGGCGTGGACGTTGGCGGGCAGATCGCCGAGCAGATCGGGATCGCCGTCCGGACCCACGGTGACCAGGACGTCCACGTCCAGCGCGGCCAGACCGTGGGCGACCGCCTTGATCACCTCCACCCGCTCGAACACCACCGTGCCCAGCGTCACGTAGGCGACGGGTCGATCCCGCGGCTCGAGGGCCCACGCCGGCACATCGCCGATCGGTTCGCTGAACGCGACGGGACGCAGGGGCTGGCGCCTCGGATGCCCGAGCGCGGAGGCGTCCCCCAGGGCGGCCGGCGAGATGTCCAGGTAGGCGTCTCCTTCGAGGGGATTGACCTCGTCCGGTCCCAGGCCGTGGGAGCGTGCGACCTCCTGGAGGCCGGGTCTGAGGAGCTCGACCATGAAGGTCGGCCAAGGAGCCCCGTACGAATGGAAGACCGACGGAACGCCCGCCACCCGTGCGGCGATCGCCGCGCCGAAGTCGGCGCCCTCGTAGACGACCAGCGAGGGACTCGTCTTCTTGATCAGCGCCAGCAGGTCTTCGACGGTCGGCGGCGGCAGGAGCCTCGAGAAGATGGTCGCTCCCAGCTTGGCCTTGTCTTCCTGAGGCAGCCCTGCGAGCGACGGGTCCTGGCGGATGGCCTCCTCCTCGGCCCAGAGGATCGATCGGCCCACCTCGTGGGTCTCGAAGCCAAGCGCGGCCACCCGATCGCGAAACCCGCGCCCTGTCCCGAAGATGACCTCGGCGCCGTCGTCCCTGAGGGCCAGGGCGAGTGGCATCAGCGGATACAGGTGGCCGTAGGCCGGCCGGCCGCTGAAGAGCACTCTCACGTGGCGATCCTATGCTCCCGGATGCTCTCATGGCCCTCAGGCGGCCAGCACCGGCAGGAGCGCCTGGAGCTTGATCTCCGTCTCGGCCAGCTCGGCGGCCGGGTCGGAATCGCGCACGACACCCACCCCGGCATAGCAGCGCGCAAGCGCGCCCTCGAGCAGGGCGCAGCGCAGCGCAACGGCGAAGTCGCCGTCCTCGTTCGCGTCCGTCCAGCCCACCGGCCCGGCGTACCAGCCGCGGTCAAGGCCCTCCAAGGCGGGGATGAGGGTCGTCGCGTCGGCGCGCGGCTCTCCGCCCACCGCCGGCGTGGGGTGCAGCGCGCCGGCCAGCTCCACCGCGGAGGTCGGGCGGGCGAGCTGGGCGCGCACCGGCGTGGCCAGGTGCTGGATGTTGGCGACCTTGACCACCACCGGCTCGGGCGCAGCGGTCACCCACACCGCGTGGGGGCGCAGCGCGCGCTCGATGCGCCGGGTCACGATGGCGTGCTCCTCGCGGTCCTTCTCCGAGCGCAGCAGGCGCTCGCCCAGGTGGTCGTCCACCGCGGGATCGGCGCTGCGCCCGATCGAGCCCGCCAGCGCGAGCGTCGCCGCGCGCATGCCCTCGCGGCGCAGCAGGAGCTCGGGGCTGGCCGCCACAAAGGCGCGCCCGCCGCGCCCGGCGCAGAAGACGTGGCAGGCGGGGAAGGCCTCGCGCAGCACGCCCAGCACGCCGGCGGCGTCGTGGTCGGCGAGCGCGTGCACCTGCACCTCGCGGGCGAGCACCACCTTGCTCAGCGCCCCGGCGCGGATGCGCTCCACCGCTCGGGCCACCGCCCCCTCGTAGTGCTCGGGGGGCATGGCCGAGGCCACGCGCACCCGGCCCACCGGGGCGGGGTCGAGCAGCGGCAGCGCCACCCTCGCGCGCAGCTCGCCCACCCGCGCGTCTGCCCGTTCCAGGAGCTGCTCGGGCACGTCGTCGGGACGCGCGAGCGCGCTGACCGTCAGGCGCACGTCCTCGCCGCGGCGCGCGAGCGCCACCTCGGGCACGTGCAGCGACGCGGGCGCGTAGCCGCCCCAGTGCGGCGCGCTGCCGCCCTCGTCGGCGAAGGCGAAGCCGCCCACGGCCACCGGCCCGCAGCCGCGCGGGCCGTCGGGCGGGTCGAACAGGGCGTCGCCCACCAGGGCGCGCCAGCGTGCGGCCACCGCGGCGAAGCGCCGCGGCCCCGAGGCTTCGAGCTCCACTAGCGCCCCGAGCGCCCCGAGCGCCGTGGCCTCCCGGTCGGGCTGCTCCCAGCACCACCACGGCTCGCCCGCCCGCCGCGAGGCGGCGACCACCGCGCTGGGATCGACATCGGCGCCGACGCGCACCGTGACGCCGGCCAGCACCTCGCCCCCGCCCGCCCGCGCCCGCCCGACCGCCTCGGTCAGTCGCGCGAGGAGCCGCTCACGGTCGGCGGCGGGAAGGGCCAGGCGCTCGCGCCCGGCCAGAGCGCCTCCCGCGCCGGGCGGACCAGCCTTGGCGCGCGAGGCGCGGCTCACCGGTCCGCGCGCGCCGGGCTCACGTCTCGCCGCGGCCTCGCGAAATGGCTATCTCCCCGGTACGCATCATCTCGATGAGCCCGAGGGGCCGCGCCATGGCCTCGAAGGCCTCGATCTTGTCGGTGGTCCCGGTGACCTCGACGATCACCGAGCGCCGCCCGACGTCGACGACCTTGCCGCGAAAGATTTCGCAGACCTGCAAGACCTCGGCGCGCTGGGGCCCGTCGGCGGCGATCTTGAACAGCGCCAGCTCGCGCGAGACGGTATCCCTGGGCTCCAGGTCGCGAATCTTCAGGACGTTGATCAGCTTGTGCAGCTGCTTGGTGACATGGTCGATGGGGTGCAGCGCCCCGTCGACGGTCAGCGTGATGCGCGAGACGCTGAGGTCGTCGGTCGGCCCCACCGTCAGCGTGTCGATGTTGAAGCCCCGCCGCGCGAAGAGGCCAGCGATGCGCGTGAGCACGCCGGGCTTGTCCTCCACGAGGATCGACAGCACGTGCTTGCGCCCCGTGCGCATGCCACCGGCGGCCTCCAGCTCCTCGAGGCTCAGCAGCTCCTGGGTTCCGGGCTCACCCATGACGCCCACCTAGCCAACCATGTCGCGCGCGGCCTGGCCGGGCGCGATCATGGGGTACACGTTCTCCTCGCGGCCGACGCGCACGTCGACCATCACCGGGCCGGGCGTGGCGATCGCCTCGCGCAGGTTCTCCACCAGCCCCGCCTTCTCGGCGAAGCGCAGGCCGGTCGCCCCGTAGGCCTCGGCCAGCTTGACGAAGTCGGGGAAGTTGCCCATGTCCACCTGGGAGTAGCGGCGGTCCCAGAACAGCTCCTGCCACTGGCGCACCATGCCCAGGTAGCCGTTGTTCATGATGAGCACCTTGATGTCGATGCCCTCCTGGGCGCAGGTGGCGAGCTCCTGCATGTTCATCTGCACCGACCCGTCGCCGGCGATGCACACCACCGTCTGATCGGGACAGCCGACCTTGGCCCCCATGGCGGCGGGCAGGCCGAAGCCCATGGTCCCCAGACCGCCCGAGTTGATCCACTTGCGCGGCTGGTCGAAGTGGTAGTACTGCGCCGCCCACATCTGGTGCTGGCCGACGTCAGTGGTGACGATGGCGTCTCCCCCGGTGGCCTCGTAGACGGCCTGGACCATGTACTGGGGCTTGATCTCCCCGTCCGTCGACTCCTCGTAGCGCAGGGGATACTTGGCCCGCCAGCCCTCGATGCGCTCCCACCACGCGTCCAGGCGGCTGGAGTCGGCCTCCAGGGCGCGGAACTCCGTGGCCAGGCGCCCGAGCACGTGGCGGGCGTCGCCCACGATCGGGATGTGGGCCGGCACGTTCTTGGAGATCTCGGCCGGGTCCACGTCGATGTGGATGAACTTGGCCCGCGGGGCGAACTCGCTGAGCTTGCCGGTGATGCGGTCGTCGAAGCGTGCGCCGATGGCGCAGATCAGGTCGGCCTCGTCCATCGCGTAGTTGGCCGCGCGGGTGCCGTGCATGCCGAGCATCCCCAGCCACAGCGGGTCGGGCGCCGGGTAGGCGCCCAGGCCCATGAGCGTGGCGGTGACGGGGAAGCGATCCAGACGGGCGAGATCGGTCAGCTCCTTGGCCGCGCCCGCGTTCACCACGCCGCCGCCCACGTAGAAGACCGGCCGGCGCGCCGTGGCCAGCGCCTTGGCCGCCTGGCGGATCTGCTTGGCGTTGCCCTCCGTGGTGGGCTGGTAGCCGGGCAGTTTGACGTCGGTGACCGGCTGGTAGTCGATCTCGGCCCGCGACAGGTCCTGGGGGATGTCGACCACCACGGGGCCGGGCCGCCCGGTGCGCGCGACGTGGAAGGCCTCGTGGATGGCGCGGGGTATCTCCAGCGGGTGCTGGATCATCCAGGAGTGCTTGACCGCGGGCATGGTGAGGCCCAGCGTGTCGGCCTCCTGGAAGCCGTCGGTGCCCAGCAGCTCGGTGCGCACCTGACCGGTGATGAAGACCACCGGCACGGAGTCCATCATCGCGTCCATGATCGGCGTGACCAGGTTGGTGGCGCCTGGGCCGCTCGTGCCCATGGCCACCCCCACGCGACCGGTGGCCTTGGCGTAGCCCTCGGCGGCGTGGCCGCCGCCGGCCTCGTGGCGCACCAGGATGTGGCGGATGCCCGCGTCGACGAACGCGTCGTAGGTGGGGAGGTTGGCTCCGCCGGGGAGGCCGAATACGACTTCCACGCCCTCCGCCTTCAAGCACTCCATGACGGCATCGACCGCACGCATGCGCGACCTCCTTCCTGGTGTTCGCTGCTCGACAGGATCCAGTCCGCGCCCAGGGAGGCGCGAACCGTCCCAGTCTACCGCCCGATCGCCAGGCGCTCGTCGGCCTCCACCCACTCGAGCTCCTGGCCGCAGCAGGTGCACAGCGCGTCGGCCAGCGGCACGACCTTGCCACAGCGCGGGCAGGCGCGCTGGGGCTCGTCGCGCTCCATCCGGTAGACGAGGGCGACGAGCAATCCGACCACCGGGATGAGCCCGGAGATCAGGAACCAGATGAGAAAGGAGGAACCCTTCAGCCGGCCGACGACGCCGCCGGCCAGGCCGAAGAACAGGGCGATGATGATGTAGGCGCCGCCCGCCATCGCCCCTCAGGGTAGGGCGGGTCAGCGTGGATGGGCCACGGACACCCGCGCGAGGCGGTAGCGGCGCACGGGGATCGCGTGTGGAGCGGGCTCGGAGCGGACCGGGATGAGGGTGAGGCGCTTGAAGGGCATGGCCGGGATCCTGGCGCAGGGCCGGCCGCCTGGCATTGGCCCGCGGGCCAGGATCCATGCCGCGGGGCTGGCCGTCGGGAGGAGCGGCCGGTCAGCCGCGCGCCTGCTGGGCCGCGTGGTCGAGCGCCGGGCGCACCGGGGCGTCGAGGCGGCGGCGCAGGCGCCAGCGGGCGCCGGCGAAGGCGCGGTTGGCCACGGTGGCAAAGCCCTCCTCGTCGGCGCGCAGGGCCAGGAGCAGGTGGGCGATGCGATCGCCACCGGGCAGGTTCGTCGGCGCGCAGGGCCAGGAGCAGGTGGGCGATGCGATCGCCACCGGGCAGGTGGGGGTCATCGACGCGCACGCACCAGCAGTGCACGCGGCACGTGGAGAACGGCCCGCCCGTGCGCACCAGCAGGGCGCCGGCCTGGCCCACCAGCCAGGTGCCCAGGCGGCCCGGCTCGACCACGACGCCGGTGCGGGCGTGCAGCTCGCGGGCCTCATGGCCGACGAGGTCGCCCAGCAGCCCGACCGACACGCGCTCAGGGCCCTCGGGCGTCGCCTGGCGCCGTCGGGGCGGGCGCATCACGTTGGCCCCGCGCTGGGCGTAGAGGGCGGGGATGATCCACGCGTGGGCGAGCGCGACGAGCGATACGGGCAGCGCCAGGGGCTCGAGGACCACCAGGCCGATCGCCACGACCAGGAACGGGATGACATGGGCGGCGAGGGTCAGGCCCCACAGCCACTCGGCCATGCGTAGCTCGCCGGGGTCCACGCGCCGGCGCCAGTACACGGCGGCGGTCTCGGGCAAAACCTCGCGCGGCGCACCGGCCGCGTCGATCGCCACGGCTACCCGCCGGAGATGGGCAGGCGCAGGATGACGGTGTCGGCGCCGACCGGCAGCTCGCGGACCTGCTCGGCGTGGCCGGGCCCGGTGCTCACCATGGCCAGGTAGCCGCGGTCCAGCTCACGGCGGAAGGCCGCGACGGCCGCCTCGACCGCCCGGGGGTCGTCGGCGCTCCACTCGGCGACGGTGGAGTGGCCGGTGTGGTCCATGCGGATGAGACGCGACATAGGTGGGAGGCCTCCCGTGGCGGGTGCGGACGAGGCATCGATGGTACTCCCCGAGCGATGACTTCGGACCACGCATGTCAGCGGGCGGGCGCCCAGTGCTCCCGCAAACGACGGACCGGCCGTACTTACGGGAGGGACCACCGGCTCGGGGAGCTTCCGGCCAGCCCAGGGCGCGGCGCAGGACGTCGCGAAGGCCCCCGCTCACCGCGTGCGCTCCGGCATCACACCCCGAGCTTCTCGCGCACCAGCCGGGTCACCTCGCCGCCGTCGGCGCGGCCCTGGGTCTCGCGCATCACGTGGCCGATGATCGCCCCCATCGGCTTCATGTTCCCGCCACGAATCTTGTCCGCCGCGGAGGCGTTGGCCGCCAGGGCCTCGTCGACCAGGCCCGACAGGGCGTCGTCGCCGGCGATGGCGCCCAGTCCCTCGGCCTCCATGATGGCCCGCGGCTCACCGCCCTGGGCCACGAGGCGGTCGAGGACCTGCTTGGCGCCGCCCTGGTTGACCTCCTTGCGCTCCACCATCGCCACGAGGGTGGCCAGGGCTACGGGCTCGACCCGCGAGCGGGCGGGGTCCTCGTCGCCCAGGCGGGCCACCAGCTCGCCGGTGACCCAGTTGGCCAGCGGCTGGCCGGGCACCTCGCTCGCGGCGACGCCGTCGGCTTCCCCTCCGTCTTTCGCGCCACGCGCCGCAGCCTCGAAGAAGTCCCCCAGCTCGGCGCGGAAGGCCAGCTGCCGCGCGCTGGCGCGGGTGAGGGCGAACTCGCGCTCCAGGCGCTGTGCCCGCGTGGCGGGCAGCTCGGGCATCGCGCCCCGCGCGGCGTCGAGCATCTGGTCGCTGATGGCGACCGGCACCAGGTCGGGCTCGGGGAAGTAGCGGTAGTCGTGGGCCTCCTCCTTGGAGCGCATGGAGGTGATGCGCTCGCTGCGCGGATCGAAGTGCAGCGTCTCCTGGACGACCTCTTCCCCGCGCTCCAGCAGCTCGACCTGCCGGGCCACCTCGGCGCGGATGCCGCGCTCCAGGAAGCGGAAGGAGTTCATGTTCTTCAGCTCGGTCTTGGTGCCCAGCTCGGTGGTGCCCTCGCGGCGCACCGAGATGTTGGCGTCACAGCGCAGCGCAGCGTGAGCCACTCGCGCGCCTGCTCGGCCGAGCGCAGGTCGGGCTCGGAGACCATCTCGGCCAGCGGCGTGCCACCGCGGTTGAAGTCCACCACCGAGGCGCGCGACTCGTGGATGCGCCCGCTGGAGGAGGCGTGCACGAGCTTGGCCGCGTCCTCCTCGAGGTGCACGCGGTGGATGCGCACGTCGCCCAGCTGCCCGCCCAGGCACAGGGGCTCGTCGTACTGGCTGATCTGGTAGCCCTTGGGCAGGTCGGGATAGAAGTAGTTCTTGCGGTGGAAGATCGAGCGGGGCGCCAGCCGGCAGCCCAGCGCCTCGCCGATCATCAGCCCGAAGTGGATCGCCGCCGCGTTGGCCACCGGCAGCGCCCCGGGCAGCCCCAGGCAGACCGGGCAGGTGCGCGTGTTGGGCGGCTCGCCGAAGGTCAGCGCGCACCCGCAGAACATCTTGGTCCGCGTGGCCAGCTGCACGTGGATCTCCAGGCCGATCACGGGCTCGTAGCTCATGCGCGGCCCCCGCCGGCGTCGAAGCCGATCGCGCCCTCCAGGGCGTGCGCGGCGTCGAGGATGGCGTTCTCGCTGAAGGCCGGCCCGGCGATCTGAAAGCCGGTGGGCAGGCCCACCTGGCCCCCCTGCGGGGGGACGGCCAGGCCGTTGGGGATGGAGATGGCGGGCAGGCCGGCCAGCGACATCGGGACCGTGCAGTAGTCGTTGAGGTACATGGCGAGGGGGTCGGCGACCTTGGTGCCCAGCCCGAAGGCGACGGTGGGCGCGGTGGGCGTGACGATGAAGTCAAAGCGCTCGAAGGCGGTGGCGAAGTCCTGGGCGATCTTCGTGCGCACCTTCTGCGCACGGGCGTAGTAGGCGTCGTAGTAGCCCGAGGACAGCGCGAAGGTCCCGAGCATGATGCGCCGCTTGACCTCCGGACCGAACCCCTCGTGGCGGGTGCGCGTGTACAGGGAGACCAGGTCGTTCGCTTTGCCCGCGCGCAGCCCGTAGCGCACGCCGTCGTAGCGCGCGAGGTTGGAGGAGGCCTCCGCGGGGGCCAGCACGTAGTAGGCCGACAGGCCGTGCTCGGCGTGGCGCAGGCGCGTGGTCTCCACGGTGGCCCCCAGCTCCTCCGCCGTGCGCAGGGTGCGCTCGAAGGCCTCCTGCACCCCGGGCTCGATGCCCTCGGCCTCGCCGCTGAGCTCCTCGGGGACGCCCAGGCGGATCCCGTCCAGACGCTCGGCGGTGGGGGTGGCGATCTCCTCGGGGAAGGCCAGCGACGTGGAGTCGCAGGGGTCGCGCCCGACCATGTGGCGCAGCAGCAGGGCGGCGTCGGTGACGTCGCGGGTCAGCGGGCCGGCCTGGTCCAGCGAGGAGGCGAAGGCGATCATGCCATAGCGGCTGACCGCTCCGTAGGTGGGTTTGAGCCCCACGATCCCGCACAGGGCGGCGGGCTGACGATTCGAGCCGCCGGTGTCGGTCCCGATGGCCCACGGCGCGAGCCCCGCGGCCACCGCGGCGGCGCTGCCCCCGCTGGATCCGCCCGGCACGCACTCGCGGCTCCACGGGTTGAGCACCGGGCCGAAGGCGCAGTTCTCGTTGGAGGAGCCCATCGCGAACTCGTCCTGGTTGGTCTTGGCCAGCAGCGTCGCGCCCGCCCCGAGCAGGCGCTCCACCGCGGTCGCGGTGTAGGGCGGGCGGTAGCCCTCGAGGATGCGCGAGCCCGCCTGAGAGGGCACGCCCTCGGTGCAGAAAAGGTCCTTGACCGCGATCGGGACACCGCGCAGCGGACCCTCCACGGCTCCCCTTGCGGGCGTCTCGTCGGCCACCCAGGCGAAGGCGTTGAGGTCGTCGGCGGCCGCCCGCTCGCGGTAGGCGGCGAACAGCTCGCCGGCCGACAGCTCGCCGCGCCCCAGGGCGTCCACGGCCTGGGCGGCGGTCAGGTCGGTGGGCGCGCTCACGCCTGCGGGCTGGGGACAGAGAACCCCTGCGCCTCGACCTCGGGCGCGGCGCCCAGCGCCACCTCGGGCGGCAGCGAGGCGCGCGGCTCGTCCTGGCGCAGGGCGTTGGCGACCTCGACGACGTGGGAGGTGGGCGCCACCCCCTCGAGGTCCAGCTCGCCGATGCGCTCGATGTGGTCGAGCACGTCGGACAGCTCGCCCACCATGCGGGCCACCTCCTGGTCGTCGAGCTCGAGGCGCGCCAGGCGCGCGACGTGCAGGACCTGCTCGCGGTCGATCATGGCGTCCCGGATCTTACGAAGCGCTCCCGGGCGGGCGCTGGGCCGGTGGCGCCGGGCGCGGCGCGCCGCGGATGGCCAGCACCCGCTCGGTCTGCTCGCGCGCCTGGCGGGTCTGGGTCCCCTCGTCCTTCATGGAGCGAAAAGCGCCCCAGAACACGGCGGCCGCGCACGCCAGCCCCAGCCACGCGCCCGCGCCGATGCCCTCGCCCAGGGCGAACGGGATGCGGACCACCAGGACCACTGTGGCCACCAGCCCCAGCGGCGTCGCGACCACCGCCGCGCCCAGCGGAAGGGCCACGGTGCGCCTCAGCGCGCCCACGACTCCCAGCGCGATGCCCGACAGCGCGACGAGGGCCAGAAAGACGCCCAGCACGGGCAGCCCGGCCCAGCCGCTGCGGCCCCCGGACCACTCCAGGGCGAGCGCCACGAGCAGGCCGACCCCGGCCGCGAAGGCCAGCACGTCGCCCCAGCGCAGCAGACGCAGGTCCACGGCTCAGGCCGCCCGCCCACGCAGGGCCGGGGCAGCCTCGTCGCGCTGCAGGCGGGCGGCGCGCACGGTGTTGCGCAGCAGGCAGGCGATGGTCATCGGACCCACCCCGCCGGGCACCGGCGTGATGACGCCGGCGACCTCGCGCACCGCCTCGAAGTCCACGTCGCCGGTGAGGGTGGGCGGGTCGGTGGCCAGGCGGTTCATGCCCACGTCGATCACCGTCGCGCCCGGCTTGACCCAGTCGCCGCACACCAGGTTCGCCCGGCCCACCGCGGCGATGAGCACGTCGGCGCGCCGGCAGACCTCGGCCAGGTCGCGCGTGCGCGAGTGGCAGATCGTCACCGTGGCGTCGGCGCGCAGCAGGAGCTGGGCCATGGGCTTGCCGAACAGGTTCGAGCGCCCGATGACCACGGCCTCGGCGCCCGCAAGCTCGGTCCCCGCCTCGCCGAGCAGGCGCATCACGCCGCTGGGGGTGGCGGGGCGCAGCCCCTCGCGCCCGAGCGCCAGGCGCCCGGCGCTCTCGGCCGTGAGGCCGTCGACGTCCTTGAGGGGGGCGATCCACCCGGTCAGCGCGGTCCCGTCCAGCGGCGGGGGCACCGGCAGCTGCAGCAGGACGCCGGAGACGCGGGGATCGCCGTTGAGCTCGTCCAGCAGCGCGGTCAGCTCGGGCTCGGGCACGTCGGCGCCCAGCCGGTGGTCATAGCCGCGGATGCCCACCTCGGCGCACGCGCGCTGCTTGCCGGCCACGTAGACCGCGGAGGCGGGGTCGTCGCCCACCAGCACGGTGGCCAGGCCGGGCGCCTCGTCGTGCTGGGCGGCGTAGGCGCGCACCTCCTCGGCCACCTCCTCGCGCACCCGGGAGGCGATGGCCTTGCCGTCGAGGACGCGGGCGGGCATCCCGGGCAGGCTACCGGCGCCTCACCGCCGCGTGATCGGCGCCAGGTCGGCCATCAGCTTGCGCTCCGAGCCGTCGGAGGAAAAGCGTACGACGACCACGCCGCCGGCCTCCACGCCGGTGACCACCCCGTCGCCGAAGGCGGCGTGGACGACGTCGTCGCCCAGGCGCAGCGAGGGACCCTCGGGGTCCTCCCCGGCCGCCGAGGCCCACGACATCGCGCGCACCGCGCGACCCATGCCCGCGCCCTCCCGCGTGCGCAGCACGGGCTCGTCCTCGCGGTCGGTCAGCGAGGCGGGGATCTCGTCCAGGAAGCGGCTGCGAAGGCCGTAGGTCTGGGCGCCGAACAGGCTGCGCCGCCGCGCGAACAGGAGATAGAGGCGGCGCATGGCGCGGGTGATGCCCACGTAGGCCAGGCGGCGCTCCTCCTCCAGGCCGCCCTCGTCGAGCGCGCGCGAGTGCGGGAAGACGCCCTCCTCGCAGCCGATGATGAAGACCACGGGGTACTCGAGGCCCTTGGCGTTGTGCAGGGTCATCAGCGTCACCACGCCCGCGTCGTCGCGCCGGGTGTCGGCGTCGGCCACCAGCGAGACCTGCTCGAGGAACGCTCCCAGCCCGCCCTGCTCGCCCTCGGCCACCGCGTCGAACTCGCGGGCGACCTCCACCAGCTCGTGGAGGTTCTCCACCCGGCCCCGGGCCTCGATCGTGCGCTCGTTCTCCAGCGCCTCCAGGTAGCCCGTCTCGTGCAACAGCGCCTCGAGCAGGTCGGCCACCGGCCCGTCGTCCTGGGCGCGGTCGCGCAGGGAGGCCATGGTCTCCATGAAGCGCCCCAGCGCGCGCACGGCAGCCGTGCCCAGCCCCGGCACGGCGCCGGGCGCCTGCGCGGCCTCCCACACCGGCAGGTCGGAGGTCTGGGCGTGAGCCAGCACGCGCTGCAGCGACGTCTGGCCGATGCCCCGCTTGGGCGAGTTGACGATGCGCCCGAAGCACACCGCGTCGGCGGGGTTGGCCAGCACCGTGAGGTAGGCCATCGCGTCCTTGACCTCGGCGCGCTCGTAGAACTTCGTGCCACCGATGACCTGGTAGGAGACCTCGCGGCGCACCAGCGTGTCCTCGAGTACCCGCGACTGCGCGTTGGTGCGATAGAAGACCGCCACCTCCGAGCGCGAGGCGCCCTCCTCGTCGACCAGCCGCTCGATCTCGCCGACCACGTAGCGCGCCTCGGCGTGCTCGTCGTCCATCTCGCGGATGGCGAGCGGCTCGCCCTGGCCCAGCTCGGTCCACAGGCTCTTGCTCATCCGCCCGCGGTTGTGGGAGATCACCGCGTTGGCCGCATCCAGGATGGTCTGCGTCGAGCGGTAGTTCTGCTCCAGGCGGACGACGTGGGCGTCGACGTAGTGGTCCTGGAAGTCGAGGATGTTCCTGATGTCCGCCGAACGAAAGCCGTAGATCGACTGATCGTCATCACCGACGACCGCGAGGTTGCGCGGCTCCTCGGAGGTGAGCAGCTGCAGCCAGCGGAACTGCACCGGGTTGGTGTCCTGGTACTCGTCGACGAGGACGTGGCGGAAGGCCGTGCCGTAGCGGTCGCGGACCTCCTGGAAGAGCTCGAGGAGATTGACCGCCCGCACGAGGAGGTCGTCGAAGTCCATCGCGTTCATGCGGAGGGATTCGCGCTCGTAGGCCTCGTACACGTCGGCCACGGTCTGCTCGAAGTAGCCCGAGACGAGCTGGCGGTAGGCCCCGGCATCGCGCAGCTTGTTCTTGGCGTCGGAGATCTGGTGGTGGATCGCCGCGGGGGTGAAGCGCTTGGTGTCCACCCCCAGGTCGTCCAGGCACTGCTTGACCAGGCGGCGCGCGTCGGCCTGGTCGTAGATCGTGAACTGGCGGGTGTAGCCCAGGCGCGGGGCCTCGGCGCGCAGCATGCGCGCGCAGGCCGAGTGGAAGGTCATGAGCCACATCGCGCGAGTCCGCCGCCCGAGCAGCGCCTCGACGCGCTCGCGCATCTCCTGGGCGGCCTTGTTGGTGAAGGTGATCGCCAGGATCTCGCTGGGGCCGGCGGCGCCGGTGCCCACCAGGTGGGCGATGCGGTGGGTCAGCACGCGGGTCTTGCCCGAGCCCGCCCCGGCCAGGATCAGCAACGGTCCCTCGCCGTGCTCGACCGCCTCGCGCTGCTCGGGATTGAGCCCCGTGAGGAGGGCGTCGACAGCGGCGGTGGGCTCGGCCATGAGACGGCGAGCATAGACACGGGCTCGGCCGCTGCGGCGCCCGCGACCGGTAGGAGACCCCGAGCAGCCCCGGGCGGGCTTGCCATGCTGTTCGCCCATGGGGCTGTGCGACGAGGTTCGTGACCACTGCGCGCGGGTGGCCGCCCACGCGCAGTGGGTGCACATCGACCTCGAGGCACTCGACGCCATGGAGCCGGCCGCGGCTGCCCCTCCCGCGCTGGACGCCGAGTGCCACTACCTGGAGGGCGACGCGCCCGACGTCGCGACCTACCTGCTCGCCCTCGACGCGATCAACTTCGGCTCGGGCTGGTTTCCCACGCTGCGCAAGCGCCCGGGGCGCTCGGGCTACTTCACCGTCGCCGGCGCCCTGGCCGACCGCTTCCGCGCCGAGGGCCCCTGGAGCGGTCCGCAGCTGCGCGCGATGCGCGCCGACGAGCTGGCCGCGGTGCTCGGCCAGCGCGCCGACCACGAGCTGATGGCGCTATATGCCCAGGCGCTGCGCTCGCTGGGCGCCTTCCTGGGCGAGCGCTCGGCCCTCGACCTGGTGGCCGAGGCGAGGGGCTCGGCCCAGCGCCTGGCGGCGACGCTGGCCGGCGGCATGGCGCTGTTCGCCGACCGCGGCTTCTACAAGCGCGCGCAGATCACCTCGGCCGACCTGGCGCTGGCCGGCGTGGCGGGCTTCGACGACCTCGACGAGCTGACGATCTTCGCCGACAACCTGGTGCCCCACGTGCTGCGCTGCGAGGGGGCGCTGGTCTACGACGAGCGCCTGGCCGCGCACATCGATGCCGGGCGCCCGCTGCGCCTGGGCCCCCACGAGCGCGAGATCCGCGCCTGCGCGGTGCACGCCTGCGAGCTGCTGGCCGGGCGGGTCGGCGTCCCGCCGCGCATCCTCGACCACTGGCTGTGGAACCGCGGCCAGGCGCCGGAGTTCAAGATGCGCCCGCGCCATCGCTGCCGCTGCGTCTATTACTGAAAGCTCGACCGCACTCGGGGTCAGCCGCCCGCCGGGTTGCGTCCCGTCACGGGGCGAAGCGGGCGCACGTCGGCGGCGGGCTCGGGCTCGCGCCCGGTGGCCTCGGCCAGCGCGCGCTCCAGCGCGCTGACCCGCTGGCCCAGGCTCTTCATCGCGTCGGCCACCGGATCGGGGAGGTGGACCCAGTCCGCGTCGGGCCCCTCGGGGCGCCGGCCGTCCACGCGCACGGCATGGCCGGGGTTGCCCACCACGGTGGCGTTGGCGGGCACGTCGTGGAGGACCACGCTGTTGGCCCCCACCTTGGCGCCGTGGGCGAGGGTCACTGGCCCGAGGATCTTGGCGCCCGAGCCGATGGTCACGTTGTCGCCCACGGTCGGGTGGCGCTTGCCGGTGGCAAAGCCCGTCCCGCCCAGCGTCACGCCCTGGTAGAGGGTCACGTCGTGACCGACCTCGGCGGTCTCGCCGATCACCACGCCGGTGCCGTGATCGATGAACAGCCCACGGCCGATGCGCGCCGCGGGATGGATCTCGATGCCCGTCATCGCGCGCGAGAGCATCGCGATGCTGCGGGGGGCCAGCGGTACCCCGCTGTCGTACAGGCCGTGGGCCACGCGGTGGGCCAGCAGCGCCTGCACGCCTGGCCACGTGGCCAGCACCTCGAGGGGGCCCACGCCGCGGGCCGCCGGGTCGCGCGCGTGCGCCGCGGCGATGTCGCGGCGGATCTCGCCGGCGACACGGGCCAGGGTGGCCAGGCCGAGCATCCCCCCCAAGGTACCCCGCCCGGCGCCGTAGCTCTCAGGGCCTGCCCCTAACGGAATGGGCCATCAGTCCAGCGGCGCGAAGAACGGCGCGCTCACGTAGCGCTCGCCCGAGTCGGGCATCACCACCACGAAGCGCTGGTCGCGGTGCTCGGGCCGGCGCGCCACCTGGCAGGCGGCGTGCAGCGCGGCTCCGCACGACAGGCCAGCGAGCACGCCCTCGCGCTGTGCGCAGCGGTGGGCGGTGGCGATGGCCTCCTCGTCGGTGACGGCGATCACCTCGTCGACGACGTCGCGGTCGAGCACCGGCGGCACGAAGCCCGCCCCGATTCCCTGGATGCGGTGGGGGCCCGGCGAGCCGCCCGAGAGCACCGGGGAGCTGGCGGGCTCCACGGCGACGACCTTGCAGTGCGGGTCGCGCTCCTTGAGCAGGCCGCCCACGCCGGTGATCGTCCCCCCGGTACCCACGCCGGCCACCAGGACGTCGACCTCCCCGTCCAGGGCGTCGAGGATCTCGGGCCCCGTCGCGCGCCGGTGGGCCTGTGGATTGGCGGGGTTGGAGAACTGGTCGGGCAGAAAGGCGTCGTCGCGGCTGGCCATCGCGCGCGCGGCATCCACCGCCTCGTTCATGCCGCCTGTCGACTCGATCAGCTCGACCCGCGCGCCGTAGAGGCGCAGGAGGCTCGTGCGCTCGCGGCTCATCCCCTGGGGCAGCATGATCACCAGCTCGTAGCCCTTGGCCGCGCACACGAAGGCCAGCGCGATCCCCGTGTTGCCGCTGGTGGCCTCCACGATCGTGGTGCGCCCCGGCTCGATGCGCCCCTCGCGCTCGGCGGCCTCCACCATGGCGATCCCGATGCGGTCCTTGACGCTGCCGCCCGGGTTGAGGGCCTGGAGCTTGCCGAACAGCCGCGCGCCCGCGTCGGGCGCCAGGCGCGTGAGCTCGACCATGGGCGTGTTGCCGATGTGCTCGGCGATGTTGGCGGGGACGGGCACGGGCGGGCAGCGTATCCGCCGTCCGGCGGCCCCCGTCAGCTCACGGTGGCACGAACGCCGGGACCCGGCTGTGAGCGGACGCGGGCAGCAGCCGGCCGTCGTGCGGCGGGCGCTCCGCCTCGGTCGCGGGAATGGCACCGGCCTCGTACACCCGGCAGGTCGCCGCGGCGTCGAGGTCCACGGTCGCCCACGGCTCCCCGGGACGCGCGAGCACGTAGCCCTGGCCGTAGGTCACGCCCAGCCGGCGCAGCACGCGTAGCTCCTCCAGGTGCTCGATGCCCTCCGCGCACACCTCGGCGCCGGTGGAGGAGGCGAAGTGCACGAGCGAGGAGACCAGCGCCGCCTTGGTGGGGTCGAGGTGCACGTCCTCGATGAGCGCGCGGTCGAGCTTGATGATCTCCGCCCGGATGCGCATGACCTGCTGCAGCCCGGCGTAGCCGCCACCGGCATCGTCGACGGCGATCCGGGCGCCGCGGGCGCGCAGGGTCTCGAGCGCCGCGCCCAGCTCCTCGTGCCAGGCGATGCGCTCGTGCTCGGTGATCTCGATGACCAGGCCGTCCAGCCGCGCGGGAAGCGCGGCGTGCACCTCGTCGGTGAGGAGCACCGAGGGGCTGAGGTTGAGCGAGAGGAACGTCCCCGCCGGGCGGTCGGGCGCCGCGAGCGCCGCCGCGATCGCCGTGGCCTCGAGCGTCGGGCCGAGCCCGAAGCGATGCGCCTGCTCGAACCACCAGGAGGGCGGCAGGCGCCGGCGGGCGTGGAAGCGCGCGAGCGCCTCGTAGCCGGCCACGTGTCCGTCGGCGAGCGCGACGATCGGCTGGAAGACGGCGCGCACGCCGGAGCGCGCCTCGATGAGACCGGTGAACTCCGCGCGCTGCTCGTTGGTGACCACCAGGACGTGCTCAGGGTCGTAGCGGCGCGCGCGGTCGCGTCCGCAGCTCTTGGCCCAGTACAGCGCCCGTCGGCGAGCTGCACCAGCGATTCGGCGTCGCGCGCGTCGGTGTGCAGGCATGCGAGGCCCGCCGAGCAGGTCAGATCGAAGTCGGGCGGCGAGGCCGCGCGTACCAGCGCATGGTCTTGGCCGACGAGGCGAAGGGCTCGAGCTTGCGCGGCGTGATGTCGCCGTCCAGCACGAAGGGCACCAGCAGCTCGAGCGCCTTGCTCTTGCCCGACGTGTTGCGCCCGCGCAGGGCCAGGCGGCCCTCCAGGCCTGATCGGCGTACTCGTAGAGGCCCACGACACCCATGCGGTGGGGGCGCAGGCGCGCGGGGGTCATGCCAGCTCCAGCTGGTCGGCGGGGCTGCGCCGGCGGGCCACGGCCGCGCGGAAGCGGTGCGCGGCGCCGAGCACCCGCACTCCGGCGTCGTCGACCTCGATCAGCCGCAGGTCGTCGAGCACGGCGAGCGCCCCCTGGGTGGCGCGCGCCACGCCGGCGCCGTCGCCGGCCTCCCACGACCAGTGACCGGCGTGCTGGGCGATCAGCACGCGCACCATCCGCGCCACCTCCTCGTGGGCGATCGTCGTGCCGTCGGCGTGGTCGCGGGCACACAGCGCCGGCGCCAGCAGCAGCGCGAGCTGCTTGACGTGCCCGCGCGCGGGGAACGGGCGGTCGGTCAGCTCGCGCCCGCGCGCGACCAGCGCCGTGCCCTCGCGGCGGCGCTCGACCGCCAGCCCCGTCAGCTCGGCGGCCCGGCGCTCCAGGCGAGCGCGCTGGGCGACGAAGTACGCGCGGTCCGCCTCGTCGAGGTCGTCCAGGTAGAGCACGGGATCCTCGACCAGCGCGCGCTGCAGGCGCTGGGCCCGTGCCCGGCCGGCCAGGTCGCCGCCCCCGTCCTGCGCGGCCTCGAGATCCCGGGGCGCGGCGGCCTCCGCGCAGCGCAGCGGATCGGCCAGCAGCAGCGACAGGCGCCGGCGGTGCACGTCGTAGAAGCCCTCCTCCTCGCTGTCGAGGTCCCCGGCGGTTCCCAGCGCAGCTCGAGCACGCCCAGCCCGCCCAGGAACTCCACGGCGTCGGCCAGCGCGAGGCGATCGGCTCGCGCGCGCCAGTCCAGCTCGACGTCCAGCGTGCGCGCGTGCGCGGCCACCTCGTCGGCCAGGGCGCCCAGGGGCACCTGCACCCACCCGCGGCGCTCGAGGCCGGCGGCGATCACGCAGACCAGCAGGGCCCCGCGGCGGCCCAGCGTGCGTCGCTCGTCGATGGGGCGCGTGCGCTCGGTGGCACTGCGCGGGGGGAGGCGCAGCGCCCGCGCGCCACGTAGCGTGACGGGCTTGGACACGTGGGCGCTGTCGGCGCTCACCGACAGCGTGTAGCCCAGGTGGTCGCGCAGCGCAGCCGACAGCTCCTCGCGGTGGCGGCGCACGAGCGCCAGCTCGGGGTCGTCCAGGCGCAGGACCTGGCGTTCGAGCAGTGCGCGCACGGCGCGCTGGCACTCCTCGGCGGCCGCCTGGGACAGGGCGTCGACGGTCACGCGAGCACCTCGATGGCGTAGTCGGGGCAGTCCAGCCGCCCGTGCTCGGCGTCGATCGACGTGCGCGCGCCGTCGCCGGGAGGGACCAGGCGCAGACGAGTGCGCCCGTCGGCGCTCACCGCGCGGCGCGTCCCGTCGCGCTCGCGGCGGTGGGCGAACGCGCGCGACAAGATCGCCAGCAGGTGGTCGAGCTCGACGGGGTGCAGGCGGTGCAGCTCGCTCATGTGCAGCCGCTCGCCGGCGCGCAGGCGATCGAGCAGCCGGCGCAGGTGCTCGTGCTCGGCGGCCTGGCGGGCACGTACCCGCTCCCCCAGGGCGGCGTTGAAGGTCAGCCGCGCGGGGCTTCCCGCCCCCGACGCCCGCGACCCCGGCGTGCGCAGGTGCGCGGCCACCGCGATCGGCTCGGCCTCGCGCCAGCTCGTCGAGCCGGGCCTGGCCAGCTGGTCGGCATCGGCCTCGGGGATCGAGAGGTGGCGCGGAGCGCGCAGACCGGTGGCCACCGCCAGGCAGGCCGTGGCGGTGCGCTCGTCCGCCCCGGCGACGATGCGCGCCAGGGCGTCCCACGCCGCCGCGCGATCGCGTCGTCCGGCGGCCCGGTCGATGAGCCGCTCGGCGGTGTCGATCAGCGTGCGGATCGCGTCCAGCAACTTGCCGGTCAGCAGCGCCCACGGGGCGTCGGCCGAGCCCTCGGCGCCGAACCAGGCCCGCACGGCGTGCCAGCGGGCCGCCTCGGCCCGGAGGGCCTGTTCGCGCACCTGCTCCTCGGTCAGCTCCCCGATGGCCGGGGGCAGCGCGCGCGCCGACAGCGCCAGCTCCACCAGCCGCTCGACGCCCAGCTCCTCGACCTGGGCGATCGAGCGCAGGATCGGCTCGGCGTGACGGCGCAGGTCGCGATGGAAGCCCTGCAGGTAGGCGACGATCACCTCCTGCTGGGCCACGAACTCGCCGCTGGTGACCCGGTCCGACGCGGTGAAGGCCTGCAGCTGGGTCATGAAGTCCGTCGCGCCCTGGCGCAGCGCGGCGACGGCGTCGGCCACCGTCTCCAGGTCGTCGGCCAGGGCCGGCGAGTCGGGCTGCTCGGCGCCCAGCTGGGCGACGATGCGCGCCAGCGCATCGCGGATGGCCAGCAGCCGCCCCGACTCCAGCTCGCCCAGCTCCTCACCCAGGGCGTCCAGCTCGCCCAGCAGCCGCTCCACGCGCTCGCCCGCCGGGGTGATGTCATAGACGAAGCGCCGCCGGCGCCACTCGGCCGCCGAGCCCACCGCGCGCGTGTCCGCGCGCGCGACCAGCGCCCCGTCGCCGGTCAGGCGCTCCAGGCAGCGCTCGAGCACGTCGTCGGGCAGCTGGGCGCCGAACTCCGCCGCCAGCCGGCGCTGGACCCCGGCCGGGGACAGCTGCCAGCCGATGTCGCGCGTCTTGTTGAGGTGGAAGACGCGCATGATCCGCCGGTAGCGCTCGGCGTGCTCGCCCACCGCATAGCCCACCTCGCGCCGCTCGGGGAGCCCGCTGGACATCAGCAGCAGGACAGGCCCCGGGTCGTCCATCGCCCTGCCGGGGGGTCGCGGCGGACGGTGGGATCCTGACGGAAGCGGACGGACGGCATGGACCAGCGACCGTAGACGCGCTTCGGACGGAATGCCCGAGGGCTCGATCGCGCAGCTCGCGGAAGCGTGCGTCGGCCTCTGCGGACGTGGGCGGTGCGGCGAGAGCGCCGGGTCAGCAGCCGGTGGCCACCGCCAGCGCCGCGCACACCGACTGCATCCGTTGCGTGGTCAGACGCGCGATCGGCTCGCTCAGGCCGTCGCGCTCGACGACCGTGAGGTTGTCCAGCGACAGCGCGCAGACGCCGGGCATGCCGTCGGACTCGTCAAGCGCGACCTCACTGGGGATGTCGCGGATCGTGCGCGTCACGGGGACCGCGAGGACCCCGGTGAGCACGGGGATCGCCTCGGCGCGTGTCAGCACCAGGAACGGACGCCTTCCGGCGCGCGGGTCGCTGTACCAGCAGACGTCGCCGCGACTCACCACGGCTCGTGCCCGCCGGCGCGCTCCTCGGCGTCCAGGCGGCGCATCACCCGTGCGGCGCCGTCGCGAGGCAGGGCGCCCACGTTCCCCCACTCGTCAGGCTGGGCCTGGGGGACGCGCCGGTAGCCCTGCACCAGGCGCCGCGAGAACTCCGCCTCGCGCTCGTCGTGGAGGTGGGCCTGCACCGCCTCGCGCACGAGCGCCGAGCGCGACATGCCCCGTCGCCGGGCCTGGCGGTCCAGCAGCTCGAGGAGCTCGTCGGACAGCTGCACGATCGTCTGGGTGCGGCCCACGTGTCCAATGGTAGTCATTGGGTCTCCAGGTCGCTGGCCGACTGCCACAGCACGTCGATCTCGCCGCCGGCCTCGCGGCGAGCCGCCTCGTAGGCGTCGGTCCAGTGCTCGATGTCCGCGGCGCCCCGCGCCGGGGCGCGCTCGTAGAGGTGATGGGCCAGGAGCCTCGCGCGCTGGGGATGCCCCTCCGAGACGCCCAACTGCGGACCCAGCCCGCCCCCGGGGTCGCGCCCGCGGGCCGCGAATCCCGCGACGTAGCACCTCACGGTGCCGCTACGACCACCCCTCCGGGCGACTCCTCCGGCCGCGCAGCAAGCAGAGGCGCACACCGGCCGCCCACCGGGTACAGCGCACGTGTGCCCGCGACCCGGAGCAGCTCCTGACCCTCCCCCTGGGTGTCCTGGCCGCCCTCGCGGCCGCGCTCCTGTACAGCGCCGGGGTCACCCTCCAGGCCGTCGAGGCGCGCGAGACGCCCGAGAGCGACTCGCTGCGCGCGTCGCTGCTGCGCCATCTCGCCACGCGCCGGCGTTGGATCATCGGTACCGCGTGCGTGCTGGGAGGGTGGATCATGCAGGCCGTCGCGCTGCTGCTCGCGCCGATCACCGTCGTGCAGCCGGCGCTCGCGGTCAGCATCATCGCGCTGCTGTTCATCGGCTGTCGCTGGTTCGACCAGACCGCGCGGACCAGGGAGGTCCTGGCGGCGCTGGCCATCGCCATCGGCGTCGGTGGGCTCGTGGCGGGCTCACCCGGCCACAGCGAAGGCGATGGCGAGCCGCTGGCCCTCGCGGTGGGGCTGACGGTGCTGGGGCTCGTGGCGCTGAGCCCCTTCGCCCTGCGCGGCCGGCGCCGGGTCGGCGGGCTGGTGGCGCTCAGCGCGGGGCTGGCCTACGCATGGGCGGCTTTGGGACCAAGTTCCTCGCCGACGGCGTGTCGTCCGGTGCCTGGGAGATCTCGCTGGTGTGGCTCGCCGCCACGGCGGCGGCCGCCGTCGTCGGCCTGGTGAGCGAGATGACCGCGTTGCAGAGCCGGTCGGCCATTCGGGTGTTCCCGGTGGTGCTGGTGGTGCAGATCGTCGTGGCGGTGCTGCTGGCGCCGCTACTCGCGGGCGAGGACTGGAGCCCCGACCCGTTCGTCCTCGCGCTCCTGGGGGTGTCGCTGGCCGTCGTCGCGGCGGGAACCCGGGCGCTGGCGGGGGCGGACGCCGTCGAGGCGACGATCGCCGGGTAGGGGTGAGCGGCGCCGGCGGTCGAACCGCACGCCGTTCCAGATCGCCAGAAAGGTGGGGAAGCGCAGAGCGCTGATCATCGTCCCCGAGAGGAGCAGGATCAGCACGAGCGCCAGGCCGGGCGCGAGCGTGAAGGCCGCCGCGGCGGCGACCACGAGCCCCGCGGGCGGGAGCGGCAGGCCGACGAACGAGCGACGGTCGTCCTCGGCCGAGGAGAAGCGGGCCAGCCGCCACGCCGCGGCCAGGACGAAGATCAGGCTCGCCCCCAGGCCGGCCACGGGCACCATTTTCAGGGTGGCCTGGTAGAGCATGAACGCCGGCGCCAGCGCGAACGCGGCGTGGTCGGCCAAGCTGTCGAGCTGGCTGCCGAACCCGCCTTCCGCGCAGGCCCTGCGCGCCAGCGGGCCGTCGAGCGAATCGAGGATCGCCGCGGCCACCACCGCCGCCAGCGCGCCGACCAGGCGGCCCTCGGCCGCCAGCACGACGGCCACGAACGCGGCCGCGAGGCTGCCGGTGGTCATCAGGTTGGCGGCGCTGACCTGTGCTCTCATGTCTTGGCTCCCATGTAGCGCGCGATCGGGGTGACGCCGGCCCGCACGCGCTCACCGACGTCGACGAGCGCCTCCGCCTCCCCCGCGCGGACCAGGACGTCGGCGCGCGAGCCGAGGTGGATCAGCGCGATGCGCTGCCCCGCCTGCACGCGATCGCCCAGCCACGCCCACGACGAAATGCGCCGGGCGAGCATACCGGCGTACTGGACGAGCACGACCCGCCGGGGGCCGTCATCGATGGCCAGCCGCTTGCGGTGGTTGTCGCGCGCGCGCCCCAGGAAGGCGGGGACGAAGCCTCCGGGCGTCTGCTCGGCGGCGGCGATCCGCCCGGGGGCCGGGCTGCGGTTGACGTGGACGTCGTAGATGGCCAGGAAGGTGCTGATGCGCAGCGCCTCCTGCCCGCCGAGCCAGTCGTCCTGTGCGGTGTCGACCGAGACCACGGCGCCGTCGGCGGGCGCGTAGAGGGTGTCGGGCTCGCGCGCGGAGGTGCGCGACGGGTCGCGGAAGAAGACCATGCAGGCTAGCCCCACCCCCACCAGCAGGCGACCCTTCAGCGCGCGCAGCGGCGCGGTGATCGTCTCGATGGCCAGCGCGGCGAGCAGGTAGCGCCGCGCCTCGCGGAAGGTGCGCCGGCTCACCCGGGCCCCTCGGCGGGGCGGCAGGCGTACAGGACCGCCGGCGGCACGTTGAGCGGCGAGACGCGCATCCGCACGGAGGCGAACGTCCGGCGCAGGTCGCCGCGCAGGAACAGCGAGTACTGGAGCACGAGCATCACCCCGTCTTCGGCCAGGACGCGGCGGGCGACCGCGAGGATCTCCCGCCGCAGGTCCCCGGGCAGCGACGTGAAGGGCAGGGCGGAGACGATCACCTCGGGGCGCCGGCCGTCGAGATGGGCCTCGAGGTTGGCGGCGGAGTCGGCGATCACCCGCAGGCGCGGGTCGCCCAGCTCGCCGGCGAGGGCCCCGGCGAGCGCCGGGTCCACCTCGAAGGCCAGCAGGGTCGCGTCCGGGCCCAGCCGCGCGAGGATCTCGCGTGTATAGGGACCCGTTCCCGCGCCCAGCTCGACCACGCACCGGGCCCGCTCGACGGGGGCCATGTCGAGCGTCGCGCGCACCGTGTGTCGCGAGGTGGGCAGCACGGCGCCCACCCGCCCCGGACCCGCCAGGAAGGAACGCAGGAACCGCGCCCGCTCTCCGGCGCGCGGCCGCCGCCCCTGCGCGGCATGGGGGTCGAGGACCACGAAACCCACTTTCCCGATTCCGCGGGCGGCCACGCCCTCCGGTGCCTCGGGACAGCGGACCGACAGAAGCTTCGATGCGCCATCCCGGAGGCGCTCCCCGAGCCCGGCCTCGGCTGTTACGGTGCCCGCGAGGGTCACCCTCCGCGCGCGCGGAGATCACGGGGGGCGGGTCAGCCTCGACGGCAGCGTCGGGCTCGGCGGCCGCCCGCTGGCCGCGCGACACCGACTGCAGGACAGTGAAGGCCGCCCGGTTGCGCGCCTACCACGAGCCACTGGCCTGGACGAGCTCGAGGAGCCGCGCGCGGTCGTCCCGCTGCTGTCACGCTGCCCTACACGCTCGGTCACGACAACGCCGGCTGAATCCACGAGGTGGGCTCGGCCGTCACCACCGTCGAGGTCGGCGACGCGGTGATCGTGCATCAGTTCATCACCTGTGGCCTGTGCCGTCCCTGCGCCGCGGAGACGACATGCACTGCCTCACCGGCACTTTCCCGGGCATCGCCGAGACCGTGGATTCGCCGACTTCCTGCTCCCCGCGCTGTATGCCCGCGATCGGCGTCGGTCACTGATGCCCACCGGCCCCCTCGTCCCCGGAGGCCGGGTACTCCTCGCGCGCCCGGGGATCAGCGCCAGCCTGCGACGCCCTCCCCGCCGACGGGATCCTGGGGTGGTGCGTCGAGCGCGGCGATCCGCTCGCGGGCACGCTCGACCTCGGCCGGATCGTCGCCGCGCAGGAGGTCGTAGTCCTCCTGGCCGGCCGGATAGGCGCCCACCACGGTGAACGCTGCGTCCGAGGCAGCGCGTCGGTGCCCGGTTCCCGCCGGCAGGACGAGCACGTCGCCGCTGCCCACCTCGAACGCCCGGCCCTGCGGGCCGCCGAGCTCGAGCGTCGCGCTGCCGGCCACCACCCCCAGCACCTCGTGCGAGGTGGAGTGGAAGTGGTGGAAGTCGAACACCCCATCCACCCACGACCCGCGCCAACCGTGCTCGGCGAACAGATCGCGGCACTCCTCGGCGCCACCCCGGGCCGCCTCGACGTCGTGGTAGATCAGCACGGCGAACGACGGATGGTTGGGGATCCGCTCGCCCGGCGCGGCGTGCCAGGTGTCAAGCTCCATGGCTTGCTGGTACCCGCTGACCCGAGAGCGCTCGCGGGAGGGCGAGCCCTGACCTCCTCCCCTGCCGGCAGCGGCCGCCTGCGAGGATGGCGATCCGATGAGGCTCCCGACCCGCAGCGTGGCGGTGGCGATCAGTGCGCTTGGCGGTGCGGCACTGTGGTGGCGCCGCCATCCCTCGGCCTGCCCCTACAGCCAGCGCTTCTGGGTCCAGGCGCCCCACCCGTTCATCACCCGCGACCGGCTCCGCGAGGCACTCGGCGACGTCCACGGCAAGCGGGTGCTCGAGATCGGCCCGGGCACCGGCTACTACACGCTGCCGGTCGCGGAGTGGATCGGCCCCGACGGGCGACTGGACGTCGTCGACCTGCAGCAGGAGATGCTCGACCACGTGCTGCGCCGCGGCGCCGACCAGGGAACCGCGAGCACCATCCACGCCACGCAGGGTGACGCCCGCCGGCTGCCCTACCCCGACGACACCTTCGACGCGGCCTTCCTCGTCGCGGTGCTCGGCGAGATCCCCGACCAGACCGGGGCGCTGGGCGAGCTGAGACGGGTGCTCAACCCCCGCGGGCGCCTCGTCGTGGGCGAGCTCTGGGGTGACCCGCACGTGGTGCCCGCCGGGCAGCTGCGCCGCCGCGCCGAGTGGGCCGGCCTGGGCTGGGAGCGCCGCGTGGGTCCGCCGCTGGGCTTCTTCGCCGTCCTGCGACCCCAGGCGTGACCGTCGCCTCCCGCCCGCTGACCGCGGCGTGTCTCCTGGGGCCGGAGCCTGGCGGGCTGGCGAAGACGTTGGGAGCGGGCGG
>JAUJOF010000002.1:32368-87364 GCA_030447785.1 Solirubrobacteraceae bacterium
GCGGATGTCAGGGTTGACGTCCATGAGCCGTCGCAGGGTCTCGACGTAGAGGCCGATGCTGTCCTTGCCGCGAGGCATGCTGGTGTCCGAGGTGAGTACCGATCCGCAGTGGTCCTCTCCCGACGCCGCCCAGCGAGCGACGAGCGGAAGGAGGTCGCGTGCGTTGTTGGTCAGCAGCGCGCGGTCGTCGGATGCAGCGAGCGCAAACAGGGGTTCGTCGTCTGTGCCCTTGAGCCCTCGCTCGGAGACGGTGACGGCGTCATGGCCGGCTGCTCTGAGTTGGAGGGCGATGTCGTTGGCGTAGTGCTCGTCGAGCAGCAACTTCACCCGAGCAACCGTTCAGAGCGCTCCCAGCGCTCACGCTCGCGCCGCTCGAACTGGCGCTGCTCCGCGCGGTGCTGGTCCACTTCCTTGGTGAAGTCCGCGTAGTAGTCGACTGCCGCCCGAACGTCAGCCCAGTGCCCGGTCGACGGCGGCTCCGACTTCTCACCTGCGCCAAGGCGGTCGGGCGCCGCACCGCCCGCCGGCCGCGCGGCGCCCCGCGCCCGCGCCGTCCCGAGCCTCTCCAGCGCGTCGACGAACCCACAGCCCCTCGACACCCTCTCCTGGTATCGGGCGCACGTGCCAGGTGCCGATCAGACCCGACGCCCACACGGCTCTGCTTCGAGGGCATCGCTGGCGCGTGAGCGTCGCGGACGGCGATCGCCCGTACTTCACCCGCCCTCCATGGCCCCGGCGGGGGTCGCCCGTTGGACGAAAGGACCATGTCGGCGACACCCGAGCCGTTACTAACCTGTTAACGGGTGCCGCGCGTCGTCCTCTACTCCCACGATGCCCAGGGTCTGGGCCACGTGCGCCGCAACCTGGCGATCGCCGCCGTGCTCGCCTCCCGGGGAGGAGCCGACGTGCTGCTGGTCACGGGAGCGCGCGAGTCCGCCCTGTTCGCGATGCCGCCGGGCGTCGAGTGCCTCACGCTTCCGGCCCTGAGCAAGTCGCCCGCGGGGGAGTACCGCTCGCGGTCGCTGGTGCTGTCGCTGCCTGCTCTCATCCGCCTGCGGGCCCGGACGATCGCTGCCGCGGTCGAGGCCTTCTCCCCCGACGTGCTGATCGCCGACAAGCTGCCCGCCGGCATCGAGGGAGAGCTGTTGCCCACGCTGGACCTGCTGCGCGCCCGCGGCGACGTGCGCCTCGTGCTGGGGCTGCGCGACGTGCTGGACGAGCCGCGGGTGGTGCGGCGCGAGTGGCTGCGCACCGGCGCGCAGGAGCTGATGCGCACCGCCTACGACGCCATCTGGGCCTACGGGGACCCGCGGATCTACGACCTGCGCGCCGAGTACGGGCTCGACCCGAGCGTGAGCGCCCGCGTGCGCTGGACGGGCTACCTGGGCCGCGGCTCGGGACCCGAGGGCGACGGTTGCGGCGTGCCGGGCCCGACCGACGTGCCGGCGGGTCCCCTCTCCCTGTGCCTGGTGGGCGGAGGCCAGGACGGCTTCTCGGTCGCGCGGGCGTTCGCCGACGCCACCCTGCCGGCCGGCACGGGCGGCGTGGTGGTCACGGGGCCGTTCATGCCCGACGACCAGCGCAAGGAGCTCGCCGTGCACGCGGCCGCGCGCGACGACCTGCAGGTGCTGGCCTTCGTCGCCGACCCCGGCCCGCTGATCGCCCGCGCGCGCGGGATCGTGTGCATGGGCGGCTACAACGTCCTGTGCGAGCTGCTGCACCTGGGGCGCCGGCCGCTGGTCGTCCCGCGCGTGAGCCCGCGCCAAGAGCAGATCATCCGCAGCGAGCGGCTGGCCGCGGCGGGCCTGGTCGACCTGCTGAGCCCCGAGCGGCTGAGTCCCGAGCGCCTGAGCGCATGGCTGGCCGCCCCTTCTCGCCCGCGTGCCCATCCGCGCCAGGTGGTCGACCTCGACGGCCTCGACCGGCTGCCCGGCCTCCTCCACGAGGTGCTGGGCTCCGACGTCATCCGGGAGCCCGATGCCCTCGCCGTCTGACCGACCGCGCGTCGGCTACGTCCTCAAGGTCTATCCGCGGTTCTCGGAGACCTTCGTGGTCAACGAGATCCTCGCGCACGAGCGGGCCGGCCAGGACCTGCGCATCTTCTCGCTGCGCCCGCCGACCGGCGGGCGCTTCCACCCCGATCTCGGGGAGGTGCGCGCGCCGGTCGCCTACCTGCCCGCGCAGAGCGTCAAGGCCGCCGACCTGTGGGCGGCGGTGCGCGCGGAAGCCTGCGCCCGGGGCCCGCAGGCGGCCGCTGGCCTGGTGGCCGACGCCGACGCGGTGGACCCCCGCGACGTCCACCAGGCCCTGGCCCTGGCCCGCGCGGTGCGCGACGAGGGCATCGCCCACCTGCACGCGCACTTCGCCACGACCGCGGCCACCGTCGCGCGTCTGGCCGCCCGCCTGGCTGGGGTCACGTGGTCGCTCACCGCGCACGCCAAGGACATCTTCCACCACGAGGTGGAAGACGGCACCCTGCGCCGGGCCCTGTCCGACGCCGTCGGGACGGTCACCGTCAGCGACTTCAACCACCGCCACCTGCGCGCGCTGGCGCCCGAGGCGGCGCAGCGCATCCACCGCGTCTACAACGGCCTGCCGCTGGGGCGCTTTCCCTACACGCAGCCCGCGGGGCGACCCTCCACGGTCGTCGCCGTGGGGCGGCTGGTGGAGAAGAAGGGCTTCGCCGACCTCATCGAGGCCTGCGCGCTGCTGGCCGCCTCCGGGCGGTCCCTGCGCTGTCGCATCGTGGGCGAGGGGCCGCTGGAGGCCGACCTGCGCCGGCGCATCGCCGATCACGGCTTGGACGGACACGTCGAGCTGGTCGGTCCGCGCACCCAGCAGGAGGTTCGCGAGGAGGTGCTCTCGGCTGCCGTCCTGGCCGCGCCCTGCGTGATCGGGTCGGACGGCAACCGCGACGGCCTCCCCACCGTGCTGCTGGAAGCCATGGCGCTGGGAACGCCGTGCGTGTCGACCGACGTCACCGGGATCCCCGAGGCGATCTGCCACGGGGACACCGGCCTGCTCGTCGCCCAGCACGCCCCCGCGGAGCTGGCGCGGGCGCTCGCGCGGATGCTGGACGACGAGCCGTTGCGCGTCGCGCTGGCCGGGGCGGCGCGAAAGCTGGTCGAGCAGCGCTTCGACGGGGACGTCAACGCGGCCCGCCTGCGCGAGCTGCTGTGGCCCGCCGGCCGGTCCCCCATGCTCGCCCGGCCGTCGCTGGAGGCGGCCTGATGCGCGTGGCCTACGTCTGCGCGGACCCCGGCGTGCCGGTCTACGGGGCCAAGGGAGCCTCCGTGCACGTCCAGGCGGTGGCCGGCTCCCTGGCCCGCCGCGGCGCCCGGGTGCAGCTGCTGGCCACCCGATGGGGAGGCGAGCGCCCTCCCGCCCTGCAGGGCGTGCGCGAGCACCGCCTGCCTCCGGCCCCCAAGGGCGACGCCGCCGTGCGCGAGCGGCGCGCGCTGGCCGCCAACACCGCGCTGGCCCACGCGCTGGAGGACCTCGGGGCGCTGGACCTGGTCATCGAGCGCTACTCGCTGTGGAGCCATGCCGCCATGGAGCACGCGCGGCGCGCCGGGGTGCCCTGCGTGCTCGAGGTCAACGCCCCGCTCATCGACGAGCAGGCCGCCCATCGCGCGCTCGTGCACCGCCAGGAGGCCGAGCAGGCCACCGCGCGGGTGCTGGCGGCGGCGGGGACCATCGTCGCGGTCTCCGAGGGAGTGGCGGAATGGCTGCAGCGCTGGCCGCAGGCGCGGGGGCGCGTCCACGTCGTGGCCAACGGCGTGGACCCCGCCCGCTTTCCCGCCCACCTCGCCGCTCCCCGCCGCCGCCGCCGCGGAGAGTCGTTCACCGTCGGCTTCCTGGGCACCCTCAAGCCCTGGCACGGGCTCGACACCCTGGTGGCCGCCTTCTGCGCCCTGCGGCGCACCCATCCCGAGGCGCGGTTGCGGGTGGTGGGCGACGGCCCCCAGGGGCCGTCCCTGCGCCGGGCGCTGGCCGAGCACGGCGCGCTGGACGCCGCCGAGCTGGTCGGCGGCGTCGACCCCGCTCAGGTGGCCGAGCAGCTGGCGGCGATGGACGTCGCCGTGGCGCCCTATCCCGACCTGCGCCCGTTCTACTTCTCGCCGCTCAAGGTGTTCGAGGCGATGGCCGCCGGCCTGCCGGTGGTGGCCAGTCGCGTCGGCCAGCTCGAGCAGCTGGTCGACGAGGGGACCAGCGGCCTGCTGTACCCGCCCGGCGAGGCCGCCGCCCTGGCCGGCGCCCTGGCGCGCCTGGCCGACGATCCAACCGGCTGCCGGCGCATGGGAGCGAACGCCCGGCGCGCCGTGCTGGCCACGCACACGTGGGACGCGGTGACCGACCGGGTGCTCGCCCTGGCGGGCGTCGGAACCGCGCCGGTCACCGGGCGCGCCGCCTGATGGCCCGCCGGCCGTCCACCCTGCGCGCGGCGCTTCCCGGGCTGCGGCGCACCCTGCGGCGCTTCGCTCCCCAGATCCGCCCTCAGCGGCTGCTCATCGGCGCCTCGCTGCTGGGCATCGTGGCCGAGGCCGCCATGCGCCTGCTCGAGCCGTGGCCGCTGAAGTACATCCTCGACGAGTTTCTGGTGGCCGACGGCGCTGCGACCCAGGTCCCGCTGCTGGGCTCGCTGTCCGAGGGGGCGCTGCTGGCCGCCGCCGCGGTGGCCGTCGCGCTGGTCGCTGCCCTGCGCGCCGGCTTCAGCTACCTGAGCACGATCGGCCTGGCGCTGGCGGGCAATCGCGTGCTCACCGAGGTCCGCGCCGACCTGTACCGCCACGTCCAGCGCCTGTCGCTGGCCTTCCACGTCCGCGCGCGCGGCGGCGACCTGCTCACCCGCCTGACCGGCGACATCGGCCGCCTGCAGGAGGTCACGGTGACCGCCGCGCTGCCCCTGGTGGCCAACACGATCACGCTGGTCGGCATGGCCGCGGTCATGCTGCTGGTCAACTGGCAGCTGGCGCTCGTCGCGCTCGCGGTCTTCCCGCTGTTCCTGCCCAGCTTGACCCGCCGGGGCGGGCGCATCCGCTCGGTCGCGCGCGACCAGCGCCGCCGGGAGGGCGACCTGGCCTCGGTGGCCTCGGAGTCGATCGGCGCCATCAAGGTGGTGCAGGCCCTGGGCCTCGAGCGTACGCTCGAGCGGGGCTTCGCCGCCCAGAACCGGGCCAGCCTGACCGAGGGCGTGCGGGCCAAGCGCCTGGCGGCCGGCCTGGAGCGCCGGGTGGACGTCCTGGTGGGCATCGGCACCGCCCTGGTGCTGTGGTTCGGCGCCCTGCAGGTGCGCCGCGGCACGCTCACCCCGGGGGAACTCGTGGTCTTCCTGCTCTACCTCAAGACGGCCTTCAAGCCGATGCGCGACGTGGCCAAGTACACCGGGCGCCTGGCGCGCGCAGCGGCCTCCGGCGAGCGCGTGGTCGACCTGCTGGACACCGAGCTCGACGTGCGCGACGCGCCGCACGCGCGTCCCGCGCCGGCGCTGCGCGGCCACGTGCGCCTGGAGGGCGTGACGCTGGCCTACGAAGCCGACGCCGCCCCGGCCCTGCGCGACGTGGACCTCGACGTCCCCGCCGGCGCCCAGGTGGCCCTCGTCGGCCCCTCGGGCGCCGGGAAGTCGAGCCTCGCCGCGCTGCTGCCACGCCTGTACGACCCCAGCGCCGGCCGGGTGCTGATCGACGGATACGACCTGCGCGATCTGACCCTGGAGTCGCTGCGCCGCCAGATCGCCGTGGTGCTGCAGGACGGCGTGCTGTTCGGCGCCACCGTGCGCGAGAACATCGCCTGGGGCGCACCCGACCGCGAGGACGTCGACGTGGAGGGCGCCGCGCGCCTGGCCAACGCCCACGACTTCATCGCGGCGCTGCCCGACGGCTACGACACGGTGCTGGGCGAGCGGGGCGCCACGCTCTCGGGAGGCCAGCGCCAGCGGATCGCCATCGCGCGCGCCGCGGTGCGCGACGCGCCCATCGTGATCCTCGACGAGCCGACCACCGGGCTGGACGAGGCCAACGAGCAGGCCGTGGGCGACGCGCTGCGCCGCCTGTGCGCCGGACGGACGACCTTCCTCATCGCCCATGCCCTGCACACCGTCGACCACGCGGACCTGGTCCTCTACCTGGACGGCGGACGGGTCGTAGAGCGCGGCACCCACGCCGAGCTCATCGCCCGCGACGGGCGCTACGCGGCGGCCCACCGGCTGGCCGCCACCGCCCGCGGGGATGACGCGGTCGCCGCAGGGGATCCCGGGCCCGGCCCGCCAGGCGCCCGGCTCCCGGCGCGGCTCGCCGGGGCCGGGCTGAGCGCGCTGGGCAGAGGGCGCGGGTGATCGCTCCCGCCGACGCACGGCTGGCGGCGGAGGACCCGTCGCTTCCAGGGCTGGGACTCGTCCTCGATCCCGAGGCCTGGGCGCAGGAGCTGGCGGCCGCCCTGCCCCGCGCCGGCGTGCGCGGGGCCCGGGCGACGTACGTGCGCTACAAGCCGGGCACCAGCTGCCTGGTCGCCTTCCGCGTGCGCGTGGGCGACGGCGAGCAGGACGTCTACGCCCGGGCGCTGCGTCCCAGCGCCCACGACAAGCTCGCGGCGGCGCGCCGTCGCCAGGAGGACCGGTCGAACCTGGGGCCCGGCGGCCTGGTCCTGGAGCGCTGGGCGGTGGCCGTCCACGTCTTCCCCCACGACCGGCGCCTGCCCGCGCTGGCGCGCCTGGGCGACGCCGGGCATCACCACGTGCTGCTCGAGCGCATCCTCGCCACGGCGCCGGCCCTGGCCCACGGCGAGCTGCAGCGCCTGCGCTACAACCCCGAGCGGCGCTGGGTCGGCCGCCTGACCGCGGCGGACGGCGAGCGAGCGCTGGTCAAGATGGCCGCGCCCGCGCGTGCCCGCCGCGCCCTGCGCGCCGCATCGGCCCTGGCCGAGGCGGTGCCCGCGCCCGCCGTGCTCGGAAGCTCCGCTCGCCACGGGATCACGGTCACGCGCTGGCTCGACGGCACGCCGCTGGACGCGCTGCTGAGCGCGACGCCGTCCGCGGCGGGCGCCGCCGGCCGGGCGCTGGCTGGGCTGCATGGCGCCGATGGCGCCGGCCTGAGGGCCCGCTCCGCGCACAAGGCCGCCGGGTCGCTGCGCGCGGCCGCGGAGGCGGTGGGGGTCATCGCTGCGGCGCCGGCGCGGCGCGCCGGGCGGCTGGCGCGGGACCTGGCCGCTCAGCCGGGCAGCGGGGCGGTCCACGCCGTCCACGGGGACTTCTCGGCCGACCAGGTGCTGATGTGCGACGGCGAGGCGGTCCTGCTCGACCTCGACCGGGCCCGCCGCGACAACCCGGCCTGCGACCTGGCGACCTTCGTTGCCGAGCTCGAGCTGCGGGTGGTGCGTGGGACGCTGTCGAGGCGCGCGGCCGGCCAGGCCGAGGAGGCGCTGCTCGAGGCCTATTGCGACGCGGGCGGTCCGGCCGTCACGCACGGCCCCACGCTGGCGCGCGACGTGGCCGCCGCGCTGCTGCTGCGTGCCGTCGAGCCCTTCCGCCTGCGCGAGCGCTGCTGGCCGGAGCAGGTCGAGATGCTGGTGGGGGCCGCAGAGCGCGCGGCATCAGGCGGCGATCGCGCCCGGGGACGGCTGCTTGCCACGGGCTGAGGCCTTCGGCGCCCAGCCCGCTGCGGTGGCCTGGGCTCCCCCCGCGTCCGGGCGGTCGGCTGGGCAGGCGTGGCCGCGCCCGGTCGTCGCGGTGCCCGCCCTGGCCGCCCTGGCCGAGCTGGACCTGGACGAGGAGGCCGCGGGCCGGCTGGGCTGTGCGGCCGGTCCGCTGTGCCTGGCGCGCGCCTGGCCGCGCGAAGCTGGGCTGATCACCGTGGAGCTGCGCGACGCCGCCGGGGGCGTGGTCGCCGGGCAGTGCCATGCACAGCAGCGAGCGCTGCGACGCGCCGCCCGCGCCACCGCGGCCACGGGACGCGGCGCCTGCACGGTCGTCGAGGCCCAGGGTCGTGCCGTGCTGCTCCAGACCGGGGGCGCCGACCGGCGCCTGCCCGGCCTGGGCGCCGCCCTGGGCCGGCCGGGAGCCGTGCTGGTGGCATACCGCGCCGAGCAGCGCGCGGTCGTCCGCGTCGCCGGCCCTGGCCCCGCGTTCGTCAAGGCGGTGCGCCCGCGGGCCGCCCCGCGGGTGGCCGGCGCCGCTCGGGCCGCGGCGGAGGTGGCCCGGGCGGCGGGCGACGCCTTCTCGGTCGCCGCTCCCAGCGCCGTCGACACGGGACTCGGGCTGCTCGAGACGCCCGTGCTGCCCGGCGCGGCGCTGTCCCAGCGGCGGGGCGGGGCGGCGCGCGCCGCCGCCGCCGGCGCCGCGGGCCGCGCGATCGCCGCCGGCGACGCCCTCCCCCGGCCGCCCGGCGCCCCGGCGCCCGGGCCCGCCGAGGCGCTCGCGGTGCTCCCGCGATGGCTGGACCGCGTGACCCCCCCCGCCCCGGCGCGCGCCGCGCACCAGGCGGCCCTCCTTCCCGCCGTGGCCCGCCGGCTGGCCGATGTCGCCCAGCCCTCCACCGCTGCCCTGCACCGCGACCTGCACGACGGCCAGCTGCTCGTCGACGGCACCGGCCGGGTGGCGCTGCTGGACGTCGACACCCTGGCCGCGGGGAGCCCGCCCTGGACGTCGCCAACCTCCTGGTCCACCTGGAGCTGGCCGCCGCCCAGGGCCGCTGCACCCCACCAGCCGCCCGGTCGGCCGCGGCGGCGTTCCTGGCCGCCTACGACCCGCCGCCCTCGCTCATGGCCCGCCTGCGCGCCTACACCGACGCCACCCGCCTGCGCCTGGCCTGCGTGCACGCCTTCCGCCCCGCACCTCCCGATCTGCTCGACCGGCTCGCCGCGGTGCTGGACGCGGTGTGACGGGGCGCGGTCGGCACTCGGGTGGGGCCGGCGTGCGCGGGTGACCGAGCGCCATCAGCGGCTCGATGACCCGCTCTTACCTCCTTGGCTTGGCGCTGATGGAGACCATGGATCCGGATCTACATTCAGGGCCATGGCATCCCCCGGCCGCTGGGCACCCGCGCTGGCCATGATGGCCCTGCTGTTCGTGCTCTCCGCCCAGCCCGACCTGGGCACCGGTCTGGGTCAGCTGGACCTGGTCCTGCGCAAGCTGGGCCACATGGGTGCGTACGCCGTGCTGTGGCTGGCGCTGCTGTACGCGGTGGGCGAGGGGCGCCCGGGCGTGGCGACGGCCCTCGCGCTGGCCTATGCCGTCAGCGACGAGACCCACCAGAGCTTCGTGGCCGGGCGCAACGGCACGGCGCACGACGTGGCCATCGACGCGCTCGGAATGATGCTCGCCGCCGGCGCCTGGCTGCGCTGGCGCAGGGGCCGCACCGCTCCAGCCAGCCGCGCTCGGTCGCGGTGAGCACCGCCTGCGTCCGGTCGCCGAGTCGAGCGAACTGACGAGGCGCGGCTCGCCCGCGACAAGCCCCGCCCACTGTCGAGCGGGCGGGGAGTCGCTTCTGTCGGTCGCCCTACTTGGGGCGGATCTCGCCGCAGGCCACCGGCAACTCGGCCTCGAGCGGAACCTTGAGCCCCGCACTCTTCGGTTCGGCGTCGTAGGAGCCGTTGCCGTTGATGTCGACACCGTGGATGACGATGTGCTTCTCATCGAGGTTGCTCGCGATGTCCGACGGGATCTGGAGGGTCCGCCTGTACGTCACCTTGCCGTTGTTCTTGGCCACCGGGAACCGGTCAAGCGCGAGCCTGCTGGCCATGCTCGTGTCGCCGCTGGTGGTGAAAGAGACCTGAACGGGCCCGTAGTCAGCGAGTCCCTCGGCGGTCTCGATGAGGCCGTCGTCGCGGAGATCGTCGGCGCGCCCCGCCCCCGGACAGAACGCCAGCTCGCCCGCGTTCTTGCCGTGGATGTGCATGGCGTGCGGAAGGCCCGCGCTGAGGTCGCGCGCCTTCAGGAGGACCTCGAGCATATCGCCACGCAGATGGAGCTTCGCACGGCCGGTGACGTTCGAGCCGCCGTCATCGCCGGGATGCGGTACCGGAGCGAGTTGGGCGCGGAATTTCTCCGGACCACCGTTCCCGGGCTTGGCAGCGGAGACCGCGGCGAGGCTGAGGGCGGCGACGCCGAGTGCCGCGATGAAGAGTGAAGTCAGACGAAGTCGTCCGAAACGCATGCGAGTACGACCTTTGCTGGAGAAGACAGGTACGCGTCGTTCGGGCAGGACGGCGATCCGGATCACTCTGTCGCGCACTTCGCTGCGCCGCACCGCTATGGAAGTCGCGTGCGGAGCCGGGCTGAGTCCGACGGTTTCGGACGGCGCCACGGGCGGTAGGGCCCCGGCAGGTATCCCCAACATGACAGAGAGCTCATGATCGAGTTCGAGTGGCAGAAGAAGGGAAAGCGCGCGGAGGCGGCTGCGCTTCTGCGCCAGCTGGCGGACTCGCTGGACGGCGATGGCGACGTCGAGCTCGAGCATGACGGGTGGGAGCTCAAGGTCCAGGTCCCCGACGAGGTCCAGTTCGGGGTCGAGGTCGAGGTCGAGGTCGACGAAACCGAGCTCGAGATCGAGCTCAAGTGGTCGCGCAAGCCGGGCGGCGAGGGAGGCGGAGGCGAAACCGACGGCGACTGAGCGACGCTCCGGCGGCGACCCGGCCACGCCGACGTGCGCTCCTCATGCGAAGCACCACCCCCCGCGATGTCGCCCTGGGCACCGGTGTCGCGCAAGAGACCTCCGCGACGGCCAGCGGCGAAAGCGGGGCGCGTTCGACACGCGTAGACGTGGCGCCCCGGATACCGTAGGTTGGCTTTTTTCGACGTGGAGCAACCATGTACGCACGCGTGGCCAGATGGGAAGGGGCGGACGGTGAAGCCCTCCGCCGTACGGCCGAGGAGATGAACTCCCGGGCAGCATCCGGCCCGCCGCCGGGCGTTCCGGCAAGCGGCTTCTTGATGCTGATCGACCCGGACAGCGGCCGCAGCCTCGCGGTCGCGCTGTTCGAGACCGAAGAAGCTCTCCGCGAAGGTGACGAGGCGCTCAACGCGATGAACCCGGAAACGGGCGAGGACGTTGGCAAGCGGACCTCCGTGGAGACATACGAGGTCGCGGTCGACGTCAGGGTCTAGTTCCAGAGGCATCCCGGCTCCTTCCTTCCCCAAGCCCGCCGCCCCCCCCGCCGGTTTTTGGGGGCGCCGGCGCAACTTCGCGGTGGGGTCGTCGTTTGAGGAGCGCCTATGCATCGCGCGCACCCGCTTGTCCTGGCCGTTGCCCTGGTTGTCCTCGCCGCAGCACCCGCATCCGCGGCGACCGTCGATCTGGGGGTCGGCGAGCGCGACACCGGACCCGTCTGGGAGGTGCGGTACACGGCCGCGGCGGGCGAGCGCAACGACGTCACGGTGGCGACGGTGGACGACTTCACCCTGCGCGTCAGCGACGCCGGCGCGCCGATCGGGCCCGAAGCGGGGTGCCGGTCCATCGACGCCGGCACCGTCGAGTGCAGCAACGCCGGTGAGTCCTACAGCGAGATGGTCTCGACCTCCGGCCCGCCCGCTGACTGGTCGGATGCTCAGCACCGACCGGTCGGCGCCTGCGCCGAAGTGAGCAACGAGAGCGCCGGTCGCGTTTGTAGGCTGTCCGCCTGATGAGCTCCGACGGGCGCCAAGGCACCGTGACGCTGGTGCGCCATGCCGAGACCGAATGGTCGCTGTCGGGCCGGCACACCGGCCACACCGACCTGCCGCTGACCGACAGCGGCCGCGACAAGGCACGGGCGCTGGCCGACACGCTGCACGACCGCTGCTTCGACCGCGTGCTCACCAGCCCGCTGTCGCGCGCGGCCGAGACGGCGAAGCTCGCCGGCTTCCCCGATGCCGAACACGACCCCGACCTCGTGGAGTGGGACTACGGCGACGACGAGGGCTTGACCACGCCACAGATCCGCGAGCAACGCGGCCGCGACTGGCTGTTGTGGCGCGACGGCGCGGCCGGCGGCGAGGTCGCCGGCGACGTCGGCGCGCGCGTGGACCGGACGATCGAGCGCATCACGGCCGACGACGCGCACGCCCTGATCTTCGCCCACGGCCACGTGCTGCGCGTGCTGGCGGCCCGCTGGCTTCAGCAGCCCGCCGACTTCGGGGCGCAGCTGGTGCTGGCCACCGCCACGCTGTCGGTCCTCGGCTACGAGCGCGACATCCGCGCAGTCCTCAGCTGGAACGCCGGCTGAGGCAGCCCCGGACCAGCTCAGCCATGAGGCGACCGCCGCAGGGAATGCGTCCTCCGCGACGAGCCGGTTTTGGGTAGTAGCAGCACCTGGGGATCGCGACCCAGCCGCGGCGGTCGAGGGGCGCCTTCAGACGGTGAGCACCTGGCGGGCGAAGTCGTTCTCGCCGGCCGGCTGGACGAAGCGCTCGAAGGCGGACGTCGCGCCGTCGGGGGCTCGCAGGTCGCTCGCGCGGTACTCGACCTGGAGCTGGTCGGGCCTCAGCGCGAGGTGGGTGTAGCCGTGGCGGTAGCCGTCGTACTGGCGCACCCACGGCGCCCCGGCGCGCACCTCCTCCTCCCGCAGCTCCCGGCCCCGCGACGTCACCGAGCCGCCGACGAACTCCACCGCGGCGGGGCGCCGCGCGGTGCCCTCGCCTAGCGCCTCGAAGTCCGACGCCAGCACGCTGGCCATGAACACGTGGGCGTCGCCGGTGAGGAAGGCCACGTCGGTGATCCCCGCCCGCTCGAGCTCGCCGAGCAGCCGCTTGCGGTCCTGGGGGTAGCCGTCCCACCGGTCGGGCGAGGCCTTGCCGTTGCCGTAGGGGTCCTGGGCGACGACGACCTGCTGGGCGATGAGCTTCCACCGCGCCCGCGACGCTCGCAGTCCCTGCACCAGCCAGCGCATCTGCGCCTCGCCGAGCATGCTTCGCTGCCCGTCGTCGGCCTGCAGGCGGTACTGGCGCTCGTCGAGCAGGAAGACGTCGGCGACCTGGCCCAAGGAGAGCCGCTTGTAGATGCGGTGGCGGTCCGACGGGAAGGCCATCCGCGGCATCCACTCGAACGCGGCCCGGTAGGCCGCGCTTCGCTGGGCCGCGGACGGCGCGGGCTGGCCGTCGGAGTAGTTGTTCTCTACCTCGTGGTCGTCCCAGATGTGAGCGACGGGGTGAACACGGTGCAGCTCGCGCAGGCCCGGGTCGGCCCGGTACAGGGCGTACTTGCGCCGGTAGGAGGCCAGGTCGACCGCGTTGATGTCGTCTGCGCGAAGCTCGGCCTTCTGGCTCTCGTAGACGTAATCGCCGAGGAAGACGTAGAGGTCGAGATCGCGCACGGTCGCGGCGTGAGCGTGAGCGGCGAAGTGTCCGAGGGCGTACTGCTGACACGAGGAGTAGGCGATGGACAGCGCCTCGGCCGAGTGCGGCGCCGGGGCCGTACGCGTCCTGCCGATCGGCGAGACGTCCGTGCCCGACTCCCACGCGTAGAAGTAGTCGGTGCCCGGCTTCAGGGCGCCGACGCGCGCCTTCAGCGTGCCGTTCACGCCCCGGCCGGTGGGCACGACGGTCGTGGCCACCACCCGGCGCAGGCCGGGATCGCGCGCGACGATCAGCCGGGCTCCCGACCGCAGCCGCTCGGTCTCCAGCCGCGACCAGAACGTGACGGCCCTGGCGCCCGGCTCGCCCGAGGCGACGCCGTCGAGGAAGGCGCCGGGCCCCACGCGGGGGCGCTTGGCCAGCAGGCCGCGGGCCCACGCTGGCGGAACGGCGACGAGCAGACCGGTGGCGGTGGCGCCGGCCACGAGCTCGCGGCGGGTGAGCCGGGGGGCGGGCACGGTCATCGCAGGGTGAAGGTGAGGCGGGACGGGACGGCGTCGCGGCGGCCGGCCAGCCCGGCAGCTTCGACGCGCAGGCGATAGCGGCCGGGCACGAGCTTGCGCACCCGGCGAAGCTCGACGGCCTGACGGCGGACGCGCAGGGCCGCCACGTCGCCGCGGGCGTAGAGGCGTCCCTTCGGCCCGACCAGGCGCAGACGCGCGGCACAGACCGGGCCGCGGGTGAGCTCCACGGCGAGCGCGATCCGGCGCGAGCGGTTGCGCACCGCGGCCAGCGGCGACCCGGCGCCGAGCGTACCGCCGATCGCCGGGTCCTCGGAGGCGAGGCAGCCGCCACCCGACCGCACGGCCCCGGGGGCGGCGGGGACGATGCGCACGCTGGCCTGCGAAGCCGGCGGCGGGCGGTCGGTGCCCACGCGGATCCAGAGGGGGCGGCGGGTGCGCAGCGTCACGGGGAGGACGAGGGGGCCACGACCGTCGCGATCGATGCAGTCCAGCGCGTTGCGCGGCGACGGCCGGGCTCCGACGAAGACGCTCAGCGCGGCGGCCTGCGAGCCCGCCGCGGTGACCACGTGCCGACCGGGCTGACGCGGCCGGGCCCGTCGCCACACCCCGCCCATGCTCGGGCAGGCGGGGGTCGCCGGGTCCTCGGCGGTGGTGGTCGCTCCCGCGAGAGGGACCCGGCCGGCGCCGCGGCGGGGCAGCCAGGGCGTGGCCAGGCCCGCTCGGTCGCCGACCGGCGCGGCGGCGGAGCCCAGCGCCGCCTCGGCGAGCGACAGCACGGCCTGCTCGTCCTCTGGCGTGCCCGGGGCGCCGCGCCGGCCGACCTGGATCAGCACCGCCTGGCCCGCGGGCACACGCAGGGTGACCGCCGAGGTGCGGTCGCCGGCGGCGTCTGACCCGGAGGCGCCGCGACCGGCGCACGCGTTGGGCCGGGCGGTCGGCGACGGCCCGCCCGGCTCGGGCTGCACGAATGCGGCGAGGTCGACCACGCCCAGCGTGCGTCCGGCGGCCTCGACCGTGAGCTCGCGGGCCTGTGGGGTCGCGGGCGCGACGAACCAGGCCGTCCTGTCGAACGAGCGCGGCCCCAGGCAGCGGGGCACGCCGGGGTCGGCCGTCGCCTCGGCGAGGTCGGCGACCGCCTGGCGCTCGGCCGGGACGCCGTTGGCGGCGGTGTAGGGGTCGAAGGAGGCCGGGGCGGTCGGCGCGTCGTTGGCCGGCGCCGCGGCCAGCGCTGGTGGAGCGAGCAGCACGAGCAGGGCGAGCAGGGCGGCGGCGAGCGCGCGCAGGCAGGCGAACAGGTGCATCCGTGGTCCAGACTCCGCGCCGGGGCGCAAGTTGCGGTGCCGGTGGGCGCGTGCGCTAGGTGTCCGCCAAGCTGAGGGCTTTGTAGCCGCGCGCCTGACTGACGGTTGGTGTGGAGCCTCGGCCTGCGGGGACGGGCACGACGGGATCGTGCCAGTGATGGCGCTGACGCAGGCCGCCGGGGCAAGACAACTCTGCGGCGGCCGGGGGCGGGCGCTTCTCCAGCGCTTTCTCAGATGTAGTACATCGCTGAGCCCGCCTCACGGCGCTCGCGCTCGACGACGTCGGCGATCGTCTGGGCCTCGAGCACTCCGCGCGCGGCGGCCGCGGCCTCGGCCAGAACGCCCTCCGCGTCGCGGCCCAGCGGGCCGTCGAGCAGCTCGACGATCTCGAGGACGGTGACGTCGGCCGGCGGGCGGGCCAGCTGGTAGCCGCCCTTGACCCCGCGCTGGGAGCGCAGGACGCCGGCGCGGCGCAGCGTGGCGAACAACTGCTCGAGGAACTGGACGGGGACCTCGCGCCGGCGCGCCAGCTCGGCGATGGGCACGGGGGCGCCGCCCGCGCTGCGGCCCAGTTCCGCGAGGGCGCGCAGGGCATAGGGCGACTTGGCGGTGATGGAGATCATCCGGATCTCCTTTGCAGGATATGGGATGCGGCGGTCGGCGGATGTGCCGCTTTCGCCCTCCGGTGGTCGCAGGCGACCACCTTCGGGCGACGTCACTACAGCCAGCCGCGCTCGGTCGCGGTGAGCACCGCCCGCGCCCGGTCGCCGACGTCGAGCTTGCGGTAGATGTTGTGCAGGTGGGTGCGGATCGTGCTGGTCGAGAGCTTCAACTCCGCGCCGATCTGCTTGTAGACCATGCCCTCGGCCAGGCGCTTGAGTACCTCGTGCTCGCGGGTGGACAGCGGGCAAGGCTCGGTCGGCCGCGCGCGGGCCACCGTGGGATAGGGCAGGTCGTACATCACCGTGCGCAGGTCGTCGGGGGTCAGGCCGATCCGCCGCGCGCTGGCCAGCATCGCCGCCGGTGAGATCACGCCGCCCAGCGCGTAGTGGCCCAGCATGTCGGCCAGGCGCACGATGGTGGCCTCCTCGTTGCCGTCGTCGGCGTGGTGGCGCTCGATGACCGAGGCCACGGCGTCGGGCAGCCCCCAGCGACGCGCGAGCACCCCGCCCACCAGGGCGTGATCGATGCCCAGCTCACGGCGCTCGGCCTGCAGGCGGTCCTCGGGGGTGCGCGCGGTCACGTGCACCTGGCCGGGATAGCCCGGGTAGGCATGGGCCAGGACGAGCTTGCCCACGTCGTGCAGCAGGGCGGTGACCATGAGGCGGTCGCGCAGCTCGATGCCGGCCTGCTCGGCCAGGCGGTCGGCGGCGCGCTGGGTGGCCACGCCGTGCAGGCGGAAGCGCTCGGGCGCGGCGTCCCAGGCGGAGGAGCGCTCGAAGAAGTCGAAGGTCTGCGCGCGGGTGGCCAGGGCGGCGACCGTGGCCGGCGAGAGCACGTCCACGGCGGCCACCACGCTGTCCACCCGCCGGCGGGTGCGGCCCTCGGCCTGGTTGGCCAGGCGCAGCACCGCGATGGTCAGGGCGAGGTCGGACTCGACGGCCCCGACCACGTCGCCGGGGGTGACCTGCTCCTGGCGCATGACGCGCAGCAGGCGGTCGCGCGACTCGGCCAGGGCGGGGAAGCCCTCGAGCGCTTCGAAGGCGGCGGTCAGACGACGTCCGTGGCCCTCGTTGTGGTGGCGACCGACGGCGTCCGAGCCGCGGCGGGTGGAGGCGGCAGGCATCATCATAAGACCCGTATCGGCACGCCTAGACGGATGGTTGAGTGAGAACTTGGTCGCCCGGCGTCAGGCGGGGGCGCCGGCCAACGCGCCGTCGATGCGCGCCAGCGCCTCTTCGCGTCCCAGGACCGCCAGGGATTCGAAGATGCCCGGGGACACCGTGGTGCCCGCGATGGCGACCCGCAGGGGCTGGAAGACCTGCTTGGGCTTGGCCGCCCGGGACTCGACCACGCGGCGCAGCGCGGCGTCGATGGACTCCACCGAGAAGCCCTCCAGCTCGGCCAGGGCCTCGCGCGCGGCCGCCAGCGCCTCGCGCCCCTCCTCCCTCAGCCAGCGCTCGCGCGCGGCGGCATCGTCGACGGGCCCGTCGACCAGGGGGCCCGCCAGCGGCCAGAAGTCGGCCAGCGTCTGGATCTTCTCCTGCGCGATTGCCGCGATCGGCCCCAGGCTCTCGCGCCCCGTGTGGGCCTCCAGGCGGGCGGCGAGGTCGTCCACGGCCAGCTCGCGCATGTAGCGTCCGTTCATCCAGCGCAACTTGTCCAGTTCGAAGCGCGCCGGGTTGCGCGATACGCGCGCCACGTCGAAGCGGCGCACGAGTTCCTCGGTGGGGATGATGGTCTCGTCGTCGGCGTCCCCCCAGCCCAGCAGCGCCAGGTAGTTGCGCACCGCCTCGGGCAGGAAGCCCGCGTCGCGCAGCTCCTGCACCGACGCGGCGCCGTGGCGCTTGGAGAGCTTCTTGCCGTCCGGGCCGTGCAGCAGGGGCAGGTGGGCGTACTGGGGCTGCCGGGCGCCCAGGGCCTCCAGCACGAGCAGCTGCTTGGGGGTGTTGGAGAGGTGGTCCTCGCCGCGGATGACATGGGTGATCCCCGCGTCGAGGTCGTCCACGGCGACCGCGAAGTTGTAGAGGACGCTGGCGTCGGCGCGGGCGATGACGGGATCGTCGAGGTGCTCGTGGGCGAAGCGGGTCTCGCCGCGGACCAGGTCGCGCACCACGGTGGCGCCCTCTTCGGGCACGCGCAGGCGTACCGCCCCCTCGGCCTCGGGCTCGCCCCGGAAGCCGCGCTGCGCGCCGTGGCGCGCCTTGAAGGCCTTGACGTCCTCGGCGGTGGCGCTGGAGCGGTAGGCGTGCCCGTCGGCCAGCAGGCGCTCGAGCACCTCGGCGTGGCGCTGGGCCCGCTCGGACTGAAGGACCGGACCCTCGCCCCAGTCCAGCTCCAGCCAGCGCAGTGCGTCGAGGATCTGCTCGACGTTCTCGGGGGTCGAGCGCTCGCGGTCGGTATCTTCGATGCGCAGCACCAGCGTGCCCCCGCCGTGCCGCGCGACGAGCCAGTTGTACAGCGCGGTGCGCGCCCCGCCGATGTGCAGGGCGCCGGTGGGCGAGGGTGCGAAGCGGACCCGCATGCCGCCAGCCTACGCGACCTCTGAACTCGTCCAGACGCAGACGGTGCGTCGGGTTTCCAGGCCGTGCTGATCGGCGCGCACGTGTCCCCCGCCGGGGGCCCGGCCAAGGCCGTCGAGCGCGGGCTGGAGCGCGGGTGCCGGGCGATCCAGATCTTCAATCAGAACCCGCGCGCCTGGAAGCCGCGCGCGTACGCCCAGGAGGAGATCACCGCCTTCCGCGAGGCCATGGCCACCGGGGAGGTCGACGCGCTGCTCATCCATGCGGTGTACCTGCTCAACTGCGCTTCCGAGGACCCCGACGTGCGCGACAAGTCGCTGCGCTCGCTGATCGCCTCGCTGCAGGCGGGGGCCGCGCTGGGCGCCCATGCGGTCGTGCTGCACCCCGGCTCGGCCAAGACGGGCGACGTGGATGAGGCGATCGCCCGCGCCGGGGCGACGATCCGCGAGGCCTTGGAGGAGACCGAGGACTGCCCGCTGCACCTGGAGAACACCGCGGGGGCGGGCGGCACGCTGGGGCGCTCCTTCCACGAGCTGGCCGCGCTGATGGAGGCCACCGGCGGCGATGAGCGCCTGGGCATATGCCTGGACTCCTGCCATCTGCTGGCCTCGGGCTTCGACGTGCGCACCGCCGAGGGCGTCAGCGCGGTGCTCGACGACTGCGTCGCGGGCGTGGGATCGGAGCGCCTGGGTTCGCTTCATCTCAACGACTCGCAGACGCCCCTGGGCTCCAACCGCGACCGCCACGCCCCCGTCGGCGCCGGCGAGCTGGGCGAGGACGGCTGTGCGGCGTTCCTGGGCGAACCGCGCTTCGACGGGCTGCCCTGCGTGCTGGAGACCCCGGGCCCGCAGGGCAAGGGCCCCGACCGCGACGAGATCGCCCTGGCCGTCGCGCTGCGCGAGCGCGGGCGCGCGGCGCGCGGCGACCGCTGAGCTGCGTTTCCCGTCGGGCCGGGCCCGCTCAGGCGCTGAGCGCCTGCTCGGACGGGTCGGTGAGCGCGGCCGCGCCCAGCACGCTGGCCAGCTCGGCGTGCAGCGTGGACGTGGGGCCCACGCGGAAGTCGTCGCCCAGGCGCAGCACCCGCGGCTCGCCCGCGCTCATGTGCAGGGTGAGCACCACCTCGGACTCCCCGGGGAAGTTGGCCAGCACGTCGCGCAGGTCCTCGATGGCCGTCGTGGGCAGCGCGGCGGCCTGCAGACGAAGATGCAGCGCCACCGGGCCGGCGGGGCGCAGCGCCGCCTGCTTCCTCGCTCGGTCGATCTCCTCCTCAGAGGGGTCGAAGCGCTCGACGGTCTGCACCATCAGGCAGGTCTTGTCCTTGTCCTTGTGGTCCACGCGCCCGCGGATCACCACGACGGTGTCGTCGGCCAGCTCGCCCTCGAAGTCGGCCAGCACCTTGGCGAAGGCCAGGATCTCCACCTGCTCCTCGAGGTCGTCGAGGGTGGCGAAGAGCATCGGGTCGCCGCTGCGGGTGCGGATCTTCCTGGCTCCAACGACAATGCCACCGACGGTCACCCAGTCCTTGTCCTTGCGCCTGTGCAGCTCGGCCAGCGGCGTGTCGATGCGGTCGCGCAGCGCCTCGCGCACCCGCTTGAGCGGATGGGTGGAGATGAACAGCCCGATCGATTCCTTCTCCACGGCCAGCAGCTCGGCCTGCTCGAACTCCTCGGGCGGGATCGGCGGGTGCTCGGGCGCCGCGAAGGCCGTCGTGGCGCCGTTGCCACCGCCCCCGTCGAAGCCCAGGTCGAAGATCGAGCCCTGCCCGATCTGCGCGTCGAGCTGGATCTTCTGGCCGGCGGACTGTGCCTGCTCGAGCACGGCGAGCATTCCCTTGCGCGTCGCGCCGGTGGAGCCGAACGCCCCGCACTTGATCAGCGCCTCGATGGCCTTCTTGTTGACCGCGCGCGCGTCCACGCGCTCGCAGAAGTCCCACAGCGAGGTGAACGACCCACCCTCCTGTCGGGCGTGCTTGATGGCCTCCACCGCGGCGTGGCCCACCCCCTTCACCGCATCAAGGCCGAAACGGATGTCGCCCTCCACGACCACGAAGTCGTGATCGGATTCGTTGACGTCCGGGGGCAGGATCTCGATGCCCATCTCGTCGGCCACCGCGGCGAAGAAGGGCACCTTGTCCTTGGTGGACATGACCGAGGAGATCAGCGCCGCCATGTACTCGGCGGGGTGGTTGGCGCGCAGCCAGGCGGTGCGGTAGGCGATCAGCGCGTAGCAGGCGGCGTGGCTGCGGGGGAAGGAGTAGTCAGCGCTCTTGACGTTGGTCTGCCACAGCCAGTCGATGACCTCGGGGGCGGTCCCGGACTCCTGGCAGCCGCGGCGGAACTCGGGCTCCAGGGCGGCCATCTGGTCACGCTTCTTCTTGCCGATGGCCTTGCGCAGGTCGTCCGCGCGGGCACCGGAGAAGCCGGCCAGCGCCGTGGCGATCTGCATGGCCTGCTCCTGGTAGAGGATGACCCCGTAAGTCGGGCCGATGATCGGCTCCAGGCGCGGGTCGGGCATGGTCACCGCCTCGGGGTCGCGCTTGCCGCGGGCGTAGGTGGGGATCTGGTCCATGGCGCCGGGGCGGTAGAGCGCCACGAGCGCGACGAGGTCGTCGAACTCGGTCGGGCGGACCAGGCGCAGGGCGTCGCGCATGCCCTCGGACTCGAACTGGAACACGCCCACGCTGTCCCCGCGGGCGAGCATCGCGTAGGTGGCCGCGTCGTCGAGGGGCAGCCGGCTCATGTCGGGCCGCTCGCCGGTGGAGCGCTCGATGATGTCCAGCGCGTCCTCGATCACGTCGAGGTTGCGCAGCCCCAGGAAGTCCATCTTGAGCAGGCCCAGCTCCTCTACGGGGCCCATGGAGAACTGCGTGACCTGGCGGAAGACGCGGTTGCCGTGCTCGTCGGGCTTGGTGTCCTCGGCCAGCTGCAGGGGCACCACGTCGGTGAGCGGAAAGCCGGCGATGACCACCGCGGCGGCGTGGATGGAGGAGTTGCGCGCGATGCCCTCCAGTCCCCGGGCCACGTCGACGATCTGCTTGGCGACCGGGTCGGCGTCGTAGGCGGCGCGCAGCTCCTGGCCCGGCTCCAGGCAGTCGGCGAACTTCGGCGAGCGGCCCATGACCGGCTCGGGAATCAGCTTGGCCAGCCGGTCCCCGGTCGCGTAGTCGTGCCCGCACACCCGCGCCGCGTCGCGCGTGGCCGCCCGCGGGTGCATCTTGCCGAAGGTGACGATCTGGGCCACCGCCTCGCGCCCGTACTTCTCCACGACGTAGCGCATGACGCGCTCGCGGCCCTTCACCGAGAAGTCGATGTCGATGTCGGGCATCGACACGCGCTCGGGGTTGAGGAAGCGCTCGAAGAGCAGGTCGTAGCGCAGCGGGTCGACGTCGGTGATCGACAGGCAGTAGGACACGATCGACCCCGCCGCCGAGCCGCGGCCCGGGCCCACCGCGATCCCGTTGTCCTTGGCGAACTTCACGAAGTCCCACACGATGAGGAAGTAGGCGTCATAGCCCATGCGATGGATGACGCCCAGCTCCATCTCCGCGCGCTCGACCGCCTCGGCGGGGACCGGATCGCCGTAGCGCAGGCGCAGCCCCTCCTCCACCCGCGCGCGCAGGAAGGCCTCCTCGCCCGAGCCGTCGGGGGTGGGGAAGGCGGGGATGAGCTGGCGACCGAGCTCGAGCTCCACCTCGCAGCGCCGCGCGATCTCCAAAGTGGACTCCAGCGCCTCGGGCCACTGGGCGAAGGCCTGGGCCATCTCCTCGTTGGTCTTGAGGAAGAACTCGTTGGTCTCGAAGGAGAGCTTGGGCTCCTGCAGCGTGGACTTGGTGTTCACGCACAGCAGGGCGGCGTGGTGGTGGTAGTCCTCCCGGCGCAGGTAGTGCACGTCGGCGGTGGCCACCAGCGGGCGGCCCAGGTCGCGGGCGATGCGCACGATGCCCTCGTTGGCGCGGTCCTGCTCGGCCAGGCCGTTCTTCTGGACCTCGAAGAAGACGTCCTCGGCGCCGAAGACCTGGATGAGCTCGTCGGCGTGGGCGCGGGCCTCGGCCTCGCGCCCGGCGGTCAGGCGCTGGCAGAAGCGCGAGGCCAGGCAGCCGGTCAGCGCGATGATGCCCTCGGCGTGGCGGTCGAGCAGCTCGAGGTCGACCCCCGGCTTGCCGCGGTTGAGTCCCTCGAGGAACCCCGCGCTGGAGAGCTTGACCAGGTTGCGATAGCCCTCGTCGCTTCGGGCCAGCAGCGTGAGGTGGTTGCGTTCGGCCCTCCCGCGGGCATGGCGGTCGTCGACGAGGTAGACCTCGCAGCCGATGATCGGCTTGATCCCGTGCCTGCGCGCGGCCTGGACCAGCTCGATCGAGCCGTTCATCACGCCGTGGTCGGTCAGGCCCAGGGCCGGCTGGCCGAAGGCCGCGGCGCGCTGGGCCAGCGCGTCGATCTTGCACGCGCCGTCCAGCAGCGAGTACTCCGAGTGGACGTGCAGGTGGGCGCAGGCGGGGGCGGCCATCGGGTGGCGGAATATAGGTGGCGATCCGGACGGCGCGCCGCGGACGGCGACGGGTTCCCTGCACGCTGCGGGGAACGCTCGGCGGAGGGACCACTAGTCGGCGACCGGCAGGCCCTGCACGCGGTCGAACCAGGCGTGCAGGAGGGCGACCGCGTCGACGTCGCCCTCGACCGTCGCGGCCGCTGCGCCGGGCAGCTCCTCGCGCGCCAGGAGGTTCGTCAGCGCGGGCGCCGGGACGTGCACCGTGGCCTTGCGGGCTGGCGCGCCGGCGGTGGGCTCGGGACCCGCCTCGGGGGCCGGCGAGGGGACGGGAGCCGGCGCCGACGCGATGTCGGCCGACGCCGCCTCGGGGGCGCTGGTCCAGGCGCGCGGCGGGGGGTCGGGGTGCACGCGCAGCGGACCCTCGCCGGTGGCCGTCACGATCCAGGTGGCGTCGGACTGCGGCCCGGGCGCGGCGGGCGGCTCCGCCGTCTCGGACCCGGCCGCCGCGTCGCCCTCCGCGCGCGCGCCCGGCGTGAGGTGGTAGGCCACCGACAGCTCGGTCCCCTGGGCCCAGGCGGGGTCGACCGCGCGGGCGAGCGCGGTGAGGAGCAGGCCGGCATCGAGCCGGTCCCCGGCGCGCGCGAGCGCCGCCAGCGACACGGGGTCGCGCCGGGTGCGCAGCAGCCGGCGCAGGGTCCAGCGCGAGCCTTCGACGCGCGCTCCACGCAACCGCCGTCGGGCACCTCCGGCGGCCAGCGGCGCCAGGGCGGCGGCCGGACCCGCAATGCGCAGCGCCACCTCCTCGGTGGCGGTCGCCGGGCGCGTGCGCCGCTCGACCTGGGCCTGCCCGCGGTCGAGGTGCACGCGGAAGGCACCGGCCTCCGGCACCGTGAGGTCGTAGGTCAGCGCCCGCCGGGCGGTCAGGCGCTGGGAGGGCAGCAGCGCGACCAGCAGCTGCCCCGCGCGTCGCGGCTGGTCGCCGGCCAGGCTCGCGATCGACCGCGCGAGCCAGTCGTTCTCCACGCGGTCCTCCAAGGCCACGACGCGCGCGGGGAACGGAGCGCCCTCCGCGGGAGCCGGCTCGGGCGCGGCGGCGGGCGCCTGGGACTCATGCTCGGTCTCCTCCACGGGCGGCGTCTCGGCGCGCAGACGGTCAGCCGCCTCGCCGAGGCCGGCCACGAGCCGCTCGTCGGGCGGGGTGGGAGCCTCGGTGCGCTCGCGGTCGAGCGCCTCGCCGAGCGCCGAGAGCGAAGCGCTGGTGTGCACCTCTTCCCCGGCGGGATGGCGCGGCGCGAGCTGAGCACGCACCTGGGCCATGGTCGCCGCGAACTCCTCGCGCAGCCCGCGGACGTGGTCGACGACCTCGCGCAGCTCGCGCTGCTGGCGCTCGCGGTCGGAGGCGAAGTCATCGCGCAGCTCGCCGGCGAGGCGGTCGAGGCCCTCGCGCAGGTCGCTCTGGGCGCCGGCGCGTTCGGCGGCGGTCTCGTCGTCCTCGGTGAGGCGAGCGCGCAGCCCGCCCAGGTCCGTGCCGATGGTCTGCACCACCCGCCGGGCGTCGGTCAGCGCGTCGCCGCCCTCGGGCGCCGGGGGCGCCGGCGCCCACACGGGCGGCGGTGACGCCGGCGGGGGAGCGAGGCGCTCGGCCTCGACGGCGGCCAGCCGGTTCTCCAGCTCGGCCGCGCGGTGCCGCGCGGCGGCGATCGCCTGGGCGGCGGCGTAGCGGTCGGCCGCCGCCGCCTCGGCCGACCCGAGCTCCTCGCGGCCGGCCTTCAGCTGCTCGACCGCCTCGGCCAGCTCGTGCTCCAGACCGGCGGCGTGCTCCTCGAGCTCGGCCACGCGGGCCTCCAGCACGACCGCCCGCTCCTCCTCCGCCGCCGCCCGCGCCTCGGCGGCCACCGCACGCGCCTGCTCGCCGGCCAGCGTCGTCCGCGCGTCCTCCAGGTCGGCGCGCAACGCCTCGCTCTCGGCCGCCCCGGCACGGGCGACCTCGAGATCGGCGCGCAGCCTCTCCATCTCCGCGGCCGCGCCCGCCCGAGCGTCCTCGAGCTCAGCGCGCAACCCGTCGGCTTCGGCGCCGCCCGCCCGGGCGGCCTCGAGCGCGCGTTCGCGCTCGGCGAGGCGCTCGCGCAGCTCGTCGCGCGCGGCGGCGACCTCGCCCAGACGCTGCTCGAGGCCGCCCAGGTGCTCCTCGAGCGCGCCGACGGCCTGCTCGGCCTGCGTGGCGCGGCGGGTCAGCGCGTCCTCCACCAGCTCGGCGCGTCGCGCTCGGCGCTCGGCCAGGACGGCGCGGTCGACGACCTCGCCCTCCTCCCCCGTCCCTGGCTCGAGCGCGTCGGCGGCCCGCGGCCGGGCGCCCGGAAGCGCGTGCTCGCTGCCGCCCGCCTCCAGGGCCAGGCCCTCGGCCAGGGCGGAGCGCAGCTGACCGGGCACGGCGAAGGCGGCGCTCCACCCTCCGCCCGCCGGCGCCCCGTCATCGGCGTCCAGCGCGTCGAAGCGACGCCGGGCGCCCGCCTCGAAGACCAGCAGCACGATCGGCCCGCCCGGCGGCGAACCAGCCCGCCAGCGTCCGTGCACTCGCACGGTCAGCGTGCCGTGCTGGGCAGGTGTCCAGTCCACGCGCTCGACGTCGAGCACAGGCGGCGACGCGGGATGGTGGTCGTGGGAGGGCACGGACGCAGGGACGGCCAACCCGGAACGGTAGACCAAAGCGCGGACGGTCGCCAGGCGCCGGCGCAGAGCGGCCTACTCCTCCTCGCGGCCCTTCGCGGCCAGCGCCGCGACGGTCACGAGGACGACGCCCGCCGCCACCATCTTGCGGGAGGGAAGCCAGCGCCCGTACCGCCTGCGCAGGTACCAGGTGCCTCCCTTCCAGACGGCGAAGCCGAGGATCCTGTAGCGCATGGCGCGAGACTACCCGAGCGGTCCGCCCCCGGCACCTGGTCCGCTCTCGTTGCGCAGCCGCCATGCCATGCGCGACTGCAGCGACCACAGCTCGATGAATCCCGGGGAGGCCTGCTGGCTGAACAGTCCTCCCGAGGCGCTGAAGGAGGCCAGTGCCTCGTCGTAGACCGCGTTGGGCGACTCGCGCGTGATCACCCGGGCCGAGCCCTTGTAGAGCTTGAGCCCGATCGTGCCGCTGACCTGCTCGTTGACGCGGTCCATGTAGGCGTCCAGGTCCCCGCGCAACGGCTCCCACCACAGCCCGGCGTAGACGAGGTAGGCCCATTGGCGGTCCAGGTCGGCCTTGAACTGGTTCTGGTGGATGGTGCACACCAGTTTCTCGAGCTCCTGGTGAGCGGCCAGCACGATTGCCGCGGCCGGCACCTCGTAGATGTCGCGCACCTTGAGGCCGACGATGCGGTCCTCGATGTGGTCGACGATGCCCACGCCGTGGCGGCAGCCGATCTCGGCGGTGCGCTCCAGCAGGTCCACGAGCCCCAAGCGCTCGCCGTCCAGCGCGACGGGCACGCCGGCCTCGAAGGTCAGGCGCACCGTCTGGGCCTCGTCGGGCGCGCGCTCGGGCGGAGTGACGAGCTGGAAGACGTCGTCCTCGGGCGCGTGGTCGAGCTCCTCGATCCAGCGTCCCTCCGACGAGCGACCCCAGAGGTTGTCGTCGATGGAGTAGGGCGGTGCGCCTTCGCTGGGACCCTTGACGTGGATGCCGTTGCGCCGCGCATACTCCATCTCCTCCTCGCGACCCATCTGCCACCCGCGCACGGGGGCGATGACCTTGAGCTCGGGGGCCAGCGTGGCCACGGTCGCCTCGATGCGCACCTGGTCGTTGCCCTTGCCCGTGCAGCCGTGGGCGATGGTGTCGCAGCCCGCCCGGCGCGCGTACTCGACGGCGAGCTTGGCGATCAGTGGCCGGCCCAGGGCGGTGAACAGCGGATAGCCCCCGCCGTAGAGCCCGTTGGCCTTGATGGCGGGCAGCACGTACTCGCGCGCGAACTCCTGGCGCGCGTCGACCACGAAGGTGTCCACGGCTCCCAGGTCGCGCGCCTTGCCCTCCACCACGCCGAGGTCCTCGCCGGGCTGGCCGAGGTTGACGGTGAGGGTCACCACCTCGGCGTCGTACTCGTCCTGGATCCACTTGAGCATCACGCTGGTGTCCAGCCCTCCCGAGTAGAGGAGCAGGACGTGGTGCACCTCCCCCTTCTCGGCGAGGTATGAGGCGGTCCGGGTGTGCTGGGTGCGCTCGGTTATCTCGGCCATGGGGCGGGGGAGCCTACGGTGGAGCTCATGACCACGCAGCCGCCCGATCCCCAGGCTCCCATCCCCACCACCGTCGTCACGGGCTTTCTGGGCGCGGGCAAGACCTCACTCGTCAACCGCCTCATCACCGCGCGGTCGGGCGGCGAGCGGATCGGTGTCGTGGTCAACGAGGCGGGCGAGATCGGCCTCGACGGGGAGTTGCTCGGTGACGCGACCGACGATGTCGTCGAGATCGCCGACGGCTGCGTCTGCTGCACGAGTCAGGGCGAGCTGCTCGACTCGGTCACCCGCCTGTACCGCGCCGCGGGACGGCTGGACCGCATCATCGTCGAGACCAGCGGCCTCGCCGACCCCGGTCCGGTCGTCGACGCGCTCGCGAGCATCGCGCACGTCCTGCGCCTGGACACCATGGTCGCCGTCGTCGACGCGGTCCACGCGCTCGACCAGCTCGACCGCCATCGCAGTCCCGAGGCCCGCCAGCAGGTGCAGCTGGCCACGCACGTGCTCGTGAGCAAGGCCGACCTCGCCGACGCGGAGGTCGTCAGGGACGTGCGCGCGCGGGTGGGCGCACTGAATCCCGAGGCGCACGTCGTCGTCGGGCCGAGTGACACGCTCGACGACGACCTGATGCTCGACCGCTTCTCGCTCTCCGCCGCCGACGACGACGGTCACCACGACCACGACCACGAGCACCTCGATGTGGAGATCTTCTCCGTGGAGCTCGCGGGCGAGCTCGACCCGGGGCGCTTCGACGGCTGGCTCGGGGGCCTGATCATGCTCAAGGCGCCCGACCTGTTTCGCATCAAGGGGATCCTGGCGATGGCCGGCCAGCCGCGGCGACAGATCCTCCACGGCGTGCAGTCCTACGTCGACTCCACCCCGGGACGCGACTGGGAGCCCGGTGAGGCGCGTACGAGCCGGATCCTCGTCATCGGCAAAGACCTCGACAGCGCGCGCTGGCGCGACGAGCTCGCGCGCTGCGTCGCGGGCTGAGAACCCCAGCCGACCCCTCACGCACCCCTCAGGGTCACAACGTCGCGCGGCCGCATGCGGTCGAGGGCCGAGCGTCCGCGGGGCTCGGCCTCAGGCGGCCCAGGGATCGCGGATCCGCCGGGCGGCCCAGACGAGGATGAGGGCGATCGCCAGCGGCCACGAGAACGAGAGCAGGCGATTGGTCAGCCCGTCCTCCAGCCAGGTGCCCCGCACCGTCTGGCGGACGGCACTGACGACGAGCAGCGGCGGGACGGTCGCTGCCAGCCACACGAGCGGCTCGCGGGCGAGGCCCGACCGCTCCGCGGTCCTGGCCCCCGCGCGGCCCAGGCCGGCCACCAGCCGTCGCAGCTGCCGCGCCGAGCCGCCGCCACGCGCGCCGAGGAACTCCGCCGCGTCGGCGACGAGGCGGAGCTGGTGGGCCACCTCGTGGGGGGTCACGGCCCCGCCACGCTTCACGTCGCGCCAGGCCAGGCGGCGCACCTCGACGGCTCCCGCGCCGCCGTCGTCGGGCACCGGCCGCACGTGCAGCAGGGCGAGGCGCTCGCCGTCGCGGTGGGCTCCCCGCGCCACGAGGAACCGCCCGCCGGTGCCCGGGAGGCCTTGCTCGAGCGCGCGCGGCGGGGCGCTCGCAGCGCCGCGCAGAGTGCGCAGGAGCCGCTGGCCGGGCGTTCGGTGGGCCGACCACCACAGCACCGCGCCGCAGGTCAGCGCCACGGCGAGGGCGCCGTAGCCGACGAGGCTGGTCGCCGCGGCCGGATCCTCGCTGCCGGCCATCGCGAAGAACCACACCGCCACCGTCGCCGCGCCCACCCGGCGCAGGACCTTGGGGTCGAGCACCGGCGTGGCAACGCTCCCGACCGCGCCGCCGCTCGGCCAGGCCGGCAGCCCGGCGGGGTCCACCGGGCCCGTCGCGGCGCCCGCCCGGACCAGCGGGGCCAGCGCGTCGGCGCTCCAGCGCGCCGGCTCGGCGAGGCACAGGCGCCGCGCGAGCTCGGCCTCGCCCTCCTCGGTCAGCGGGTCGAGCTCCCACCCGTCGCGTACGGGAGTACGCGGGCTGCCGCCACGAGGCCCCGGCGCGTCGGCCGGCCCCGTGCCCGAGGGGACCGCGGGCACGGTCTCGACGGTCACCCGCGAAGCGCTTGCGGCGAGCGCTCCCGTGCCGTGCTCGGCGACCAGCCCGCGGGCGGCGTCGGCGCGCAGCGCCACCTCCGAGAGGCGGACCACCGCCTCCTCGGCTCGCGCCGGCTCGTCGCGGGGGACGCGCTGCTCGGCGAGGGTGCGCAGCTCGACCTGGGCGGGGTCGGCCGGGTCGGCCCGCAGCCACAGGAGCTGGACGCGGATGACGTCCGGGCCCCGCACCACGGCCACCGTGGTGCGCGCCTGCGGGTCCTGGGCCGGCTGGCGCCCCTGACCGGGGCGGACCCGGCGCCGCTCGGCCGCCCGGGTGCGCAGCGCGCGCACCGAGCGCAGAAGGAGCTCCCGGCCTCCGGCGGCCGCCGCCAGGAACAAGCCGGCCATGGCGAGCGCCTGACCCCCGGGCATCAGGTCGGGGTTCCTGGGCGCTCCGAGCAACCCGTCCAGCAGCGGCGCCAGGGTGCTCGAGAGCCCGCCCGCGAGCCCCAAGGCGAGCAGGAACGCCCCGACCACGACGAGCACCCGCCGGCCGACCGCGGCACCGAGGTCCAGGGGTCCGAGCGGAGCCAGCGTGCAGCCCAGCTCGAAGAGCTCGCGCGCCGACAGGCCGACATGGCCCTCGAGCTCGGTGCGCGGGACGTGGCGCGGCCTGGCCAGGAGGCGGCGGCGCAGCTCGGCGGCACCGTCGGGCTCCAGGGGGTCCGGCGCCCAGCCGTCGTCGACCAGCGGCTCGGGCGGTTCGGCGGGGGCGGAACGCGACGGGGCGGCCACCCCCGCCATCTTCCCAGAGGACCCTCGGCCACGTGCGGCCCTCAGCGTGGGTGGCGCCCTACCCCCACTTAAACAGCGTTCCCAGCCGTCCCAGCGCCTCGTCGACCTCCGCCTTGGAGACGGTCAGCGGCGGCAGCAGCCGGACCGTGGTCGGCCCGGTGGCGTTGATCACCAGGCGCTGCTCGAGCAGCGCGCGGCGCACGAGCGCGGGGGCGCCCTCGGGGTGGTCGGAGGTCAGCTCGGCGGCGAGCATCAGGCCGCGACCGCGGACCTCGACGACGCCGGGCAGCTCGCGCAGTCCCCCGGCCAGGCGCTCGCCCAGCCGCGCGACGTTGTCCAGCAGCGCGGGGTCGTCGACGTGGTCGAGGACCGCGAGCGCGGTGGCGCAGGCCACGGGGCCACCGGCGAAGGTGGAGCCGTGATCGCCGGCCTCGAGCACGTCGGCCAGCCGGGGGCCCAGCACGAGCGCCCCGATGGGCAGCCCGCCGCCCAGCGCCTTGGCCAGCGTCATGGCGTCGGGCACCACGCCGGCGCGCTCCCACGCCCACAGCGTGCCGGTGCGCCCCATCCCGCACTGCACCTCGTCGAAGATCAGGGCCGCCCCGTGCGCGTCGCAGGCCTCGCGCGCGGTGCGCAGGACGTCGTCGCTCAGCACGTGCACGCCGCCCTCGCCCTGCACCGGCTCGAGCAGGACGGCGGCGGTGCGCTCGTCGACGGCGGCGATGATGGCTTCCGCGGTGGGCTCCACCGCCACGAAGCCGGGCACCAGCGGCGCGAAGGGAGCCTGCTTGCTCTCCTGGGGGGTGGCCGACAGCGCGCCGTAGGTGCGCCCGTGGAAGCCGCGGTGCGCGGAGATCACGGTGCCCCCGCGCCGGGCCTTGCGCGCCACCTTCAGCGCTGCCTCCACCGCCTCGGTCCCCGAGTTGGCGAAGTGCACCTTGCCGCCCAGCGAGCGCTCGTTCAGGCGCCGGGCCAGGCCCAGCCCGGGCTCGGTGTAGAAGAGGTTGCCCACGTGGATCAGGACGCCCGCCTGCTCGCGGATGGCCTGCACCACCGCGGGGTGGCCGTGCCCCAGCGCGGTGACCGCGAGGCCCGTCTGGAAGTCCAGGTAGGCGTTGCCCTCGCCGTCGCGCAGCCAGGAGCCGTCGCCGCCGACGAACTCGACGGGCTGGCGGGTGTAGGCGCCCACGAGGTGGTCGGCCTCGAGCTGGCGGAGGTCGGAGAGGGTCATGCCGCCGGGTGGATCTTCGTGCCCACGCCCGCGTCGGTGAACAGCTCGAGCAGCATCGAGTGGGGCACGCGTCCGTCGAGGATGTGCGCGTGGGTGACACCGCCGTGGATGGCGTTGAGGCAGGCCTCGAGCTTGGGGCGCATCCCGCCGGTCACGCCTTCGAGCGCCTCCTCGACCTCGTCGGCGCCCGCCTGACCGATCTTCGTGCCCGGGTTGTGAGGGTCGGCCAGCCACCCGATCACGTCGGTGAGGAAGATGACCTTGAAGGCGCCCAGCGCGCGCGCCACCGCGCCGGCGGCCTCGTCGGCGTTGACGTTGTAGGAGTGGCCCTCGCGGTCGGCGCCCACCGAGGCGACCACCGGGATGTAGTCCTCGGCCACGTGGAGCAGCACGTCGACGTCCACGCGCTCGATGCGCCCCACGAAGCCGATGTCCTCGCCGCCGGGCGCGGGCTGGCGGGCCACGCGAAACAGCGAGCCGTCGTCGCCGCACAGCCCGATGGCCGACTGGCCGTGGCGGTTGAGGCGCAGCACGATGTCCTTGTTGACCTTGCCCACCAGGACCATCTTGGCGATCTCCACCGTCTCGCGGTCGCTGACGCGCAGGCCGCTGACGAACTCCACGGGGAGCCCTAGGCGCTCCATGTAGAAGGTGATGTCCGGCCCGCCGCCGTGGACCACCACCGGGTTGAGCCCGACGTACTTGAGCAGCACCACGTCGCGGGCGAACTCCTCGCGCAGCTGGGGATCGGTCATCGCCGCGCCGCCGTACTTGATGACCACGGTGCGCCCGTGGAACTCGCGGATGTAGGGCAGCGCCTCGAGGAGGGTGCCGATGCGCTCGGAGGCCTCCGGCCGCGGGGTCATGTCGTGTACTCCGCGTTGACGTTGACGTACTCGTGGCCCAGGTCGCTGAAGAAGACCTCGGTCTCCGCGCCGCTGCCGGGCAGCCCGACCACGTACTCGACCTCCTCGCGGGCCACCCGGCGCGCCAGCTCGACGTGGTCGTGGGCCACCGCCGCCCCGGCGCGGCACACCGCCACGCCCTCGATGTCGACGTCGAGGGCCAGCGGCGCGGCGTCGGGCAGGGCCATGCCCACCGCCTGGACGATGCGCCCCCAGTTGGGATCGCCGCCGTACAGCGCCGTCTTGACCAGCGGGGAGTCGGCCACCGCGCGCGCCGCGGCCTCCACCATCCCGCCCCCGCCGCCGTGCACCACCACGCGGCCCACGCGCCGGGCCCCCTCGCCGTCGCGCACGATGAGCAGCGCCAGACGCCGCAGCAGCCCGTCCAGCGCCTCGCCGAAGCGCAGCTCGTCCTCGGTCTCGGACTCCACGCGCACCCCGCTGGCCCCGGAGCACAGCAGCAGCGCGGTGTCGTTGGTCGACAGCTGCCCGTCGACCGTGATGCGGTCGAACGAGCGCTTGACGCACACCCCGAAGAGCAGGTCGGCGGTCTCGGGGCTCAGCGCGGCGTCGGTCTGCACGAAGCACAGCAGCGTGGCCGAGAAGGCGGGCGCGATCATCCCCGCCCCCTTGGCCTGCGCGCTGAGGCGCACCGTCCCCGAGGGCAGCTCAACCTCCATGCAGGCGTGCTTCTCGAAGGCGTCGGTGGTGCGGATGGCGCCGGCCAGCGCCTCGTCCCCGTCGTCGGCCAGCCGCTGGGCGGCGGCCTCCAGGCCGCGCTGCACCGCGTCGACGTCCAGCGCCACGCCGATCACGCCGGTGGAGCACACCGCGCACTGGGCGTCGTCCACGCCGGCCAGCCGCGCCCCGATGGCCTGCATGCGCGCGGCGGCCTCGATTCCCGGGTCACCGACGGCGCAGTTGGCGTTGCCCGCGTTGACGGCCACGGCGCGCAGCGCGTCCAGCCGGCAGCGCTCGCGGGAGAGCAGCACGGGCGGGGCCTGGGTGGCCGAGCGCGTGAAGCGCGCGGCGCTGGTGGTGTGGGGGGGGTCGGAGACCAGCAGCGCCACGTCGGGGCGCCCGGAGGGCTTGATGCCCGCCGCCACACCGGCGGCGCGAAAGCCCTGGGGCAGCCCGCCGGAAAGGTCGCGCACGTGCCCGGGGGGCTGCACCCAGCGCGAGGAGAAGGTCGAGGTGCCTACGGCCACAGTCCCTCCCGCTCGTCGCGGGCGAACATGAGGTTGAGGTTCTGCACGGCCTGGGAGGCGGCGCCCTTCCAGAGGTTGTCCACCGTGCAGAAGACCAGCGCCTTGCCGGTGCGCCGGTCGTGGTGGCAGAACAGGCGCGCGACGTTGGTGTCGCGCACGTCGCGCGGGCCGGGCGGCGCGTCGGCCAGCTCGACGAAGGGCTCGTCGGCGTAGGCGTCCTCGTAGCGCGCGCGCAGGTCGCCGAGGTCCCCGGCGGGGGTCACGTAGCAGGAGACCAGCTCGCCCTGGTCGACGGGGACGAGGTGGGGCACCACCGTGGAGGTCACCGGTGCGCCCAGCGCGGCCAGCTCCTGGTCGACCTCCGGCGCGTGGCGGTGGCCCTCGACCTTGTAGGGCGTCACGTTGCCGTCCACGGAGACGAAGTGGGTGGTGGCGCTGGCCGCGCGCCCCGCACCGCTGACGCCGGTCTTGACGTCGACCACCACGTCGGCGATCAGCCCCGCGCGGGCCAGGGGCGCGAGCGCGATCAGGGCGGCGGTGGGAAAGCAGCCGGGGTTGGCCACGATGTCCGCGCCGGCGATCGCCTCGCGGTGCAGCTCGGGCAGGCCGTAGGCGCCGGTGGCCAGCAGCTCGGGTGCGCCGTGCTGGCCGTACCACGCCTCGTAGACCGCGCGGTCGCGCAGGCGGAAGTCGGCGCTGAGGTCCACCACGCGCACGCCGCGCTCGCGCAGCGCGGCGACCACCGGGGCGGCGGCGCCGTGGGGGTAGGCGACGATGGCCGCTTCGACCTGCGCGTGGCGGTCGAGGTCGAGCTCCTCGAGCACCGACGCCACGCGGTGGTGGGGATAGAGGTCGTCCAGGCGCACCCCCACGTCGCTGCGCGAGGTCACCGCGGCCAGCCCGAAGTGCGGGTGGCGGTCGATCAGGCGCGCGGCCAGCGCGCCCGTGTAGCCCGAGGCGCCGGCGACGAGCACCCGCGGGCCGGCGGCGCTACTCGCCACGGGGCACCGCCTCCAGCTCGTCGCCCAGCGCCCGCACGATCGTCGCGCGCACGGCGTCGGCGTCCTGGTCGGTCAGGGTGCGGTCCTCCGCGCGGAACTCGAGGTGCAGCGCCAGCGAACGCTGCCCCTCCCCCACCTGCTCGCCCTCGTAGACGTCGAAGATCTCGATGCGCGCCAGCAACTCCCCGCCCGCGCGGGTGGCGACCTCCACCACGCACGCCGCGGGCACCCCGGCGGGCACGATGACCGCGAGGTCCTGGCGCACCGCCGGGTGGGTGGTGAGGTCGACGTAGCGCTCCACCTCCGGCGCGGCGGCCACGACACGGCCCAGGTCGACCGCGAAGGCGGCCACCGGGTCGTCGAGCTCCCAGGTGCGCACGACCAGGGGGTGGACCTCGCCCAGGAAGCCGACCCTCTCCCCGGCCACCACGACCGCGGCGCTGCGTCCCGGATGCAGGAAGGGCTCCTCGGCGGGCGTGACCGTCCACTCGACGCGCAGGGCGTCGAGCACCGCGGCGAGCACGCCCTTGGCGGCGAAGAAGGAGGCGCGCGGGGGCTGGGGCGTGCCCCACGTGGCCGGCTGCAGCCCGCCGTGCAGCAGGATGGCCAACGCGTGGTGCTCGTGGGGCAGGCGCCCGCCCCCCGTGCGGTACACCGCGCCCGACTCGAAGAGGGCGAGGTCCCGGTGACCGTGGGCGACGTTGTGCCCCGCAGCGTCCAGCAGCGAGCCCAGCACCGTGGGGCGCAGGATCGCCTGCCCCTCGCTCATGGGGTTCTCCAGCTCGACCACCGCGCGCAGCGGGCTGTCGGCGGGCAGGCGCAGGCGCTCCAGCAGCTCGCGGGAGGTGAAGCTCCAGCCCACCACCTCGTGCAGGCCCCGGCCGACGAGCACGTCCTCGGCGCGCCGGCGCAGGCGCTGGGGACGCATGAGCAGGCCGCTGGCGCCGCGGCGGGCGGGCAGGGTGGCGGGCAGCGCGTCGAGGCCGTCGATGCGCGCGATCTCCTCGACCAGGTCGGCCTCGCGGGTGACGTCGAGGCGGCGAAAGGGCGGCACGCTGACCGCCAAGCCCTCGCCTGCGGTCGCGAAGGGCACGGCGCCGACGGCCTCGCCGGGCGTCTCCTCCACCCCGAAGTCCAGCGCGCGCAGGATCTCCGCCTGGCGCTCGCGCGCGATCTCCCGGCCCAGCAGGCGGGTCACCGTGGCGCTGCGCAGCAGCAGCGGCTCGGGAGCGGGTCCCGCCCCGCCGACATCGATCAGCCCCGGCCGCGGCGTCGCCCCGCACAGGTCGACCATCAGCCCGTGGGCGACGCTCTGGGCCTCGAGCGTCTGCTCGGGGGCGAGGCCCTTCTCGAAGCGCGCGCTGGCCTCGCTGCGCAGCCCCAGCAGCTGGGAGGTGCGGTGGATGTTCGGCCCGTCCCAGGTGGCGACCTCCATGAGCACGGTGGTGGTGTCGTCCTGCACCTCGGAGCGCTCGCCGCCCATGACCCCGGCGATGGAGGTCGGCCCGTCGGCGTCGGCGATGAGCACCATCTCGCCGTCCAGGCGGCGAGGCTGGCCGTCGAGCGTGACGACCTCCTCGCCCTCTCGCGCGCGGCGCACGACGAGAGTGCCCCCCGCCACCCGGTCCAGGTCGAAGGCGTGCAGCGGCTGGCCGGTGAGCAGCATCGCGTAGTTGGTGATGTCCACGACGTTGTTGATGGGCCGCTGGCCGGCGGCCATGAGGCGCGCCTTGAGCCACGGCGGCGAGGGGCCGATGCGCACGTCGTCGTAGACGGTCGCGGTGAAGCGCGGGCACAGGTCGGGATCGCGCACCTCCACGTGGGCGCCCTCGACCTCCCCTGCCCAGGCGGAGGGCAGCGCGCCCTCCCAGGGCGCCACGCGCAGCGGCGCGCCGGTGGCCGCGTGCACCTCGCGGGCCACGCCGTACACGCCCAGACAGTCGGGCCGGTTGGGCGTGATCTCCAGCTCGAGCACGTCGGTGGCCAGGCCCGGCAGCAGGTCGAGCAGAGGCGTGCCCGGCACCAGCTCGTCGGACTCCTCGCCCGAGCCGACGTCGTCGAGCACGAGGATCCCGGAGTGGTCGGTGCCGATGCCCAGCTCGTCCTCGGCGAGGATCATGCCCGCCGACTCGACCCCGCGCAGCGTGGCGCGCCCGAGCTTGGTGCCGTCGGGCAGGATCGCCCCGGGCTGGGCCACGGCGACCGTCTGGTCGTGGGCCACGTTGGGCGCGCCGCAGACGATCTGGGCCACGTCGCCCTCGCCCAGCGCGACGCGACAGACGCGCAGGCGGTCGGCGGCGGGGTGCTGCTCGGCGGCCAGCACGCGGCCGACCACGAAGAGGTCGAGCGCGTCGGGACCGTGGCGCTGCAGGCGCTCGACCTCCGTGCCGGTCATGGCCAGCCGCGTGGCCAGCTCGCGCGCGGGCAGGTCGGGCGCGCAGAACTCGTGCAGCCACTCGAGCGGGACGCGCATCAGCCGAACTGCTCCAGGAAGCGCAGGTCGTTGTCATAGAGCAGGCGCAGGTCGGGGACCGCGTGGCGCAGCATCGCGATGCGCTCGATGCCCAGCCCGAAGGCAAAGCCCGCGATGCGCTCGGGGTCGTAGCGCTCGTCGTCCACGTAGGCGTAGACGTTGGGATCGACCTCGCCCGCGCCGAGGATCTCCAGCCAGCTGGTGCCCTTGCACAGCGCGCAGCGCGAGCCGTCGCGCAGGTGGCCCTCCGTGCAGTTGAAGCACGACACGTCGACCTCGACGCTGGGCTCGGTGAAGGGGAAGAAGTGCGGGCGCAGGCGCACCTCGCGCTCGTGGCCGAAGATCGCGCGGGCGAAGGCCAGCAGCGTTCCTTTGAGGTCGGCCAGCGTGATGTCCTCGTCCACGGCCAGGCCCTCGACCTGGTGGAACTGCGGGGTGTGCGTGGCGTCGGAGTCGCGGCGGTACACGCGCCCGGGGATGACCACGTACAGCGGCGGAGGGTGGCTCTCCATGGCGCGGATCTGCATGGGCGAGGTGTGGGTGCGCAGCACGAGGTCCTCACCCACGTAAAACGTGTCCGTACGATCGCGCGCGGGGTGGTTGGGCGCGTGGTTGAGCGCGTCGAAGTTGTAGTGCACGAGCTCGACCTCGGGGCCCTCGAGGACGGTGAAGCCCAGACCGAGGAAGACGTCCTCGATCTCGCGGCGCGTGGCGGTGAGCAGGTGCAGGCGCCCGGCGGGCTGGGGGGGGTCGCCGGGCAGCGTCACGTCGACGCGGTCGGCGGCCAGCCGGGCGTCGAGCTCGGCGCCCTCGAGCTCCTGCGCGCGGGCGGCGATCTGGGCCTCGAGGGCCTGGCGGGCCTGGTTGGCCGCCCTGCCCACCTGGCCGCGCTGGTCGGGCGGGAGGTCGGCCACGCCGCGCAGCAGGTTGGGCAGCTCGGCGCGGCGGCCCAGGTGGCGCACGCGCGCCTCCTCCAGGGCGGCCGTGGTCGCCGCGCCGGCCACGTCGCGCTCGCCCTCGGCGCGCAGCTGCTCGATGCGCTCGATCACCCCGCCAACCTACCCGCGAGCTCGTAGAGACCGATGGTCGCCGCCATGGCCGCGTTGAGCGAGTCGCCGCGGATGGGGATGTGGGCGACCCGGTCGCACGCGGCGACCACCTCGGCCGGAAGACCGGCGCGCTCGGCCCCGACGACCAGGCTGACCTCGGCCCCGGCCGCGAGGGTCGCCAACGGCTGCCCTTCCCCCGCCACCAGCGCGATGGTCTCGCCCGGCAGGCCCTCCACCCCGCCGCGCGCGAGGGGCACCGTGAACACCGCGCCCATCGACGCCCGCACGGCCTTGGGACCGAAGGGGTCGGCGCAGCCGGGGCCCAGCACCACGCTGGCGGCCCCGAAGGCGTGCGCGCTGCGCAGCACCGCTCCGACGTTGCCGGGATCGCCCACGCCGTGCAGGTACACGCACAGCGGGCCGAGCGGGGCCGGCGCCCAGCGCTCCGCGAAGACGCCCAGCTCGCGGGTGCCCGAGCCCAGCGCGGACACCTTCGCGAGCACCTCGGCCTGCACGTCCACCCCGGCGCGCAGGCGCGCGAGCGCCTCCCAGCCCGCCTCGTCGGCGGCGGCCAGCAGGTCCTCGCCCTCGGCCACGAAGCGCCCGTCGCGCCGGCGCTGCAGGCGGCGGATGTCCTTGAGGAGCGGGTTGTGGTGGGAGGTGATCACGAGAACGAAAAAGGGCGCCGTCCTGATGGAAGCGGCGCCCGGGAGGTGGTCGATGTCGGCTGGTGTCAGGCGGCCGACGCCTCGCGGGCGGCATCGGCGAATCGGCGGAAGGTCTCGGGGTCGCGCACGGCGATGTCGGCCAGGACCTTGCGGTCCAGCTCGATGCCCGCGGCCGCCATCCCATGCATGAAGGTCGCGTAGGTCAGGCCGTTCTGGCGCGCGGCGGCGTTGATACGGGTGATCCACAGGCGGCGGAAGTCGCGCTTGCGGTTGCGCCGGTCGCGGTAGGCGTAGGAGTCGGCCTTCATGACCGCTTCCTTGGCGCGCTTGTAGTTGGAGTGCGCCTCCCCGCGGTAGCCCTTGGCCCGCTCGAGCGTGGCCCGGCGCTTCTTGCGCGCGTGGACGGAGCGCTTCACACGCGTCATCGCTTCACCCCGAGCATCTCCTTGACCCGGCGCTCGTCCTCCTTGTGCAGGTAGGTCGGCCGGCTCAGCCGGCGCTTGCGCTTGGGGGACTTCTTCTCGAGGATGTGGCTCGTGAAGGCGTGACGGCCGCGCACCTTGCCCTTGGCGGTGACCTTGAAGCGCTTCTTGGCGCCCGAGTGGGTCTTCATCTTGGGCATAGGCGCGACAGTATGGCAAAGGGTGCTTCCCCGGCCCCGGGCACGTCGCTGCTGATTCGCTGGGGCCGGTCAGTCGCCGCGAGGCGAGGCGCGCTCTTGCTCGGCTCGACGCAGGCGGGCATCGGCAGTCGCAAGGGCCCGCTCGAGTTCCCTCAGCCGCGCCATGGTGTCGGACGCAGGGCGTACATCTTCGCCCGATACAGGTCACGGCGCTGGCGGTGGTGGCGAGCCTCGGCCCGCAGCGCGTCCAGCCGCGACCCACCGGCCATCACAGGCCACGCCGACGCGCGTCGCGGCTGAGGTCGCGTGCCATCTGCTCGGGCTCCGTACGCCTGCGCAAGTGGTCGATGTGCTCCTCTTCGCGGACCGCCTGGCGATAAACCGCGTCCTGCAGACCCTCGAGCGCCGACTCCAGATGCTCCATCCGCGCCTCGAGCGTCGTCAACCGCTGTTGCCAATCGGCATCTGCCGGCCGAGGGCTTGATCGTTGCGCGCCGCTACCCGCTCGCGACATGCGACGCACCCGCTCGGCGATCGTGGTGGACCTCAGCATCGCTCAGTACCTTCCGACCCTCTCGCTGGGAAGTCGCGCGCAAGGAAGAGAGGGGTGAGACCCGACGAGCGAGGTAGAGACTGCCCCGCGGGTCTCGAATCATTCGCCCCTGCTCCCCGCCTCGGCGCGAGTCGCGCGTCGGTGGCCTTGGGGTTCGGGCTGAGGTCCTGCCCGCACGGTCAGCTCGACGACCCAGGGTACTCCTCTGTGAGCGCGCCCCCAACCGAGATGCATCGGGCCGCGTCCTCGCTCGGCATCCCGGCTGTTCCGAACACCCACGCCCGCAGGCAGCTAGACTCATGATCCGGGCTTCTATAGAAAGGGTCGCTAATGACCCACGTCTGCTGCCCAAGCTGCCGGCTGCGTTTCACTCGCGCCGCCGCGCCATCGGTCGTGGTCTGCCCAGAATGCGGTGAGCCACCTCAACCAGCTCCCAGCGCCCAGCGCGCCCTCGGATTCCGTCTGATCTCCGACCATGACCGCTCCGACGCGCTGTCGCACGCAGTCACAGTCGCGATGCCAGTCCCCACGCCCAGCACGCCGCCATCATGACCGACCGACACCTCCACCTTCTCGCGCTGGCCGTCCGCCACACCCAGCGCCAGCTCGACAACGACGACGCCGTCCACGGCGGTCCCGCATCCGCTGAACGACGGCAAGACCTCCAACAAAGGGCGACGCGGACCAGAGCACTCGTTGGCGCCGCCCAAGCAAGACGACGTCAGGCATTCCACCTGAGAAGTCCGCTTGCCTCCCCGCAGGACGACTAGCTTCGGACCGTGGACGACAACACGATTCGCACCTTGGTGACGCGCTTGTCGCGACCTCACCCCTCCGGGGGCGACGTCATCGAACGTGCCGCGATCCTCGCCGAGGGCGCCGACTCCGCGGCCATCCTGACGTGGGTCTTGACGCACGCCGGAGAACCCGAAGACCTCGCTCCTCGGGTCTCCGCGCACGGCCTGCACGACACGCGGCTACACGACAGCGTCTACGCAGGTCATCGGACGCCGCTGCGCTACGTGCTGCCTGCTGGGGCGCTGCAATGAACCCTCGGCGCCACCAGGGGGGTGGGATCGCTTCCGTCCAGAACCCGCCGGAGCACGCGAGCTCCACCCAGACCGGGCTCTTGCGAAGCGCCTCCCGCCGGAGCCTGTGATCGACGACGAGGCCGCGACACGCTCCGCGGAGACCGGACCGCAGATCACGGCGAGGCTCTGCGACGGTCCTCTGGAAGGTCAGAGCATCGCTGTTGAGGTGGTCGAGGGTCGCCCGCCCAAGACCATCCTGGTGCCTGTCGACGCGGGGAGCTCGTGTCGCTACTGCCTCGCGGACTGGGTCCAAGCCGGTTCTTCTGCGGTGTACACGTTCCTGTACGACGTGTAGACGATCGGCGAAGCGCATGACGGTCAGCGAGGAGGCCACGAGGACCGGGGCCTGTCTGGCTCGTCGGCGTCGACGGGGCTCAGCCCGCGGGGCGCTGGGCCACGGCCAGGAGGACCTCGCCCGTCACGACCGTACGCTCGCTCCGGGTGGTGGCCTCCGCGGCCACCGCGCGCTCCACCGCGGTGCGCAGCGTGGTGGCCTCCTCGGTGGGCAGGCGGGCGAACGCGCCGGCCAGCGGGCCCAGCACCGCGCACAGGCGCTCCACCGCCTCCCCCGGGGAGGCGAAACCCATGCGTATCGTGGCCTGCTCGCTGCCCAGCAGCTGTGCGCCCGCGTCGCCCAGCCGGTCACCGAGGCGGTCTTGTGCGCCCCAGGCCACCGGCCCGCGCCCGCCGCCCGGCGGCGGGTCGGCGATGGCGGCCAGGCGCAGGAGGCGGCCCACCGCGCCGGCGCGGGTCCACAGCGCCAGCGCGATCCGCCCGCCCGGACGGGTGACGCGCACGAGCTGGGCCAGCGCACGGTGGGGCCGCGCGCAGAAGGCGGGCGCGAGGGCCGACCAGGTGGCGTCGAAGCTCGCGTCCGCGAAGGGCAGGGCCTCCAGGTCTCCCTCGCGCCAGTCGATCTCCGCCCCCGCGGCCGCGGCGCGGCGGCGTGCCGCGGCGAGCAGCGTCGGGCTGAGGTCGCAGGCGGTGACCACCGCGTCGCGCTCGGCCAGCTCCAGTGCCACGTTGCCGTCGCCGCAGCCGGCGTCGAGCACCCGCTCGCCGACCGAGGGCGAGGCGAGCTCGAGCAGCATTCCCGCGGTCTGGGCCCACAGGCGCCCATCCGAGCCCTCCCACGCTGTGCGCAGGCGGTCGCGGACCTCTTCCTGGGCGTCCGCGTCGGCGCCGGCGGTGAGCGGTGGATCCTCGCCTGGGGTCAGGCGCCGCCTGAGCCCGGTGAACAGCCCCCGGCGGGAGACCCCGTCGGCCAGCGGACTACCCGGCGTCTTGGCCGGCGGCGCGCTCGACGGCGTCGTCCTGGGCCCCGCGCTCGACGGCGTCGCCGCCGCCGGTGGCGTCCACGGAGGGGCCGGCGCCGTTGGCCTCGTCCACCTGACCGGCCATCACGGCCTTGGAGGGGCCGAGCATCATCGTCATGTTGCGCCCGTCCTGGGTGGGGCGCTGCTCGACGGTGGCCAGCTCGCTGAGGTCCTCGGCCAGGCGCTGGAGGATGGCCTCGCCGCGCTCGGGGTGGGTGACCTCGCGCCCGCGGAACATGATCGTGATCTTGACCTTGTCCTTGTGGCGTAGGAAGCGCTCGACGTGGCCCCTCTTGGTCGCGTAGTCGTGCTCGGCGATCTTGGGGCGGAACTTGATCTCGCGCACCACGACCGACTGCTGGTGCTTGCGCGCGGCCTTCTGCTTCTGGGCCTGCTCGTACTTGTACTTGGAGTAGTCGAGCACCCGGCAGACGGGCGGGCGGGCCTCCGCGGCGACCTCCACGAGATCGAGGTCGCGCTCACGGGCGTAGGCCAGGGCGTCCTCGGTGCCCATGACCCCGACCTGCTGGCCGTCCTCGTCGATGAGGCGCACCTCGGCCACGCGGATGCGGTCGTTGATCCGGGTCTGATCCCGCTCGGGCGGGCGCCGGTCGAACCTGCGAGGGACCGGCACTAGGTTTGTCCAGCGCGCGTCAAGCGGTGCGCGGGCGCTGCGGGGGGGCGAACGTCGTCTCGATCAACGCCTCCAGTGTAGCCCACCGCGCACCCGCGCGGCGTCCCGGTGGGTCCGACCCTCGCGGCGGCTCACGAGAGCTCCCTGCGGCGCGCCACGACCACCAGGAATCCCGCGCGGAGGACCAGCCCTCCGCCGACCTCCTCGCCTGCCTCGGCCAGAGAGCGCACGGCCTGCGCGCGCCTGGGTCCCGCGTCGGCGCCCAGAGCGGCCCCGACCGGCGCGAGTGCGCAGGTGAGGCGGTCCCCCGCCTCCTGCGCATCGGAGAAGACGAGCGGCACCTCGGCGAAGGAGAACTCGACGCGGTCGGCGTGATGGTCGAGGTCTTGGCGCAGGCGCTCCTCGCGGGTCGCGGCCAGCGGCGAGACGGTCCCCGGCGGGGACGGATCCCAGCGCTCTGCGAGCTTGAGCAGGCGTCCTATCGGCCCTCCAGGATGCCAGGCCGCCAGCACCAGCGTCCCACCGGGTGCCAGCACCCGCGCGACCTCCGCCAGGGCCTCCCGCGGTCGTACGCACGCGGTGAGGCCAAAGGCGCAGACCGCGTGGTCGAAGGACCCCGTGGCGAAGGGCAGGTCGTCGAGCTCGGCCTCGACCCATCGCACGGCGGGCTGTCCGGCGGACCGCTCCCGTCCCAGCGCGGCGAGCGCGCCGACGGGCTCGCAGGCGGTGACCTGGGCGCCGCGTGCGGCGGCGCCCAGCGCCAGCGTCCCGGTACCCGCCCCCGCGTCGAGCAGCCGGTCGCCCGCGCTCCAGCCGCCGGCCTCGAGCACCGCCGGGTGGGCGGCGTCGAAGAGGGTGGCCTCGCCCGACGCCTCGGCGGCCAGCCGCCAGCGCGCCCGACGCTCGGCGAGCGTCTCGCGCGGGTCCGCCGGCGGCCGGGGAGGGTCGGACTCGTCGAGGTCGGGCACGAGCCGTCGCAGCCCGGCTCCGAACAGATCGCGCCGCGAGACCCCCGATCGCCCCATGCGCCACGACTCTAGGCGCCCTCGCCACGGTCACGCGGCCGATCCACGACAGCGTCACCGGTCCTTCACATCTGGGCGACAACCCGTTCACAGAAAGGCCTCGCGACGCCTCCACCATGCGCGGGCGTCAAACCACCAGGGAGAGTGACATGACAGCGCTGAGTCGGAAGAGGTTCCTGCAGGGCAGTGCCGCGGTCGGAGGCGGGATGGCGATCGGTGGCCCCCTCTCGGCCCTCGCCGCACGCCAGGCCGAGGGCCGCCCGCCCGGGAGGTCGGCCGGCTACGGCCCGCTCCAGCCCACGCCCGAGAAGGACACCGGCATCGCCTTCCTGGCGCTGCCCCGCGGCTTTCAGTACCGCCTCATCAACAAGCAGGGTGACCCCTCCACGGCCTTCGTCACCGAGGGCAACCCGCAGACGGTACCCACGCCGGGCGTCTTCGACGGCATGGGCGCCTTCCCGGGCCCGCAGGGGACCACGATCCTGGTGCGCAACCACGAGAACCGCGAGCGCCCCGGGGAGATGGAGGTCATCGTCCCCGAGGACAAGCGCTACGACCCCCAGCCCGAGTACCGCGCGGGCAACACGCAGCTGACCGTGGGCGCCAACCGCCGCGTGCGCGAGGTGCTGCACGTGCTCGGCGGCACGAGCACCAACTGCGCGGGCGGTGAAACGCCGTGGGGCTCGTGGATCACCTGCGAGGAGACCTTCGAGGACGGCGGTAGGCCCCACGGCTACAACTTCGAGGTGCCTTCAGGCCTGGACCGCCCGGTGAAGGCCGAGCCGATCGTCGCGGCCGGGCGCTTCTCCCACGAGGCGGTGGCCTGGCTTGACAACATCATGTACCAGACCGAGGACCGCCGCGAGGACGCGGCGTTCTACCGCTACCTCCCGGGCCGCCAGATCACCGGCGCGGGCCAGCTGGCCGACACCAACGGCACGCTGCAGGCCCTGGTGCGCAGCGACATGCCCGAGGCGCCGGGCTACGACGCCGACCTCGCGCAGACGGGCGAGTCCTTCGCCGTCCAGTGGGTGACCATCGAGGAGCCCAACCCGGCGACGGACACCGTCCGCAAGGAGGCGCACGCCAAGGGGGCGATCAACTTCGATCGTCTCGAAGGCGCGTGGGTCGGCGACGGCAAGATCTACTTCGACTGCACCGAGGGTGGGCCCGAGACCATCGAGCTCGGCCAGCTGTGGGAGTACGACCCCCGGCGCGAGATCCTCACGCTGATCTACGCGTCGCGAAGCGCCTCGGAGCTGGAGAACCCCGACAACGTCGTCTTCGTCCCCAAGACCGGGGACGTCTTCCTGCAGGAGGACAGCCCCGGCGAGCAGTTCGTGCGCGGCGTCACCCAGGAGGGCGCGATCTACGACTTCGCACGGACGATCGTCAACGACTCGGAGTTCTGCGGCGGGTGCTTCTCGGGGAACGGCAACACGTTCTTCCTCAACCAGCAGGGCGGGAGGGGCGTGGGCTCCTCCGACCAGGCGATCTTCGAGGAGGGCGCGCTGACCTACGCGATCTGGGGGCCGTTCGCCCGGGCGAAGTCGGGCGGCTCGCGCGGCCGGTCCAACGGAAACGGCAACGGCAACGGCAACGGCCGGTCCAACGGGAACGGCAACGGTCGCGGCAACGACAACGGTCGCGGGCGGTCCGGCCGATAGGCCACCTTGCGGGGGTGGCGGCGCGCCCGCGGGCGGGCCGCCACGCCCCGCGGTCGCTCTCAGGCGGCCCTAACGCGAGTGAGTGTTTCGACGCGGTGAGCGAAGGCCTCCGCGGTCTCGCTGCCCGTGTCGCCGCGCCCGTGCTCGCGCACCGCGACGGTGCCCTCCTCGACCTCGCGGTCGCCCACCACCAGCATGAAGGGCACCTTGCGCAGCTCCGCCTCGCGGATCTTGCGCCCCACCGATTCCGTGCGCTCGTCCACCGTGGCCCGCACCCCACCGGCGCGTAGGCGGGCGGTCACCTCGCCGGCGGCCTGCGCATGGCGGTCGGCGATGGGCAGCACGAGCGCCTGCGTGGGCGCCAGCCACACCGGCAGCTGCCCGCCCAGGTGCTCGATGAGGATGCCGATGAACCGCTCGAAGGAGCCGAACAGCGCGCGGTGGAGCATCACCACTCGGTGCTCGGCGTTGTCGGCCCCCGTGTAGGTGAGGTCGAAGCGCTCGGGCAGCTGGAAGTCCACCTGCACGGTGCCCAGCTGCCACGAGCGCCCCAGCGAGTCGGTGAAGTGCAGGTCGACCTTGGGGCCGTAGAAGGCGCCGTCGCCCTCGTTGAGGACGTAGGAGATCTCCTTGTCGTCCAGCGCCCGGCCCAGTAGCGCCTCGGCCTGGTCCCACTGCGCGTCGTCGCCGATGCGCTCCGGCGGGCGGGTCGACAGCTCGATGCGAGCCTCGATGCCGAACACCGCGTAGGTGTCGAAGGCCATGTCCAGGCAGCCCTTGATCTCCTCGAGCACCTGCTCGGGCGTGCAGAAGATGTGGGCGTCGTCCTGGACGAAGTGGCGCACGCGCAGCAGCCCGTGCAGGGCGCCCGACAGCTCGTTGCGGTGCAGTAGGCCGGGTTCGGCGTAGCGCGCGGGAAGGTCGCGGTAGCTCCACCGCTGGAGCTTGAACAGCTCGCAGTGCCCGGGGCAGTTCATGGGCTTGAGGGCCATCTCGCGCCCCTCGGCCTCCGTGGTGAACATGTGGTCGCGGTACTTGAACCAGTGCCCGGAGGTCCGCCACAGGTCGGCGTTGTAGAGCTGGGGGGTCTTGACCTCGGTGTAGCCGCGCTCCTCGCACATCGCGCGCGAGAGGCCGATGAGCTGGTTGAAGACCTTGGTGCCCTCGGGCAGCCAGAAGGCCGCCCCGGTGGCCGTCTCCGAGAAGGCGAACAGGCCCAGCTGCGACCCCAGGCGGCGGTGGTCGCGCGCGCGGGCCTCCTCCAGGCGTTCCAGGTGGGCGTCGAGATCCTTCTGGGACAGGAAGGCGGTTCCGTACAAGCGGGTGAGCATCGGGCGGTTCGCGTCGCCGCGCCAGTAGGCGCCGGCCACCGACTGCAGGCGGAAGGCCTTGATGCGCCCGGTCGAGGGCGCGTGTGGCCCGCGGCACAGGTCGGTGAAGGGACCGTTGGTGTAGAGCGAGACCGTCTCGACCGGGTGGGCGGGATCCGCATCGCGGACGAGATCCTCGATCAGCTCGACCTTGTAGTCCTGCCCCTCGGCGCGAAAGCGCTCGAGGGCCTCGGCCACCGTGTTCTCGGAGCGCACGAAGGGCTCGTCGGCCTTGATGTGCTCGCGCATCCTGGTTTCGATGGCCTCGAAGGAGGCCTGGGTGACTGTCGTCCCCTCGGGAAAGTCGAAGTCGTAGTAGAAGCCGTCGGCGATGGGCGGGCCGATGGAGATCTTCACGCCCGGAAACAGCTCCAGCACCGCGGTGGCCAGCACGTGGGCGGTGTCGTGGCGGATGAGCCACAGCGCGTCGGGCTCATCGCGTTCGGTGACGATGGCCAGCGCCTGACCCTCGTGCAGGCGGGCGGTGAGGTCGCGCAGGGCGCCGTCCTCGCGCACCGCCAGCGCGGCCTTCTTCAGGCCAGGGCCGATGGCCGCCGCCGCGTCGGCGCCGGTGGCGCCGTCGGGGAGCTCCAGCGGCGTGCCGTCGGGAAGCGTCACCTGCATGCGGGCGAGGATATGGCCTGGCGTGTTCTGTGCGTTGGTTCACAGAGCGAACAGGCGTTCGTCGCCGGTTGCTACGGTGGGCGCCTGCCGTGCGGTCACCCGTGCACGTTCCCGGATGCGCTCCGCGACGGCTTGAAGCGACCGACACCCGATCGGCGTCCCGCCGCAGCGCGATCTCGCGTGCGTGCGCGCGCCGCGACGAAAGGGGGCCTTCCCCCAGATGGTCAACAAGCGCACCATCGGCGCCTGCGTGGCAGGTGCCCTCCTCACGCCGGGCGGCGTCGCCCTCGCCCAGAGCGGCGACGGCGATCCGCGCGTGCGCCCGGTGGTCAACCGGGCCATCCTCGGCGCCGACGGGCTGGCCGCCGACGCCCACACGGCCCAGCACAAGCGCCTCGTGCGCCGGCACCTGGACGTCGCGCGCCAGTACGCCGACCTGAAGGACGTCGAGCTGAACGAACGCACGCTGGGCGCGGCCCACATGGTCAACACCAGCCGCGAGGTCCGAAAGTCCACCGTCGACCTGCGCGACGACATGGAGCGCATCGAGGAGCGCCGAAAGGCCCGTCGCGAGGCGCTCGAGGCGCGCCAGGCCGCGGCGAGCTCCGGCTCGAGCACCGCCGCCGGCTCCTCCGCCGGTGGTGGCTCCAGCACCACCAGCGGCGGAGGCGGCGCTTCCGCCGGCCTGGAGTCCGTCGCGGCGTGCGAGTCAGGCGGCGACCCGACCGCGGTCAGCCCCAACGGGCAGTACCGGGGCAAGTACCAGTTCGACCGCCAGACGTGGCAGGGCGTCGGCGGCACCGGCGACCCCGCCGCGGCCCCCGAGGCCGAGCAGGACCGCCGCGCCGCGCAGCTGCAGGCCCAGAGCGGCTCCTCGCCCTGGCCCGCCTGCGGCGGGTAGCACTTCGCGATCACCGGGCGGCGGGTCGCGCGCCCGCCGCCCGGCCCGCCGTCGAGTGGCCTCGTGCGCCGCGGCGACCCGTCGTCCCCCCGCGGCGGGCACCGTGCCCTCTAGGCTCGCCCCTCGTGGATCCCGCCGCGCTGCGCGCGCAGTTCCCGGTCCTCGACCGGCTCACCTACCTCAACGCAGGCACCTGCGGCCCCCTGCCCACCCCGGGCGTGGCCGCGATGGCCGGCGCGCTGCAGGCCGCAGCCGAGCACGGCCGTGCCGCGGACTACTTCGCGCAGTTCCTCGCGCTGGCCGATCGCCAGCGCGCCGCCTACGCCGCGCTGGTCGGGGCCCAGCCCACCGACGTGGCGCTGACCACCTCGACCAGCGACGGGATCGTCCGCGTCCTGCACGCGCTGGCGCTGCGCCGTGGCGACGAGATCCTCACCGCGCCCGACGAGCACCCCGGGCTGCTCGGCCCGGTGGCCGCCGCCCGCGACCGGCTGGGCGTGACGGTGCGCGCCGTGCCCTTCGAGCGGCTCGCCGACGAGGTCGGGGAGCGCACCCGGCTGGTGGCCTGCTCCCACGTGAGCTGGAGGACGGGGGCTGTGGCTCCCCCCGCCCTCGCCGACCTGGGCGACGAGGTGGCCCTGCTGCTGGACGGCGCCCAGGGCGCGGGCGCGGTGCCGGTGGACACCGACGCCCTGGGGTGCGCGTTCTACGCCGCGAGCGGCCAGAAGTGGCTGTGCGGGCCGGTGGGCACCGGGTTCCTCTACGTCGCGCCGCGCTGGCGCGAGCGTCTGCCCCCCACCGGGCCCACCTATCTCGCCTTGGCCGACCCGGCAAGTGGGCTGCAGGCCTCCGCCCATCCCGACGCGCGCGGCCACGACACCCCGGCCATCGCGCTCGAGGTCCTGGCCGCTGCGGCCGGCGCGTTCGTCGTGCTGGCCGAGGCGGGATGGGACGCGGTGCACTCCCGCGGGGTCCACCTCGCCGAGGCTCTCGCGGTCGAGCTGCGCTCCCGCGGGCGGCGCGTCGCGCCCCGTGGCCCCACCACGCTGGTCGCCTTCGAGGACCCCGACCCACCCACCACCAAAGCCCGCCTGGCGGCGCAGGGCATCGCCATCCGCGACCTGCCCGGAACGCCGTACCTGCGCGCGTCGGTGGGCGCCTGGAACGACGAGACCGACCTCGCGCGGCTGATCGCCGCGCTGTGAGCGGCCCGCAAACAGACGAGCGGGCCGAAGCCCGCTCTCGCCTGCCGGTCGGACGCCCCTTGTTCGGTGAAGGTCCCAGGGCTTACGTGTGCCTGGCTGACAGGGCACTCCCGGCCGCAGCGTGGCGGCCGGGTGGGGTTCCGCCTGCGGACATCCTAGGCGCCGGTGCGGTACCTGAACTTCCGCGTGCCGCCCACCTTCACGCACCGCACGTCCAGGTACTCGTGCTGGCGCTCGAGGACGTGACAGCGGTAGCCGGTGCGCACCGGACGGTACGGCGGGCGCTGGGAGTAACGGACGCGGTTGATGTTGCGCCGGGCCGAGCGGCAGGTCATCCCGTCGGCGAAGGCGACCATGTAGGCGCCCGGCTCGGGGCTGGCCATGGTCCACGAGCCGTCGAAGCTGGACCACCCGCAGAACGCGTAGCCCTGCGGCGTGCGGCTGGGATCCTGCGGCGAGGCGGCGGCCCACGTGACGGCGACCACGGAGGTGGAGGCGGCCACGGCGACGAGGAGGCACAGCTTTCTCATGGCGGAGTCCTTTCCGATGGAGCGCCGCGCTCCGCGCGACGAGGGCAAGGACACTCTAGACAACCGTTCCCAGCTCTTCCAAGTCGAATGCTCGACACCGGGGCGCAATCGGCTAGCTTGGGAACGGATGGGCCGGCGGATGGACGAATGGGCCGATGAGCGGGAGCAGATGGTCGACCGGCTGCGCGCCGATGGCATCAAAGACGAACGGGTCCTGACCGCGATGAGGACGGTCCCGCGCGAGCGGTTCGTGGCCTCCGAGTGGGCTTCGGAGGCCTATGCCGAGCAGGCGCTGCCGATCGCGGCAGGACAGACGATCTCCGCCCCCAAGATCGTCGCGCTGATGGCCGCCGAGCTCGACCTCGCGGGGGGCGAGCGCGTGCTGGAGGTGGGAGCCGGCTCCGGATACGCCTCCGCGGTGCTCTCCCACCTCGCACGTGAGGTGGTGGCCGTGGAGATGCACGAGGAGCTGGCCACATCGGCCCGCGCGATACTCGACGAGCTGGGCTACGCCAACGTGGAGCTGCGCACCGGTGACGGACGCCGAGGGGCGCCCGACCGCGCACCCTTCGAAGGGATCTCGGTGGCGGCGATGGCCGCCGGTAGCCTGCCGGAGGCCCTGGTCGAGCAGCTCGCCCCGGGCGGGACGCTCATCTGCCCGGTAAGCGATGCCGAGGGCGGCCCCGGGGACCTCGTGCGCTACCGCGACGGACAGTCGGAGACCCTCGCTGCGGTGGCGTTCGTGCCCCTGAAGCAGTCCCGCGACGCCTGACCGGCGTCCATGACCGTGGAGCGGGCCGCTGACGGCAGCCCCGCCGTGGGCTGCGCGGTTGCCGTGCAGCCGTTCCTCGAGCGCGCCGTCAAGGCTTGACCGTCACTACCACCACCGCAGGGTCTCCAGGACGTTGGAGAAGTCGTCGGTCCACACGCGCCCGCCGTCGCGCTGGCACTCACGCCACCCCAGCCGCGACAGCAGCCGCTGATCGCGCGTCATCACCACCCAGGTGGATGAGTCCCAGCGCCTCTGCGCCTGCGCATCGTCGGCTTGGAACTGCTCGATCGCGCAGGGGACGCGCAGGTCGCGTCCGAGGTTTGCGAGCACGGGCTCGAAGTTCACGAATCGGTTCGAGATGTTGAACAGCAGGACACCGCCCGGGCGCAGGCGGCGCATGTACAGCGACAGCGCTTCGCGGGTGAGCAGGTGGACCGGCACGGCGTCGGAGGTGAAGGCGTCGATCGTCAACAGCCCGAACTGACCGGGCGCCGCGCGCTCCAGCGACGTGCGCCCGTCGCCGAGCTCGACGTCGTACGACCCCGGGCAGTCGCGCAGGTAGGTGAACAGCCGCGGGTCGCGGGCGATCCGGGCGACGGTCGGGTCGATCTCGTAGAACGTCCACCTCTCGCCGCGTTGCGCATAGCACGCCATCCCGCCCGAGCCCAGGCCGACGATCGCGGTGCGCGCCGCGGAGCGGCCGCGCGCCGTGCCCATCGCCTCGAACAGCTGGCCGACGGGACCTGAGGGGTTGTAGTACGAAAGCGGCTCGGGCGGGCCGGGGCCGACGCGCTCGACGCCGTGGACGGTCGTGCCGGCGTAGATCGTGTGGTAGCCGGCCGACTCCTCGACGCGGTAGGTGCCGAAGTACGACCGGTCGCGCTCGAGGATGGAAAGGTCCTCACCCGTGGGGACGGCGGCGGCGAGGAGGATCGCCGCGATCGCCGCAGCGAACCGCAACGGCCGCCGCGCGAAGTTCCAGACGATGCCAAGCGCCAGGCCGAAGATGATCGAGCGGGCGGCCACCAGACCGTCGGGGTCGCTCCTCTGCACGAGCGCCAGAGCAAGAGCGACGCCGCCTCCCACCAGCACCGGCGCGACCCAGTCGAGCACCTGCGTCGGCTTCTTGGACTGCGTGAAGAACTCGAGCACGGTCGGCCGCTCGCGCAGCGCGCCGGGATACAGGGCACAGGCAAGAGCGATCGCCAGCGGATACTCGACGAGCGACTCGAAGACGGCGGGCGCGAGCAAGGCGTTGAGCAGTCCGCCGGCCGCGCCGCCGATCGCCACCCACAGGTAGAACTCGGTCAGGCGCGAGGCATGCGGGCGGTCGGCGGCGAGCTGGCCGTGACACACGAGCGCGACCGCGAACAGAGCCAGCACGTGCAGCGCCGCCACGAGCGCCAGCGGCCGCTGGGCGCCGGTCACCAGCACGTGGACGAGCACGATCGCGACCAACGGCATCGCCACCCGCGCGACGCGCAGCAGCGGCGAGGGATCCGGCCGCGGCGCGAACGCGACGACGAACGACAGCAGGTATGCCGTAAGCGGCAGCACCCACAGCAGCGGGACCGGCGCGATGTCGCGCGTGAGGTACGTCGTCGCGCCGAGCATCAGCGACGACGGCACGAACGCCAGCGCGACCCAGTACCAGCGCCGCCGCCAGCTGACCGACTTCTCACCCGCCGGCGGTCCCTCGACGCCCGCGCCGGTGACCGCGTCCGACGGCGCCGGGCCGGCGCGCAGGACCACGACAGCGCAGCCCGCCATGAGCAGCACGAGCAGCACGTAGCCGACCGTCCAGACCATCCCCTGCGCTTCGAGCCCGAGCAGCGGCTCGATCAGCGCGGGATATGCGATCAGTCCCGCGATCGACCCGGCGTTCGACGCTCCGTACAGGAAGTACGGGTCGGCGGCGCGGCGGTGCCCCGACGATGCCAGCCAGCGCTGCACCAGCGGCGCGCTCGACGACAGTGCGAAGAACGGCAGGCCGATCGTCACCGCCATCAGGCCGAGGTGCCACCACACCGGGTTGTCGCTCTGGGGCGGTCGCGCGGCATCGGGCACCGCCACCGGGAGCACCACCAGCGCGATCGCCACGACGCCGATGTGCGTCAGCGCCTGTCGGCGCAGCGACACCCGCGCCGTCAGCACGTGACCGTACGCGTAGCCCACCAACAGGACCGCCTGGAAGAACAGCATCGACGCGATCCACACCTGCGGCGTCGAGCCGAGCGTCGGCAGCAGGAACTTGCCGAACATCGGCTGCAGCCAGAACAGCAGTGCCGCGCTCACGACGAGCGTCGCGGAGAAGAGTGCGATCACGTCGCTGGTGAGGAAGCGGCGAAGTCGGCCATGACGTCAGCGAAGTCGGGCAGCTCGCCGACTGCGGCGCCGGCGGCCAGCAGGTCGTCGGTCGTGTGGCGGAAGGCGCCGACGCCGGTCGCACGCTCGCGCGGGACCTTCGGGAGGTCAGGACGCCCGCGACGGGCGCGTGCTGGGTCGCGAAGCGCTCGTGCACCTCGGCGCGGGCGGGACTCGGCCCGCGGCCCGGCGGCCACGACCTCGACCAGGAACGCGCGTGCAAACGCCGGCTTTGAGGCGAGCGTTCGCAGATACGCGCGCAGGCCGAGCCGCAGGTGCTCGATCTGGTTCGACGCTTCGCGCTGCGACTCGTAGATCCCCTCGAAGATCATCTGCACGCCCGACTCCCAGGCGGCCACGAAGCACTCCCCCTGGCGTAGCCCCTTCGCGGCGACGGCGGTCGGGGTCGCCTTGAGCATCCGCGCCCGCTGACGGACAGCGTGCCGGCGCGGTCGTCGACCTCGGAACAGCTGGCAAACCGAACGGCCAAGCATTCTGGGGATCACGCTACGACGTGGGGCGGCGCGTTCCAACGAGTCGAGCGCCCGTCGCGGGCAGTTTTCCTGTCGCGATGAGGTGCTCTTCGTCGTCACGCAGTCCGGGCCCGAGGTTCCAGCGGTGCAGGTAGGGGCCGGGCACCGGCTCGCCCAGCGTGAAGTGGGGCAGCAGGGTCTCGCGGACCAAGCCCAGCGGGTGGATGTGCTCGCGCATGAACATGACCAGGCTCTGCGCGTCGTGCTGCTCGACGGCGCCGGCCGCACGCCGTTGGCCGAGCCACCACTCGGCGGCGCGTTCGTCGAACCGCGTGACGTCGAACTCATCGATCACCAGCAACCCGTCTGGGCGTATCAACGTCGCCAGGTGCGCGCAGGACGCATCGAGCGGCTCGACGTGGTGCAGAGAAACGACGGCGAGGGCGGCGTCAAACGTCCCGGAGACCTCGAGCAGCTCAACGCGCTCGACGCCGCTGCCATCCTCCGCCGCGGGGTCGATCGCTCGGACTTCATAGCCAGCACTGCGCAGCTCGCCGGCGAGCTCGCCACGACCCGCGCCGACCTCGAGCACGTGGGCCGGCGGCGCCGGCAGGCCGCCGCGAACGAAGGCCAGAACGTCTGCGGTGAGCACCTCACCATTCTCGGGCATGGGGATCCGCCAATGCGTTGCTCGTTCAACAGCGGCTCGGGAAACGGTCGGTGGCTTCGGTCCGCGTCGTGCTGCCTTCACGCAAGGCTGTCGGGAAATGGTCCGAGAGCGTTGTTGTGGAGACGCTGCGCGGGCGTGAGGACGACGGTCGCGCCGGGCCGCCTGGTCGGCGCTCGCCGGCCTGCTCCGCGGGGCGCCGCGCACGAAAACCCTACGTCGTTTCGCAGCCCTTGCTTCGCAAGCTCGGTCGCGGGCGGAGAGCTGGAGCGCGAGGTCGAGCACAGCGTCCTCGCACCCACCCTGCCGGCCGGCGCGGTCGCTGGCGACGGGCGACGGCGTGAGCCCTCAGCGGCTGCGTTCTCCTGGCGGGAACTTCGCTGCCGGCCCTCACTGGCTGACCGTGGGCGCCGAGGGCGGCCGCGGCACCACGACGGCGTCGCTCGCCGGCCGTCTGCTCCGAGCTGCGACAGCCCGGTGCCCGAGCTGGTGAGCTACGCGTCCGCCGTGAACGTCCCGAACGCGTTGGCGCCTGAGCCGGGGCTTCGAGCTGTTGCCCGATCCGCGCTTCGCCGCGCCGGTCGTTGAGCGCGGCGCGCGGGTATCCTTGCCGCATGGCGACCGTCTGCCCCCGCGACGCCACAGAGATGGTCGAGGTGGAGCGCAGCGGCGTGCGCATCGACGCGTGCCCCACGTGCCGTGGCGTCTTTCTCGACCGCGGCGAGCTCGATCGGGTGCTGGAACACGAGCGGCGCGGCGTCGAGGAGGTCGACCGCGACGACGA
>JAUJOF010000002.1:87464-115282 GCA_030447785.1 Solirubrobacteraceae bacterium
ACTGGCCAAGGACACGGCCGCGAGCACGAGCACGAGGTGACTGGCCAAGGACACGGCCGCGAGCACGAGCACGAGGTGACTGGCCAAGGACACGAGCGCGAGCACGGCCGGGAGCGCTACGGGTTCGACGCCCAGACCGCCCAGCGCCTGTTCGAGGACTACCGCTCGCACAAGAAGCAGCACAAGCGCAAGTCGCTGTTGAGCGAGCTGCTCGGGTAGCCGCTCGCGGGCCCGGAGGGCGTCGCTGACTGCCCTGAGACGAGAAACGTCTCCCGACGAGTGTTCTCGGGGCCCGGCAGCGACCACGACGACGTCCTGGAGAAGGCCCGCATCACCTTCGCCGAAGCCGTGAGAGCTACCGCCCCACCGCGTGAGCTTCGCAACTTCGCCTCGCTGTGCATCGACCGACAGTGAACACCGCGGTCACCGGCGCCCGCCGAGCCAAGCACCGGACCTTTCTAGGCCCTGCAGTCGCCGACGCCCGCCTCCCAGCGAAAGCTCCCGATTGCAGGAACTTCCTCCGAGTGGGCGATACTGGGCTCGAACCAGTGACCTCCGCCTTGTCGAGGCGATCCTGCGTGCCCTAGCGTTCCCGGAAGCGCTGCAAATCGACGCGTTCTCTTTCGGCGAAGGAGCGCCAGGGAGCCCCCAGGGAACACCTCATGTTCCCTCTGAGTTCCTCCAGACAACGGAAGGAAGCAGGTGCGCAGAGGGCAGACAAGCACCGGGCCGCGAGCAGTGTGGCGCCCGTGGAAGGCCGGGGAAGCGGCTCCATGTCGCCTCGGGGCTCGCCTCGGCTCGGCGCGCCGCGCGTGTGGGGCGATGAGCTGGCCGAGCCTCCTGCGACCGCGGGAATGGCCACCAGCAGCGCGGAACCGCGCAAAGCCACGGGCGGTGGTCAGCAGCCGCGAATCTTTCGTGCCTTCTGCTCAAGGCGCTCGATCTTGGGGTGACCACCCTTCCCATAGATCGACCTGAGCCGAGCAAGCTCCGAGTTGATCCGGAAGAGCTTTGCCTTCTGCCTCTCGTTCAGGGGTTTGGGGGCGAGAGGGCGAGTGCGGTCTCCACGCACTTGCATAGGTTCTCGCTCGCTGGCCTGTAGGCCGGAAAGGGCCATCTGCAGGACGGACAAGCCGAGTTCGTCCTGAGGTACGTCGCGAATGGTCCACCCCTCTGGCGCGGTCACCTGCACGATCTGACCCTTAGCGGTGACGGCGGTCGGTACGCGCAGCACAGGCCCCTCGCGGCGCAGTAGAACTCAGGGTCGGGTAGGTCGCGGATTGGCCAGGCGTGAACCCCGTCTGCAGTACGCACAGCGTGGGAGCGCCTCGCCTCGATAAGCCGAGAGGCCAGCTCGTGGACGCGTTGCCTGGTCTCGGCCAGATTCTTGAGCGTGGCGTCCCTTTGGGCTTTGAACCTCGCGTGCGACTCAGCCCGCATCTGAGCGGCGACCCGAGCGTCTGCCTCTCGACGACGCGCGGCGGCTTCAGCCTGCGTGGCGTCGTACACATGCCACACGGAATCACTATCGGGAGCCAGGCGGGGCCCGCATTGCCCGCCGGGCCTGGAGGCACCTCGTCGACGACTCGCTCGCTCACGCACTCGAACCGACCATCGGAAAGCGGCCGACTTTCAACGCCCTCGCAGAAGGGGCACACCATCTCACGATCGTACCGGCGCAAGAACCACCCGAGAGCTCGCTACCGGCCCGCAACTCCACGGGTCAGCCAGTCGGACAGCGGCAGATGGCACCGAGCGGCGCTTACAGTCCTCGAGGATGGCGCATCGCTCGGCGGTCATGGGGAACCGCGTCGCGCTCGGCCCAGCGTGGCCGGTGGATCCGGGTATCACGTCGGGGGACAGAGGTGGGCATACCGAGGAAGGAACGTAGACGCATGGGTTCACCCTTCGCGCCTGCTCGGTCGGCATCACCGGAGCTTGGGGTTCGGATGAAGCTCTGGCTCCGTCGGTAGCGTTGACCTCGGTGTCCATCCGGGATTTCCCAGTCGATCGTGCGCCCGCTGCTCGCGGTCCTCGCAGACGGCCAGGACAAGGCTGTCCAGACGATCCGGGACACGCTCGCGGAGCAGTTCGAGCTGACGGAGGAGGAGTTGGAAGAGCGCCTACCAAGCGGGCGCGACCTCACCTACCGCAACCGGGTGGGGTGGGCGCTAACGCACCTCAAGGGTGCCGCCGCGATCGAGTCTCCGCGGCGCGGCGTCTACCGCATCACCGACCGAGGGCGCCGCGTCCTTGCGGACACGCGCGAGACGGAGCGCGTGGACCTTCGGACCTTAGGTGCCTTTGAAGAGTACCGGCAGTTCCGCTCACATGACGGCGACGAGACGACGACCACGGTGACCGGGACAACCGGCACCACCATGGTCGAGCCATTCGCCACTTCCGCCGGGACGCCCACTGAGCGCATCGAGGCAGCCTGGCGCGAGCTCCGCGCCGCACTCGCGGAGGACGTGCTTGAGCGGGTACGCGAGCAGTCCCCCGAGTTCTTTGAGCGAGTTCGTCCTGGACGTGTTGCAGGCCATCGGCTACGGCGGCTCCACCGACTCCGCCGAACGGCTCGGACGCGGTGGCGACGGCGGAGTAGATGGCGTGATCCGAGAGGACAAGTTGGGACTGGACCTGATCTATGTCCAGGCGAAGCGCTGGGCCAACACGGTCGGGCGTCCTGACATCCAGCAGTTCGTCGGTGCACTGAACGGCCACCGGGCATCCAAGGGCGTGTTCATCACGACCTCAACGTTCAGCCGCGACGCCATCGAGTACGCCGATGCGGTGAACCCACGAGTCATCCTGCTGGGCGGCAAGCAGCTCGCCGAACTGATGGTCGACCACGATGTAGCGTCTCCGTCGAGACGACATACCGCATCCGAAGTGTGGACCTGGACTACTTCGACGTGGAAGAGAGCGGCGGCTCAGCGCCGTAGCGCACCCAGCCGCGAGCCCTCGCGGGCACAGGCACTGGCCCACGCCTCCCCGAACGGCAACGGCGCGCTACGCCGACGCCAGCACCACGCGCAGCACGGCCAGCGGCTCAGGGTGAGGGTTCGCCGCGCAGCCGGTGAGCCGCCGGGCGAGCGCGCTCGGCGCCTTTTCAGCCCCCGGCGGCTCGGGGCTGGGCTCCGGTGTGGTCGAGCGGCGGGAAGCGTGCGAGGAGTGGCGGCAACACAGGCCCTCGCCCCACGTGACGGTCAGTAGGGACCGACGTATGCCGCTGGGCCACCGGAACCGGGACCCTCGCGCTCGCTGCAGTTTCGGACGAGCAACAGGAAACCCCGCCTGCGCAACCGGGGCTCGTTGGCCGCTGGGCTACCACACCACCAGGCGAGTCGAGACCTGGGCACGTCAGCTAGGTGCGAACCGCCCTTCCGCTGGTGAGGCGTCCGAAAGGAGCGGACAGATCATGAGCTCGACGCCGGTTCGCGTGCCCGACGAGGTCCACGCGCAGGCGACCCGCCTGGCCGCGCTGCGCGGCCAGCAGCCCGGGCAGTTCCTCGCCGACGCATGGGAGGAGTACCTCGCCAATCATCGCGAGGACTTCGCCACCGACCTCGAGCAGGCCGCCCGCATCGTCCGCGACGGCACCTCGACGACCTCGCGGCGTTCGCCAGCCGCAACGCCCCGCAGCGCGCGCGCGAGGCCGCGCAGCGACTCGGCGGCGCCTGGCGGTTCCGACAGCCGGCCTGCCTACGATGGCGGGCCGTGCTGCAGCCGTTCCTCGGACTCGGCGCGACGCTGAAGCGCACGTTCTCCGAGTTCAGCGACGACAGCGCCACCGACTGGGCGGCGGCGCTGACGTACGCCGGGCTGTTCGGCAACCCGCAGACCACGACACAGACCACCCTTGGGCGTCATCCAGCAGGTCGCCTCCCCGGCAGGTCCTCCAAGCGGTGCAGCCCGCCGTCCAGAGCGTCGCCACCAGCAGCGGCACGGCGCTGATCGCCCTCATCATCGGCATCCCCGCCGCGCTGTTCTCGGCCTCGGGCTACGTCGGCGCCTGGATAGGATCCGGCCAGGCCGACCAGCTCGAGCAGGTCGCGCAGCTCGCTCGAGGTGCCGCGCACGCGCAGCGAGCACCCCGGCGCCGCGCCTCCAGCTGCTTCGAAAGCAGTTGTCCCAGCCGGGACGGATGCGGGCGCCGGAACTCATCGCCGCGTCCGCCGGCCGGCGCGCCGTGGTTGACTCTTGCGCAGGCCTTTGTTTCCGATGACGTTCATGCGCCCGGCAACCGTCGGGACCTGCTGGCCGATCGTGGGACCGTGCGCGACCAGCGCGAGCAGGAGCGCGGCGCGGCGCGGGTCGTCGCCGTAGCGCGGGTCGGTCTCCGGAAGGCCCGACACGTAGATGTCCCCCGGCTCCAGCCCCGACAGCCACGGCCGGCGGTGCTCCAGCAGATGGCGCTGGTCGGCGGCGAAGACGAGCGTCCCGGGCGGGACCTCCCACAGCACCCGGGGCAGCACCCCGCGCGCCACGTTGGGCACGACCATCCGCGCGACGCGCGGCACCTCCCGCTGGGCCGGACGATCGTCGAGCTGGCCGAGCGCCGCGACCGTCCCTCCGACGGCCAGTACGGCGACGTAGGCGAGCGCGGCCGCCGCGCGCCTGCGGCGCAGTGTGGCAAGTGCCACGACGAGGGCGAGCGCGCACGTGGGCCACAGGCCGCTCAGGTGCTTGACGCTCATGGCCTGCCCGGGGGTGACGAAGGCCAGGAAGAGCGCGATGTTGGCGGCCACCAGCCAGCCGAGCACGAGCAGCACGAACAGGGCCGGCTCGGGACGGACGCCGAGTGCGAGTCTGTCGCCCTCCGGGTGATCGCCGCGCGTGCGCCGCAGCGCGACCGCGGCCCGGGTCACCGCGCCCACGACCGCGGCGGCGGCCACGTACGCCGGGACGCCCCACGCCGCGGCGGGCGGCAGCGCGAAGCCGGCGAGCGCGGGGGCCACGTCCCCGGCACGGCCCGCCAGCTCCCACAGCGCGAACGGGTCCGCCTGGCCCTCGGCGCGCCCGAACGAGCGCAGGAAGCCAGGATGGGCCAGGGCGAACAGGACGTAGCCCAGCCCGATCGAGGCCAGGCCGGCAAGCGCCGTCGCCCTGCGCGCGCGGGCGATCGCGAGCATGTGCCCGGCGCACCCGAGCGCGACGAGCGCGAAGTAGTAGTGCGTCAACGCTCCCATGGCGATCGCGGCGGTCATCAGCACGACGTCGACCGCGCGCGGTCGCCGCGGGCCTCCGGCGAGGCGCACGGTGGCCAGCAGCGCGAGCACCGAAGCGAGCGCGAGCAGCTCGTAGTGGCGGGCCTCACCGGACACCACGAAGGAGGCGGGACAGACCAGGAAGGCCGCCGCGGCCAGCGCCGCGGCCCTGCCGTCGGCCAGGACCCGCCGGCCCAGCGCAAGCAGCGCGGCGGCCGTGGCGAGCGCGACCAGGATGTTGAGCGCCGACCCGCTCGCCGGGCCGACACCCACGGCCAGGACCCAGCCGTGCAGCAGCCACCAGTACAGCGGTGGGTGGATGTCCTCGTGCGAGAGGTCGTGCGCGATCCGCCCGAGGCACCCGGCCCGGTCGGGTTCGAGCAGGCGCTGCCACGCGCTGGCCGGGACCCACCGCCCGTAGGGCTCACGCCGCCCGAACGTGATCTCGCTCCATTCGCCCTGGTGACAGGTCGCGGCCAGGTACGAGATCGCCTCGTCGTGCGTGAACGTGGTCTTCTCGGCCGCCGTGGCCGCCCGCAGCCCGACGCCGAGCACCGCTGCGCAGGCAAGCAGCGCGAGGGTGACCAGCCGCGCCCGTCCCACCACGCGTGGTTACCCGCTCTCTATGAAGGAGGCTGGGTTGTCAAGGCGGTTGGGATGATCGCTCATGGTGGTCGGCAGCGGTTGGGGTGGCGAGCTTGACGCAACTCTCTATCGCCTCCTCGCGGGAGGACCAGGTTCTATGGGTGTCTCGCTCCGGTGGCGCATCTCAGACAGGGCCGTCTATGCGGCCAGAGCCGGCGTGGCGCCTGCCGGAGCGAAGGGCTGGTTGCGGGTGAGCATGTGCCAGATCGCCTCGGCCAGGCGGCGGGCGATGTCGACTTGGGCGACCTTGGCCCCGCGCTGGCGCCCCAAGCGCTGCTTGTTGTGCTGGTAGCGCTCGCGGTAGGCCTCGTGGCGACAGGCGTGCGTGGCGGCCTCCATCAGCGCCCAGCGCAGGTACTTTGGGCCCGCGTGGGTGAGCTGGCCGCGGCGGTCGGTGTTGCCCGACTGGTAGACGCGCGGGCACAGGCCGGTATAGCCGACGAGCTTCTTGGGCGAGGCGAAGCGCTCGATGTCGCCGATCTCGGCGGCGATCGTGTAGCCCAGCACCCATGCGATCCCCGGCACGCTCATCAGCAGCGGCACGTAGCGGTGATCGGCGCCCAGCGCTCGCAGCTCGCGATCGATCGCCGCGATCTCGCGGTCCCGATCGTCGATCATGCCCACCGCCGCCAGCACTCCGCCGCGCCAGGGCTCGGGGAAGTCCAGGCGCCCCAGCAGCTCACGGCCCTTGCGCCCGAAGAGGTCTGTCATCGGGCAGGTGTGCCCGAAGGCCAGCAGCTGGGCGTGGACACGATGCTTGAGCGAACTGCGCTTGCGCATCAAGAACAGCCGCCACCGCGCCCGTTCGCGCTCTTGGCGCTGCTCAAAGCCGGGCAGCCAGATCGCCGGGACCAGCTCCCGCCGACTCAGCTCGGCCAGCACCCACGTGTCGATGCGATCGGTCTTGCACTCCAGCGGCGCCAAGCCCTTGACCTTCTGGGCGTCGGCAACCTCGACTTCCCAGCCGCAGCGCTCCAGCGTGTCATGCACGAAGCGCGCGCCGTTCATCGACTCGATCGCCGCGCGCACCGCGACCGGGCCGTGCCGGCGCTCAACGCCTCTGACCAGTCCGGCCAAGCCGTCCGCGTCGGGCGGACTGACAGCCACCTCGACGCGGGCGCCCTGCTCATCGAGCAGGCAGTAGTCCAGCCGACGGCGACTGAGATCCCATCCAGCGTGCAACATGAAGACGGGCCTCCCTTCGAGCTCGCTCCTTCGATGACACGCCGGAGCGTGACACCGCGGGAGGCCTCCTTCATGACATTCAGGGCAAGCTTCGTCGGCGGGTTCCGAGCAGCGCGAGGACCGCGGTCAGGCGGTGCTGGGCCGCTGCTTGTCCTTGGGCACGTCGCGCTCCGGGACGCAGCTCACGCTCAGCGCCCGGCTCACCCCGGCGATCTGGGCGCCGCGCTCGCGCTCGACGTTGAACTCCGCGCCCAGGATGATCGCCCCGTTGGTGATCCACAGCCAGACGAGGAAGACCACCACCCCGGCCAGCGTGCCGTAGGTCTTGTCGTAGGAGCCGAAGTTGGCCACGTAGAACGCGAACGCCACCGAGGCCACGATCCAGACCACCAGCGCCAGCGCGGCGCCCGGAAGCACCGCCGTGAAGCCACGCAGCTTGGCGTTGGGCGAGGCGTAGAACATGACCGCGATCGCCGTGATCACGAACAGCGCGACGACCGGCCACTTGGCGATGTTCCACACCGTGACCACCGTCGAGCCCACGCCGATGGCCTCGCCCACCGCGGTCGCCAGCGTGCCGGTGAGCACGATGGCGATCGTCGCCAGCACGACCAGCAGCAGCCTCAGCAGCGTGACCAGCATCTGCAGCGGGCCGGCCTTCCAGACCGGCCGACCCTCGGGCACCTCGTACATGACGTTGGACGCGCGCATGAACCCGCCGACGTACCCCGACGCCGACCACAGCGCGGCAAGCAGACCGACGATCAACGCGATGAGCGCGGTGCCGCCGCTGCCGGCCACGCTCGTCACCGCCGGACGGACCGCCTCGAGCACCTGCGGCGATGCGACCTGCTGAATGACGCCCAGGATCGTCCTTGACGACGCCCCAGCTCGGTCGATCAGTCAAGTGGTCGAGGTAGATCTCCTCGAGCCTGCCGAGCTTGGTCCCGTCGCTGCCGTGGGCGGTGCAGCCCTCCAGGGACCGCCCGCCGTCGTCCACCGTCGTCATGGCTTCTTCCTCGCAGGCGCCCGTCTGGCCGAGGGGCGCACCATCCACTACGTCGCCGCCCAGCTCGGCCACTCCCCCGCCCTGACGCTGAGCACCTACGGCCACGTGCTCGCCGAGTTCGCCGAGGCCGACCGCATCGACGCCGAGGCCGAGATCGCCAAGGCCCGCGGCGCGGCATGTTCCCTCAGAGTCCCTTTTGCCGAGCTCGAGGCCCGCTAGCGGCCGATGCCCGCCTCCGGAGAAACCGAAAACGCCGGTGGCATCGGCGCTTTCGGGCATGGGCGATACTGGGCTCGAACCAGTGACCTCCGCCTTGTCGAGGCGGCGCTCTCCCAGCTGAGCTAATCGCCCTGGGAGTCGGGGATCGTAGCAGCGGTAACCGCCACCTCCGGGCGGTGAAGCAGTGGCCTGTCGGCGGCCTACCGATCGCTCCAACCCCGATCGACGGCCTTGTCCGCTCATCCCCTCGGCCTGCGCCCGCAGAGCGCTGCGCGGCCGGCCCGCACGGGGCGACGCGGCGGTGGCGCGGCGAGCGGGGGCAGCGTTCGAGGCGGCGTCCCGCGGGCGTCGGCGGCGGCCACCGCCTCGCCGAGCAGGATGACCAGGAGGGCGGCTCGCAGGGCGGGCGTCGTAGCGGCGGCCGGGTCCGCTGCGGCGCGAGCGAGCAGCTGCAGGAGGGCTCGATGTGCGCTGTGCTGCGAGACGCGGCGAGGATAGCGGCGGTGTCCCGGGCCGGGGGGCCCAGCGCGGCCCCGACCCGCCTACCTCCCGTCGCCACCCAGCCGGGCCGCCCGGCCGCGACCCTCGCCGGCGCACGACTTAGGATGTAGCGGCCCGGCGCCGTGGCGGAGTGGCTACGCAGCGGCCTGCAAAGCCGCGTACACCGGTTCGAGTCCGGTCGGCGCCTTCGCGAAAGCTCGCCGAGCCGGGAGCGCGTCGCCGAGCAGCCAAAGCAAGAGGCAGGCGACCCAGGCCCGCAGGCCGACCGCGCCCGGCCGCGCTAGCTTCCACTGCATGGGCTCAATGCGCGGGACCCTCGTGACCGCTGTCGCACTCGCGGCGTTGACGCTCGTGGCGGTTGCGGGGGCGCTCGGGGAGACGGCAGGTGACGACCGCACCGGCGGGGCCGGCTCCGCCGCGTCCGCGGAGCCCTTTGCGACCACGCGCGCGCTTACCCGTGCCGGGCTCGTCGACGTGCGCACATACGCGCCCTCCATCCTCGTCGACGTCCGCTACGCGACCGCCGACAACTTCACGGGGCGAGCACTCCCCGGCTATTGCCGCCCGTGGGCCGTCCTGAAGCAGACCGCCGCGCGGCGCCTGGCCCGGGTGCAGCGCCGGCTCAAGCGCGCCGGGCTGGGCCTCAAGGTGCTGGACGCCTACCGCCCGGCACGGGCCAGCCGGGCCATGGTGCGTTGGGCGCAGCGAACCGGCAACGAGTGGGTGCTCGCGCGCGGCTACGTCGCGCGGCGCAGCAACCATGCCCGCGGGACGACCGTCGATCTCACGCTCGTCCGCCTGTCCTCCGGCCGGGAGCTCGACATGGGAACGGCGTATGACGCGTTCACGCCGCGCTCGGCGACGCTGAACGCCCGCGGGGCCGTGCGCCTCAGGCGCCTGCGGCTGCTGCGCGCGATGGAGGGCGAGGGCTTTCGCAACTACGCCCGGGAGTGGTGGCACTACGACTTCGAGCCGCGCGGTCCATCCCGACTCGACGTGCCGCTCGGCTGTCGGCGGTGAGGTGTCATCGGGAGCGCCATGGCCACGAGCGGCCTTTGCCCCACCCGACCGCCGCTGGTCCTGTGCCTGTCGGCGGTGATCGCCCTTGCCGGCATCGGAGCGGCGATCCGGCCGAGCCTGGCGGCCGCAGCCGACGCGAGCGGGAGCGAACGGGCCTCGCACGCGCAGGCCGGTCAGGTGGCGGAGCCCTACCCGTGGGCGAGGCGGATCGCCTCGGCGAGAGGGTATGCCCGAACCCGCGGCGGTCGGGTCGCGTTCGCGGTCGTGGACGAGTCGGGACGGCTGCACGGGCATCGGCTGCGCGCGCCGTTTCTCTCGGCGAGCCTCGTGAAGGCCATGCTGCTCGTCGCCTACCTCGATCGGCCCGTCGTCGCTAGGCGCGCCCTTGACGCGCGCGACCGGCGCCTGCTCGCCCCGATGATCACCCGGTCAGACAACGACGCGGCCACCGTTGTCCGCGACATCGTCGGCAACCGTGGTCTGCTGCGGGTGGGCGCAGCGGCGGGCATGCGCGACTTCGCCCCGGCCCGCTCGTGGGGAAGCAGCAGGGTCACCGCGGGCGACCAGGCGCGCTTCTTCCTTCGCGTCGATCGCCTGGTGCCCCAGCGCCACCGCGACTACGCCCGGCGGCTCCTGGCCGGCATCGTTCCCCGCCAGCGCTGGGGGATTCCGCGCGCCAGCCCGCCCGGATGGAACGTCTTCTTCAAGGGGGGCTGGCGCCACACGGTCGGCTGGACCGTCAACCAGGCCGCCCTCCTCGAGCAAATCCCGCGCCGGCTCGCCGTCGCCGTGCTCTCCGACGGTGGGCGCTCGTATGCGTCCGGGCGCGAGACGGTGCGCGGCGTGGCGGCGCGACTGCTGCAGGGCTACCGGTGAGCGTGCAGGTCGATTTCGAGGCGGAGATCCGGCGCGTCGGCCAGGCGCTGGCTGACGCAATGCCAACGCACGCGCGCAACCCGCTCGAGGCCGTCGATCGCAAGGCCATGGAGCTGGCCGAGCGCGACGAGCGCCTGCAGGCGGCGCTGTTGCGCCTCGTGGACGTCACGCCCGCCTGCCGGTCGCTCGAGGACCTGGCGGGCCACCTGAAGGGATACCTCGACGAGGTCGGCGAGCGCCCGCCCTCGCTCGACGCGGCGATGCGCGCGGCGCATACGAAGGCGGGCCGGGTGGCGCTGGGCGCCGCGGCCACCGCCGGGGTGCGTCACATGGCCCATCGCTTCATCGTGGGCGAGTCGCCGCGCGACGCGCTGCGCGCGATCGAGCGCTCGTGGGCAGAGGGCATCGGGACCTCGCTCGACCTCCTCGGCGAGGCCACCGTCACGCAGGCGGAGGCCGATCGCTACGCCGAGCGCTGTGCCGACGCGATCGCGACGCTCGCCCGCGCCGCGGCGCACTGGCCCGAGCGGCCGGCGCTGGAGCGCGATTCGCTCGGACCGATCCCGCGCACCAACCTCTCGGTCAAGGTGACCGCGCTCACGCCCCTGATCCGCCCCGAGGCACCCCACGTGGGCAGGGAGGACGCCGCCCGACGCCTGCGTCCCCTGCTGCGCGCCGCGCGCGAGGCGCGAGCGCACCTGCACGTCGACATGGAGTCCGTCGACGCGCTCGAGACCACCGAGGACCTGTTCTTCTCCCTCCTGGAGGAGGACGAGTTCCGCGCGGGCCCCAGCGCCGGGATCGTCCTGCAGGCCTACCTGCGCGAGTCGCCCGTCCAGCTCGAGCGGATCCTCGACCGGGCGCGTAGGGCCCAGCGGGAGGTGGCGCTGGTGGTACGCCTCGTCAAGGGCGCCTACTGGGACCACGAGGTGGTAGAGGCGCGCCAGCAGGGATGGCGCCCGCCGGTCTTCGAGTCCAAGGCCGACTGCGATCGCAACTACGAGAGGCTGACGCGCCGCCTGCTCGACGCCAGGCCGCTCGTGCGGTTGCTGATCGCCTCCCACAACCTGCGCTCGATCTCCCACGCGATCGCCCTCAACCGCCTCAGCGGCGGCGAGGACCGCGACCTCGAGCTGCAGGTCCTGCGCGGTCTGGGCGACGACCTGGCCCGCGCCCTGGCCAGAAGCGGCCTGCGCGTACGCACCTATGCGCCCGTGGGCGACCTGATGGCCGGGATGGCCTACCTGGTGCGCCGGCTGCTGGAGAACACCGCCAACGAGTCGTTCCTGCACGACTGGCGCGGGGGCGCGCCGCTCGAGGAGCTGCTCGCGCCGCCGTGAGCTTTCGCAACGAGCCCACGCTCGAGCTGCGCCGCGCGCCGGCGCGCCAGTCGCTGCTGGCAGCGCTGGATGCGCTCGATGCCCGCCTGCCGCTCTCGGTGCCCGTGCTGGTGGGCGGCGGGCGCGGGCGCGTCGAGGGCATCGAGTCGACCGACCCCGGCCGACCATCGCGGTTGGTTGCGCGGGCGGGAGGCGGAACGTCCGAGGATGCCCTCGCAGCCGTCGAGGCCGCGAGGCGGGGGTTTCGCGACTGGGGCCGGCGCCCGGCGTCCGAGCGCGCCGAGGTGCTGCGCGCCGGCGCCGCCGGGCTGCGCGAGCGCCGGCTCGAGCTGGCGGCCCTCCAGGTGCGCGAGTGCGCCAAGCCGTGGGCGGAGGCCGATGCCGACGTGTGCGAGGCGATCGACTTCCTCGAGTACTACGCGCAGGGCGCGGCGGAGCTGGAGTCGGGGCCCGAGCTGGTGCAGGCGCCCGGCGAGCGCAACCTCATGCGCCACGCCCCTCGTGGCGTCGTGGCGGTCATCCCGCCGTGGAACTTCCCGCTGGCCATTCCCACCGGCATGACCGCCGCCGCGCTCGCGGCCGGGAACGCGGCGGTGCTCAAGCCCGCCGAGCAGTCGCCGGCCAGCGCGCTGATGCTGATCGAGGTTCTCCACGCGGCGGGCGTGCCCGCTGACGCGCTGGCGCTGGTGCCCGGCCTCGGTGACGCCGGCGCGGCGCTCGTGCGCCATCCCGGGGTGCACGTGATCGCCTTCACCGGCTCGAGCCGGGTGGGCCTGGAGATCGTGCGCACCGCCGCCCAGACACCCGACGAGCAGGGCCACGTCAAGCGCGTGGTAGCCGAGATGGGCGGGAAGAACTGCGCGATCGTCGACGAGGACGCAGACCTCGACGACGCCGTTCCGGCGCTCCTGCGCTCGGCCTTCGCCTACGCCGGCCAGAAATGCTCGGCGGTCTCGCGCGTGCTCTGCCACGAGGCGGTGGCCGGCACGCTGATCGAGCGCCTGGCCGGCGCCACCGAGGCGCTGATCGTCGGCCAGGCCGAGGACTTCGCCACCCAGGTCCCCCCGCTGATCGAGCAGGAAGCACAGGAGCGCGTGAGCGGCTACTCGCACCTCGCCGCCGAGCACGGCCGGCTGGTGGTCCAGCGCGACGAGCCTCCCGGCGAGGGCTGGTTCGCGGCGCCGACGATCGCCGCCGACCTACCGAGAGACTCGCCCGTGCTCCACGAGGAGATCTTCGGCCCGCTGCTCGCGGTCGACGTCGTGGCGGACATCGAGGCCGCCTGCGACGCGGTCGACGCGCTCCCGCTCGCGCTCACCGGCGGGCTGTTCTCACGCAATCCCGCGACGGTGGAGCGGGTCATCGCCCGCTCGCCGGTGGGCAACCTCTACATCAACCGCGCCACCACCGGGGCGATGGTCGGCCGCCAGCCCTTCGGGGGCAACCGCCGCTCCGGGATCGGCTCCAAGGCCGGCGGTCCCGGCTACCTGCTGCAGTTCACCGAGCCGCGCGTGGTCACCGAGAACACCGTCCGCCACGGGCTGGTCGTGGAGTAGCTTGCTCGCGGCGCGCGCCGGGAAAGCCACCCGCATGCCCGCGATCACCCTGCACCTCGGGGACATCACGACCGACGACCGGGCCGACGCGATCGTCAACGCGGCGAACGAGAGCCTGCTGGGCGGCGGCGGCGTGGACGGGGCCATCCACCGGGCGGCGGGACCCGAGCTGCTGGAGGAGTGCCGCGCGCTCGGCGGCTGCGCGACCGGCGACGCCAAGATCACCGGCGCGGGGCGGCTGGCGGCCCGCCACGTCATCCACGCCGTCGGGCCGGTGTGGCACGGCGGCGACCAGGGCGAGCCCGAGCTGCTGGCCTCGTGCTACCGGCGGGCGATCGAACTGGCCGCCGAGCACGACTGCCGGCGGGTGGCCTTCCCGGCCATCTCCGCCGGCGTCTATCGCTATCCGCTGGACTGGGCCGCGGCGGTGGCCATCGAGACGACGACCGCGTCGATGGCCGAGCATCCCACCGTCGAGGAGGCCCGCTTCTGGCTCTTCGACCAGCGCGTCTACGACGTCTTCGCCGCCGCGCTCGCCGCCTGACCACGACGGCGTGACCGGCGGCACCCTGGGGAAGGACCTGCGCCATGGACCGGCTGCTGCCCTTCGGACGCAAGATCTGGATTCTCGACGCTGTCGCCGTGGTGTGGGTGATCCTGTGGATCGTTCTCGGCCTCCGCGTGGCCGAGGAGGTGCGCGGGCTGACCAAGCTGAGCCAGACCGTCTCGCAGACCGGGCGGGGCGTGGAGCAGGTGGGCGACGCGCTGGGCGGGCTGGGCGGCGTTCCGCTGGTCGGCGGCCAGATCGGGCGGGCGGCCAGGGAGCTGCAGGAGGTCGGGCGCGACACACAGCGCAGTGCCAGGCAGGCGCGTGAGAGCGCGGAGAACCTCAGCCTCCTGCTGGGTGTCTCCGTCGGCCTCATCCCCTCCAGCGCGCTGTTCCTCTTCTACTTCCCCTCACGCATGACCATGGAGCGCGAGCGCCGGGCGCTGCGCCGCCTGCTCGATCGCGCCCGGGAGGACCCCGAGCTCGACCGGCTGCTGCGCCGCCGCTCGCTGGCGACGATGAGCTACCGCCAGCTGGAGAGCGCTGAGCGCGACACCCTGACACGGGCCGGCTAGCCGGATGAGCGCCGCGTTCGCGTCCGCCGTCGTCCGGCTGCGCTGGGCGGTGGTGGTGGCGTGGATCGCGGCGACGGTGGTGGTCACGCTCACGCTGCCCACCATCCAGCAGTCCGAGACCGGCGGGCTGGGCGACCTGGTGCCCACCGACGCGGAGGCGATCGAGGCCGAGGCGCGCTCGGCCGAGCTGTTCGCCTTCCCCTTCATCAGCCGCACCTTCGTCGTGGAGCGCGACCCGCTGGGCATGAGCCTCGACCGCCTCGGCCTGCTCGTGCGCCGCACGGCCCAGCTCACGCTCGACGAGCTGCCCGGCACGCGGGGCGCGGCGGGCGCCTACCTGGTCTCCAACCACATCGGCGAGGTGCCGTTCGTGCGCGAGCGCGGGACCACCGCGCTGATGCCGATGCTCTTCCCGCCGGAGATCGGACAGACCGGACGCACCAACCGGGCCGAGCGCGTGGCCTTCGACCACCTCCAGCCGGCGCCGCCCCTGGCGCAGCTGGGCGTCACCGGGACGATCCCCGCCCGCAAGGTCTCGGGCGACATCATCGCCGACAAGCTGCCGCTCATGGAGGGGCTGGTGCTGTTGTTCGTGCTCGTAGCGGTGACGGTGTACACGCGCTCGCTGGTGGCGCCGCTGGTCAACCTGGCCGCGGTCGCCGTCGCCTACTTGGTCGCCATCCGCCTGCTTGCCGTGGTCGGAGAGGTGTTCGAGGTCTCCGTGCCCTCGGAGGTCGAGCCCATCCTCGTCGCGCTGCTGTTCGGGATCGTCACCGACTACGTCATCTTCTACAGCTCGCGCTTCAAGCGCCACCTGCGCGCCTCCGGCGCGGACGGGCGCAGCGCCGCGCGCACCACCACGACCGAGCTGACGCCGATCGTGCTGGCCTGCGGCTTCGCCGTCGCGGCGGGCACGGGCGCGCTGGTCGTGGCCGAGCTCGGCTTCCTGCAGGCCTTCGGCCCCGGCATGGCGATGACCGTGCTGGTCGGCATGGCCGTCGCCCTGACCTTCGTGCCCGCCGTGCTGGCCATCCTCGGCCCGCGGGTGCTGTGGCCCTCCCGCGGGGCGCGACCCGACCGCGCGGCCCACCGCCCGCGGGGACGCAACGAGCGGATGCTGCAGGTCGTCGTCCGGCGTCCCGTGCTCTCGCTCCTGGCCACGCTCGCGGTCCTGGCCGGGCTGGGCTCCGGTCTCTTCTGGCTGGAGCTGGGCAACCCGATCATCACCGGACTGCCCGCCGACAGCGGACCGCGCCAGGCGTACGCCCAGGTCACCGAGGGCTTCGCGCCGGGCGTGATCGCCCCCACGGTGATCGTGGTCGAGCAGGAGAACATCGCTCAGCAGCGCGAGGCGCTGCGCCAGCTGGGCGCGGTGCTGGCCAACCAGGCGGGTGTCGCCGCGGTCTTCGGCCCCGAGCTCAACCCCACCGGCGACCCCCTGGGCGCGGTGATCGCCCGCGGGGGCGACGCCGCCCGCTTCGTGGTCACCTTCGACTCCGACCCGCTGGGCGCCACGGCCATCCGTCGCCTGGCCAACCTGCGCGCGCGCCTCCCGGGCATCCTCGAGGCCGCGGGGCTGCCGGCGGCCGAGACGCTGATCGCCGGCGACACCGCCCTGTCCCAGGAGACCGTGGAGGCCGCGGTGGCCGACATCGGGCGCGTCGCGCCCGCCGTGCTGGCCGCGGTGGCCATCGTCCTTATCCTCTTCCTGCGCGGTCTGGTCGCCCCGCTGTACCTGGTCGCGGTGGCCGCCCTGGCCCCGCTCGCGGCAACCGGGCTGGCCGTCTACTTCTTCCAGGGCATCCTGGGCAACGGGGAGCTCAACTACTTCGTGCCCCTGGCGGCGGGCGTCCTGCTCGTCGCGCTGGGCTCGGACTACAACGTCTTCCTGGTGGGGCGCATCTGGGCCGAGGCCCGGCGCAGGCCGCTCAACGAGGCCATCGTCGCCGCGGGCGCGGGCGCCTCGCGCGCGATCTCCGCGGCGGGGATCGTGCTCGCCGTCTCCTTCGCGGCCACCGCGGTGGTGCCCGTGCAGGTCTTCCGTGAGCTGGCCTTCCTGGTCGGGGTGGGGCTGCTCATCGACGCGTTCCTGGTGCGTTCCCTCCTCGTGCCCGCCGTCATCGCCCTGGTCGGCTATCGCAGCGGCTGGCCGGGCACCACGCTGAGCCGCGTCGGCCCGCGGGCCCAGCGGGCCACCGAGCCCGCCTAGCGCCCCCCCACCCCACCGCGCGATAGCCTCGCGCGCCCCATGCAGGCGCCCGCTCCCTCGACGCTGCGCATCACGCTGGCCCAGGCCGCCAGCCGGCTGGGCGACGTGGACGCCAACGTCGATCGCGCGGGTGAGCTGATCGAGCGGGCGGGGGCCGAGGGCTCGCACCTCGTGGTCTTCCCCGAGCTGTTCCTCACCGGCTACTCCCTGGGCCAGGTGACCGAGGATCCGTCCCGCTCGGCGGTGGATCCCCAGCTCACCCAGCTCGGCCGCGCCGCGCCGGGCACTGATGTGGTGGTCGGCTTCGAGGAGGACGGCCTGGGCGTGCACACCTACAACGCCGCGGGCTACTACGACGCCGAGGGCCTGCGCCACGTGCACCGCAAGCTCTTCCTGCCCACCTACGACATCTTCGAGGAGCGCAAGTTCTTCTCTCCCGGGCAGTCGATGCGCGCCTTCGACACGCGGTGGGGGCGCATGGCCACGCTGATCTGCAACGACGCGTGGCAGGCCCCGCTGGCCTTCCTGGCCGTGCAGGACGGCGCGCGCGTCCTGGTGGTGCCCACCACCTCGTCCCAGAGCCGCTTCCCGGAGCGCTACGACTCGCGCACCTACTGGCGCGACATCACGGTGTTCACCGCCCGGATGCTGCAGTGCTTCGTGGTCTTCGTGAACAGCGTCGGCGAGGAAGCCGGGCTGCGCTTCTGGGGCGGGTCGCACGTCGTCGACCCGTGGGGGCGGATCATCTGCGACGCGCCCGACTACGAGGAGGCCCTGGTCACCGCGGAGATCGACCTGCTGGCCGTGCGCCGCCGCCGCCGGGAGGTACCGCTCGTGCGCGAGGCGCGCCTGGGCCTGATGGCCCGCGAGGCCGCGCGCCTGGCGGATGAGGGCGGCGACTTCTAGGCGCCTGTAGCTCTCCCCTACGCGGTGGCGAAGCGCGTGAGCGTCTGGGCGGGCACGACGCCGGGCAGATGCTCGGAGAAGATCTGCTGGTAGGCGCGCTCCTCGGCAACCGGCTCGAGGCGCAGCACGTCGCCCGCGCCGCTGCCGTCACCGAACTGCGCCTTCTTGCGCCACAGGATCTCGTCGGGCACCCAGCCCTGGAAGGCCTCGCGCAGGATGAGCTTCTCGGGCCGATCGTCGCTGCGCAGCTTCCAGCCCGCGGGAATGGCCAGGGCCAGCGCGATGACGTCGAGGTCGAGAAAGGGCACTCGCCCCTCCAGCCCGTGGGCCATCGTGACGCGGTCGCAACGCTGGAGGTTGAGGCCGTGCAGGCTCTCCACCGTGCGCACGAGCTCTCGGTGCAGCTCGTCCTCCTCGGTCAGGTCCTCGACGTACTCGTAGCCGGCGAACAGCTCGTCGGCGCCCTCGCCGGTGAGCACGGCCTTGACGTGGCGGGCGGCGAGCTCGGAGAGGAAGTAGTTGGGCACCGCCGAGCGCACCAGCGACGGGTCGAAGGACTCGATCGCGCGCACCACCGCGGGCACCGCGGCGCGGAGCTCCTCGGCGGTGTACAGGCGCTCGTGGTGGTCGGTGCCCAGCCTTTCGGCCACCAGGCGCGCGGCGGCCAGGTCGGGGCTGTCGGACGTGCCCACCGCAAAGGTCGGCAGTGCGTAGCCGCGCTCGCGCGCCTCGCGTGCGGCGATGGCCGCGATGATCGAGGAGTCCAGCCCGCCGGACAGGAAGACGCCGACGCGCACGTCGGCCATCATGCGTCTGCGCACGGCGCTGACGAGCGTGTCGCGCAGGTCATCCAGCAGCTCGGGGGGAGTGGCCTGCGCCGGGTGGGCGGGAGGAGGGTAGCGATGGGACACGTCGTCGGGGACGGCGCGGGCGAAGCGCACCAGGCCGTCCTGCGGGGTCCAGAAGTGGCCGGGAGGGAACAGCTCGACGTGCTGGCGCACGGAGGTGTCGAAGGCGACCAGCTCGGAGGCGAAGAGTGCCTGGCCGCCCGGGGTGGACTCCGGCGGCGTCCAGTACAGGGGCTTGATCCCCACGGGGTCGCGGACGGCCACGAAGGTGCCGTCGGCGCCGGCGATGAGCATCGCGTACATGCCGTGCAGGCGACGCAGGGCGTGGGGGCCGTGCTCGCTGACCAGGTGCAGGGCGACCTCGTTGTCGGAGTCGCTGGCGAAGCGCTGGCGACCCAGCTCCTCGCGCAGCTGCTCGTGGTTGTAGATCTCGCCGTTGCCGACGAGGTGCCAGCGTCCATCGGCCGAGGTCAGCGGCTGGTTGCCGCCCTCGAGGTCCACGAGCGACAGCCGGGTGTGACCCAGCCAGGCGTCGCCCAGAGCCTTCTCGCCCTGACCGTCGGGGCCGCGATGGGCGAGGCGGGCGAGCATGGCCCGTCCGCGTTGGAGGCCGCTGGCTCCATGGATTCCGGCGATCCCGCACATGCCCTTTGACCCTACCCGAACATGCGTTCCCGAACCAGCGCGTCGGCGAAGCTGGTTCAGATCGACGACCTGGCGCCTTATGGCGGACTGAGCCACGGGGGTGACTCATGGTCGCGACCACCGCACGTCGGCGAAGCGCGCGAAGTCGCGGTCGAAGGAGATCAGCTCCCCACCGTGCTCGACGGCGATGGCGTCGGGCGCGAGGTCGCCCGTGGCATCCGCCGCGCGGCACAGCCGCTCGAAGAGGCCAAGATGCCCTGGGCCGGGGGACAGTGTCAGGTGTCCCGGTTGGCCACGTAGCGCGTGCAGGTAGGCGCGTTGACGTCGAGGACCTTCACTGCAGGTACGCCAGGCCCAGGTCCGCGTCCAGCGCTTCACGCAGGGCGCGGTTGGACGTGGCATCGACGCCGGGACGCAGCCCACCGCCGCCACGGAAGACCGGGACGGCGTCGGGCGTGGCGGGAGTCGGCGTCGAGAGCTCGCGCCGGAGAGCGTCTTCGACCACCTGGCCCAGCGTCTGCCCCCGCTCACGTGCCCGGCGCTTGGCGGCCACGAGGAGGTGATCATCGACGGCGAGCGTGGTGCGCATGATGCAAACGCCCTGCATCATGCGCACCAGATCGCCCGGTGGGGCCGACTGCGAGCGGTGGCGCGACCTCCCACCCGCCGGACCTGAGCCTCAGGCCGGCGGGCCGTCGTCCAGCCAGAAGCGCGGTCCGGGACCTTGAAGAGCGGCCCGGTCGTCGGGGTTGGCCAGCCGGCAACGCCCCAGCGACAAGCAGCCGCAACCGATGCACTCCGTCAGCCCAGCCTTGAGGCGCTCGAGCTCGGCGATGCGCTCCTCGATCCGCTCCGTCCACGTGCTCGACAGGCGCGACCAGTCGCCGCGGTCGGGCGTGCGTCCCCCGGGGAGCGTGGCCAGCTCGGCCCCGATCTCCTCGAGGGTCAGCCCGACGCGCTGGGCGAAGACGATGAAGGCCACCCGCCGCAGCACCGCGCGCGGGTAGCGGCGGTGGCCCGACCCGGCGCGCTCGGGCGCTTCGTCGACCTGGCGCGTCACCTCGTGCCCGGGTCGTCAACACCTCCGCGACGCTCGCGGCAGCGCTGCCCGGCCGGCTGGAGGGTCGAGCGGTCGAGCTGCGCCTCTCCACACCCGCGCAGAACGGCACCTGGGTCGTCGAGCTGCGGACGCACGAGCTGCTGCCCCTCCCCCGCCCGCCGATCGGCGCGCGCGTCCTGCTGCCGGCAGGCGCCCACGCCGAGCTGCTCTCGCGCCACGCCGGCAGCGAGCGGCTGTGCGTCGCGCGCCTGGCGCTCCCCGCGCCGCTTGGTTCCTACCTGCGCCGCCACGGGAGCCCGATCCGCTACGCCCACGCCGAGCGGGCGCGGCCGCTGGAGGCCCACCAGACGGTCTTCGCCCTCGACCTCGGCAGCGCGGAGATGCCCAGCGCGGGACGGCCCTTCACCACCGGCCTGGTCACCGAGCTCCTCGCGCGCGGCATCCTGTTCGCGCCGGTCACGCTGCACGCCGGGGTCTCCTCGCTCGAGCGCGGCGAGGCGCCCTACGCAGAGCGCTACCGCGTGCCGGCGACCACCGCCTGGCTGATCGACGCGGTCCACGCCCACGGAGGCCGCGTGATCGCGGTGGGAACCACCGTCGTGCGGGCCCTGGAGACGGTCGCCAAGGCCGACGGGACGGTGCACGCCGGCCAGGGCCGCACCAGCCTGGTCGTCACTCCCGAGCGCGGGCTGCGCGCGGTCGACGGCCTCCTGACCGGCTGGCACGAGCCCGACTCCTCGCACCTGCAACTCCTGGAGGCGGCCGCCGGACCCCGGCTGCTGCAGCGCTCCTACCGCGCCGCGCGGACCCACGGCTACCGCTGGCACGAGTTCGGCGACAGCCACCTGATCCTGCCGTGATCATGTGACGGAAGTGCGGTGGTCACTCGACGACGAGCGCCTCGAAGCGCACGTGCCGTGAGAGGATCGCGCCCATGATCACCAAGGTCGACTTCATCGGCGTCCCCTCCCGCGACGCCGAGCGCTCGCGCATCTTCTACATAGACACGCTCGGGCTGCGCCCCGACGAGCACTCCCGCTTCGAAGCGTGGGCCGGCGAGACGTGCTTCGGCATCTGGGAGCCCGAGCAGTTCGGGATGACCTTTGCCCCGCAGAAGAACGCCCACCCCGCCCTGCACGTCGATGACATCGCCGCCGCCCGCGCCGAGCTGGAAGCCAGGGGCGTCGAGTTCTTCGGCGAGACGATGGACACCGGGGTCTGCCACATGGCCTTGTTCACCGACCCCGACGGCAATGACCTCATGCTCCACCACCGCTACGCGCCGTACGGCTGACGCTCGTGATCAGCACGCTCGAGGTCCTCGATCGAGGACAGCACATCACCTTCTCGTTCGAGGATCTCCTGAAGTACCACGGGCCACGCGCGCCCGGCGGAGTGGCCCACGCGTTCAAGGTCCTCGAACGAGCCCTCCCGCTGCTCGATCCGGAAGGTCCCTGCGAGCGCCGGGAGATCGTCGTGGAGACCGCCTTCGGAGGACCCGGCGCCCGCGATGCCTTCGAGATGGTCACCCGCGCCGTCACAGGCGACCGGTTTCACATCGATCCCTCCCTCGCCCGTCCCGAGCGCGGCCGGGCCCTGGAGCGCTTCGTCTTCCGCCTCGGCTACCGGGATCGCCGCGCCCTGCTGGTGCTGCGCGAGGGGTTCGTGACCGACGAGTTCATCGACCTCGCGCGCACCGAGGAGCGCACCGCCGACCAGGAGCGGCGGCTCGACGCGATGAAGCGGGAGATGGCCGACCGCGTGATGGCCCACCCGGCCGGCGAGGTCTACGACGCCGAAGAGGCGGTCCCCTGACAGGCGCGGTCGAGGTCCTGCCGCGTCCGGAGGGTCCTCCGTCGTCCGATGTGCCGGCCCGCGGCTATACTCGGGCGCCTCGCGCGGCTGTAGCTCAGTTGGCTAGAGCGTCTGCTTGCCATGCAGAAGGTCGTGGGTTCGAATCCCATCAGCCGCTTCCTCGGAAAGCCCCGCAATAGCGGGGTTTTCTGCGTCCGGGGCGGCCCCTTCGGGCGCCTCCACGGGCCCGCTTTCGTCGCCACTGGTGCCCAATGGTGCCCAATGGCGGCCCTCTACCAGGGCGCGCAGGCGCTCGAGCTCGGCCTCGTCGCGACGCATCGCGTGGGCGTAGACGCGCAGCGTGAAGCTAAGGGCTGGGCGCCCTGCTCGACAAGGAGACCGCATCCTCCGTTATCCCCAAGGGCGCGCGTGACGGCCGGGGCCTAGGCGTCGGCGAACGGCGTGCCCCTACTCCGAGCGGCCGCGAAGAGCTGCGCGAGTTCGGGCCGGCGGCGTCACGGCCGGCAGGTTGCCAGCGGTCGTGGACGGCTGTTGCATTGACGTGCGAGAGGGGCGCTTCCCCTTGCAGGAGCGCCCCTCTCGAGGTGTGAGGGTTGGCGACGGACGCTCAGGCGGCTTCGAGCGCCTGCGAGAGGACGGCCTCGGGACCGACTCCTCGGCGAGAAAGGCTCCGCTCGATCGTACGCCCAGCAGACGGCGGTACGTTGGCGAATGTGGGCAGCACCTCACCCGACGTCGAGGCATCCTCCAGCAGCTGGCCGATGAACTCGTCGACGAAGGAGTAGGACAGGCTCATGACGCCGGAGAAGTCGATTGTGACCGGCGCATCGGCGGTCTTCTCGCGCAGATCGGCGAGGATACGGCCGCCACGGTCTCGGGTCGAGAAGACGAGGCCGTGGTCGGCAAGGCAGTAGCGCATTGCGGCCTCCTAGTGCTCGGGTACGTGTCCTACGGTATACGGACTCTCTCGGCTGGATGCGACCAAAGTTCGTACAACCAAACGGTCGCTGGACTTCTTACCGGGCTGCCAGCTCGAGCCGCACCCAGGTCCCCACCGTGCGCCCCTCCACTGCCCGCGCCTCCCGGCGCACCTGCCTCCCGGCGAGCACTAGCACGCGGCAGGCCCCACGGCCCGACCAGATTCGCAGTTCGCCGCCCGGGACCTTGGTCTCCTTCATCCCGTCGATCACCCACTGGTAACCGATGCCTCGGTGGGGGTCGCCGGTGCCGGTGACGCCTTCCTTCGTGGCCTCTCGGATCGCCTGCCCGTCGTCGGTGAGGTGGGGGAACGCCCGGCGCATGTGCTCGGGGATGCCGATGCCTAGGTCTCCGATGGCCAACACGCAGCGCTGCTGCTGGTATCGCTGCGCCGTGATGTAGGCCACCCCAACGGGCGAGCGCCCGTGCGTCGTGGCGTTGTCGCACATCTCGCCTGCCGTTCTGGTGAACGCATCGGCCAGGAAGCCGAGCCTACCGACGAACTGCGCCGAGAGCAGCGTCGCAAGCTCGTCATCGGGCCTGTCGCTATCGATCCTCGAGGTCAGTCGCCGGATGGGGATGAGTACGTCGCCGCGGTTCTGCGTCATCACGCCGCCGAGGTCACAGTCACAACGGTCGGGTAGATCCTCGCCGAAATCCATCCGAACCAGGTAGTTGCGAACGGCAATCGATCGCGGCCGCACGACGCGGACAGCGTGGCCGTTGAAGCAGTGCAAGTCGATGAAGCCTCGTAGGCGCAGCAGGAAGAGCGGATCAGCGAAACGCACTTCACTGAGGTCGAGAACGACCGTGTCCTCGGGAGGGTCACGGAGGATCGCCCACTCTCCCCAACGTTCGCTGTTGCCGGCGTCCTTCGGGACCTTTACGACGACTTCTCCCATTCGCTGCGTTGACGGTAGCTAGGGGCGCTCCACCTGGCGCAGCCCCCTCGAACTGCCCTCATTGGGCACCAGCCCCGTCCTGGTGCCCAAACCGCCCCTATCGCGCCCAATCCGCGGCTAGTGCCCATTGAGCGGACGCCAGCGAAAGGGCGTGTTTGCAGGCTTTTCATCGGATCGGGGCTCGGCGTGCGGCTCGTTGCCATGCAGAAGGTCGTGGGTTCGAATCCCATCAGCCGCTTGTCGCGACGACAGACAGGGCCACAGGCCATGTGCGGGCGCGACAGAATCAGGTCGTCCGGACGCCGTCGGCCGCGCTGCGCAGCGCGGCGAGGTCGAGCTTGCCCATCTCGAGCATCGCCTGCATCGCGCGCTGGGCGCGCTGCGGGTCGGGATCGGCGAACAGCTCCTCCATCCCGGTCGGTACGACCTGCCACGACAGGCCGTACCTGTCCTTCAGCCAGCCGCACGGCCCTTCCTGCCCGCCCTCGGACAGCCGTTCCCAGTAGAAGTCCACCTCGTCCTGGGTCTCGCAGGTGATCTGGAAGGAGACGGCCTCGTCGAAGGTGAACTGGGGGCCGCCGTTGATGGCGACGAAGCGCTGATCGTCCAACTCGAACTCCACGGTCATCACCGTGCCGGCCGGTCGCGGTCCCGCCTCGGTGTAGTGGGCGACGTTCACGATGCGCGAGTTCTCGAAGACCGAGGTGTAGAAGCTCGCGGCCTCCTCGGCCTCGGTGTCGAACCACAGGTTCGGGATGATCTTCTGGGGCATGGCGCTGGGTCCTCTCGTACGGCGGGAAGGGGCTCCCGGCGATGGATGTGCAGCTGTAGACCCTCGTAGAGGACGAAACTCATCGCACTCTCTCGCGCGAGCTCCTCAGCGCGGGACGGGCGGACCGTCGGGGACCAGGTCGCGGCCCGTGGGGCGCAGCTCCTCGTCGAGCTCGAGCTGCCAGTAGTACCGGGTGAAGGTGTGCCCGGCGGCGAAGTCGCCGACGTGGGGCTCGATGCGCTCGCCGCGCGCCATGCGCACGATGAGCTCGGGGTAGGTGCGCCCGGGACGGGCGGCGTACATCGGCGCCGGGAAGGCGCCGCCGAAGCGCGCGTTGACATCGGTGATGCCCAGGCCGATCTCGCGGTCGCGGAAGGCCTGCACCGTGCAGGGGCCCTGCACGCCCAGCGCCTCCGCGGTGCGCCGGCCGAGCTCGATCAGCTCCGGATCGGCGATGACCTGCCCTTTGATGGACTCGCCACCGCGCGACTCGAGCATGGTGCGGGGGATCGCGTTCAGGCAGCGACCGTCGCGGTCGCCGAGCACGTCGATGGAGAACTCCGGGCCCCGCAGGAGGCGCTGCACCATCACCGGCTCCTTCACGTAGCGCACGAAGAACTCCGCCTGCTCGCGGTCGGCCGCGGGATGGATGGAGCGCGCGCCCGAGCCGCGGCGGGGCTTGACCATCACCGGGTAGGCGTCGGGCTCGCTGCCCGGCAGGACCGTGGGGGGGCTGGGCAGTCCGCGGTCCAGCAGCAGCTCGTGGCAGGAGAACTTGTCGAAGGTCGCCCGGCATACCTCGGGGTCGGGCACCAGCGCCGGGAGCTGCGGGGCGCGGGCGAGCACCTCGATGTCCAGGTCGGTCAGCGGGATCACCGCGCCCACGCCATGCTCGGCCACCAGCTCGGCCAGGAACGGCACGTAGGCCGGATCGTCGATGCGCGGCGGGGCCACCCGCACGTGCGCCGCGTACTGGGCGGGTGCCAGCGGACTGGGATCGGCGGCGATCGTCAGCGTGTGCTGAGCAAAGGCCGCGACGATGTCGTAGCGCTTGCCGACCCCGGTGAGCAACACCGCGCCGCCGGCGCTCACGGGTGCCGGAGGGGCCACGTGGCTCCGGAGGCGGGCCCCGCCCTCGCTCACGGGTGGAAGTGGTCGAGGGTGTCGGCGCGCAGGCCCAGGCGCAGCGTCTCCAGGGCGAGCACGTCGCGCGTGTGGACGTTGCCCAGGTTGACCTCGCTGCCGAACTGGCGGATGAGCCAGGTCTGCTGGTGGCGGCGCGGGGCCTCGAAGACCAGCCGCGCGCGGTCGATCTCGTGGGCGATCTCGTCGATCAGCCCCGTGCGCGCCTCGCCGTCGCGGCGGTACATGCCCGCGTCGCCGCTGGCGCGCCCCTCGCAGACCACCAGCGCCGCGCCGGCGTCCAGGGCGGCGCGGATGAGCTCCACCCAGCGGTAGGGGGCCATGATCGCGTCGGGGTCCTTCTCCCCCACCTCGGCGTACACCGTGAAGCGGGGGGCGAGGCGCTCGATGAGGGCCACCCGGTCGGCCGCGGGCAGGCGCACCACACCGCTGGAGACCTCCACGTGGGCCACCCCCAGCGACTCGAGCCAGTCGGCCAGCGCGTCCACGCGGCCGTGCAGCCAGGCCAGCTCGGTCAGCGTCCCCCCCACCATCACCGGCACGCCGTGGCGCGCGTAGACGGCGAGCTTGGCCTCGAGCGCCGGGGTCACGTATGCGGTGCCGAAGCCGAGGCGGACGAGGTCCACGTAGGGCGCGGCGATCTCGAGCAGGCCGTCGGCCTCCGCCGCCGAGATGCCCTCGTCGATGACGTGGGTCAGGCCTTGCGTGCGCGGCTTGCTCGAGCGCTGGGGGAGGGGGAGGAAGTCGGGCGTCAGAGCTGGTCGCGCAGGAAGTCCGCCGAGCGGTGCCAGGAGCGCAGCGCCGCGTCCTCGTCGTAGGTGCCCAGGCGGTCGGTGTCGTTGAAGAACGCGTGGCCGGCGCCCTCGTAGAACTCGAACTCGACCTCCACCCCGGCCTCGCGGATCTCGCGCTCCAGCGCGCGGGCGTCATCCACCCCCACGAACTCGTCGGCGGTACCGAAGTGGCCCAGCACCGGGCCCTGGATGGCGCTGAAGTCCGGCTTGCCGTGGGGCATCAGGTAGTAGTAGGTCACCGTCGCGGCCACCTTGGGGTTGGCCGCCGCAGCCCACACCGACAGCCCGCCGCCCAGGCAGAAGCCCAGCGTGGCCACCCGCCCGCCCTCTGCGGCTTCGTGCTCGGCCAGGAAGTCGACCGCGCCGCGCATGTCGCGCTCGGCCTGGTCCATGTTCATAGCCATCATCTTCTGCTCGGCCTCGTCGGGCTGAGTGGTCGTCTCGCCGCGGTAGAGGTCGGGCGCCAGCGCCAGAAAGCCGTTGCCGGCCGCACGGTCGCACACGTCGCGGATGTGCTGCTCCAGACCCCACCACTCCTGCAGGACGACGACGGGCAGGCCGTGGCCGTCGGGAGGGATGGCGAGGTAGCCGGGGGCGCTGGAGCCGTTGGAGGGGAAGGTGACGTCGGGCATGGGGCTCAGCCTCTCCGGGAAGCGCTGCGGCGAATCGCGCGGCGAGCGACCAGCGGCCCTCACCGCGCGGCGTCGAGCGCCCGGTTGACCAGCGCGTCGGCGTGGGCGTTGCGTGCGCGGGGCACGGAGCGCACCGTCCAGCGCTCGAAGCCGCGCAGCACGTCGAGCGCGGCCGCGTGCAGCGGCTTCATGTCGGCGTGCTTGACCTTGTAGGCGCCGTTGACCTGCTTGGCCACCAGCTCGGAGTCGTTGACCACCTCGACCTCGGTCGCCCCCAGCTCGCGCGCGCGCTGCAGGCCCAGCAGCAGGCCGCGGTACTCCGCCACGTTGTTCGTCACGGGCCCGAGCGTCTCGGCGGACTCGTCGAGCACCTCGCCGTCGGGTGTGGACACGACCGAGGCCGCGGCGGCCGGGCCAGGGTTGCCGCGCGC